>WQWY01000017.1 GCA_009785115.1 Micrococcales bacterium
CACATCCGCGACGCACTACCCCAAGTACTCCCCGACACCGTCCTGCAGAAGGTCATCGACCCACGCCAAGCCATGGACGTCCTCGGAGAACGCATCCGCACGTTCATGGACGACGACATGATCCGACGACTCACCGGACTAGACCCTCAAAACCTCCCCGACCTGGGTGGGTTCGTCGCGCGTGCCGCCGATGCGCTGGGTATGACGCCAGCCCAGCTCTACGAGAGGTTGGGCCTGAACTATCCCAACAGCCCGTTCCGCGCCCAAGGTGAACCCATGTTTGCTGTACGGTATAGGGCAGGAGATGCGCTGCCGAGCGAAAAGGTCATGGACAACGGGGTGTCGGTGGCAGTCACTCATCACACCAACAACGCGCTGGACGCGATGCTCGACATGCCTGACCACATCTACACCATGCCCCACGGACCCCGACGCACCACAGCAGTCCACGAGTGGCTCAACACCCGAGCCGCCGAGAAACCAGAAGGCGCAGCGCTCACCGAGGCAGGCGACCGCGCGGCCAGACCCCGCGACCTGGCCACCAATACCAAGGAAGCCCTCGACCCCACCAACCCGTTCACCGGCAACGGGTTCGCCGGCGCCGGGGACGGCTACATCCCCGAGATGTCCTATACCACCAGGATCGACATTCCTGAGGGTGCGGAGATGTGGCGCATCGACCCCGACGGAACCCAACAGCTCGCAGCGGTCTACAGAGACAGCGACTGGCACGTCATCGTGGAGCAGCCCGCAGGGCTCGTCCCATGAGAGCCGGGTCTTATGCGGTGTGGAAAGGAGAGGTCTTCGAGCGCGCTCGTATCACAGATTCGAGGCTCTTGATCTTCCGGCCAACGTCGCAGCCGCGTCCTGAAGGGTTCGAGTACAGTCGGATGCGAGGATGGAAGCGCGAGGTCCACATCTCCGAGGTGGAGCGTCGTTTCTCCGTCAGCACGACAGCGGTATGGCGTGGGCAACGCGTAGAGGTGGTATGGGTCAGGGATGAAAAAGCATTGGTTCGGGGGGAAAAAAACGCCCCAGGTAACTATCCTGAAGTAGTGGGGACAGAAAAGACTGGTGAATGGGTGTCTGTGGTGCCGATAACAGAGCTCACCGAGGTTGTAGAAACCTACCACGACAGCATCTGACCATGCCCGACCACATCTACACCATGCCCCACGGACCCGAACGCACCACAGCAGTCCACGAATGGCTCAACACCCGAGCCACCGAAAAACCCGAAGGCGCAGCACTGACCGAAGCAGGCGACCGCGCAGCAAGACCCAGAGACCTGGCCAAGAACGCGGAGGAAGCCCTTGATCCCGCCAACCCGTTCAAAGGCAACGGGTTCGCTGGTTCTGGGGAGGGTTACATCCCTGAGATGTCCTACACCACCAGGATCGAGATCCCTGAGGGGGCGGAGATGTGGCGCATCGACCCCGACGGAACCCAACAGCTCGCAGCCGTGTTCGATGGTGACAGGTGGCGTGTGATCGTGGAACAGCCCTCAGGGTTCGGATCATGAGAGCAGGGTCTTACGCGGTATGGAAAGGTGAGGTGTTTGAGTGCAACAGACGAGGCTCCAAGGTATATCTCCACGTAGAGTCATCGAAGCCTTGTCCTGAAGGCTTCGAGAAGCATCCACAAAGAGGCTGGGTTCGTTTGGTGCACATCTCCGAGGTCGAGCGCCGATTCTCCGTCACCACGACAGCCGTGTGGCAGGGGCAACGTGTGGAGGTGGACTCCATCAGGGACGGCAAAGCGGCGCTGAGCGGGAAGAGTCCGCGACCAGGCGACGCACCCAAACATCCTTCGATCATGGTGGAAAGATATGGAGAATGGCAGGTGCTGGTCCCAGAATACGAGTTGACGGAGGTCGTGGAGAAGTATCACGACAGCATCTGACCATGCCCGACCACATCTACACCATGCCCCACGGACCCCAACGAACCACAGCCGTCCACGAATGGCTCAACACCCGTGCCGCCGAAAAACCCGAAGGCGCAGCCCTCACCGAAGCCGGCGACCGCGCGGCAAGACCCAGAGACCTGGCCAAGAACGCGGAGGAAGCCCTCGACCCCGCCAACCCGTTCATGGGCAACGGGTTCGCCGGGAACGTGGACGGCTACATCCCCGAGATGTCCTACACCACCAAGATCAAGGTCCCTGAGGGGGCGGAGATGTGGCGCATCGACCCCGACGGAACACAACAGCTCGCAGCCGTGTTCAGGGACGGCAGTTGGCATGTCATCGTGGAACAGCCATCAGGGATCGTTCCATGAGAGCAGGGTCCTACGCGGTATGGCAAGGAGAAGTCTTCGAGTGCTACTACATCACAGACTCGAAACTCTTGCTCTTCCGATCGGCGCTACATCCGCAACCCGAAGGTTTCGAGCCCAGCCGGTATCGGGGGTGGTCCCGCGAGGTCCACATCTCCGAGGTTGGACACCGCTTCTCCGTCACCACGACGGCCGTGTGGCGGGGGCATCGTGTGGAGGTGGACTCCATCAGGGACGGCAAAGCGGCGCTGAGCGGGAAGAGTCCGCGACCAGGCGACGCGCCCAAGCACCCTTCAATCATGGTAGAGCGGTACGGAGAGTGGGAGGTCTTGGTCCCGGCGTACGAGCTGACGGAGGTTGTGGAGAAGTACCACGACAGCATCTGACCGTGCCCGGTCGCATCGGTGGACGGGCCTGCTCAACACCGGGGAGATGCGCGCCTGGCGGCTCGGCAGCCGTCAGCCCTGGACGAACTCCAGGGCCTCTTCGCGGGTCGCGACCGCTTTGGTCGCCTCGTCGATCAGGCCCGCCTGGCGGTGCAGGGGGGAACCTTCCATGAGCACAGCCGCTCGCGGCATCACCAGCGCGCCCCGAGACATGCCGTGGTCTTGGCACATCGTCATCATGCGCGCCTGGCGCTCGGCGATCAGGTCTTCTTGGGCCGGGTAGGCGGTCAGGTCACCGACGAGCGTCCAGCCGGGACGCGCGTGCTCGAGAGAGTCCTCGAGCTCCGCGAGCCACCGGTCCATGAGGCTCTCGTCCCAGAGACCGGCAAGAGCGAAGTCCACATGGTTCGTGTCGGTGTCCCAGTGCAGGGCATAGGTTCCCACCATGTCGTCCTCCATGACGCCAACGCTGGCCGACGTCCCTCGTCTGCCTCGATGGTCAGACGGGCCGAGCGAACCGGCAACCGTGAGGTCACCCGATCAGACCTGTCCGCCCACAAAATAACCCTAGCGGATCACCCACCCGCGCGGCATGGACTTCGCCGGGCTACAGTGCTCTAGACCGTCCGCAACGGCGCGGACGGTCCGACATCTCACGGCCCTGCCGTTCTGCCTCGGCGTCGGCCTGGCCTGATACCCTCCTGCGGGGCCTCGGTGGTTCCTCGTCAGCGCCCGAGAGGGCATCTGCTGACACGCCGCAGCAGCCGCGAGGCGGTCGCGGCCCGCGACAGGGAAGCGAGGTGAGCTGTCCATGAGCAGTGACGACAGCTGTAGTCACAGACCGGACACCGCGCCCGCCGCCCGTCGCCTCCACGGCTCGGTCTAGAGCGTCCCTCCTGCCTCCGCGGCAGCGAGAGCGTCCGGCGGCGCCCGCGCGGTGCGACCCCCACGTGCGAGCACCCTCGTCCGCGGCACGGCCGTGCGACGCCGGGTGCGCACCCACCGCCGCACGCCCACCGAGAAGGAGCCGGACCTATGACCTCCGAGCAGACCCGCGACGTGATGTCGCTGCTGGACATCATCACCGCGCCCCTCGCCGCCAACGACCTCGCGAACGTCGCTGCCGCGCTCGCGTCCGCGCCGACCGAGCACCTCGCCCCCGCCCTGGAACGGCTCGACTCCCACCAGCGCGCGATCACCTACCGGCTGCTGCCCAAGGACCGCGCGCTGGAGGTGTTCGAGGAGCTCTCACCGGGGTTGCAGGGTGACCTGATCCAGGCGTTGCGAGACGCCGAGGTCGCCGCGATCTTCGCCGGCCTGGACCCGGACGACCGGGTCTGGCTGCTGGACGAGCTCCCGTCCTCTGTCGCACCACGCCTGATGCGCGGCCTGCCCGCACGAGAGCGCGAGCTCACGGCGGAGGTGCTCGGCTACCCGCACGGGTCCATCGGGCGTCGCATGAGCCCCGAGTACGTCTCCGCGTACGCCGACCAGACCGTCGACGACGCGATGGGCCGGGTCCGCGCCCGCCTCGACGACGCCGAGACCGTCTACACCCTCCCCGTCCTCGATGCCGGGCGCAAGGTCGTCGGGGTCGTCAGCCTGCGCGACCTGCTGCGCGCCGACCCGTCCGCACAGGTGCGCGACCTCATGCGCGAGGCCCAGACGGCGGCCGCTGACGACGACGTCGAGATCGCGGCACGACGCTGCGCCGACCAGGGGCTGCTCGCGCTGCCGATCGTCGACCACGAGGCCCGGCTGGTCGGCATCCTCACCATCGACGACGCGGTGCGCATCCTGGAGCAGGAGGAGAGCGAGGACACCGCGCGCCAGGGTGGTGTCGAGCCGCTGCGCCGCCCCTACCTGTCCACCCCCGTCTCGGCCATCATCCGCTCCCGTGTCGTCTGGCTGCTCGTCCTCGCCGTGAGCGCGATCTTGACCGTGCAGGTGCTCTCCACGTTCGAGGCGACCATCGAGCAGGTGACCGTGCTCGCCCTGTTCGTCACGCTGCTGGTCGGCGTCGGTGGCAACACCGGCAACCAGGCCGCCACCACCGTCACCCGGGCGCTCGCGCTCGGCGACGTGCGTCCTCGCGACATCGTCCACGTGCTCACCCGCGAGGCTCGCGTCGGGTTCTCCCTGGGCGCGCTGCTGGGGACGATGGGGGTCGTCCTCGCCGGCCTCGTCTACGGCTTCCAGATCGGCCTGGTGGTCGGGCTGACCCTGCTCGCCATCTGCACGCTCGCGGCGACCGTCGGAGGAGTCATGCCGCTGGTCGCACGCACCATCCGCGTCGACCCGGCCGTCTTCTCCAACCCCTTCATCACGACCTTCGTCGACGCCACCGGGCTCATCGTCTACTTCCTCATCGCCCGCGCCATCCTTCAGATCTGAACCGCGAGACGCCTCGGCTCCGCTCCTCTGCCACCCGCACGAGATCTCTCGGTGGCACGGCCGCGCCTGGCGGTCGTGCGAGACACCACGAGGTGCCGGTAACGTGCACGGCATGGAGCTGAACGACAAGGTCTTCGTGGTCACCGGCGGCGGCAACGGCATCGGCCGGGAGGTGGTGCTCGAGCTGGTCCGGCGCAGGGCTGTGGTCGCGGCCGTGGACCGCTCCGAGGAGGGGCTGGCAGGCACGGTGCGGCTCGCCGGTGAGCGTGCGGAGCGGATCAGCACGCACGTGGTGGACATCACCGACCGGCAGGCGTGCGAGGCGCTGCCGGACGTGGTCGTGCGGGCGCACGGCCAGGTCGACGGCCTGGTCAACGTGGCGGGGATCATCCAGCCGTTCGTGCACGTCGCCGACCTGGCGGTCGAGCAGGTCGAGAAGGTCATGGCGGTGAACTTCTGGGGCACCGTGTACCTGTGCAAGGCCTTCCTGCCCTCGCTCACCGCACGCCCCGCCGCGGCGCTGCTCAACGTGTCCAGCATGGGCGGCCTGGTGCCGGTGCCCGGCCAGGGTGCCTACGGCGCGAGCAAGGCGGCGGTCAAGCTGTTCACCGAGACGTTGCAGGCTGAGCTGATGGACACCAGCGTCGCGGTGACCGTGGTGTTCCCCGGCGGGGTCGGCACCAACATCACCGGGAACTCCGGGGTCCAGGTGCACGTGCCG
This sequence comes from Micrococcales bacterium, assembly GCA_009785115.1. Taxonomy (GTDB): domain Bacteria; phylum Actinomycetota; class Actinomycetes; order Actinomycetales; family Cellulomonadaceae; genus Cellulomonas. Next base: position 5,778 of record WQWY01000017.1, read on the forward strand.
GACGGCGCCAAGGTCCCCAAGGTGACCGCACCCGACGAGGCGGGCCGTCAGATCGTCGACGCTATCGCGGCCGGTGAGCCCCGGCTGCTGATCGGCAAGGACGCGAAGATGCTCGACCGGATGGCACGTGTGACGCCCACCAAGGCGATCCTCACCGTCGCCAAGCAGATGAAGTCTCTGCTGGGGAGCTGAAGGCACTGACACCGCAGGGGCCCACGCTCCATGAGCGTGGGCCCCTGCGGGTGTGCGGTGGCGCGGGCAGCGCCCACCGCGAAGGTCAGATCGACCGCACGAGCCAGATCGACCGCGCGGTCAGATCAGTAGTGCTTGGCGGCGACGACGCGCAGCATCCGCAGGTTGATGCGGACGAAGCGGATCAGCTGGGCCGGCACGTTCTGGCGCTGCCTCAGCACGCGGGCGGTCGGGAGCGGTGCGCTGGCGATGCGTTCGACCAGGGCCTCGTTCGCGGGCGACGGCGATGTGTCCATGGGAGTCTCCTGAGGGTCGAGAGAGGTCACTCGGGGATGAGGTACCAGAACGGACGGGCCTTGGCCTTGTAGATGAACATGAAGTGCAGCATGGTCTTGATCCAGTGGCCGGACAGCCCGATCTCGCCAGACGTGCCCTTGAGGTCACGACCGGTCAGCGGGTACTTCGCCGGGTCCGGCACCACCGGGAACATCGTCATGGCCGCCGCGGAACCCTTGCGCCAGCTGTTCCCGGTGGACGCGACGCACGCCGCGCCCATCGTCGTCATCGACGCACCGTGCGCCTTGGCCGAGGGGCCGTCCTTGATGCGGTCGCGGATGGTCTCCGCGACGGTGCGCGCCATGATGCCCGACGGCATCCCGGTGCGGGGCGGCGAGGGGGCGATGACGGTCCCGTTGACGCTGGTGCGCGGCCGGGAGATCTGGTGCGGCGGGGCGAAGGCGATGCCTGGGGCGAAGATGTTGGGGTACGCCGGAGACTCGTAGGTGTGCGGCCAGTCCTCGGCCGACCACTCCTCGTAGGGCTTGGGCGTGTAGTCGGCGTCCACCTTGAGGAAGCCCGACGGGGCGAAGAGCGTCGAGGTGATGTCGTTGCCCTCGCGGTCGAACGCCTTGAGGTCGGCGCCCCGGAACGGCGGCAGGAGCATGGCGAAGTCGAACTCGAGCTCGCGCTCCACGCCGTCCAGCTGCTCGTAGCGCAGCTTGCCCTCCATCACCTCGTGGACGTGGGCCTGCGGGATCGCCTTCACGCCCCGCTCACGGAAGAGCGACTCGGTCCACATCCGGCCAGACTGGGTGAACCCCTTCTGGACGAAGCTCATGCCCCCGACGCCGAAGTCACCCAGCTCGTGCTCGTTGGTGAGGTAGATCAGCTCGGCCTTGTCGCGCACGCCGTTGGCGCGCAGGGCGTGCTCGACGTTGAACGTGTACTCGAACGCCGCGCCCTCGCACGTGCACGTGCCGTGCCCGGTGCCGATGACCAGACGCTGGCGCTCGCCGGCCTTCATCTTGTCGATGGTGGCCGCCAGGGCCTTGGCGGCCTCGACCGCGTGGGACGCGGTGCACACCGACTGGGAGAACCCGTCCGGGCCCAGGCCCGGGGTGGCGGCGAAGTTCAGCTTCGGGCCGGTCGCGTTGATGAGGTAGTCGTAGGTGATCCGCTCGGTCTCACCCGGACGGTCCTTCCCGGTACGGGTGAACTCGACCTGCGGCGAGGAGTCCTCCGCGGTGCCCTCGGGGAAGATCGTGGTGGCCAGCCCCTGGTGGTACACGACCCCCTTGCGGCGGTAGATCGGTGCCAGCGGGATCAGGACCTTCTCCGCCGGCATCTTGCCGACGCCGACCCAGATGTTCGACGGGATCCAGTTCCAGCTCGAGTTGGGAGTGACCACGGCCACCTCGTGCTCGCGCCCGAGCCACCGCCGCAGGTGCAGCGCTGCTGTGTGCCCGGCGACCCCGGCCCCAAGAATGACGACTCGTGCCAACGTACCCACTCCGATGTGTGTCAGTTCGGCTCTCGCGGTGCTCCGCGAGCTGCTCGGCGCAGAGGGTATACCACCGGGGGTATGTGATGACAACCCGTCTCGCCTGTGAGGTCGACCCGATTCGACTGTAGGCACCGGCTCACAGGTGAGACCCGGGACGTCAGTCCCGGTGGAGGTGCCGCTCAGCCGAAGGTGAAGGACTGACGGTCGAAGACGAGCCCGCTGCCCATGGTCGTCTCCTTGGTCTGGTAGACCCGCAGCGAGGGGACGAAGACCCACTCGTCGCCGAGCGACAGCGGCAGCACGTAGCCCATCGCGAACGACTCTCCGGGAGCGACCGTGTAGGGCAGACGGTCGTCGGCGTTCGACATCACCGAGTGGTACCACACCTGGTGGTCCCTCATCTGACGATCGGTCGCCGGGGTGACCCGCTCCACGCCCTGGGTGTAGGGAGAGTCCAGCGGCATCGCCCACAGGGAGGGTTCGTCGATCCCGACGAACCCCGTCGCGTCACCGGTGTTGGTCGCCACCACGTTGACGAAGACGATCGGGTCTCCCTCGGCCACCAACGGCTCACCGGTGGCGTCGTCGGAGAAGAACGAGTCCCGCTCGGCGGTGCCCCGACCCATGTCGTAGGCCGTGATCGTCCAGCCGTCCTTGCTCACGGTCCACATGGTCGTGCCGGTGACGACCTGCCTCGCCCACGACGCGGAGGTCACCTGCGACCCCGCAGAGGCGTCGTCGTCCGCGCTACACCCAGACACCGCACCTGCTCCCAGCACGGCGACGAGCGCCAGCACCGCCCACGCCCTCGGGCCTCGACCCGTCATCATCGCCTCTCCCAAGCCCGTGCTCGGCCATCGACCGAGCGTACGTCACGCCTGCCGCCCTCGGGACCCTCACGGTTCTCGAGCACCTGATCACCTGGCCCCGAGCATGTGCTCGGCGACCCACCGGGCGTAGGCCTCGTTCCCCGCCACGTTGGGGTGGTAGGAGTACGGGACCGGCGGCAGGGTGAGCCCGTTCGTGTAGGGGTCGGGGTCGTTGACCGAGTGACCGATGAACGGCGAGCCTGGAGCCCCAGGGTCGACGAACACGAGCCTCGGGCCGGTCGGGCTCGCCGCGTTGACCTCGTCCACGGTGTCCGAGATCAGCCGGTTGAGGTTCTGGATCAGCTCGGCCGCCTCCGCAACGTTCTCGTTGTACACCTTCCCGACGTTCCACGGCTCCCAGGGGTCGCGGCCCGTGTCGTCGTGCTCGATGACCGGCGGGTACCCCACGACGTAGATGGTGGCGTTCGGCGCGGCCTCGAGCATCGCCTCGTACGTCCTGACCAGCCTCATGTTCAGGCCGTCCTCGGACGTGTCAGCGATCCGCTCGTTCCCCAGCCTGATCGCCGCGCTGCAGTCCGCCGGGCTCTTGAACGGGGTGACGCACTCGGTGACGACCTCCGCGAAGCCGATGTCGTTGCCGCCGATCGAGATCGAGACGATCCCGGCCTCCCCGAGCGTGTCCCTCGCCTGGTCGATCTGGTCCATGACGGACGGCGCCGTCCCACCGGTCATGCTCGTGCCGTCGGAGGTGGCCCCGGTGCAGGCGACGAAGGAGTCGGTGGCCATCCGCAGGCTCGGGGTGCCGCTCGCGGTCGTCTGGCCGTTGCCCAGCAGGCGCGGCCACCCCAGGGCCGCCCGGTAGCACTCGTCCTCGTTCCAGGCGTCCGGCCACCAGGACCTCTCCCGACGTTCGGACTCGTCGAAGTCCGTCCCGACACCGCCACCGATCAGCGCCCCAGGCAGGCCAGCGATACCGCCGCCGATGAGCGCTCCCGTGACCCTGTCGCCCGGAGAGCGCGGATAGGCCCCGACACCCGCCGAGTAGGAGTCGCCCAGGGCGACGTAGGTCTGGGTCTCGCCCGGCTGCGTGATCGTCTGGGTGACCGTCTGGCCGTCGGACGAGGTGATGGTGATCGTCGCCTCTCGATCCTGCCCAGGGTTGGAGCGGAACGTCACGTCGACCTCACCGGGGCCCCTGTCCTGGTCGACGCTGGGTATCGCCCAGGACTGGTCGGAGGTCACGGTCCAGGTGACGTCCTCACCGGCCTCGACGCGCAGCACCCCGGTGCTCGTCCGGCTGTCCGCGCTCCCGTCAGAGATGTCCCCTTCCGGGTAGACCGCGAGCACGACCTCGCTCGTCGCGGGCCCGTCGTCAGGCGTGGCCGTGTCGACCCCGCTCGCGCAGACCGGAGCAGAGCTCCCGGTGATCGAGGAGAAGGCCCGCTGGACGGCGCACCCGACGGTGCCGCCCAGCGAAGGGGCGACCAGGATGACCGCCCCGAGGATCACCGCGACGACCAGGGTGACGCCGACATACTCGACGGCCGCACCCCCGCGCTCGTCGCGAGACGCACCGACTCTCCGCATCGCACCGCTCTCTCCATGAGGCGCCCAGCGGTCCCGATCGATCACGGGTACCGGTGCAGATCATGCCGCGTCGTCGCCGGTACGAGACAGGGCTCCCAGACCCCATCTGACCGGGCCCTGGGACCCAACCGAGCGCGCCCTGGCTCCACGAAGGAGCCAGGGCGCGCCGAGGGTCGCGTCTGGAGAGACGTCCCGAGGCCTGTCAGTCCCGGCGCAGCTTGCGGTAGGTCACCCGGTGCGGACGGGCGGCCTCGGCGCCCAGGCGGGCCACCTTGTTCTCCTCGTAGGCGGCGAAGTTGCCCTCGAACCAGTACCAGGCGGACGGGTCCTCGTCCGTCCCCTCGTAGGCGAGGATGTGCGTGGCCACCCGGTCCAGGAACCAGCGGTCGTGAGAGATGACCACCGCACAGCCGGGGAAGTCCAGCAGCGCGTTCTCCAACGAGCCGAGCGTCTCCACGTCCAGGTCGTTGGTGGGCTCGTCCAGCAGCAGCAGGTTGCCGCCCTGCTTGAGCGTCAGGGCCAGGTTGAGCCGGTTGCGCTCCCCGCCGGACAGCACCCCGGCCGGCTTCTGCTGGTCAGGCCCCTTGAACCCGAAGGCCGCGACATACGCACGTGACGACATCTCCACGTTGCCGACCTTGATGAAGTCCAGCCCGTCGGAGACGACCTCCCACAGCGTCTTCTTCGGGTCGATCCCGGCGCGGGACTGGTCGACGTAGCTGATCTTGACGGTCTCGCCGATCTTCAGCGTGCCGTCGTCCAGCGGCTCCAGCCCGACGATCGTCTTGAACAGCGTCGTCTTGCCCACACCGTTGGGGCCGATGATGCCGACGATGCCGTTGCGCGGCAGGGTGAACGACAGGCCGTCGATCAGCACCCTGTCGTCGAAACCCTTGCGCAGGTCTGCGGCCTCGAGCACCACCGAGCCCAGCCGGGGGCCCGGCGGGATCTGGATCTCCTCGAAGTCCAGCTTGCGGGTCTGCTCGGCCTGGGCGGCCATCTCCTCATAACGCGCCAGGCGCGCCTTCGACTTGGCCTGACGGCCCTTGGCGTTCTGACGCACCCAGGCGAGCTCGTCGGCCAGCCGCTTGGCGAGCTTGGCGTCCTTCTTGCCCTGGACCTCCAGGCGTGCCGCCTTCTTCTCCAGGTACGTGGAGTAGTTGCCCTCGTAGGGGTACAGCCGGCCGCGGTCCACCTCGCAGATCCACTCCGCGACGTGGTCGAGGAAGTACCGGTCGTGGGTCACCGCGAGGATCGCCCCGGGGTAGCCCTTCAGGTGCTGCTCGAGCCAGAGCACCGACTCCGCGTCGAGGTGGTTCGTCGGCTCGTCCAGCAGCAGCAGGTCAGGCTTCTCCAGCAGCAGCCGGCACAGCGCGACCCGGCGCCGCTCCCCACCGGACAGCACCGACACCGGGGTGTCGCTCGGCGGGCAGCGCAGGGCGTCCATGGCCTGCTCGAGCTGGGAGTCCAGGTCCCAGGCGTCGGCGGTGTCGATGACCTCCTGGAGCTTGCCCATCTCGGCCAGCAGGGTGTCGTAGTCGGCGTCGGGCTCGGCCATCGCGGCGCTGATCTCGTTGTAGCGGTCCAGCGCGCCCTTGATCTCGGCGACGCCCTCCTCGACGTTGCCCAGCACCGTCTTGTCCTCGTTCAGCGGGGGCTCCTGCTGCAAGATCCCCACGGTGAAGCCCGGGGCCAGGTGCGCCTCGCCGTTCGACGGCTGGTCCAGCCCGGCCATGATCTTCAAGATGGTCGACTTGCCCGCACCGTTGGGGCCGACCATGCCGATCTTGGCCCCCGGCAGAAAGTTCAGCGAGACGTCATCGAGGATGACCTTGTCCCCGTGCGCCTTGCGCGCCTTGTACATGGTGTAGATGAACTCAGCCACAGTCCCTCGTCGATGTCAGGTCGGTCGTCTTCCGACCCCCAAGCCTAGGGGGTGTCTCCCCGTACCGGGCGCGAGCACCCGGCGGGCACCGCGCGATCAGGGGTCAGCGCGCCTTCGCCACGGTCTCCTGGAGCCGGGCCAGGCGGGAGAGCACGTCGGCGGTCGGGTCGCTCAGGAGCGTCACGACCACGGCGCGCACCGCCTGACGGCCTCGCTCGGCCAGCACCCGGGCACGACGTCGAGCGGCCAGCCGACGCCACCACCAGGCCCCCACCAGCACGAGCGCGGCCGCCACCAGCAGCCCGCCGCCGACGGTCGCACGCGGCACCCACGAGGCACCCGCAGCCGCGACAGCACCGAGCACGACGGCCGCCCCCCCGACCGCGAGCAGCACGCCGACCCAGAACGCCACCCTCACCGCGACCGACCGGCGCAGGCCGACCGTCAGGCCCGCCAGCGCGTCGGCCACCGCCTGGCGCAGATCGTCCACACCTGCCACCCGTGCGGCGACCTCGTCCGCCACGACAGACGTCAGGCCCTCGGTGGCACCGGCCAGCCACTGGGTGCGGGCCAGCTGGGCGCCGTCCTCGTGGACCCTGCCGAACCCTGGGGAGCGCGACCCTCGGCCGAGCAGCGCCGAACCCACCGCGTCGGCCACCGCCTGGAGGCCGGCCGCCGTCACCAAGGTCTCGACCACCGGTTCGAGAGGGTCGCCCTCTGGGGGGTCGGCTCGCGGGCCGAGCGCCTCGGCGAGCGTCTGCGCGGCCGCCGCGATCTCGTCGCCCACGTGCACCGTGGCCGCCGAGCGCCGGCAGACCACCTCGACCAGACCTTCTCTCAGCTCGGCCACACCCTCGCCTGTCCGGGCCGAGACGGCCAGGACGCCGATCTCCTCCAGCCCGTCCTCGGCCAGCAGGCGGCTCAGGTCGTCCACCAGCGCCTCGCGGTACTCGGTCGGCACGGTGTCGATCTGGTTGAGCGCGACCAGCATCGACCCCTCGCGGTCCCGCAGCTCACGCAGATAACCGGTGTGCAGGGCGTCGTCGGCGTACTTCTGCGGGTCGACCACCCAGATCACCAGGTCGGCCAGGGGCAGCGCCTGGTCCACCGCTGCCCGGTGGGCTGTGGCCACCGAGTCGTGGTCGGGCAGGTCCAGCAGCACCAGCCCCGCGAGGCAGTCCTCCGCCCCGGCGTCCAGCAGGCTCTCGCGCCGGATCCGGCGGAACGGGTCGACGCCCAGCCAGTCCAGCACGGCGGCACCGTCGGAGCCCCACACGCAGGCGGTCGCCCGCTCCGTCGTCGGCCTGGTGTCGCCGACGTCGGCGAAGTCCAGCCCCGTGACGGCGTTGAACAGGCTCGACTTGCCCGAGCCCGTCCCGCCCATGATGGCGACGACGGTGTGCTCCGCGCCTACCGCGAGGCGACCGCGCACCCGGTCCAGGACGGCAGCGACCGCCGACGCCGCGTCAGCGTCGATCAGGCCCTGAGCCTCGTCCAGCGCGGTGGCGAGCAGGTCCGCACGGGCGGCGACCCGCCTGGTCTCGTCGGCCGTGGTCCGCGTCTCCTCGGCTGCGGTCTCCTCGTCACGCCCGACCTGCTCGAGGGCGACCGACGCACCCGGCTGCGCGGGCTCGGCGGTCGACGCCCGCTCGTCCGGTGCCGTCGGTTCGGCCGTGGGTGTCATGTCAGCTCCTTGAGGGCTGCCAGCCGTGCGCGGAGCCGCGACGCGACGTCCGCGGCCAGGTCCGGGTCGTCCAGGACGAGATCGACCACCGACGCCTCCGCGGCGACCTGGTCTCGGACCCGTCCGACCAGGTCGTCGCGCAGCGCCTCGAGCAGCACCTGACCGGACGGCCCGAGGAGCGCGACAGTCAGGTCTTCGGCCTCGACGACGCCCGCGGCACCTGCCAGCGCGGCGGCGGCGAGCGGCTCGGCGCCGACCGCGCGCGCCAGGCCCACCCGCCGGCCCGGCGGGAGGGCCGAGACGCCTGGTCCCTCGTCGAGCAGGGTGGCGGCGGCCCGCAGCCCCGCCGCCGTCCACGCGGCTGCCGACAGGGCGGCGACCTGCGCGCCCGCCGCCGCCGACCAGGCGTCGGGGTGCTCGGCCAGCACCGCTCCCCCGCGCGGCCCGTCGGGGTCGCGCAGCGTCGACGCGACGGCCTCTCGTGCCCGCTCCCCCGCCGCCTCCAGCGTCAGACGCGCCCCGGCGGCCAGGTCTTCGAGGAGCGGGTGCGCGACGGCGGTGCGAGCCACGGCGGCGCGGGGCCCACCGCGAACCTGACCGTGCCGCCCGAGGATCGCCGTCCACGGCCCTCCGCGAGCCGTCAGCTCTGACCAGCGGCTGCGCACCGCGCCGTCGGCGACCGACCCCTCCAGCACCTGCCGCACCTCTGACTCGTTCACCGGGGCCAGCGCCTGGTCGACCGCCGAGGCGATCTCTCCCACCGCGTCGGCCTGGTCCTGGACGGCGTCAGCCAGCTCCTCCACCCACCCGTGCAGGGCACCGAGAGCCCCGCGTAGCGTCCGCCTCACCACGCCGCGCGCCCGGTCAGGGTCGGCCAGCAGCGACAGCCACCGCGACAGCGGCGCGACCACGTCGGGGTCGAGCGGGCCGGTGTGCGGCCCGACGTCGGGCAGCGCGAACAGCGGCGCGTCACCCAGCCCACGCTCGCGCATGCGCGCCTGGAGCTCGCGCCGCACCGTGGCCAGCGACGACGGTGCGACCCGGTTGAGCACCATCGCCACCGTGGTGCCACGGTCGGCGGCGGTCTGGAGCACCTGCCAGGGCAGAGCGTCGCCGTAGCGGGTCGCGGTGGTCACGAACAGCCACAGGTCGGCCGACTCTGCCAGGCGGTGGGCCCACGTCCGGTTCTCCTCGACCACCGAGTCGAGGTCGGGGGCGTCGAGCAGGGCGATCCCGGGCGGCAGCCCCTCGTGGCCGACCACCTCGATGTCCTCGCGCACCGGGTGGTGGGCCAGGGGCTCGGAGTCGGTGGGGTGGTGCACGAGCACCGCGCGGCGTGTGGTCGGGCGCAGCACCCCGGCCTCGGTCACCTCGGCCCCGACCAGCGAGTTCACCAACGTCGACTTGCCTGCCCCGGTGGGCCCGGCGACCACGGCGACGGCAGGCACCACGCGTTCGGTCATCCGGGGGATGAGGTGCTCGCTGAGCTGGTCGATCAGGCGGTCTCGAGCCTCGTCCGCCTGCTCCCACCCGGGCAGGCGCAGGGGGAAACGCGTGCGCTCGGTGTCTCGGTGCAGGTCACGCACGACATCGAGCAGCTGTGCGGCAGCCCGCGGCCGAGCACGGGCGCGATCGGGGTCGTCCACCTCCGCAACCAACCTCGGCCGCTCCTTCATCCGGTCGGCACGCCGTCAGGCGCACCGAGAGCTGTCCAGGCGGGCCTATTCTCGCCGGTGCACCAGCACGACACGCCCACATCGACGCGACTACTACGCTGGGAACGCTAGACCGTCTTGCCCCCGTAGCTCAATGGACAGAGCGACAGACTTCTAATCTGCAGGTTCCGGGTTCGAGTCCCGGCGGGGGCGCTGCTGGCTCTTCGCGGCGTGCTCGTGGCCGACGATGAGCACGTCGATCTCGCCTGAGCCCTCGATGACGCGGGGGGCGACCCCGGGAGAGAAGGCCGACGTCCAGCGGGAGCGGCGAGACGCGCCGAGCAGGATGTGGCTGGCGTTGACGTCGCGTGCGAAGTCGAGGATCGCGGCGGGCACGTCGTCGCTGACGACGGCGTGCCAGGTGGCTCCGACAGACTCCGCGAACGCCTGGTGGCTGGCCAGGTCACCAGGAGGCGGACCCGCCAGCCCGTCCGCGCGGGCGACGTAGAGCACGAGCAGCTCGGCACCCGGTTGCTCCGCGACCCGCAGGCCGTGACGCACGAGGGTCTCGGTCTCAGGGCCCCCGGTGACGGCGACGACGACGCGCTCTCGCGTAGGCCACGCCTCGTCGATCTCGTGCTCGTGACGGTACTTCTCCAGCGCGTCGTCCACGCGGTCGGCGGTCCACAGCAGCGCCAGCTCACGCAGGGCGGTGAGGTTGCCGACCCGGAAGTAGTGGGTCAGCGCGGCCTCGACCTTGTCAGGCCGGTAGATGTCTCCGTGCTCGAGGCGACGGCGCAGCGCCTCCGGACTGAGGTCGACCAGCTCGATCTGGTCGGCACGGCGCACCACCTCGTCGGGCACCGTCTCGCCCTGACGCACGCCGGTGATCGCCTCCACGACGTCGTTGAGGCTCTCCAGGTGCTGGATGTTGACGGTCGTGACCACATCGACGCCGGCATCGAGAAGATCCTGGACGTCCTGCCACCTCTTGGTGTGGCGCGCGCCGGGGACGTTGCTGTGGGCCAGCTCGTCCACGAGCGCGACGGCCGGCCGACGGGCGAGCACGGCGTCGAGGTCCATCTCGGTCAGCGTCGTCCCACGGTGGTGCAGCGTCTGGCGCTCGACCACCTCGAGGTCGTCGAGCATCGCGGCGGTCCGCACGCGCCCGTGGGTCTCGACCAGGCCGACCACCACGTCCTCGCCTCCCTCGACGCGGCGGCGCCCCTCGGCGAGCATGGCGTACGTCTTGCCCACCCCGGGGGCGGCCCCCAGGTAGACGCGCAGCACACCCCGCTGGCCACCGGGGCTCCCCGGGGGCGAAGGCTCTTGCGACCAGGCGTCGACGTCGACCATGGTTCGCTCAACCCAGGTTGACCAAGGAGGCGTTGAGCCTCAGCACGTTCACTCGTGGCTCCCCCAGGAACCCCAGCTCGCGTCCGGTGGTCGCCTCGACGGCCAAGTTCCGCACGGTCGCCTCGTCGAGCCCTCGGGCGTTCGCGACCCTGGGCACCTGGAGGGCGGCGTACGCGGGCGAGATGTGAGGGTCGAGACCCGACCCGGACGCGGTCACAGCATCGGGCGGCACCTGGGACGGGTCGACACCCTCACGCTCGGCCACCTCCTGGATTCTCTGCTCGACGGTCGAGAGCAGCACCGGGCTGTTCGGGCCGAGGTTGGTCGCCCCGCTAGCCCTCGGGTCGTACCCGGCACCGGCGGCTGACGGGCGTGGCAAGAACCACTCGTCGCCGCTGAACGCCTGCCCGATCAGCACCGAGCCGACGACGGTCCCGTCGACCTTCAGCATCGACCCGTCAGCCCGGTCAGGCATCAGGCGCCCGAGGCCGAGCACCACGAGCGGGTAGGCGACGCCGAGGACGACCGTGAGGACGACGAGCAGCCGTAAGGCGGCCGCGGACTGGCGGGCGAACGACAGCACGGGTTCTCCTCAGGGTCTACATGCCGGGCAGCGCGGAGACGAGCAGGTCGATGATCTTGATGCCGACGAACGGGGCGACCAGCCCACCGGCGCCGTAGACCAGCAGGTTGCGGCGCAGCATGGTGGCCGCGTCCGACGGGGTGTACCGCACACCGCGCAGCGCCACGGGCACGAGGGCGACGATGACCAGCGCGTTGAAGATCACGGCCGACAGCACGGCCGACTGCGGTGACGACAGCCCCATGCCGTTGAGCCTGTCCAGCTGCGGGTACAGGCCGGCGAACATCGCGGGGATGATCGCGAAGTACTTCGCGACGTCGTTGGCGATCGAGAACGTCGTCAGGGCGCCACGGGTGATGAGCAGCTGTTTGCCGATCTGGACGATCTCGATCAGCTTCGTCGGGTTGGAGTCCAGGTCGACCATGTTCCCGGCCTCTTTCGCGGCGGACGTCCCGGTGTTCATGGCGACGCCGACGTCTGCCTGAGCCAGCGCGGGGGCGTCGTTGGTGCCGTCACCGGTCATGGCGACCATCCGGCCGCCGGCCTGCTCGCGCTTGATGAGCTCCAGCTTGTCCTCGGGCCGGGCCTCGGCGAGGAAGTCGTCCACCCCGGCCTCCTCAGCGATGGCCTTGGCGGTCAGCGGGTTGTCCCCGGTGATCATCACCGTGCGGATGCCCATGCGCCGCAGCTGCGCGAAGCGTTCGCGGATGCCCTGCTTGACGACGTCCTTGAGGTGGATCACACCGAGCGCGCGGGCCGGTTCGTCCCCGACCCGCTCCGCGACGACGAGCGGGGTGCCACCCGAGGCGGAGATCGCGTCGACCACGTGGCCGACGTCAGCGACCGGGCTGCCGCCGTGCTCACGGACCCAGGCCATGACGGCGCTGGCCGCGCCCTTGCGGACCTGCCAGACCGCGCCGTCGGTCCGCACATCGACACCGCTCATCCTCGTCTGGGCGCTGAACGGTACGAACGTCGCGTCCGGCAGCGGGGCGGCCTGCGGGTGGCGCAACCCGTGGCGACGCTTGGCGAGCACGACGATCGACCGGCCCTCGGGCGTCTCGTCGGCCAGGCTCGACATCTGCGCGGCCTCGGCGAGACGCGTCTCGTCCACACCCTCGACGGGCACCAGCTCGACGGCCTCACGGTTGCCCAGGGTGATGGTGCCCGTCTTGTCGAGCAGCAGGACGTCCACGTCACCGGCGGCCTCGACGGCCCGACCCGACAGGGCCATGACGTTGCGCTGGACGAGCCTGTCCATCCCGGCGATGCCGATGGCCGACAGCAGGGCGCCGATGGTGGTGGGGATCAGACAGACCAGCAGGGCGATGAGCACGACGACCGGCTGGGCGGCCCCGGAGTAGGCCGCGAACGGCTGGAGCGTGACCATGGCGAGCAGGAAGACGATCGTCATGCCGGCCAGCAGCAGGCCGAGCGCGATCTCGTTCGGGGTCTTCTGCCGGGCCGAGCCCTCGACCAGCGCGATCATCCGGTCCATGAACGTCTCGCCGGCCTTCGCGGTGATCCTCACGACGATCCGGTCCGACAGCACCGTGGTGCCGCCGGTGACGGCGCTGCGGTCACCACCGGACTCGCGGATCACCGGGGCGGACTCGCCGGTGACGGCCGACTCGTCGACGCTCGCGATGCCCTCCACCACGTCCCCGTCACCAGGGACGACCTCGCCGGCCTCCACGACGACGAGGTCACCGACCGCCAACGACGTGCCCGGCACGGACTCCTCGGTACCGTCGGGCCGCTGCCTGCGTGCCAGGGTCTGGGTGCGCGTCTTGCGCAGGGACGCGGCCTGTGCCCGGCCACGCCCCTCGGCGACCGCCTCGGCCAGGTTGGCGAACACCACCGTGGCCCACAGCCACCCGGTGACCGACCAGGCGAACAGGCTCGGGTGGAGCACCGCGAGCACCGTCGCGGCGAGGGCCCCGACCCAGACCACGAACATCACGGGGTAGCGCACCTGGTGACGAGGGTCGAGCTTGCGCAGCGCGCCCGGCAGAGACCGCCACACCCGACTGAGGCGAGAGACGAGAGAGCGTGTTCTCTCGTCCGAGCCGACTGAGGGTGTTGACGAGCGCGGCGAGGAACGCCTCTGGCGCGGGTCGGACGCCCCGGCGCGCACCGTGCTGTGAGAGGTCATCGCAGGGCCTCCGCGACCGGGCCGAGCGCGAGCGCCGGGAAGAAGGTCAGGCCAGCGACGACGACCGTGACGAAGACCAGCAGCCCGACGAACACCGGGCCGTGCGTCGGCAGGGTTCCTCGGGAGGCGGGCTGCGGCGGCTGAGCGGCGAGGCTGCCCGCGAGCGCCAGCACCAGCACCATCGGCACGAAGCGGCCGAGCAGCATCGCGACACCCAGGGCCGTGTTCTGGTACACGGTGTCGGCGCCGAAGGCAGCGAACGCCGAACCGTTGTTGTTCGCCGTGGAGGTGTAGGCGTAGAGGATCTCTGAGAGCCCGTGCGCGCTCGACCCCTGCACAGACGGGTCGCTCACGGAGGCGTCGGTCAGCGCGGGCGAGCCCGCGGTGATCGCCGCACCGACGAGCACCAGGGCGGGCATCGTCAGGACGGTGAGGGCGACGAGCGTCACCTCGCGGCGGCCGATCTTCTTGCCGAGGTACTCCGGTGTGCGTCCGACCATCAGCCCTGCGAGGAACACGGTCAGCACCGCGAGCACGAGCATCCCGTACAGCCCCGCGCCGACACCTCCGGGCGCGACCTCGCCCAGCATCATGCCGAACAGGGTCGCTCCCCCGCCCAGCCCGGTGAACGAGTCGTAGGAGGCGTTGTTCGCGCCGGTGGACGTGACCGTGGTCGAGACGCCGAACAGCGCCGACGCGGCGGGCCCGAACCGGACCTCCTTGCCCTCCATGGCACCACCGGCGGCCTGCGGCACGGTGCCGAGGCCGCGTGTCTCGGCCCAGGTCGCGACGGCGACCGCCCCGGCCCAGATCGCACCCATGGCGGCGAGGATCGCCACACCCTGGCGTCTGTCGCCGACCATCTGCCCGAAGGTGCGCGGCAGGCTGAACGGGATCACGAGCATGAGGAAGACCTGGAACAGGTTGGTCCACCCGTCCGGGTTCTCGAACGGGTGCGCGGCGTTGGCTGCGAAGAACCCTCCGCCGTTGGTCCCGAGGTTCTTGATCGCCTCCTGGGAGGCGACCGGGCCGCCGACCATCGTCTGCGTCGAGCCTGAGAGCGTGGTGATCTCGTGGGGTACGGCGAGGTTCTGCACGACCCCGCCGACCAGCAGCACGACCGCTGCGACGAGGGATATCGGCAGAAGAACACGCAGCGTCCCTCGCACGAGGTCGACCCAGAAGCTGCCGATCCGGTCGGTCCGATCCCGAGCGAAGCCCCGGACCAGGGCGACCGCCACCGCCAGGCCGACGGCCGCCGAGACGAAGCTCTGCACCGTCAGCCCGACCATCGGCACCAGATGACCCATGGTCGACTCGCCGGCGTACCACTGCCAGTTCGTGTTGGTCACGAAGGAGACCGCGGTGTTCCAGGCCCCGTCCGCCGGCACCCCTGACCTGCCGAGCGACAGCGGGAGGTGCCCCTGCACCCGCAGGAGCGCGTACAGGACCAGGATGCTGACGAACGAGAACGCCAGCAGCGACCGTGCGTAGACCGGCCACCGCTGGTCGGCCTCGGCGTCGATGCTGCCCAGGCGGTAGACGACCCGTTCGACGCGCAGATGACGCGACGTGGTGAAGACGCGTGCCATGTAGTCCCCGAACGGGACGTGCACCGCCGCCAGCAGGGCGACCAGCAGCCCGACCTGCAAGGCCGCCGCGAGCGCCGCCGGCATCAGAACCTCTCCGGTTTCAGCAGCGCCCACAGCAGGTATCCCACCAGCCCGACCGCCACCACCACCATGACGACGTACTCGCCGTCCAGCCCTGGGCGGGGCGAGGGGCTCGTCCGTCCGAGCAGGTCGAGGGCGCTGGCGAGCACGGCGAGGATCACAGCCTGGACACCGCCGCGACGAGGGCGGCGAGCGCCGCGAAGGCCACGCACGTCAGGACGACGAAGACGAGGTCGGCCACAGCCCGCTCCTGAAGACCGGCGCCCCACGGCGCGACGGCCCCCCTGGCCGTCACCCTCATTGGTACCCCGCCGCACCCGGCTCCGCAGCCCGAGCGTCAGGCCTTCGGGCTACGGGATGTCGCGGCGGAAGCGGAGCAGGTATCCGGCGGCGGTGAGGACGACGGCGTAGAGCAGCAGAAGCGCTGTCGCGGGGAGGAAGCCCAGGAGGCCGGCACCCGTGCCGCCGGGGCCGAACATGCTGAACAGCGTCGCGCCGGTGACGGCGTCTCCCAGGGCTCCGGGCAGGTAGGCGAGGGCGGGGATGTCGCGGCCGATGAGCATGGGCAGGGAACGCAGGGTCGGCTCGAGGAACATGGTGATGCCGAGCAGCGTGACGATGGCCACCATCTGGTTCGTCAGCAGCGCACCCAGGCCGACGCCGACCAGACCCCACAGCGTCATGGCCAGGATCATGCGGGCGAACATCTCCCAGGTCTTGACGTCGCCCAGCGCTGTGGGTTCGCCCAGCGCCGCGAGCAGCGCCGACCCGAACACCAAGCACCCGACGACGACCGTCACGGCGTACAGCGCCGACAGCGGGACGACGGAGAGGAACTTCGCGGCGAGCACCCGCCACCGTGCCGGGTCGGTCAGCAGCGTGGGGGTGATGGTCTGGTGGCGGTACTCCCCCGCGACCGACATGGCCCCGACGATGGCTGGGAAGACGTACCCGAAGGTCGTCCCCATGGAGTAGATCAGGCGCGCGACCGCGTCGCCCGAGGGCAGGAAGAACCCTTGCTCGGCGGTCATCTCCGAGCGGCCGAAGTGGATGGCGAGCACCATGGTGGCGACGTTGAGACCTGTCCAGACGAACGTGATGAGCAGGAGCGCCCACCAGGTGCGGGTCGTGAAGTACTTGCGGAACTCCATCCGCAGGGTGGCGATCATCGGATGGTCCCCTGTCCTTCGGTCAGGGCCAGGAACGTGGCCTCCAGGCCGCTGCGCTGGGTCGCGAGCTGGTGCAGCTCGACCCCGGCGGCGAAGGCCGTGCGGCCGATCTGCGCGGCGGTCGGCCCGACCACCACCATGGCCTGCTGGCCTGCGCTCGGTGGACCCGCGCTCGGTTCGCCGGGCTGCACCGTCCATCCTTGCTCGGCGACCAGGCGGCCCCAGGCCCCGGGATCAGCGGCGATCACCTCGGTGCGGTTCTCGTGCTCGCGGGCGAGGCCGGCCAGGGTGGAGGTGTGCACGAGACGGCCATGGGCGATGATCACGACGTCGTCTACCGACTGCTGCACCTCGGCCAGCAGGTGGGAGGAGACCAGGACGCTCTTCCCGTCGTCGGCCAGGGCCCGCAGCAGGTCACGCATCCAGACGATGCCTTCGGGGTCCAGCCCGTTGGCGGGCTCGTCGAGCAGCAGCACCTGCGGGTCGCCCAGCATCGCCGCTGCCAGGCCCAGGCGTGCGCGCATCCCCATGGAGAACCCGCCGACCCGACGGTCCGCGGCGGCAGCCAGCCCGACCATCTCGAGCACCTGGTCGCACCGGGCCTTGCCGATCTTGGCCCCGTCAGCCAGCATCCGCACGTGGTCCTTGGCGGTGCGCCCCGGGTGGAAGGCCGACGCCTCCAGAGCGGCCCCGACCAGACGTGTCGGGTTCTTCAGCCGCTGGTAGGGCACCCCGTCGAACGTCGCCCTGCCTGACGTCGGCGTCGTCAGCCCTAACGCCATGCGCAGCGTGGTCGTCTTCCCCGACCCGTTGGGCCCGAGAAACCCGGTCACCCGCCCAGGACGAGTCGTGAAGCTCAGATCGTCTACCGCCGTGAGCGTCCCGAACCTCTTCGTCAGGTGCTCGACCTCGAGCATGAGAACCGTCCCTGTCGTCGTCCGCCGTCGGCACCCGACACTACCCGACCTCTTTCCAGCGACGTTCGTCGCCCAGAAGATCACTCGGGCAGGTCTGCGAGAACCTCCGGGAGGAGCGTCAGCATCCCGGGGATCACCTCGTGGGCCGTGGTGACGAGAATATCGGTGTCAGCAGACCAGTAACCATGGATGATCCTGTTCCGCATGCTCGCCGCTCGGCGCCACGGGACCTGTGGGTGAGCGGCGCGAGTCTCTTCGGAGATCTGTGCTGACGCTTCGCCGAGAACAGTGAAGTTCCAGAGCAGCGCCTCGTGAGATGCCGCGTCGAGCTCGATGGCCGCCGTGTCGCGGTCGGTGGTGAGCTCGATGATCCGGGTGCAGACCCGGATCATGTCGACGACGTAGAGGCGGTCACGCTGCATAGAGATCCCGGGCTTCGGCTTCGACGTGATCGCGCAGCAAGGGGTGGAGCGTCCGTCGGGAGACCAGGTCGACCGGCCGTCCGAGGATCTCCGCGATCTCATCAGCAGCGTCCACGATCTCCCAGGTCAGGTGTCGATGTGGAGCGAGGTCGTAGAGCAGGTCGACATCTGACCCGGGGTGCTCCTCACCACGAGCCACCGAACCGAAGACCTCGAGGCGCGCGAAACCATAGCGCACACACACCTCAGCGAGGGACCTGCGCTGCCGGTCATCGAGCAGGAGCATGCCTCAAGACTACCGATCCCCTGCGTTCGAGCCAGGGGCCACGAGACTCCTCGCCCCTGTATCGGGTGCGCACAGCTAGGCACTGCACGAAGGTCGGGAACCGACCACACGAAGGTCGGCGCACCGCGCCGACCGAGCGGGGGTCACGGGGGCTCGCCCCCGTGCGGGCGCGGGGCTAGGCCCCGCACAACATGCGAAGGGCGACGTGGCTTGCGTTCCCGCAAGCACACGCCGCCCTCGATCCGTAGCGGGGGGAGGATTTGAACCTCCGACCTCTGGGTTATGAGCCCAGCGAGCTACCGAGCTGCTCCACCCCGCGTCGACTTGTCTACCTTACGCGGACAGGCCCGGGAGTGCCAAATCTCCAGGTCGTCGGGGTGGAACGACGAGGGCGTGTCTCTCGATCCCGTGTGCGGACGCGGGATCGTAGAGACACGCCCTCGCTAGGCCTCAGCCCAGTCGCGACTCCGCGTCGAGCGCTGCCCGCACGGCGGTGTCGAGCCGTTTCTGGGCCTCGCCGTAGGCGGCGAAGTCGTTGTTCTGGAGCGCCTGCGTCGAGTCCCTCATCGCCTGGCTGGCGTCCGCGAGGGCCTTCTGCAGGTCGGCACGTGCCTGGGCCTGCTCGGGCGTGTCGCCGGGCTGGGCCGGCGGGGTCGGCTCCGCGGTGGGGCCGGGCGTCGGTCCTGGCTCGGGGGTGCCTTCGCCGGGAGGGGTGCCCGGCTCCCCGGTGATCGCGCCAGAGTCGCCCTTGAACACCTGGTCGAGCGCTTCGTCCAGGGTGGCGGCGAACCCGATCGAGTCACCGAAGCTCACCAGCACCCGTTGCAGGAGGGGGAAGGTGGTGCCTGTCGCCGCCTGGACGTAGACCGGCTGCACGTAGAGCAGACCGCCGCCGACGGGCAGGGTCAGCAGGTTGCCGCGTCGGATCGTGGAGTCACCTTGCCTGAGCAGGTTGAGCAGCTCGGAGACCTTGGGGTCCGCGGTGAAGTTCGCTGACGCCTGGCCTGGACCGGGCACGGTGGAGTCACGGGGCAGCTCTAGCAGCCTGATCTGCCCGTAGTCCTCCGCTCTCTGGCCGGGTTCGTTGCCGGCTTCCGCGTTCACCGCGACATACCCGGTGAGCACCTCCCTGCCGCCTTGCGGGATGAAGGTCGACATGAGCGAGAACGTCGCGGCGTCCTGGTCGGGCATCTTCAGCGTCAGGTAGTACGGCGGCTGGGTCATGGCGGCCCCGGTGTGGGCGGGGTCGGCGGGGTTGGCCCAGAAGTCGTTGCCTGAGAAGAACTGGTGGGCGTCGGTGACGTGGTAGCGGGCGAGCAGGGTGCGCTGCACCTTGAAGAGGTCTTCGGGGTAGCGCAGGTGGCTCATCAGGTCGCCGCTGATCTCCGAGATCGGCTTGAGCGTGCCGGGGAACGTCGCCGACCACGCCTTGAGGATCGGGTCGTCCGGGTCCCAGGCGTACAGGTTGATGGAGCCGTCGTAGGCGTCGACCGTCGCCTTCACCGAGTTGCGGATGTAGTTCACCGTCGCCGGTTCCAGGGCCTGGATGGTGGTGGACGTGGCGGTCAGCGAGTCCGTCGTCGCGTCCTGCAACGACTGCGCCGTCGCGTACGGGTACTGGCTGGTGGTGGTGTAGCCGTCGACGATCCACACGACGCGCTCGTCGACCACGGCCGGGTAGACCCGACCGTCGAGGGTCAGGTAGGGGGCCACCTTGGCCACCCGCAGGGCCGGGTCACGGTCGTAGAGGATCTGCGACTGGGGGGTGACCCGGTCGGAGAACAGGATCCGCTCGGACCGGAACTTGATCGCGTACAGCAGCCGGTTCCACGGGTTGCCGATCGACGGGCCGGCCTGGACCTCGTCGGTGGGGAACCGGGTGTTGACCGTCCCCCCGGAGGCGCTGTCGCTCGGGTAGTCGAACTCCCACGCGGTGTCCTCCGGGCCGCCGACGATGGAGTACTCCGGAGAGCTCTGGCCGAAGTAGATGCGCGGCTCGTAGTCGCCCAGCAGGCCCGACGACGGGATGCCGCCCTGCAGGAACCTCGGTGCGCCCCGGTCGGTGATGGCGTTGCCGTAGGCGGCGACCACGCCGAAGCCGTGGGTGTAGACCGTGACCTGGTTGACCCAGTTCTGCTGGGAGGCCGACAGGGCGCGCTGGTCGAGCTCGCGCACCGCGATCACGGTGTCGTAGCTCTCGCCGTCGATCATGTACCTGTCGACCGACAAGGTGTCGGGGAACGAGTAGAACCCGCGGATCTGCTGGAGCTGCT
Organism: Micrococcales bacterium; assembly: GCA_009785115.1. Lineage (GTDB taxonomy): Bacteria > Actinomycetota > Actinomycetes > Actinomycetales > Cellulomonadaceae > Cellulomonas. The sequence continues at coordinate 26,228 of WQWY01000017.1, forward strand.
TGAACGACGGGCTGACGATGGTCGGGTCCAGCAGGCGGATCGACGCGGTGGTCTCCGCGTCCTCGCGCAGCTGGCCGGCCTCGGCGTTCACGACCGCGTCGTACTCCTGGGTGTCCACGTCGCCGATGCCGTAGGCGGCGAGCGTCGCGTTGATGTTGTGCTGGATGTAGGTGCTCTCGCGGTCCTGCTGGTTGGGCTGCACCTGGAAGCGCTGGACGATCGCGGGGTAGATGCCCCCGACGACGATCGCGGCGACCACCATGACCGAGACACCGATCATGGGCAGACGCCAGCCGCCCCGCACCGCGGTCAGGACGAACACGGCCGCGATCAGCAGCGCGGCGACCGCGAGGATCCCCTTGGCCGGGATCACCGCGTTGATGTCGGTGTAGCCGGCGCTGGCCAGCTGTGCCGACTGGTTGCTCTTCATCAGCAGCGAGTACCGGTCGAGCCAGAGGTTCGCGGCGATCGCGACCATGATGACCGCACCGATGGTGGCCAGCTGCACCCGAGCCGTCTTCGAGGTGCGCGGCGCACCCGCGGGCCCGCCGATCCGCAACCCTCCGTACAGGTAGTGCGTGGCGATCGCGACGATGGCCGACAGGATCGCGACGGCCAGCACGAACGACACGACGAACCGCAGCACCGGCAGGCTGAAGAAGTAGAAGCCCAGGTCCATGCCGTGCTCTGGGTCTTTGATGCCGACCGGTTGCCGGTTGAGGAACAGCTGGACGTCAGCCCACTGGGCGGAGGCGGCACCGGCGGCGAACAGGCCCAGCACCGCCGGGGCCGCGATCATGACCATCTTGCGCAGAGGCTCGATGGCCTCGCGGTACTGGTCGAGGTTCAGCTGCTCACGGTCTGACGGGGCGTAGACCGGCCGGGACCGGTACGCGACGGCCAGGCTGACGAACACGGCGCCGGCCATGAGCAGGAAGCCCAACGCCCCGAGGGCGATCCTGGTGCCCCACTCGACGTAGAGGACCTTCTCGTAACCGACCTGGCGGTACCACAGCACCTCCGTCCAGACCTGGGCCAGCACCAGGACGACGAGCACGATCGCACCGAGCACGACCAGCGTCGGGCCTAGCGCTCCGCGCTTGCGGCGGGGGGTGAGGGAAGCGGGGCGGGGTGTCGCGGTGGAGCTCACTGTTCCTCACGATGGGAGTAGTTCGGTCGGGCGCGGCATCACGGAGGCCGACGTCTTCGTGGGCCAACGTCTGTCAGGTTCCTCAGGTTCCCACACGCCGAGACGACAAGCCCAACCGGCCCGCCGCGCGGCGCCGAGAACCCGGGTCTCACTCGGGCAGGCAGGTGGGCAGGCCCTCGCCCTTCCCGGAACCTATCGCGACGACGGCCTCGCGCGCCTCGTGCAACGTGCTCACGGCGACCACACGCAGACCGCGCGGGGTGTTCCCGACCACCTCGCCGCAGTTGCCCCGCGGCGCCAGGAACCAGGCGGCCCCGTCACGCCTGGCCCCGACCAGCTTCTGCCGGATGCCGCCGATGGGGCCCACCTCGCCCAGCGCGTCGATCGTGCCGGTGCCGGCGATGATCGCGCCGTCGGCCTCGTCCTCGGGGGTGAGCATGTCGATGATCCCCAGCGCGAACATGAGCCCGGCGCTGGGCCCGCCGATGTCCGGCACGTTGACCGTGACCTCCACCGGCGGGTCGAAGTTCGGGTCGACGACGATACCCAGCAGGGCTCCCCCGCCGGGGCGCTCGCCGGTCACGACCGGCACCCGCAGCCGCGTGGCGCCGCGGTGCACGTCGACCTGCACGGTGGTGCCCGGGGCGGTGTCGCGGAGGGTCCGGATCAGCGTCGCGTAGTCCTTGGTGGGCACGCCGTCCAGCCCTACGACGATGTCGCCCTTGGCGAGCACCCCGTCGGCACCAGAACCGTCCATCACCCCGGCGACGGTGAGCGTGGCCGGGACCTCGTAGCCCAGCTCGGTCAGCGCGGCGACGACGGCGAGCTCTTGAGAGCTGACCATCTGCAGCTGGTTCTGCTCGTCGATCTCCTCCCTGGTGGCCGTCGACGAGACCTGGCTCTCGAGCGGCAGCACCCGCGAGGAGGGCGACGACCAGGCGCCCAGCACCTGGAACGGGTAGGCCGGGAACCCGGGCATGCCTGTCGCCGAGACCGTGGTCAGCCGCAGCTGGCCGGTCGAGGGGTAGGTCTGGGCACCGGAGATGGAGATCAGCGGTGTGCCGCCCATCTCGCCGAGCACGTCCCTGGTGGGGCCGGGCTGGTTCACGACGTAGGGGGCGGGCAGCAGGCTGAGCAGCAGCGTCAGGAGGCCGCTGAGGAGCATGCTCGCCCCGAGGGTGATCGACCGCCGTCCCGGGGCTGCCCACGTCGGCGCCGGGTCGTCCGGCGGGGCGAACACGGTGTGGAGGTCATCGGCCACCCCGGCATCATGCCTCACCCCGGCACCCACCTCACACCCCTGTCGCTCCTCCCGCTCGGGACCGTGCCGGTCTCCTCGAGCCCGGCGACGCTCCGCCGGGTCGTGATATCGGCGTGACGGAGTAGGTTCTCAGCACGGAAGGGAGCCGCCGTGCGTGCCATGATCCTCAAGGAGTTCCACGAGCTGCGCCGCGACCGACGCACCGTCGCGATGCTCGTGGTGATGCCGATCGTGATGCTGGTGATCTTCGGCTACGCCGCCAACTTCAGCGTCTCGAGCCTCCGGACCGCGGTCGTCGGCCCGGACGCCGACGTGCTCAGCGTCGCCATGAAGGTCGGGGCTCCGCTGACGAGCCTCTCCCCTGGCATGGGCGGCACACCGCTCACGACGGACGAGCAGGCGGCGACCGACGCGCTGTGGAACCTGTTCGACGTGGTGCGCACCGACGTGAGCGTCAGCGGTGCGGACGCCCAGGCGCTGGTGCGCGACAACGTGGCCGACGTCGTCTTCGACACCTCGACCACCCCGACGACGGCCTACGTGGACGGTTCGGCGCTGTTCGCCGCGCAGAGGGCTGATGCGGCGCTGGGGCGCATGGGCACCCTGGTCGACATCCAGATCCTCTACAACCCCGACCTGAAGACGTCGTGGGTGATGGTTCCGGCACTGATCGGCCTGGTGCTGGCGTTCATCGGCACGATCGTCACCAGCATCGGCCTGGTCCGCGAGCGCGCGGCCGGGACGCTGGAACAGCTGGCGGTGATGCCGTTACGACCCGTCGACGTGGTGCTCGGCAAGATCGTCCCCTACCTGGTCATCACCACCGTGGAGATGGCGATCATCACCGCGCTGGGTGTGACGATCTTCGGTGTGCCGTTCCGGGGGAACGTGGCGGTGTTCGCGCTCGGCGCGCTGCTCTTCCTGGGCGTGGTGCTCGGCATCGGCGTGCTGGTCTCGACCGTCTCGCAGACCCCGGCGCAGGCCATCCAGCTCGCGATCATGGTGACGCTGCCTCAGGTGCTGCTGTCAGGGTTCATCTTCCCGCTGGAGGCGATCACCGAGGCCATCCGCTGGATCGGGTACTGCCTGCCGATGACGTACTTCGTCCAGATCAGCCAGGGGGTGATGCTGCGCGGGGCGGGGATCGAGTCGCTGTGGCTGCCGTTCACGGTGCTCGCCGGCATGGCCGTGGTGATCGTCACCGCGGCGGTGCTGCGCTTCCGCCGCACGCTGGCCGGGGGCCGGTCATGACCTGGGGCGTCGAGGGCCTGGTGGTGCGTCTCGGCGCGACCAGGGCGGTGGACGGCGTGGACCTGGTGGCGGAGCCCGGGCGGGTGGTCGCGGTCGTCGGCGGTGACGGGGCGGGCAAGACGACGCTGCTGCGAGCGCTGGTCGGCGGGGTGCGTCCGACGGCCGGGCAGGTGCGGGCACCGGAGCGCTGCCGCACCGGCTTCATGCCGACGGCGGCCGGGGTGTGGCGCGACCTGACGGTGGACCAGAACATCGACTTCGTCGCTGCCGCCTACGGCGTGACCGGCCCGCTGCTCGACCGGCGCCGGGCCGCGCTGTTCGAGGTGACCGGGCTGGGTGCGGCCAGGTCACGGCTGGGCAGCCAGCTCTCGGGCGGGATGCGCCAGAAGCTGGCCTTCGGTCTGGCCACGCTGCACCGCCCTGAGCTGTTGGTGCTGGACGAGCCGACCACCGGCGTCGACCCGCTCAGCCGTGGGGACCTGTGGCGGATGATCTCCCGCTCGGCGTACGACGGTGCCGCCGTCGTACTGTCCACGACATACCTGGACGAGGCCGAGCGGGCCGCCCACGTGCTCGTGCTCGCTGACGGCCGCCCCCTGCTGGCCGGGACCCCGACGGAGGTGGTCCGCGCCACGCCGGGCACGGTGGTACGCCTGGACGGTGAGATGCCCGGCATCACCACCTGGCGGCGCGGCCACGAGCGTCACGGCTGGTTGCCGCCCGACGGACCGGCGGGCACGTCGACGGACAGCGGGCAGGGCGTCGCCGGTGTGCTGCCCACCAAGGTCGAGCCAGACCTCGAGGACGCGGTGATCGCGGCCTCGCTGGCGCGGGAGGCCGTCGATGCCTGAGACGACGACCCTGCCGCTGGTCCAGGTGCGTGGGGCGACCCGTCGCTTCGGCGACGTGCTCGCCGTGGACGACGTGGACCTGGATGTGCACGCCGGCGAGGTGGTGGGTCTGCTCGGTGCCAACGGCGCGGGCAAGACGACGCTGCTGCGGATGCTGCTGGGCCTGCTCCCGGTAGACGCCGGCGAGGTCGCCGTGCTCGGCCACGCCCCGTCCAGAGACGTCCGCCGACGCATCGGCTATGTCCCGCAGAACCTCGGCCTCTACCAAGACCTCACGGTCGAGCAGAACCTGGAGTTTGTCGCTGGCTGCTACGACGCGCCGGTGCCCCCGCTGCCGCCGGGCCTGGCCGCGCTGGCCCACCGGACCGTGGCGTCCATCGGCCTGGGCTGGCAGCGACGCCTGGCGTTCGTCGCCGCGCTGGCGCACTCACCCGAGCTGCTGGTGCTGGACGAGCCGACCTCGGGCGTCGACCCGCTGGCCCGCGCCAGGCTGTGGGACACGGTGCGCCACCAGGCCGAGCAAGGCGCCGGGGTGCTCATCACCACCCACTACATGCAAGAGGCCGAACAGTGCGACCGCCTGGTGCTCATGGTCGACGGCCGCGCCGTCGCCTCCGGTGACGAGGCCACCCTGATCGGCACCACCCGCGCCGTCCAGGTGCGCACCGACCGTTGGCAAGACGCCTTCGCCGCCCTGGCGGACGCGAACCTCCCCGTGGTGCTCGACGGCACCGCCGTCCGCGTCGCCGACACCCCCGAGCCCACCGTCCGCGCGGCCCTGGCCACCGCCGACGTCACCGCCGAGATCGCGGAGGTCCCCGCCACCCTCGAAGAAGCCATGGCCGCCTACGCCAAGACAGGCATCGCCAAGGCTCAGTGACGAGACCCGCGCGATCCTCGACGCAAGGACACGTCTATCGAGGGCTCCTGGGGCCGCCTCCGCCCGCTACTCTCGACCAGGTCGGTGGCATGTCGACCACCGGCTGAGACCGTCACCGAAGGCGAGGCGTCATGTCCTCCTCTGCTGCCGCTCCTCCTGCCTCGCGAGCCCTCTGGGGGCGAGCCGTCGGCGTCGGCGTCGCGCTCTCTGTGGTCGTCGCGGTGATCGTCCTGGCCTTCTCCTGGCCGAACGTCACCGCCGAGGCGAAGAACCTGCCCGTCGCGATCGCCGGACCAGCCCCGGCGGTGGCCGACGCGACCGCTGGTGTCGACAAGGCCACCGGCGGTGCGATCGCGTTCACCGAGGTGGCCGACCGTGACGCGGCGGTGCGCGGCATCGAGCGGCGCGACGTGTACGGCGCCATCGTCCTTGGAAAAGAGCCCGAGGTGCTCACCTCGTCGGCGGCCAGCCCGGTGGTCGCTCAGATGCTGACCGGGGTCGCCGCCCAGCTCCAGCAGCAGGCCGCCGCCGCCGCGACCGCTGCGGGGGCTCCGGCATCGACGGTGACGGTCACCGACGTCGTGCCGCTCTTGAAGACCGACCCGCGTGGCGCCGGCATGATCGCCGCGGCCCTCCCGCTCGTCCTGGGCGGGATGCTCGGCGGCATCGCCATCAGCGTCGCGATCAGCGGCGTCCGGCGTCGCCTCGTCGCGCTGACGACCTACTCCGTCGTCGCCGGGCTCGCGATCACCGCCATCCTCCAGAGCTGGTTCGAGGTGCTCGGCGGCACCTACCTGCTCAACTCGGCCGCGTTCGCGGCCAGCCTCTTCGCGATCGGAGCGGCGATCGTCGGCTTCGCCGCTCTCGCCGGGCGTCCCGGCATCGCCATCGGGCCGGTGCTGTTCCTCCTGATCGCCAACCCGATCTCCGGGGCTGCCATGCCCAAGGAATTCCTCCTCGCCCCGTGGGGCGAGATCGGCCAGTGGTTCCCACCCGGTGCTGGCGCGACGCTCGTCCGCGACCTCTCCTACTTCCCCGCCGCGAGCACCGTCTTCCCCTGGCTCGTCCTGGCCGCGTGGGCCGTCGGCGGGCTCGTCCTCGCCGTGGTCGGCCCCTTCCGCTCCACCTCGCTGCTGCACGGCAAGGCCTCGGACGACTGACACCCTCCGGCCACGACGACCGGAGGGTGTCAGGAGAGAAGACTCGTCGAGGTCAGTCGGCGTGGTCTCGGGTGCGGATCTCCACGCGGCGGATCTTGCCGGAGACGGTGACGGGCATGGCGTCGACGAACTCCACGACGCGGGGGTACTTGTAGGGGGCGGTCCTCGCCTTGACGAAGGTCTGGATGTCGCGGGCCAGGTCGTCGCCGGGGTCGAAGCCGGGGGCGACCACCACGGTGGCCTTGACGACCGTGCCGCGCACCGGGTGGGGGGCCCCGGTGACCGCGCACTCCTTGACGGCGGGGTGGGCCATGACCACCGACTCCACCTCGAACGGGCCGACCCGGTAGCCCGAGGTCTTGATCATGTCGTCGGTGCGCCCGACGTACCAGAAGTAGCCGTCCTCGTCACGGGTGGCCAGGTCGTGGGTGTGGTAGTAGCCGTCGTACCAGACCGACGCGGTGATCTCCGGGGCGTCGTGATACTCGACGAACATCCCGATCGGGCGCTCGTCACCGGTGCGCACGCAGATCTCGCCCTCCTCACCGACGCCGACCTCCTGACCGTCCTCGTCCAGCAGCACCACGTCATAGGCCGGAGACGGCACGCCCATCGACCCTGGCTTGGTGGGCTGCCAGTAGTTGGTGACCACGGCCAGCGTCATCTCGGTCTGCCCGTAGCCCTCCTTGATCTCCAGGCCGGTCATCTCACGGAACGTCTCGTAGACGACGGGGTTCATCGCTTCCCCGGCGATCGTCGCGTGGCGCAGGTTCGACAGGTCGAAGGCGCGAAGGTCCTCGTTGACCAGGAACCGGTAGACCGTCGGCGCCGCGCAGAACGTGGTGACCTTCGCATCGGCCAGGTGCCGCAGCAACGCCTGCGGGTCGAAGCGGTCGAAGTCGAACACGTCGACGCACGCACCCAGGAACCACTGGCCGTAGAGCTTGCCCCACACCGACTTCGCCCAGCCGGTGTCTGACACGGTCAGGTGCAGCCCGTCCGGCTCGACCCGGTGCCAGTACTTGGCGGTGGGGATGTGCGCGATCGGGTAGGAGTGGTCGTGCAGCACCATCTTGGGCTGTGCGGTCGTGCCTGACGTGAAGTACAGCAGCAGCGGGTCAGCGGCCACCGGGCGGTCGGGCCCCGTCGGGAGGACGAAGGCCGGGGCGGCGGCGAGAGCCTCGTCGAAGTCCAGCCAACCCGGGGGCGGCGTCCCCTCCACGCCGGCCTTCACCAGCTGGAGACCGAGCTCGGCCTCGGCGAGGTCGAGCTCCTCGCTCACCGCGCAGTCGAGCGTGGCGACCACGGTGTTGATCTTGGCCTCCCGCAGGCGGAACACCAGGTCGTAGGCCTTCAGCTGGTGGGTGGCCGGGGCGGCGACCGCACCGATCTTGTGCAGCCCGATGATCGACCACCAGAACTGGGGGTGGCGCTTGAGCACCAGCAGCACCCGGTCACCCTTGCGCACCCCGATCGAGCGGAACCACGAGGCGGCCTGGTCGGAGAGCCGGGCGATGTCACCGAAGGTGTACCACCGGGTCACACCGGAGGCGTCCGACCAGCGCAGCGCCGGACGTTCCGGCTCGGCTGCCGCGATGGCGTCCACCACGTCATAGCCGAAGGAGAAGTCCGGCGGGCAGTCCAGCCCGTAGCCGACGGGCGTCCCGTCAGGGCCGAGGTCCTCGTCCAGGTAGCGCTGGTGGAGCGTGCTCACGATCGACATGCCGCAAACCTACGCGACCGTAGGTTCACGACGAGATGCCCGTTCCCACAACATCCGCGCCCGCGGACCGCACAGCACCGACAACCCGGTGCGCGTGCTCAGTCGGTGAAGTGCTCCTCGACCAGGCGCGCCAGGTCATCGGGTCTCGTGCCCGGGATGTCATGCCCGGCCCCGGGCAGCACCACCAGCCGTGCCGAGGGCAGGGACTCCACGATCAGCGCTGTGTGGTCGGGCGTGGTCGCGTCGTGCTCACCGACCAGCACGAGGACCGGCACGGTGATCGCGGCCAGGTCAGACGGTGAGATCTGAGGGTGCTCGGTCATCAGCGCCCAGCGCTCGGCTGGCCCCCGCAGGGGGCTGAGCACCCGTGCCCCCAGGGCGAGCAGCCGGTGCACCACCCGGGTCAGGAGCACCCACTTTCTGGCCAGCCCCTCGGGGAACAGGTTGGCGCCGCTGACGAGCATCCGGTGCACCACCCCGGGGTGACGCATCGCCAGCTCTAGGGCGATGTTCCCACCGTCGGAGTAGCCCAGCACGTCCACGTCGTGCAGGTCGAGGAGCCGGAGCACCTGGGCGACGTCGTCGGCCATGCTCGCGATGGTCAGGTCACCCGAGCCGCGTGGAGACCACCCGTGCCCACGGGAGTCCATCGCGACCAGGGTGCGCCCCGGCAGCCGACGAACCAGGGCGTCGAACTCTCGGTGGCTCCCGCTGTTGCCGTGAAGCAGCACCACCGGCCGGCCTGTGTCGCCGCGTCGGACCACCCACAGCGGCCCGACCTGCTGCCCGAGGCTCCGGCGCCTGTCCTTGCTCATCTGGCCAGGTTACTCATCTGGTCAGACATCACGGCTCAGCAGCACCATCACCTCGCCGTGCGCGGTCTGCGGGAACATGTCGAACACCCGGCCACGGACGGGCCGCAACCGTGGCATCTGGGTCAGGTCGGCCACCAGGCTGGGCAGGTGGCACGAGGAGTACAGCACGTGCGGGACGTCGCTGGCGTCCAGCCACTCGGCGAGCTCGGGCCCCAGGCCGCGCCTCGGCGGGTTCACGACCACCAGGTCAGGGGTGTCGGCGCGGTCGCGGGCGACGTCCAGCGCGTCACCGGCCACGAAGGTCGCACCAGGTCGAGACCTGGCGGAGACCCGGGCGGCCTCCACAGCCGGCAAGGACCGCTCGATCCCGGCCACCGTCCGCCCCTCGGCGGCGAGGTGCAGAGCGAACCCACCGACACCGCAGTACAGGTCCCACACGGAGGCCGGGGCGAGGTCGTCGACCCATGCCGCCGCCTGCTGGTACAGCGCGGCGGCGGTCGGCGTGCTGGTCTGGAAGAAGCTGCGGGGCGGCAGGTGCAGCCCGACCTCCCCGACCCGCATGGTCAGCGTGTCAGCCTCGGTCAGCAGGATCTCCCGCTCGCCCTCCAAGACGGCCGCGTGGGCGGGCTGCACGTTGACCGACGCGACCACCAGACCAGGCAGCGTCTCGAACAACCAGGGCAGGTGCTTGCGGATGCGCATCAACGCCTCGGTGGAGCGCAGCACGAACCGCACCATGAGCTCGGCGTCCGGGGAGACGGTGACGAGCAGGTACTTCAGCTCGCCCCGCCGTGCGGGCACGTCGTACGGCTCTAGCGCGGCCCGCGTGACGAACCGCGCCAACCGGTCGAAGGACGCGGCCAGCGCAGGCTCATACAGCTCGCAGCCGGTGAGGTCGACACCCCGCAGCTCGTCGTCCAGCACCCCCAGCGTCGGGTGCTCGACGGTGCCCCCGACCACCAGCTTGGCCCGGTTGCGATGACCGCGCTCCCCCGCGGCGAACGGCTCCTCCCAGGCCACACCCGGCAGCGCCGCCACCGCTTCGTCATGCTTGGCAGCCACCTGCTCGCCGTAGGGCCGCCCCATCCACGCGCACGACCGACAGGCCCCCGCGTCGAACAGATCGCACCGCACCGCCGCAGTCTAGAACCGTTCGCCCCACGCCTTCACCCGACATGGCGACCGTGCCACGATCCGACGAGGCAACAGCAGGAACCGAACCGTGTCATCAGCACACGACACGCTCGCACGACACCTGACGTGCCCGCACAGACGAGAGGGTATGCGACAGAAGCGACCATATCGCCCCGTTCGTCTTGCTAAGGTCTGAACCGGCAGAGCCATCCGATGACTACAGCCACCCGTGAGGAGCGTGCGTGAGCGAGACGCCGACAGGATCGAGCCTAGACCGAGCAGCGGGACCGCCGACCACCGAGGGCAACATCCCGATGAGCCTTCCCCCGGTGGTGTACGTGCCGTGCGTGGAGCAGGTCAGCGATCCGGCGGACGTCCGCATCGAGTACAAGATCATGCAGGACGGCCGCAAGGCTCTCCTGGTCTACTCGGCCCTCGACCGTCTGCACGCGGGCGCAGGCGCCGCTCAGCCCTGGTTCGTCGCCCTCACAGCCAACCTTCAGGCGCTGTACGACGTCGAGCCCTTCGACCTGCTGCTGCTCGACGTCCTGGTCCCCGAAGAGCACCGGAGGCAGTCATGAGGCAAGCCCTCCACGACCCCGACCTCCTCATCAGCGCCATCAACCGCCTGTACACCGCGGCACACGAGCTCGACACCCACGGGTCCAAGGCTCCCGACGACATCGACGCCGGCGCGGCGACCTTCGCCGTCGCGGCGTGGCTCGGCGATCTCCTCAGCACAGGTGCCCAAGAGATCTCGACGGTGAGAAGCCTGGGTATGGCGACCGCGGTCGCCGTGGTTGACCTCAACGCGGGGAACCAGAGCGCGAGAGCGACGATCACCAGCATCGGAGAGGTTCTGTGAGCCTCGAGACCAAGATTGATGCTTCACCTGATTCTCTACGCGAGGTGTCGAAGTATCTGAGCTCGATCCTCCTCAGAGCCACCGACATGTTCCGTGAAGAGATCACCAAGAGTCGCCGAGACGCCGAAGAGTCATGGGACTGCAAGGCTTCCGATATCCTTGACGAACGTCTTCATATGACCGAGCGAAGACTTGACGAGCTCATCGAAGAGATCGACATGGCGCGCAAGGCGATAGACGCCCTCGCCGAGGCGCTCGACACGGCTCTCGATCTCATGGCCCAAGCCAGATCGGTCGCCTCCGACGGCGGACTGTGGGTGACCGGCACGCTGATCAGCGGCTGGCAGCTGACATCACTGTCGGGCGCGGTTGCCAAGAATGACCCCGTTCAGCAGGCTATCCATCAGGCCAAGGCCGAAGCCTGGGAAAACGCCGTTGCTCTCACCAAGAGAGCCCATGGCATCTGGAACGATGCCATCGAGACGTTCACCTCCAAGGCGCTTCAGAGCACGTCCAATCTCTCAGCCATCACGAGAAGGTCTCGTGAGAATATCGCCAAAAGCGTGAGCGACGGGAGCGCTATGATGGTCCTGAGTAAGTCTAGCATCGTATCACTCACCCTGAATATCACCGAAGCTGTGGTGGCGGGCACAGAGGCCGCACATCGGCAAACAGTTTTATCTTCCAGGGCGAACATTTTTCACGAGATGGCACAAAGCCAAGTTGTCGCAGAGGCGGCACCCGGTGCCTCGCCGGAGAGTCGCGGACCGATCCGAGCAGGGACTGTCCTATCTCGAGGGTTCATGATCCTTGGTGTCGGCGCGACCATATATGGAATACACGACGATATCAGCAGCGGGAAATCCACAGAGCGCGCGGTCGTCTCGAACACCGCTGCGCTCGGTGCCGGCCTGCTCGCGACCGTGGGAACCGGCGCTTTGGTGGGTGGCACGGCAGGCTCGGTCGTACCAGTCGTCGGAACGATCGCCGGGGTCGCCGTCGGAATGGTCGCCGCAGCCGTCGTATACACCGTGGTCGACAGCCATTACGAACCTGGTCTCCTCCTCGCCCCAGGGCACGATGATGGTTACCCTAGTCTCCATACGATCCAGACAGGCAGCCTGCTGCCCTGAGTCTTGCGTGAATAGGAACCCCGTGGAAACCAGGCGCCTCCCGATGCCGAAGCATTTTCTAGACTTCTTGGTCGCCGATTATTTTGGCAACCATCTTCTGACGACAAGGGCAGTGAACTGGTTTCTTATCCTCCTGGGGGTCCTCCCCGCAGCATGGGCTACGGCGAGACTGGTCGACTCTGTCGTGGCAGACGGGGACGCTTCGCTCTTCCCGAAAGCGACAGCATTCTTTGCCTCTCTGGTCATCGCGTCTGCGTCAGGCTTTTATCACGAAGTCGCGATCCGTCGACCCCGACTCTCCGAGAACAAGATACTGGCAACGACTACCGGACCTGCTGGTGTCGCCATCCCTCTCCACCGACGCAACGACATGTGGGCGATTTTCGCACACCTTGCTACAGCATCTGCTCTTGGTGCAGGAGCCGCTGCGGCACCGAGGGCAGTCACCCCCCTTCTCGCTGGCTTCGCTCTTCTGTTTGTCGTCCAGGCAGCCATACGCGTTCGCGCTCTTTCTGTACCGCATCGAGTGACCATCACTCTCGATGGTGTCTCTGTCGAGAACGGAAAAAAGCCATCCTTCCTGGCTTGGGAAGAGATCAGAGATTCAGGCTGGGCTCCGGGATCGAGATGGGGCATGGATCATTTCTTTTTTGGAGCTAATGGCCCACTCGATCGTCCCAGAGTTCCCACGGCCCGTCTCGATCTGGACCCACTTCTCCTCGGCCATGCGTTGACAACCTACCGACTCCACCCAGAACTGCGATCTGAACTGACAACAGGCGCGGTCAGGTCTCGGCTTCTCGATCCAGACTTCGCTTTCTCCAGCACACCCAAGCACATCTGGAAATTATCATCTTTCCGCAAGTATTCGCCTCTGTCTCCTGACAAAAATCGGCGACAGAGTCGAACGAGAGCCGAACTCACCTCATCCTGACAAACGATCTTCCCTTGGAGGTGCTGTGGACGAGTTTCTGAGAGAATCCCTTCTTCTCCCCGGGATCGCGGCCTTGTTCGTGCTGCTCTTCGTGCTGGTGCGATGGGGACGGATCGTTCTCCCGGATACGGCTCTGCTGGTCAAGCGGATGGGCCGCTACCACCGAACCTTAGGGCCGGGTCCACACATGCTCATCCCTATCATTGATCGCGCAGATACCACAGTTGACACCGACGATGCCATCGTGATTTTCCAAGAACCCGTGCTCACCTCCGACGAATCGGCGGTCGGTATCAGCGTGGTGATCGACGTCCACCTCAGCGATCCCGCCCTCGCGCACTACGCGACTCCCCGCTACAACCAAGGCATCGGACAGCTCGCCATCGATACCTTGCGTGACCTCGGCGCCACGATGAATCTAGAGCAGATGACGACCGCCCACGAGCAGATCCGCCTCGCGCTGCACGACGTGCTCGACGAGGGAGCCCCGAGGTGGAGCGTAGAGGTGCTTCAGATCGAGGTGACGGCGATCCAGCCCGGCGAACCGAGGTGGCTCATCCGCCGCACACAGGATTCCCGGACCGACGACTGAGCCGCGTCGTTGCAGCGCCACTCTGTCGCACTTCTTGATCAGACCTCGTGACCTCGCGTCCGGGAGGATGAGCAGGCCCCTTCTCGATAAGTGACCTATCTCAGGAGAAATCGTGAACGAACCTCTAGGAATAATAGTCGTCTTCTTGATCGGTGCGCTGCTCTACGTCACCAGCACGCGGATGGTCCGGACGGGGACGGTCCAGGTTGTCGAGCGGCAGGGGCGCTACCACCGGATCTTGGAGCCCGGTATGCGAATGCTCGTGCCGTTCATCGAACGGGTTCGCGCCACGGTGAACATGCACGAGCACGTCGTGCCGATCTCGCACGAGTCGGTGGTCACCTCCGACAACCGGATCGTCCATGTCGACCTGGTGCTCTACTACCAGGTCACCGACCCGGCCGTCGCGGTGTACGAGATCGGCGACTACGCCCAGGGTGTCGAGCGACTCGCCATCACCACGCTGCGCGACCTCTTCGGCACGATAGATCACGAGCAAGCGCTGGCGATCAGCACCGTCGACCTCGGCTACGACCTGCGCGACACGCTCGCTGGAGGGGCTACAGCCTGGGGCGTCATCGTGAACCGGGTCGAGATCACGGCTGTCCGCCCCTGGGAATCACCCTCACCTCGGTGATCGGACTCAGGGCAGACCTGACACCCGTCGCCTCCGACGATCAGCGGTCAGGAGCCTGATGCGGATCCTGTGGAGTGCTCGCGGGGAGGGTGACGGTGGCGCGGAGGCCGCCTGTGGGGGCGTCGCTGAGGAGGACGTCGCCGGTGTTCTCTCGGGCCAGGTCGCGGGCGATGGCCAGGCCTAGGCCTGCGCCTCCGGCGTCGCGGTGGCGGTCGTCGTCGAGGCGCACGAAGCGCTCGAAGACGCGGTCTCTGTGCTCGGGAGGGATGCCTGGGCCGTCGTCGTCCACGACGACGCTGCCCGGGCGGACGGTGATCTCGACCACAGAAGCTGTGTGGCGCACCGCGTTCTCGAGCAGGTTGCGCAGCACCCTGGTCACGTCGTCGGCGTCAGCGTCGGCCTGCCCCTGGCCGGTGACCTCGACCCGGACACCCTCGCGCGGTGGCACCTGGGCGACCACGGCGGCGGCCACCGCCGCGAGGTCTACCGGGCCGGGGCGGTGGGGGCGGGCGCCGACGCGGGCCAGCACGAGCAGGTCGTCGGTCAGGCGTTGCAGCCGTAGCACCTCGGCGTGCAGGTCGTCGGCCAGCTCGGGCACCGTGGTCGTCTCCGGGTGCGTGGCGGCCACCTCGACCTGGGTGCGGAGCGCGGCGAGCGGGGTTCGGAGCTCGTGGGCGGCGTCGGCGACGAAGGCCCGCTGGCGTGCGGCCGAGGAGTCCAGCCTGTCGAGCATCTCGTTGAGGGTGCGGGCCAGGGCATGGAGCTCGTCGGCACGGCGAGGCACCGGCAACGCGCCAGGCCCCCCGGTGTGCGCGACCTCGGCCGCCGCGGCGCGCAGCTGTTCCACAGGGGCCAGCACCGCGCCCACGAGGTACCAGACCACCAGGGCGAAGGCCCCGACCAGCACCGGGACCACACCGAACAGGGCGACGCGCAGCGCGGCGACCAGACCCTGGACCTCCCCCAGCGGCATCGACGCGGCGATCATCACCGGCTCGCCTCGGTAGACGGCCGTCCCCACGGCGGCCCGCACGTCGCCGTCGTAGCTGCCGGAGGCCGAGGTGGTCACCCGTCCGTCCCCGTCCGCCCGCAGGCGCTCCAGCTCGTCGACCGGCAGCAGGGGCAGCGTCAGCGAGGCGTTCGGCGACGACGCCAGCACAGCCCCGGAGGCGTCCAAGATCTGCACGACCTCCCCCGGCTCGCCCACCGGGAGGGCCCCGGGCACCCGGTCGGCAGCGACCAGGTTGCTCACCTGCTCCACGCGGTCGGTGACGATCCGGTCCAGCGCGGCGGTCCGCTGGGCCCACATCGCATGGGTCAGCGAGAACGCGCCGATCACCAGGGCCACCGCCACCAGGGCGGTGGACAGCACCGTGAGCCGGGTGCGGACGGTCATACCAGGTACCCGGCGCCGCGCACGGTGCGCACCACGTCCCGCCCCAGCTTGCGGCGCAGGTACCCGACGTAGACCTCCACGACGTTCACGTCCTCACCCGACCCCCAGACGTGATCGAGCAGCTCGATCTTGCTGATCGCCCGCCCGGGGTTGCGCATCAGGTACTCGAGCAGCGCGACCTCCCGCGCGGTCAGCTCGACAGGGGTGCCGCTCACCGCGACCTGGCGGCTCGCCGGGTCCAGGGTCACCTCGCCGACGTTCAGCACCGGGTCGGTCGTGAGCGGCGGGCGGCGCAGCAGGGCCCGGATCCTGGCGAGGAGCACGACGAAGCTGAACGGTTTGGTCAGGTAGTCGTCAGCCCCGACGTCCAGCCCGTCGGCCACGTCGTGCTCGCCGTCCTTCGCGGAGAGCAGCAGCACCGGGGTGTGGTCGCCCTGCGCGCGCAGGTCTTCGACCACGGCATAGCCGTGCCGCCCGGGAAGCATGATGTCCAGCAGGATGACGTCGTAGTCGCCGTCGGCCGCCATGTCCAGGGCGGTCAGGCCGTCGTGCGCGACGTCGACCGTGAACCCCTCGGCGGTCAGCCCACGGCTCAGCGCACGGGTGAGCGCCCGTTCGTCGTCCACCAGCAGCACTCTCACCTGTGCATGGTGACACCACCGGGCGTCGAGCGCGGCAGGACGTGCCCGTGGGCTCTCAGCAACGGCTCAGGCGGGCTCTGGCACGGTAGGAGCATGACAACTGCCACCGTCTCTCGACACACCCGATGGGCTGTGCCTGGGATCGCCGCGGCCGTCGTGGTCGCCGGGTTCGCCGTGCAGCCGCTGCTCGCCTCCGCCGACGCCGGCGACCTGCCCGCGATCTCCGCCGACCAGCTGCTGGTCGAGGTTCTCGAGGCCGAGCCGCAGCCGCTGTCCGGCACCGTCGTCTACACCGCCGACCTGGGGCTCCCTGACCTCTCGGAGATCACGAAGGCCGTCAGCGGCCCTGCCCTGACCGCCGACCCCGCCAACCTGCTCGCCGGCACCTCCACCCTGCGGGTGTGGACCGACGCCGACGCACGCTCCCGCGTGACGCTCCAGGGCACCACCTCGGAGTTCTCGGTGGTGCACGACAGGACGCAGGCGTGGACCTACTCCTCCGCCGACGGGGCCGTCGTGCACTACGCCCTGTCGGAGACCGACCAGGCGCGGGTCGCCCAGCTGCAGGCGCTGGTCGAGGCCGGCGCGTTCACCGTGCCCGGTGGCATGCCCACGCCGACCACGGTCGCCGACGACCTGCTCGCCCAGGTCGGTGAGCACTCCACGCTGAGCCTGGACGCGAACGTCAAGGTCGCCGGGCGCTCCGCCTACCAGCTGGTGCTCACACCGACCAGCACCACCACGCTGGTCGGCCGCGTCACCGTGGCTGTGGACGCGCAGACCCGCACACCGTTGCAGGTCGCCGTGTGGAGCCGCGCCGACACGCAGTCGCCCGCGCTGCAGGTCGGGTTCACCGACGTGCGGTTCGCGATGCCGTCCGAGCAGGTGCTGACCTGGTCCACCCCGGCCGGGGCGACGGTCAAGGAGGTCACCATCCCTCTGCCGAGCGACACCGAGCTGGCAGGGGCCGAGCACGCCGCGCCGGCGGTCTCGGTGACCGGCACCGGGTGGGACCAGGTGCTCACCCTGACCGTGCCGGCGGGTGCGCTCGACGCCCAGGACCTGACCGCCCTGGCCACGGCGCCCGGCATCATGCCGGAGAAGGCGCAGGAGTACGCGCAGATCGCCCAGGGCCCGCACGGTGCCGCCGTCGACCCGTCGGCGCTGCTCGACCAGCTCAGCACACCGGTCGCCGGCGGGCGCGTGATCTCGTCGGCCCTGCTCTCGGTGCTGCTGCTCGACGACGGTCGGGTGCTGCTCGGCGCGGTGCCTCCCGCGACGCTGGTTAACCTGGCGGGATGAGCGACACCCTGGCGATCCGCACCCGCGGGCTGACCAAGCGGTTCCGGACCGGCCAGATCGCGGTCGACGGGATCGACCTGGAGGTGCCTCGCGGGGCGGTCTACGGGTTCCTCGGCCCCAACGGGTCGGGCAAGACCACGACCATCCGCATGCTGCTCGGCCTCGTCCACCCCACGGCGGGCGAGGTCGAGCTGCTGGGCAGGCCGATGCCCCAGGCCGCTCGCGAGGTGCTCGGGCCGGTCGGTGCGCTGGTCGAGGGCCCGGCCTTCCAGCCGTACCTGAGCGGGCGGGCCAACCTCGTCCACCTCGACACGTGCGACCCGTCCGCCGACCCTTCCACCCGGGGCCGCCGCGTCGGCGAGGCGCTGGACCGCGTGGGGCTGGGCGCGGCGGCGGGCAAGAAGTACCGCCAGTACTCCCTGGGCATGAAGCAGCGCCTCGGGCTCGCGGCCGCCCTGCTGCGGCCCCGTGAGCTGCTGGTGCTGGACGAGCCGACCAACGGGCTGGACCCGCAGGGCACCCGCGAGGTGCGGTCCTTGATCCGAGAGCTCGCTGCCGAGGGCATCACCGTGCTGGTCTCCTCGCACCTGCTCGCGGAGATCGACCAGGTCTGCACGCACCTGGGGGTCATGTCCACCGGACGCCTGGTGCTCCAGGGTCCTCGTGACGACCTGGCCCGCCACGAGGACCGCCGGGTCACCGTCACCACGACGAGCGAGCACCTGGTCGCCGCGCGGCAGGTGCTGGACAGCCTGGGCCTGAGCGACGTCGTCAGCGGTGGTACCACCGTGTCGGCCGCTCTCGGTGAGGTGGTGACACCGACGATCGCTGCGACGATGGTCGCGGCCGGGGTGGACCTGGTCGAGATGGTCGTCAGCGAGCCGAGCCTGGAGCAGGTCTTCGTGGAGCTGACCGGGGAGGGGTTCGATGTCGCCCGCTGAGTCCGTGTCGTCGGTCCGATCTGAGCCGGAGGCCCAGCCAGAGTCGTCGATCCAACCTGAGCGCTGGGCCCCGCGCCGAGGAGCCACGCTCCGGCTGATCGGTGCCGAGCTGCGCCTGGTGCTGGGGCGGCGGCGCAACCAGGTGCTGATCGCGGGGCTGGGCACGATGCCGCTCCTCATCGGCCTGGTGCTGTACTTCACCTCCGGTGGGCCGCACGGCGACGGAGGGCCCGGCTTCATCGCACAGGTCACGCAGAACGGTCTGTTCCTCGTGGTCTCGGCGCTGTTCATCTGCCTGCCGTTCCTGCTCCCGCTCACCGTGGCCATCGCCTCGGGCGACGCGGTCGCCGGGGAGGCCTCGACCGGGACGCTGCGCTACCTGCTCCTGCTCCCCGTCAGCCGCACCCGGCTGCTGGTCGCCAAGGCGCTCGGGGCCCTGGCGTTCGTGGCGGCGGCCGTCGCGGCGATCGCGCTCGTCGGCCTGGTCGCCGGGGCGGCTCTGTTCGGCCTGCACGATGTCGTGCTCCTGTCGGGGACGACGGTGCCGCTGAGCGAGGGTCTGGTGCGGGTGCTCGGTGTCGTGCTGTACGTCGGGGCGTCGATGACGGGGCTGGTCGCGGTCGGGCTGTTCTTCTCCACGCTCACCGAGGTGCCGGTCGCGGCGATGGCGGCTACCGTGGTCACCGCGATCGTCTCCACCGTGCTCGACTCCCTCAACGCGTTGTCGGCGATCCACCCGTACCTGCTCACCCACCACTGGTACGACTTCGCCGCGTTCCTCCGCCTCGAGGTCGACTGGACGGTGGTCGCGCAGGGTCTAGGCGTGCAGGCAGCCTGGATCGCGGTCTTCGGTTCCCTGGCCTGGAGCAGGTTCATCCAGTCAAGCATCACGTCGTAATCGTCCTGTGACCGCTGGACACGTATCCTTGAACGAGCCTTCAGCACACGGGGGTTTCCCTCAACTCCGGCAGGTCCCACGCCGATGGAGACCCTAGTGAGGGAAGGCAGGAACGGAAGGAGAGCACGGCGTGCACGTCGTACCTAGGCCTGACGGGGCAGTGCGCGAAGTCGCCGTGCCCGAGATGTTCTTCTCCACCACCGACCGCAAGGGCGTGATCGACGGCGCCAACGCGGTGTTCTGCCACTACGCGCAGTACTCGATGGAGGAGATCCTCCGTCAGCCTCACAACCTGATCCGCCACCCCGACATGCCTGGTGGCGCCTTCCAGATCATGTGGGACATGCTGCTCTCCGGCAGGCCCATGGCCGCCTACGTGAAGAACCTCGCCCACGACGGCGTGGCGTACTGGGTCTTCGCGACGGTCACCCCTCTCGGCGACGGCTTCCTGTCGGTGCGTACGCGCCCGTGCCGCACCGATCTGTGGCAGGCCGCCGACAGCCTGTACCAGCAGGTGCTGCCGATGGAGCTGGCGGCACGGTCCGCCGGTGCCTCTCGCGTCGCCACCGCCCGGCTGGGCGTCTCCGCCCTGGCCGAGGGCATCGGCAAGCTCGGGTTCGCCAGCTACGACGACTTCATCAGGACGGCCGTCCCGGCCGAGGTCGCGGCACGCCGCGAGCTGACCCAGTGGACCCAGCCCGACCGGCGCGACCCCGCGTCCGGCCCGATGCGAGACATGCTCGACGCGGCCATCGCCGTCGACCGCTCGCTGGACAACCAGATGGCCGGGCTGGACGACCTCGACGCGCTGTCTGGGAAGCTGGCCGAGCAGTCCAGCCAGACCGAGGCCACCATCGACCGGCTGCGCAAGGCCGTGGCGGCCGCGGTGGCCGCCTCTGCTGACGTCTCGGCGACCGAGCCCGTGCTGGGCCGTGTCGTCGGCCCGCTGTCAGCGATCTCCCAGTGGCTCACCGAGGCCATCGAAGACCTGGGCGGCCGCATCGACGAGGTGCGCACCCGGATCGCTGAGCTGCGTCTGCGCATCTCCCTGGCCCGCCTGCACGACGAGCAGCTCGGCGAGTTCGCCCGTGAGCTGGCCGCCGGCGAGGCCCCCGAGCGCGCGCCCCTATACATCCAGGAGCTCGCCCGCGCGCTGGAAGAGACCGCGACCACGGCGGCCCGCGAGGTCATGGTCACCAACGAGGGTCTGCGCACCCTGGCTCAAGACCTGGTCGAGGTGGAGCGCGAGATGCGCACCTTCCAGCGCCAGCTCGCGACGTGGCGTCTGCTGATCCCTCGCTACCGGCTGACGCAGCGGCTCGCCCCGTTCACCGAGCCGATCGACACCCAGCTGAAGTCCGGTCTGCGTCAGGTCGCCGCGGTGCGCCAGCTGGCCGACCAGTGCCTGGCCTCCTCACGCCCGTTCGACTCCGGCCCGATGGCCGCTGCCGTGCACGCGGTGGCCAAGGCTCGCGAGTCCGTCAGCGAGTTCTCCCACCAGGACGCGACCGAGATGGTCAGCTGGCTCTCCTGAGAGAGCCGAGCAGCCTTCCTTCTTCCCACCCGCTCCCCCTCTCGCGGAGCGCCTGCTTCTCCCTCACCACAGGGGCAGGGCGTCCTCGAGAGGGCCGGGGCGTGCGACGAGGATCCTCAGGACGCGTCTGACAGCTCGCGGATCAACGTCTCCAGGTAGTCGGCCGTGTCCTGCCACCCGGTCACCTCGTGGCACCTCACCCCGAGGGCCTTCACCGGGTAGTCGTTGCCGTCCGGGTCCAGCCGGTCGCCGACGAACAGCATGTCGGTCAGCGGGATGCCCGTGATCTCGACGAGCTTGAGCATCCCGTACGCCTTGTCGATGCCCTTGCGCGTGATGTCGACAGAGGTGGAGCCGCCGGAGCGGACCTCCAGGTCTGGCACCAGGGCGGCCACCGCGTCACGCAGCGCCGACTTGCGCTCCCCCGTCGGGTCCCACGCGGTCTTCGCGTCGACCGGTGCGGCCTGACCCAGCGCGGAGAACGTGATCTGGCTGTCCCTGTCCTCCAGGATCGGCCCCCACGTCTGCGACTCCCACAGCCCTAGCCGGCGCGCCTGCTCTTCCAGGGCCGTCGTCGCCCGCGTCTTCTCGTCAGCGGTGAGGTTCTCGGCGTAGACCTGCGACCACCCGTCGGCCGTGCGGTGCCAGTACTGGGTGCCGCAGGTCGGCATCAGGTGCAGCCGGACGCCCTGGTCGGGACGGAGCTCGGGCAGCTGGTCGATCACCTGGGTACGGAACTGCCCGAACTGGCCTCCGGAGATCACGCAGACCTCGACGTGCTCGAGCAGCTCGACGAGCAGCGTGCTCATCCGAGGGTCGAGCGGAGACTTCGACGGGGCCAGGGTGTCGTCCAGGTCGAAGGCGACCAGGCGCGGTGCGGTGCTCAGCGGATCCTCCTCAGGTCTGGTGTCCGTGGGCACCCTAGCCGACGCCGCTCGCCCAGAGCGGGTCATGACACCGGAAGCACCGTCGGCATGGCGCCGGTCGGCACGGCGAGGCAGGCATGGTGCTGTCGGTGCGGCCGTTCATCAGCAGTTCGGGTGAGGCTCGCACAAGACCTTGGGCGCCGTAGAGACAGTGCGCTAGTGTGCGGCCTCGTCAGCGAGCTTACGGCTCAGCTACCCGGAGCATTCTCATTCATGGCCAAGGAGACACCATGAGCCGACGTCGCCTCACTCTCACCAGCCTCGCCGCCGCCGTCACCGTCAGCATGGTGGGGCTGGCTGGTTGCGCCAGCAGCGATGAGAAGTCCGCCGAGTACACCATCGGGACCGCCGTCATCGTCTCGCACCCGGCTCTCCAGTCGGTGCTCGACGGGTTCGAGGACGTCCTGAAGGAAGAGGGCCTCGACTACCGGCTGATCAACAAGAACGCTCAGGGCGACCCGACGAACGCCGCCACCATCGCCTCCACGTTCGCGTCCGACGCCAACATCGACCTGGTCCTGGCCATCTCGACCCCGATCGCGCTGGCTGTCGCCAACGCCGAGAAGGACCGGCCGATCCTGTTCGCCGCCGTGACCGACCCGGTCCGCGACGACCTGGTGCCCTCGTGGGACCAGGCTGGCACCAACATCACCGGCACCTCGGACCTCAACCCCGAGGCCAGGCCGGTGTCCCTGGTCCAGGAGGCCATGCCCGACGTCCAGACCATCGGCGTGCTCTACTCGTCCGCCGAGTCCAACTCCCTGGCCCAGGTCGAGGCGTACGAGGCCGAGGCCGCCGAGATCGGCGTCACCCTCAAGACCCAGGCCATCACCTCCGCGTCCGAGATCGCTGCCGGGCTGGAGGCCCTCGCCGACGTCGACGCGATCTTGATCCCGAACGACAACACCGTCGTCGCCGCGATCTCCTCGGTGATCGGGTTCGGCCAGGAGAAGCAGATCCCGGTCTTCTGCGCCGACACCAGCACCGTCGAGCTCGGCACCGTGGCCACCCGTGGCCTGAGCTACTACGAGATGGGGCGGCGCACCGGTGAGATGGCCGTCTCGATCTTGCGCGACGGGGTGAAGGTCGACAGCATCAAGCCGGAGGCCACCACCAGCACCGAGCTGACCATCAACGTGGACGCTGCTGCCCGCTTCGGGCTGACGCTGCCCGAGAGCCTGGTGAGCCAGGCCACCGTGGTCGACGACAAGAACTGATCGGACAGCAGCCGAGAGACAACGCCCATGCTGGGAGCCGTCGACCAAGGTCTGATCATCGCCCTGCTGGCGCTGGGGGTGTTCCTGACCTTCCGCATCCTCAACTTCGCGGACCTCACGGTCGACGGCTCCTTCACGGCCGGCACCGCCACCACCGCCATCTTCATCTTCAACGGCGTGCCACCGCTGACGGCCACGGTGGCCGGCATGATCGCGGGGGCGCTGGCCGGCCTGATGACCGGGGTGCTGCACACCAAGTTCCACATCGACCCGTTGTTGGCGTCCATCCTGGTGATGCTGGCGATGTACACCATCAACACGCGCATCATGTCCCTGGGGCACGACGGCCTCGAACGCACCAACGTCGGGCTGCTCAGCCAGACCACCATCTTCACCGGGCTGGTCGAGAACCGGCTACGAGGCAGCTGGGTCTCGGTCACCCTCATCGGTGCTGGTGTCGTCATCGTCGCCCTCGTGGTGGTCTGGTTCCTGAACACCAAGTTCGGCTTCGCCGTCATGACGACCGGGGACAACCCGGGCATGGCCGCGGCGATGGGCATCAACACGACGCGCACGAAGATCATCACGCTGATGGTCTCCAACGGCCTGGTCGGGCTGTGCGGAGCCGTCACGGCCCAGTACGTCGGTTCCTCCTTCATCGAGGACGGACGAGGGATGATCCTGATCGGGCTCGCCTCGGTCATCTTGGGCAACGCCATCTTCGGCACCCGGTACCTGTGGTTGGCGGCGATCGGTGTGGTCGTCGGCGCGGTGCTCTACCGCGTGGCGATCTTCTGGGCCTTGAAGTGGGAGTTCATCAAGAACTCGGACATGAAGCTGATGTCGGCCGTCTTGGTGGTGATCGCCCTCGTGGTCTCGCAGTCCAAGGGTGCGAACGCCTTGGTCACCAGGCTGTCGCCCTGGCGCCGGCGGTCCGACGTCCCCGAGCAGATGAGCGTGGTGCCGAACCCCTTCTCGCCGATGGCCGAGGTCGACGCCGCCCATGCGGCTGCCACCGCTTCGCAGCCGTCGAAGAAGGGGACGTCGTGATGCTGACGCTCACCGGCGTGTCCAAGACGTTCTACCCCGGTACCGCCAACGAGCGGGTGGCGCTGCACGACGTCGACCTGGAGCTGGCGACCGGCGACTTCGTGACCGTCATCGGCTCGAACGGGGCCGGCAAGTCGACCTTGCTCAACATCATCGGCGGCTCTCTGCCGGTCGACCAGGGCACGGTGCTGATCGGCGGCAAGGACGTCACGAGGCTGCCGGCCCACCGCCGGGCCGCCCGGGTCGCCCGGGTCTTCCAGGACCCCCAGGCCGGGACGGCCCCCCACCTGACCATCGAGCAGAACCTGGCCGTCGCGCTGAACCGGGGCCGTCGGCTGACCCTGGGGCGCGGGCTGACCAGAGCCCGCCGGGCCAGCTTCGCGGAGCACCTGGCCACCCTGGAACAGGGCCTGGAGAACCGCATGAACCACCGGGTCGGCCTGCTCTCCGGGGGGCAGCGCCAGGCGCTCAGCCTGCTGATGGCCACCTTCACCCGCCCAGACCTGCTGCTGCTCGACGAGCACACCGCCGCGCTGGACCCGGAGCGTGCCGAGCTGGTGCTGCGCCTGACCGCCCAGATGATCGACGAGCACCGGCTGACGGCCCTGATGGTGACCCACAACATGGAGCACGCCCTGAGGATGGGCAACCGCCTGATCATGATGCACGAGGGCCAGATCGTCAGCTCGCTCACCCCTGAGGAGAAGGCCCAGGCGGAGGTCTCGGACCTCCTCGACTGGTTCAGCCAGAAGAAGGGCGGGCTGAGCGACCGGACCCTCCTGACCTGAGCGCGCTCCCGTCAGAGAGCTCTGTGCGTCTAGCCAGACGGAGCCACGAGGTTCGTGCGAGGCCAGGCCGATCGACCACACCGCACCGGCGACAACCGCCGTCGCGCATCGCGACACGTCGCCTCAGCGCGCAGGGGCTCTCGCAACACGCCCTAGAAGAGGTGCCCGAGGATGGAACCGAGGACGCTGCCTTCTTTCGTGGAGGAGGCACGCGGCGCCGGGGTGGCCTTGCCCGTGCCCAGCGCTGAGCCGAGCACATCGCCGAGCAGGTCGCCGAGACCTCCGCCGGAGGTGGGCTTCGACGAGCCCGAGCCGCCGATCGACCCCTTGACGAGGTCGAGGATCGACCCGCCCGACGCACCGAGAGCCTGGTTCGCCACGTAGGTCAGCACCAGCGGCGCCACGACCGGCAGCACCTTCGCCAGCAGCGGTGACGCCGCGCCCGTCTTGGCGCTGAGCTGGGTCGCGGCACGCGACGGCGTGGTGCCGAGGGCATGTTTGACGATCTTCGCGCCGTCGCCGGTGTCGATGGACCCGAGATCCACCTTCCCCCCGCCGCTGACGGCCTTGGCGCCGCCAGCATGGCCCAGCAGAGCCTTGGCCAGCGACGCGACACCGTCGCTCTCCTGGGAGTTGTAGTGCAACCCTCCCAGCAACGACGTGATCGCCTGGCTGGCGGCGTCTTTGGTGTCTTTCTTGCTGGCACCGAGCTGACCGGCCAGGTCGTCCAGCGGGACACGGGCGAGAATCTCGTTCACAGCGTTCACAGGTGGTTCAACCTCTCAGCGGTCGGGCATGACGTCGGTGGTCAGCACGGGACGTCTCGGCACGCTCTGGCACGTCGACGTGCTGCTCCGTGCGAGGCCGCCCGCCCGCGGACGGGCGGGCAGCCTCTGACGGGGCTCAGTCGTCGGCGGGCCCGTCGTCGCCGTCACCGGGTTCCTGCGGCTCGGTGTCCTCGGGCTTGACGGCGGCGGGGTTCTCCCTCAGCCACCGGTCGCGGCAGGTCTTGCACAGCTCGGTGATGTTCTTCAGCTCGCGGGCCTGGGCGACGGTGCCCTCGAAGATCTCCACGGTGCGCTCGCTGTTGATGTGGTTGCAGTCGTCGTAGAGGTGGTACCTGCTGCCGCTGACGGTCCAGTAGACGTGGTTGCTCCCGGTGAGCGCCTCGACCTCTTGCGTCTGCTCGGCGTATTCCTCGATCGACGGCGGGTTGGGGTCGACGCCCGCGAAGCCGGCGGCGGCCAGCGCGATGATGGCGATGCCACCGACGATGCCCTTCTGCTTCCCGTCGAGGTCCTTGTTCAAGAAGACCATGACGATCAGCGGCAGGAAGGCGATGATCGCGATGATGAGCCCCAGCTGGTTCTGCACGAAGAACCGGATCGTGTCCTCACGAGACGCCGGGTCGAGCCTGTTGGCCTTCTTCCACAGCAACGACCCGGTGATGGCCCCCGCGGCGGCCACCGCGATGAGACCGATGAGAATCCCGATGTTGGGGGCGTCCTGTCGCAGCGCCCAGAAGATCGCCACGGCCTCGGCACCGATCGCGACCGCCCACAGCCCTGCGGCGAAGAGACGCAGCCGCAGGGCGCGACCCTTCGCCTCTGGGGTCGGTGCCCAGGTCGGCGCTGACGTGGCGCTGCTGGTCGAGCCCTCGCCGTCAGACACCCGGACGACATTCTTCTTCGTCGCCATGTTCCATTCCTCTTCGGACGGGAGCCAGCGTTGGCTCGCCTGTTGCGGACAGCCGGTACCGCATCCGTCGCCGTGCTCGAGAGTCCGTGCTGGACGGTCGAGCAGGTGCGCTGGGACGGCACTATCGGATGGCTCGGATGGTAGTGGGCGCGTCGGAGGCTGGGTGAGGACGATGGTTGCCCGCGGCGGGCGAAATTTTGGGCGCTCGCGACGGCCGATCGTCATGATCGACCGTCGTCAGTCTTGAGGAGCACCTATGTCGAACAACAATGAGATCAGAGTCACCCGCGAAGGTCAGCCAGATCTGGTCTCTTTGGTGGGTTCGGTGATCTCGTGGGCGACGTTTCCGTGCCGGGTGCACTCCCGGCACGTACCGGACAGCGCCACGTGACCTGGGTCGAGAAGAAAACCGTCGCGCAGAGCCATCACCTCGGCAACCTGGTCCAGCAGGTCGGCGGGAAGATCGCGCACCGCTCCGCAGACCCGACA
This sequence comes from Micrococcales bacterium, assembly GCA_009785115.1. Lineage (GTDB taxonomy): Bacteria > Actinomycetota > Actinomycetes > Actinomycetales > Cellulomonadaceae > Cellulomonas. Next base: position 53,494 of record WQWY01000017.1, read on the forward strand.
CTGAGCGTGCAGGTGGCGGTGCCCGTCTCCCGACGTCAGGTGGTAGGCGGTGCCGCCGTGGCTCAGGTGCAGGTGCTGCACCACCCCCAGCGCGGACAACGCCTCGAGCGTCCTGTAGACGCTGGCGCGGTGCACGCTCGCGTCCTCGGCGGCCACGGCCTCGACCACCTCGGCCGCCAGCAGGTGACCACCACGGCGTGCCAGCGCGGTGAGGACGGCGCGACGAGGGCGGGTCATCCGCTCTCCCCGGGCTCGCAGGCGTCCGCCCACGTCGGCGAGCAGCACCGCGACGGCATCGGAACCCACGTGCCCAGTCTGCCCCACGCGCACGAGCAGCTGGGGCGCCTCTCGGGGAGACGAACGGCAGGGTCGTCACGTCCGCCCCACGATCACGCGAGCGAGGTGAGGATCACGTGGGCGGGGTGAGATCGATCGGCGCGGCTGCGGCCTCCCGACGATGCCGCCCTCTGGTGGACCCCGCACCCGAAGTCACCGATGGAGCCTGTCTCGGGTGACTACTATTGCCGACGCACGAAGGTGGGGCGCAGGTGGCGTCCACCGTCCAGGACGGGAGAACGCGTATGGACGTGATCATCTGCCCCGACGAGAGCCGTGTCGGCGCGCTCAGCGCCGCCACGGTGGCACAGGTCGCCGCGACCGTCGGCCCCCGTGTCGTCATCGGTGTCGCCACGGGGTCTTCCCCTCTGGCCACGTATGCCGCGCTGGCCGCGCGCGTGGACGCCGGGAAGCTCGACCTGTCGCAGGCTTCGGCGTTCGCCCTGGACGAGTACGTCGGGCTGCCCGTCGACCACCCCGAGAGCTATCACGACACGATCCGCCGCACCGTCACCGAACCGCTGGGCATCGACCCCTCACGGGTCTACGTCCCTGACGGCGACCCGGAAGGTCTGCCTACCGCCGGCCAGCGCTACGAGGCTGCCATCGAGGCCGCGGGCGGGGTCGACATCCAGATCCTCGGCATCGGCACCAACGGGCACATCGGCTTCAACGAGCCGACCTCGTCGCTGAGCTCTCGTACACGGATGACGACCCTGACCGCGCGGACGCGCCAGGACAACGCCCGCTTCTTCTGCGACAACATCGACGAGGTGCCGCAGCACGCCGTCACCCAGGGCCTGGGCACCATCCTCGACGCCCGTGCCGTGGTGCTCGTGGCGATGGGCGAGGGCAAGGCCGCCGCCGTCGCCGCCGCCGTCGAGGGCCCCCTCACCGCCATGTGCCCCGGGTCGGTGCTCCAGATGCACCCGCGCGTCACCTTCGTCGTCGACGAGGCCGCCGCCAGCCTGCTCACCATGGCCGACTACTACCGCGAGGCCCACCAGAGCCGCCCCGCCTGGGCACGCCTGGACGCCTGACGCCGAGCCCGAACCCCGAAGGTGCGGCGACAGCACCTCCCTGGCGTGACGCCCCCATGCGCCGCCAGAACAGCACCCGCGAGCAGCCGAGGAAGCCAGCAGCGGGCTCAGCGGGCGACGAGGGTCCGCTCCTCGCCGCGGAGACGCCGCGCCCGGCACCCAGCGGCGGACGCCTCACGCGGGGCTCACCGCACACGGACCTTCCGTAGCGCCTGGTCAGCCGGACGGGAACGCTGAGACACCTGCGCTTCGTGCCGAGACGGCTCAGGTGAACATCCTCACGAAGATTCGACCGAACTCTTGACAGCGTACGCTCCGCACGCTTGGCTGGACATGAGTCGACCAGTTGCCTCTAGCGCTGACAGTCGAGTTGTCGCAGAGTTCTCCGTGGCAATCTTCCGACGCGCGCTCTCGCTGCTCGCCGGCTCTATTTTCTGTCGAACACCCAGCCCAGCCCGCTGTGCTCGCCTACCGCAAGAATGACCCGTCGCCCGTCGCGAGGCAATGATGACCACTGAGAGATGGAAAGCCTGGCTCATCATCGAGACCGGCTCGAACCACGATTTCGTCTTTCGCACGACGAAGCAGCGGGTGCAGCTGGCAGCCTCTGCTCTGATCCGCGACGTCGGGAAGACGTGGGTTTCCGCGGCGTTGGACGAGCGCTCTCGTGATCGCCACGACGCTGTCGTCCTGGCGTCCGGCCGGGCCGAGGTTCTGCTGCGCGACGAGGACGAAGGCAGGCAGGTTGTCGAAGACGTCACACGCGAGGCGATCCGGTCGGGCATCGATCTAGACGTCTGGGGCGTGGTCCGCCCCATCGGTACCGCCGCTGACGGGCTCCGCGAGAGGCTGAGCGAGGCGCTGCAAGAGACCTGGAAGGCGTATCACCGGGCTCGCGCGGACCGGACCCCGCCGCTGGTCCGCTTCCCGGCGTCACCGTTCACCGCGAGGTGCGCGTTCACCGGCGCCCCGGCGGCTCGGTACGTCAGCCCAGCAGCCGAGGCGATGTCAGAGAGCACCACTCGCCTCCAGCCCGCCAGCGCACCGGTAGCCGAGCTGTGGCGGCGCGCACCCGCCGCTCGGGCGGCTCTGAGCAAGCAGATGCAAAAAGGCGCCACCGACGAGGCCAAGAAGGTGCTGGACCGGGCACTGATGAGCGAGAAGGCTCTGAACACCGGTGAGGATTTGGAGAACAACGGCTGGTACGGCGTGCTCCACATGGACGGCAACGGCGTCGGCAGCCTGTTCCAGAACCTGGCCAAGGGCTTCCGGGATGACGAAGGCTTCATCGAGGCGCTGCGCCGCACCGCCGACGAGCTCGACCGCGTGACGTGGCAGGCTCTGCGAGAAGCGGTGCTGGAGATCGCCACCAAGCCGGAAGACGGCGCGATGGTCGCGGGAGACACCGGGGCGGCTCGCTCCGTGCCCGAGGGCTGGGTCTTGCCGATCATCGTCGGCGGGGACGACGTCGTCCTCGTGGCAGACGGTCGCCACGCCCTGCGGCTCGCCGCGACCCTTGCTCAGCGGTTCGGCGAGCTGGCCAACGCTGAAGACGGCTGGTTGGCTCAGGCGCTCGCCAAGGTTCACGGCATGGATCGCGACGAGCACGACCGCTGCGACGAGACGACGCACCCAGGCCTCCCCTGTCGGTTGAGCCTGGGCGGCGGGTTGGTGTTCGTCAAACCGCACCATCCGTTCAGCCACGCCGTCGCACTGGCTGAGGACGAGCTGGTGCGCAACGCGAAGAGCCTCACCCGGGACGCTGCCGCCCTAGACGTCCATGTGGTGTTCGAGTCGGGTGTCCGCACCGTCGCGGCGGTCCGGGCCGAGAAAGAGCACAGCGGCTTCAGCCCGGTGCTCGGGCCTTTCCGGCTCGACGCTCCATCCGACTCCTCGGCACCGGTCTCCGAGGAAGCAGCACAGGCAGACACTGACCCCCGACGCTGGACGCACGTCGAGCAGCTGATCAAGGCGATACGCGACGCCAAGACAGCCGGCTCGGCCCAGAGCGCACAGCCCACGCAGCCGCCCGGCAACGACTCCGAGACCACGGGCGACGACGTGACCATCACCTCGGGCTTGCTGCACCGGCTGCGCGAGGCCCTGGCCCGCCCTGCCACCGACATCGGACCGGCCGAGTACGAGGCGGGCGTCAACCGTGCCTTGCGCCACGTGCGCCTCCATCTGGAACGGCGCGGTTCAGGCCTCTTCACGCTGCTCGCCAAAGACCTGCGGTTGGACGACGGCGAGTTCCGCATCGCACGGTTCTCGGAAGGCCATGCTCCCGCGCTGCTCACGGCGCTCGAGCTGGCCGACGTCATCCACGGCACCCGGGACGCACGTGATCGTCGCACCGAGGGGAGCGCAGCATGAACGCCCCGTTCACCGTCCGGCTCACCTTCGCCTCAGACTGGCACGTCGGTTCCGGCGAACGTCTCGGCACGCTGGTGGACCACGCCGTGGCCCTGGACCCGGACGGCCTGCCCTACGTCCCGGCTGCCACGCTGATCGGCCTGCTGCGCGAACGTGGCGAGACCGTGGTCAACGCGCTGGAAAGCCCTGCCGACGACGATCGCGAGCACGAGCCCGGCACGAGGCGTCCGAGCTGGCGGGACTGGCACACCTGGTTGTTCGGTTCGGAACCAGCCCAGGCCCACCGAAGCACCTCGCCGAGCCGAACCGCGACGACCGGAGGCGACGAGCGCGCTGAGGATCATGACCGCCGGGCGCCGACTCCGGCAGCGCTGACCGGTTCGCCTCTACGACTGCCCCAGGAAGTGCTGGACACGGTGCGAGGCTTCCCGGCGGCCGAGGGCAACCGAGGACGCGGGGTTCCGGTGCGCGCCGACCTCAAGGCCGCCGCACGCGTGCTGCGGCCTGGTGTGCGCATCAACAAGAACACCGGCACCACGGACGAAGACCTGCTGCGCACCGAGGAACGTGCCCGCGCCGGGCTCACCGTGCGGGCCGACGACTGGACGGTGGCCGGGCTGCGCACCATGAGCGACGTGGAGAAGATGTGGCCCGCGCTGGTGATCTTGCACCTGGCGGCACAGCTTCTCACGACGGTCGGTGGGAAGCGCCGACGCGGTGCGGGCCAGGTCGAGACGCTCGTTCTCACCGAACCGTGGGCGGAGGCGGAAGCGAAGGCCCTGCTCCGACAGCCCACGCTGTCGGTGGACGAGACCCCCGCGTGGCCCGGGGCTGTGGCCCGGCTCCAGCAGGTCGTCGACGGCACGGCACCGCCGATGCCCGACCATCTGCCCGCCGACGAGGCCCCGGCGGAGCAGACGGGCACCTCAACATCTGAGGGTCGCCTGCGGCCCTGGGCGCACCTGGACATCGACGTGACCACACCCGTGGTCGTCGCGCCCCAGGTCAGGGGCAACATCGTCACGTCGGCCACGCACGTGCCCGGTGCGTCGCTGATCCCGTTGCTGCGTGACCTGCCTCTGCCGGGCCTGGGCGCGCTGCTGCGTGACGGGCGTATCCGTGTCACCGACGCCTACCCGGTGCACGAGGACGAACGGTGCACACCGTGGCCGCTGGTGGTGGGCCAGCCCAAAGGCGCCGCGCCAGACTCGACGGAGTACCGCTCGGCGTTGTGCACCGACGAGAACCTGAAAGCACCCCGCACCGACTGGTACGCCCCCGGGCACGAGGCCCGGGTCTCGGTACCGACCACGGCCCGCACCCAGGCGGTGGTGGACGACGCCCCCGAAGGCCAGCAGGAGCGCGACCAGGCACCGTTCACCTACGTCGGGATCGCACCGGGCACCAGGTTGCGAGCCCAGGTGTGGCTACCTGCGGGCCACACCGCCCCGCTCCCCTCTCCCGGCACTCCGGCACGCATCGGTGTGGCTCGCAAGGACGACAACGGCGCTGTCCGACTCACCTGGTCTCTCCTACCGCCTGACGCCCAGGAAGCCGCGCTGTCGTCAGCTCCCGACCCGGTGGCCGGTTCTGACCTGGTGCTGGTGGCGGCGTCCGACTGGTTGCTCACCGGCCCGACCGGTGCACCGGTGACCACCACCTCCGAGGTCTGCGACCTCCTCGCGGAGTCTCTGGGCTGCGAGGTCGAACCGCAGGCACGGCCAGGGGCGATGCGGCTGCGTCGGCTCGAGTCGTGGCAGGCGACGTGGGGGCTGCCACGCCCGACGCTCGTCGCGGTCCAGGCGGGCAGCGTGTTCGCGGTGCGTCTGAAGACCGCACCCGCTGACGGTGCGCTGAGGACGCTGCTCGATGGCGGCATCGGTGCCCGCCGGGCGGAGGGTTTCGGCCAGGTGACGCTGGGCAGGAACCTCACCGATGAGTCGTTCACCATCCACCCGGTCACCTCCGCGCCTGGTCGGACCACCGACCGCCCTGGCGGCGAGCCGCCCCTTGACGACCGGCCCCGTGGCACCGACCGCGACAAGGAGCCCGGCGGCGACGATGAGCCAGACGAGGGCAGCGACCGGAGCATCGCGGTCTTGCGCAGAGCCGCGTGGGAACGAGCGATCGTGGACGCTGCCCGGGTCAGCGCCTCGGGTGCCGCTCGCGACCTGCTGCCAGACGATGCGACCGCGTCTCAGCTGGGCAAGCTGCGTTCTCTGGTCGCAGAGCTGCCCAGCAAGGCCGGCCGGGACAGAGCCAAGACCTGGTTGAAGAGCATCAACACCATCACCAGGCGCAAAGACACATGGGGGCCGAAGGAGAAGGCCCTGCGCCGTCTGCTCCAACCGGCGAACGGTTGGAACGCTGACCATCCGATCTGGGAGCAGCTGTTCCCCAGGGTCGCCAAGATCCCGCCTGGTGCCGTCGTCGCGCGGGGCCTGCCCAGCGACCGCGAGCAGGTCGAACAGCTCACGGTGCTCGCCGTGCAGAGCTACCTGATGGAAGCCGTCCAAGCGAAGAGCAAGGAGGCGAAGCGATGAGCCGCCGGGTCCTGTTGTTCCGCGACACGGTGCGCGGCGATCTCGTCGCGCGGTCTCCCATCCATGTCGGCGGGCTCGGTGCTGGTCTGACGGATGCTGAGACACCGGTGGCTCGCGACGGTCTGGGTCGACCGATCCTTCCCGGCACCGCGCTCACCGGGGCGCTGCGGACGGCGCTCGGCGAGCACGGCGACCTGAACCTGTGGGGCGGAACCCCCAAACTGGGAGCCAGCCTCGTCACCGTCTTCGACGCACCGGCGGCGTCCACCTCTGGTGAGGTCCGGTGGCACGCCTCCATCGACCGTCGTTCGGGGTCGGCGGCGACCAACCACCTGTTCAGCCGCGAGCTGGTACCCGCCGGGACGCGGTTCACGTTCCGCATCGACGTGGAGACCGTCCAGGCTGACGAGCACGAGAACGCTCAAGAGCTGTTGGGGCAGGTTGTCGAGCTGCTGGCAGGTGCTGGCCTCCAGGTCGGTGGTTCAGGTTCGACCGGGCTCGGCCACGTGCGGTTGGACCCCGAGAGCATCGTCAGCCGCTGCGACGACCTCACCACCGCTGCCGGTCTGCTGACCACCCTCCAGGAGGCCTCGCCAACCGTGGAGAAGGTGGAAGAGGCTGCCGCCAAGGCCACGACCGCGACCGAGGCCACGGACCCGCCACCCGACCGGTTGCGCATCACGGTGAAGTGGCGTCCGCGCGGGCCGCTGATGTCCAAGGAGGCCCGGGTGGGCGGGGTCTGCGACGCCCTGCCCGCCACGGTTCGCGACGGCGACGGGTACCGGTTGCTGCTGCCCGGGTCGTCGGTCAAGGGTGCTCTTCGCAGCCGGGCCGAGCTCATCGCACGCACCGCCACCGGCCAGAGCCGCATCCCTCCGGGGTTCATCGACCAGATGGCCGAGGCGGCCCGTCTGCCTGGAGTCGGCGCGCTGTTCGGTTCGGCCGGGAACATCGCCGCAGGAGAACAGGGCAACAAGGGTGCGTTGACCGTTCACGACACCCTGTCTGAGGTGCTGCTTCCCGTCACCGAGTGGGAGGCGGTGGCTGACGAGACCTTCACCGTAGAACCTGCGACGGACGACAAGCAGCGTTGGGAAGAACGTGCGTTCGCCAAAGCGGTCGACGCCCTGAACGACGCCATCGACGGCAAGAGGATCTGGTTCGACTACGCGGTCCGCAACGCCATCGACCGGTGGAGCGGCGGCGTCGCGAAGCACCGCCTGTTCAGCTCGCTCGAACCGTACGTCGGGCTGACCGACGAAGGCCACGCGTGGCGACCGATCGTCCTCGACGTCGACCTGAGCCGCCTCGTCCGCACCACAGGTACCAAGACCTCCGAGACAGACGAGGACGCACGGGCCGTCTGTCCCGAGGCCCGTGACGCGGCTCTGGCACTGTTGCTGCTCACCCTGGCCGACCTCGAGGCGGGGTGGGTGCCGTTGGGGTACGGGACCACCCGGGGGCTCGGCGCGATCAAGGTCCGCACGATCACGTTGGCCGCCCCCGCCGACATTCCGTCCGGCAGCCTGCCTGACGCCCTGCTCGACAGTCTGACCCGCCAAGGCGGTATCGAGCTCGACACGCTGTGGCCCTCCGCCGCCGAAGCGCTGCTCTCGGGCTGGCAGCGCGAGCTCGAGCGCTACCAGACCAGCACCCCTGCCGCTGGCGCGACGAGCAGCGCTCCCGGTGAGAGCACGACGAACGAGGTGAGCACGCCATGAAGCGAGGTGAACGGGTCGTGAGGCTCACGACCACCACAGGCACGGGCACGGCCACCGAGGCGCTGGCTGCCTTTCCGCACGACGCCATCGGCTGGGTGTACGCCCCCCGGGAGGCGTACTGGCTGCGCCAGACCGGCGGTGCCCTGGTCAGGATGGGCACCGCCAAGGGCCGTGCCGCCCGTGAGGAGCGCGACGCCACCGAGATCGACGCCACTCCGTCGCTGGCTGAAGCGTTCGAGCTGCGGCTGTTCACCTCGGCCGCCGAGCTGCGCTGGGTGCACGAGCCCGGCGGCCGGGGAACCTGGCACATCCTCATTGACACCACGGACGCCACGACAGGGCTAGAACGCCTGGAGGGTCCTGCCGTCCCGCGTCTGTTCTGGGGCCGGGCGGCCGAGGTGCGTGACGGCTGGACCCGCCTGGCCGACGCCCGGATCGGTTCGCTCTGGGTCCCGGTGGTCGTCGACCCCGGCTTCTACGTCTCGCTCGACGTCGTGGAGTACACCCGCACCGACGGCCACGGCAACACCGCCGTCGCTGAAGAACGCTGCACCGGCCTGTCCGGCCGTACCCACGACGACGTGACGATCCCCACGAGTCGACCACGTGCGCCTCACGGAGAGAAGGGACGGGCGGAACAGTGACCGACTTCGTCAACCCGTACAACTTCATCAGCCTGCCACCACGAGACCAGCCAGCGCTGGCCGACAGCGACCCGTGCTCCGAACGGCCCAGGGGGGCCTACGCACCTGACACCTACAGCGGCGTCATCCCCATCTCCCTGACGGCACGGACTCCTCTGCTGCTCATGGACCAGCCTCGTGGGGAGCCGTACGACGTCAGCCGCCACCTGCCGCGTCAGGTACGGACCCGGCGCCGGGCCGACGACCCAGACGTACCGCTCCTCCTCGGCAGCTCGGTGCGGGGGATGCTCCGTTCCGCGTACGAGGCGATCACCAGCTCACGGTTCGGGGTGTTCGACAAGGACTCCCGTTCTGTGCCCGGAGCCGTGCGGCTGCGCCCGCAGAGCGCCCTCGACATGCGGATGGGCTATGTGAGCCGCGTCGACTCCGGGGGGAGGCCCGAGCTCCGGGTGGTCATGGCTCTGACCCCCGACGACGACCTGCGGCCTGAGGACAAGCGCTCATCAGATGGTCTGGTCTCGCACATCGACGCTCCCTCGCTGCCGATCGAGCTCGGTCGCCGCTTTGCCGAGAGCGAGGGCCTCCAGCCTGGCCGCTTGGACCGCATGGAGGTCACCGCACAGCTGGTGCTGCGGCACCACCAGCGGGTCGGCCCCAACGCGGCCTACACCTTCTGGCAGGCAGAGTCTCTCACCGGGCCGAGCGGCACGACTGTCCCGGGGGAGGCTCAACCCTCTGCCCGTGTGGCCAACCTCGACGTCCGGATCACGGTTCGCGGCATCATCCACTGGACCGGCTCGAAGTTCATCAACAGGAAGAAGGACGAGCGGATCGTCCCGTGCGAGGTGCTCGAAGGCTCCGGCGACGTCTTCTTCAGGGTTTTCACCATAGATCCTGAGCACACCGCCGAGCTGCGGTGGTCGTGGGACGCGGTGTGCCAGTCCTTCCGCGACGCCCACGAGAACGACGACACGACGAGCGCCCGTTTCCGCGCGGATCACGGCTCCTATATCTGGGACACCCGCTCGTGGAAGCTCGAACGAGGCAGGACGTTCCACTGTCGGCCGAGCCGAAAGTTCACGGACGCCGAGCTGTCCAGGTTCGACGAGGTGGAGAGACGACCCGATGCCAACGACATAGCCTTCCTCACGCCCGCGCTCATCGGTCGCGAACCTTTCACCCGCTCTGCGTGGGAGCTGCTCGACCCGCTGCATCGCCCAGCGAGCAGGATCGAAGCCCTCTCACCTGCTGATGTCGTGTTCGGCTGGGTGCCACAGGGCGACCAGCCGAACGACGGGCGACAGAGCCAGACCGGCTGGAAGGGTCTGCTCCAGGTCGACCCGCCCTGGCTGCGCTCCTCCGCAGAGACTGCCATCAGCGAAGACCTCGGCGAAGAGCACGGGATGGAGCTAGCGACTCTCGCCGAGCCCAAGACCTCGCAGTACCGGTTCTACTCAGCATCCCGGAGGGCGGACGGAGAGCCGCAGCCCTCTGGTGAGAAGCAGCCACGCTCTGCCGACCAAGGCTTCACGAGCACGAGCGAGCTTCGCGGACGAAAAGTCTACCTGCCGCACCCAGATCGATTCGTCGGAGACGAAGGGCCAGCAGAGCAGAAAAACCCCGCATGGGCTGATCGGATCACGGATGGGAGCGAGGTCCCTCCGCACCTGCGACCCCGAGGCTCACGCAGCCCCAAGGTCGAGGTCAACGTCCGCGACTGGGTCGTCCCTGGAACAGAGTTCCGCACCGAGATTCGTTTCGCTCACCTGACCGAGACCGAGCTCGGCGCGCTCTTGTGGATTCTCAAGCTCGAGGGGTCAGTCTTCGGTCTCGGTGGAGGAAAGCCTCTGGGTTTCGGGTCGGTGAGCGTCAGAGCAGACTGGGACCGCACCGTCGTCGAGAAAGAGTCCGACACGCGCGAGCGGTACAGCCAGCTGAGACGAACGCCTTCTCAGCCCACTGACGTCGATCTCGGCCAGCTGTTCAAAAAGTTCAACATACTTCTTGACGCGAACCCAGAAACACGTCTGATGCGCGACCAGCTTGTCGACTCCACACGCGGTTTCCCTGGTATCCCTGTCCACTACCCACGGACCAGGCAGCAGAACGACAGGTTCCAGGGCGGCGCCACGACGGGCAGCGACTCAGAGCTGTTCAAGTGGTGGGTGGAGAACGAGCGCGGTGCTCGTCTCGGGCTTCCCATGCTCGGCCAGCGGGTAGGTAGAACGCGTGTCTCTCCCGCCCTCCCGCACCATCCAGAACAGCAGCAGAACCAACCGAGGACCCAGCAAGGACGAGGAAACAGGCGACAAGGAGGTATGCGATGAAAAACCCGGTGACCGACGTGCCCGAGCTGGTCGGGACTCGGCTGGCTTATGAGAAACATGGACGACGTCGGAGGCTGACCTGGCTCGCTCCGTCATGGGTCCCTCATATGATCACCGCTGTCCTCATCGCTCTCACGACCGCTATCGCCGCCCTGGTGGTCGAGGATCTGCTGCCTGCTGAGGGCGGGTTCGGGTACTCTCCGCCTTTCCGGTGGGCCCTGTTCGCTGTGTCCGCTCCCCTGCTGGTCTTGTCGGTGTACTGGGCGTGGTGGATTCGCTCTGTCCGGGGGTCTGCCTATGTCGTCCAGGTTCAGGATCAGGCCGCGCCGCGCTGGCACACCGGCCCGTTGGTGGCCAAGACATTGCAGCACCTCAACGTGAACATGCTGGTCGAACGTCTCGACCTCGGTGCTACCGGTCAGGTGGAGCTGGCCGACACCGTGACGTCCCTGGCACGTGAGCTGCGCGCTGGCCAGAACGCCGACGACGACTCGACGGGTTTTTCCTACTACCCGAACGTGCTCTTCCCCGCGGCCATCGCCCTGGGCTACCAGTGGGAACCGCCGCGTGGCGTGGTGCTCCACGAGCTCAACGAGGCTGGTGACCGCGACGACTTCTTCTTCCCGCTCACCGAGCTCACCCGGGCTGCCCAGCCACGCCCAGAGCTGATCCCCGTGCCACCTGAGCCGTCCGAGGCTGACAAGGCTGACGATGAGGTCAGGTCTGTGTCGGTGCGTATCTTGCTGACGTACAACAAGCACGTGCTTCCCCTGCCACTGCACGACGACGCCGGTGCCATCGACGGGTTCGGCAGTTTCGAGCGCGCCTACGTCGTCGGGGTCCGAGGCGACGGCGACTCCCTGGTCAACGTCAAGGTCGACCCACGCTGGCACCGAAACACCGGATCGGACCCGGACGGGACAGCGCTTCTCACCCCGGCTGAGATCGTCATCGGGGCCGGGCGTGCGCTTCGCGAGGTTCTCGACCGCCACCCGAAGGCCGTGGTGGTGGTTGTCGGCATGATGCCCAAGGCGACCACGATCCCGCTGGGCTGGTACATGGCCAACGCGCACGGGACCGCGGGCTTCCCTCTCCCGTGCCCGTGGGAGCGCCTCGTCCCGATGCACTTCGCGGGGCCGGGACGGCTGCGTCCTGCCCGGGTGCACCCAGACCAGCCGGACGATCTCATGAAGCTGCTCGACAAGCATGGGGTCACCGTCGAAGCGCGCACACCCCCGGCGCGATCATGACGCTCACGCTGGTGAACCTCACGCCTCATGCTCTGCGCGTGGTCACCGACGACGGCTCGGCGCTCCTCGAGCTTCCCGCCGCCGACCCCCCGGCCCGGGTGGTCGACAGCTGGCGTGAGGCCGACCCGCTCACCGACGCGGCTTCGCGCCCGGTCCCTACCGTCGCGTTCACCCCAGGTGCGACTGTGACCGACCTGCCCGACCTCACGCCTGGCGTCGCCTACGTCGTCTCCCGGGTGACGGCTCTGGCCCTGCCCGACCGCACCGACCTGCTCTTCCCGTTCGACGAGGTGCGCGACACCACAGGCCGGGTCGTGGGGTGCCGCGCCCTGGCCCGGGTAGCCGACGAGGAGGTGTGACCGGTGCCTGCTGCGTTGCGTCTGGTGCTGTCGGGTGTGGACTACCGCGAGGTCGGCCCGCAGCACCTGCATGCCGCGATGTGTGCGCTGCTCGACGCCCCGAACGGCACCACCGACCCGGGCGCGGCCAAGCACACGGCGACGCGCAAGCCGTGGTCGGTCGGGCCGGTGCACGGGGACGGGCGACACGCGTTCGTCACGGTCGGGGCGTTGTCGGAGAGCGTCGCTGCCGCGTTGCACCGCCGTGCCGGCCTGGGGGCGAAGATCGTGCTGAACCGGCAAGAGGGGGTGGTGGTCGACGACCCGCAGCTGGTGACCGAGACGCCATGGGCTGAGCTGGCTACCCCGACCTCGGCCGACACCTGGGACATCGAGTTCCGCTCCCCCACGTCGTTGGCGTCCGGTTCGCGCTACACCCCCTTCCTGGACCCTGCCGCCCTGGTGGGTGGCCTGTCGCGACGCTGGGAAGCAGCGGCCGACCTGCGCCCCGCGCCCGGTGGCCGTGAGCTGTGGTTGCCCCGGATGACCCGGGAGGAGCTGGCCGAGCTGTGGGTCAGCGACATCGAGGGCCGCACCGAGGTGGTGCGCATCCCCCACCGCGCCTCGAACCGTGGTCGCCCGAAGGTGGTGCCCGGTTTCGTCGGGACCATCAGGCTGCGCGCGGCACACCCGGCGGTCGCGGCGGTGACGGACTGTCTGCTGCGCTTCGCCGAGTACGCCGGAGTGGGTGCGTGCGTCACGCACGGTCTGGGTGCGGTGAAGGTCACCCCGGTCTCACCAGGGCGACGGCCGGGGCGTTGACATGTCTCTGCTGGAACACCTTGCGACCCCGGCTCGCCTGGAGATGGCGTGGCAGGAGATTCGCGACAACGACCCCGGTGACGACCCCTCCCCTGCCCTGGCGCGTTTCGAGGAGAACGCCCCGGCTCGGCTGACCGAGCTGTCTGAGGCGCTGCTGAACGGCGACTACCGGCCGCGTCCGCTGACACGGATCGAGCTGCCGAAGGACAGCGGCGGGGTGCGGGTGCTGGACATCCCGGCGGTGGTCGACCGGGTGGCCGAGCGTGCCCTGCTCAACGTGGTCACACCCATCGTCGACCCGTTGCTGAGCCCGGCGGCTTTCGGCTACCGCTCCGGTCTGGGTGTGGCTGACGCGGTGCAGCGTGTGGTGGCGTGCCGCGAGCAGGGTCTGGGGTGGGTGCTGCGCACCGACGTGGACGAGTGCTTCCCGACCATCCCCCGTGACCTGGCAGTCGGTCTGCTGGTGCGGGCGCTGCCGGACGAGTCGGTGACGACGCTGGTGCAGATGCTGACGACGCGCCGCACGTCGACCCGGTGGGGCCTGCGGGACGTGCCGGGCATCCCGCAAGGCACGTCGTTGTCGCCGTTGTTGTCCAACCTGGTGCTCACCGACCTGGACGACGCCCTGCTGGACCGGGGATTTCCCACGGTGCGGTTCGGTGACGACCTGGCGGTGATGTGCGCGTCGCGCACGGACGCGGAAGAGGCGTTGGCGGTAGCCCGTCGGGCGGTGCAGGAGGTCGGTATGTCGTTGGGCACAGACAAGACGGAGATCGTGGACTTCGCCACGGGGTTCTGCTTCCTGGGCGAGGACTTCGGCCCGAAGTACCCGCCCCTGGTCGCCGAGCACCGTGTGGAAGAACCGACGAAGCAGACGTTGTTCGTCGGTCTTCAGGGCGGCCGGGTGCGGGTGCGTGACGGTCGCGTCGTCGTGCAGTCGAAGGACGACGTCGAGGCGTTGAGCGTCCCGTCGTCGCACGTGGCGCGGATCGTCCTGTTCGGTTCGGTCGGGCTCTCGGCCGGGGCACGCTCGTGGACTCTCGGCCAAGGTGTGGACACGGTGTTCTTGTCCAGGCGTGGCAGCTACCTCGGTACTCAGGTCGCCGCGTCGAACCCGACCCGGGTGGGGCGGCTGCGCGCCCAGCTGGCCACCGCTGACGACCCGGACCGGTCGATGCGGTTCGCCCGCGCTGTCGTCGCGGCGAAGATCAGGCACCAGATCACCCTGATACAGCGGTTCTCTACCCGAGAGGACGCCGAGGAGCGCCTGCCCGCTCTGGAGATGATGCGGGCCATGCGTGCACTCGCCCCCGATGCTGTGACCGGCGCCGAGCTCATGGGCGTGGAGGGTGCCGCTGCCAAGGCATACTTCGAGGCTTTCTCCCTGCTGCTGCCTGAAGACATGCGCTTCGCCACCCGCACCCGACGGCCACCGCAAGACGTGGTGAACTCCGCGCTCGGCTACGGGTATGCGGTGCTGCTCGGCGAGTGCGTCGGTGCGCTCGCCGCGTGCGGTCTGGACCCGGGCATCGGGATGCTGCACGCCGACGACGACCGACGCCCGTCGTTGGCCCTAGACCTCATGGAGGAGTTCCGGCCGCTCATCGTCGACCAGGCGGTGGTGTCGATGTGCAGGCACCGCACCCTGACCCCTGAGCACGGCGAACGACGAGCCGCCGAGTCGGGTGTGCTGCTGACGAAGAAGGGCAAGAAGGCTCTCGTCGACGGCTACGAGAAGCGGATGCTCCAGGTGACCGGCGGCGCGATCCCAGGGTTCCGTGGCAGCTGGCGCCACCACCTGTACCGGCAGGCACAGCGCCTGGCCGCGTTCGTCACTGATCCCGGCGCGGAGTGGACGGGCCTCTCATGGCGCTGACCGTCCTGGCCGCCTACGACGTCTCCGACGACCGCAG
This sequence comes from Micrococcales bacterium, assembly GCA_009785115.1. Taxonomy (GTDB): domain Bacteria; phylum Actinomycetota; class Actinomycetes; order Actinomycetales; family Cellulomonadaceae; genus Cellulomonas. The sequence goes on from WQWY01000017.1 coordinate 68,801, forward strand.
CCGCTCCCGCGTCGCCGCCACCCTGCAACGCTGGGGCGATCGCATCCAGTACTCCCTGTTCGTGTGTACCCTCGAGCCTGCTGACATCGACCAGATGGTCTCCGCCGTCCATGCCATCATCGACCACGATGCCGATTCCTTCATCGTCTTCCGCCAGTGCGGCACCTGCTGGGACCGCCACGTCGCCCTCGGCCAAGGCGAACCCCGCAAACCCACCCTCTACCACGCCGTCATGTGACCCCTGGAGGGGGTCACCCCCACCACTCTCCACCGGCCCCACGTGTGCACCACCCCTGACCAGCACAAACACCTCTCTCCACCCCTCGGCGACAGCCCCACGAGCACCCTCCCGACCCCAGGTGTGCAGAGCCCCCGCATCATCCCTGGTCAGAGCTCCCTCCACCGGGGTAGGGTGGTGAACCACGTATCGGCGACAGCCGGATAGAAACATCGGCAAGATGACTTCCCCGACCGTGATATTGAAGGGTGGTGAACCACGTATCGGCGACAGCCGGATAGAAACTCTGGAGCGATGCGACGCCCTAGCTCGTCCTCGACGTGGTGAACCACGTATCGGCGACAGCCGGATAGAAACCTCACATCCTAGGGGTACCGGGTCTTGGGACCCCAGCGTGGTGAACCACGTATCGGCGACAGCCGGATAGAAACGGCACCGAGGAACGTCGCGGTGGCGCTCCAAGGTCCCGTGGTGAACCACGTATCGGCGACAGCCGGATAGAAACCACCCGGCAAGACCTGGACCATCGAATCGAACTGTGGTGAACCACGTATCGGCGACAGCCGGATAGAAACACTCGGCGACCCAAGCTTGCACCTGGCTGTCGTCGTGGTGAACCACGTATCGGCGACAGCCGGATAGAAACGAAATCGTCGGGAACGGACCCCACTTCAACGGCGTGGTGAACCACGTATCGGCGACAGCCGGATAGAAACTGCAGTTCGACGCGTCGTACTTCTCGCCGCGTCGTCCGTGGTGAACCACGTATCGGCGACAGCCGGATAGAAACCAGTAGGGCGCCAATCTGCGATACTGACGCGCCAGCGTGGTGAACCACGTATCGGCGACAGCCGGATAGAAACCTTCGGAGTCGTACACGTTCATCTACCCCGTTCACCGTGGTGAACCACGTATCGGCGACAGCCGGATAGAAACCAGCTGCTCGGTGTCTGCCTCGATCACCTTCTCGATGTGGTGAACCACGTATCGGCGACAGCCGGATAGAAACAACCATTCGCGGACGATCCGCATGACCTTGGCCCTGAAGTGGTGAACCACGTATCGGCGACAGCCGGATAGAAACAACCCAGCCTGTGCGGCGGGCGCCTCCGAGGCGGGCGTGGTGAACCACGTATCGGCGACAGCCGGATAGAAACTGCTTGTGAAATCTTTACGCTACCCGTCATCAGCGGGGTGGTGAACCACGTATCGGCGACAGCCGGATAGAAACCTTGCTACCAATGGTGATGAAGCCAGATCCAACGTTGTGGTGAACCACGTATCGGCGACAACCGGATAGAAACAGGGCGACCCGAGGTGTGGAGGTGATGATCTCGGCGTGGTGAACCACGTATCGGCGACAGCCAGATAGAAACCCCGCTGTCAGCGGAACCTCCGGGGTATCTGACCCCTGGTGGTGAACCACGTACAGGCGACAGCCGGATAGAAACACACTCGACGCGTCGTGACAGAATTGATTCCTGATATCGCAAGAAGTGCAGGTCTGGGGGTCGTTCTGCTGCACTTCAAGGGTGGCAGATGGCGCGACTGCTCCTTCTGTCGGTCATCGCGTCAGCGCGGCTGCGCGTTCTCGCACCGTCTGCCATGCCGCTGCACAGACCCCTGGGTGGTCTTCGGTGGCCTGCTCTGCGTCGAGTGCGGCCTGAAGCTGGCTGACCATCTCGGCACTCAGTGCCTCGCATCGGGCACCGGTCATTCCCCACGCCTGCCCCTCGGCAAGCAGGTCGTCCCACCCGATCTCGTCGAATGCCGTCTTGTGGTTCACCTGGAGGGCAACCTCACGGCGGACGGTGGGCGAGTGCAGGTGCATCGAGATGTCGTAGGCCGGTGCGAGCGCGGTGCGACCGGCGCGGGTGTGCACGAAGGACAGGTTCTTGGCGTGCAGGTCGGTATTGCCGAGCAGATGGTTGAGCACGACGAACCGGAACAGGTGGTCGAGCACCGCACCGTCGTCCGTCAAGATCTGTGCCGCGTAGCGCAACGACGGCATGGTCGCCGTGCCGCGCTGGGCCTTGCGCGCCGGGTTGTCGGTATTGAGCCCGATGGCCTGCGCAAGGTCTTCTTGGTGCAGGCGCCCGACGGTACCGTCAGGTCGGACGGCGCGGTCGTACCGGCGGACCGCGATCCCCCGCAGATCCTCAGTTGAGTCCCTGATAGTGGTGTAGCGCGGTCGCTGGGTCCTGGACGTGGGCGCGGTCACCGCGTGATCCTTCGAGTCAACCTTCCACAGAATCCTCGAACGGAGTCACCGCGATGACCGCAC
>WQWY01000018.1 GCA_009785115.1 Micrococcales bacterium
TCGCCCGAGGCAAAGGCCTCATCGACAACATCCTCCAGCCCGGAGGGCGCCGAACCCCCCGCAACCCGGGAAGTGCAAGCGACAGATTCCCCAACACAGCACGAGCGCCAGCCGATCCCCTTGTCGACGATCTCGTCAGGACGAATCCCAGATATGGGATGGCTCCTCGGCCGGCATACGATGCGAACTGCGTACACTGTGTGCAAGCATATGAACTCCGGAGACGAGGAGTCAATGCTGAGGCATCGGCCCTTCCTGAACGTTTTCGACCGCAGCAAGGACGCCCTCTCGCCGACATCGAGACACCGTGGGGACGAACCTTCACGCAGGGAAGTCGCGACGAGATAGCGGATGTTTTTGCGCAAGCCGGACCAGGATCGCGGGGCGTCGTCTATATTGAGTGGCCAAACAGGTCGGGAACGCGAGTTGTAGGCGGCCACGTCTTTAATGTTGAAAATGTGGGAGGCCAGGTCAGGTTCATCGATGGGCAGAACGCCGTCGCCGACGTTTCTGACTATTTTGCGAGAGGGATCAACCCGAGCTACGTGAGGCTAGACGATCTCCCTGTCCCGCGAGAAGTAACCCGATTCATCCAACCTGGCGGGCAAAGATGACAAGCGACCCGGTGCCAGAGCGGGCGAGTGACGACGATCGATGCAACGGAGGGTGGAGATGTCCGTAACTTACGACCAGGCTGCCGAGATTGCCTACGGTGCCGGCCTTGACGGGTGGGACTCCTCGCTGGGGACTTTCCTTCTTGACGACAGGGATATCATCGAGGACGACGAGGTCTTTGTGTTTGTCGTCGGGTCCCGCGAGCACCTGATCGACCGAAACCCCAGGTTTTTCATGGCAGGTGGAGGTAGTGGTGTGGTCAGCAAGACCGATGGAACTATAGAATGGATTCCCTGGCATTTCCTTCAGGAGATGCGGCCAGGCTTGGTAGAGCGTCCGAACCCCAGTCCGGTTTATTTTCACAGATAAAATCTTGGAACGAGAGCGTGCCTGGTGGCGAAAGATCCTGCGCTGGCAACACTTTTAGAAGAGACCGATATCTCTGTGCGCTACGAGGTGGCGGTCTTCGACCCTGATCGCCGGGCTGTCGGCAGCGTTCTGATACCGGCAGACGAAAACGAAGAGGGGATTCGGATCGACGGCGACGGCGGCCTCGCCTTCATCGCAAGACCGCTGGTCGGGAAAATCCTGCGACATCACCAGCAGAACAGAGTCTGGCCACAGAGCGTTCAGCATGTGTCTTGAGCCGTCGAGAAAGAGACCTAGCCACAAAGTGCTGTGATGGCGAGCACCGTGTCAGTGAGTGCGTGGTCTCTCAGGCGGCGAGGCGCTGGGCGGGTACCTGGGTGCCGGCCTCGAGGCGGGCGGCGATGCGGATCCACGACTGCATGCGGACGGCAGGGACGGGATCGGTGGCGGGACGCGGGTCCATCGAGGTCCTTGTCTGTTCGGTAGCCCGGCTGACCGCGTGGGTCCCGTGGCTTTGCGTCCCCTCCTCGCGGAGGGTTTGCCTTTGTCGCTGACATGGACGAGCCTACTCACCCGACCGGCGTATGTGAACACGTCCGAGCGCCCCGTTGGTCCGATCGGGGGACGCCCTCTGCCTGTCCTCCACGACACCCAGCGGCATCGAACACGAGAGAGCCCTGTCGACGGACCAGCGGTACCGATCAACCAGCAGCGGCAGCGAGGAAGGCCGCCATGATCGACTCTGCCGTCACCGTCTCGAGGTCACCGACCTCGACGAAGACCACGACGGCCAGGTCACCGGTCGCCGCCATCGTCCAGACGCGGTCGACCACGGTCCCGTCAGCGGTGACGAGCTCGGCCGTCCCGGTCATGGCCAGCAGGTCGTCACCGACCAGCGCGGAGAGCTCAGGCGTCCTCTCGGCGGACGCACGCAGGAGGGCGCGCAGAGCGACCGTCTCGTCGGTGGTCAGCGGCACGGCGACGGCGCCGGTGCCTCCCTGCCGGTTCACCGGCGACACCGTGACCGGTGCGTCGGCGACGATCCGAGGGCTGACCGTCTGCCCCGCCGAGACCGTCGCCAGCACCGTCGCCATGCCCAGCGGGGACACCAGCACCTGACCCTGGCCGACCATCACCGCGGCCCGGCCGGCAGCATCGGTCCCGTCAGGCAGCGACCCGAGGAACGCCCCGAAACCGGCCTCGGACTCGTGGTCCAGACCGAGCGAGCGCGCGGCGGCCACGAGGTCCGCGTCGGTGAGCCGCTCACCCGCACCGCTGAACGCGGTGGTGCACGAGCGTGCGAACGCGGTGGTGAGAGAGATCGGTCCGGTCGCCGAGGCGGGGTAGCCCGACGAGTTGGCGAACGCCTTGCCGTCCACGGTGACGGAAGGCAGGCACGGCACGGTCGCGTCGACGCTCAGACCCGAGCGCAGCAGGGCCAGCGCCGAGACGATCGTGAAGGTCGACCCGGGGGCGTACCGGCCCACCGTCGCCGTCGACAGACCCCCGCCGCCCGGGCCCGAGGCGACCGCCAGCAGCTCCCCTGTCGAGGGGCGGATCGCGACCAGCGCCGACACGGACGTCTCCTCGGCCAGCAGGTCGGCAGCGGTCTTCTCCAAGGCCGGGTCGATGGTGGTCCGCAGGTCGGCACCAGGCACCGGGTCGGCACGGAACACCACACGCTCCGCGCCGTCGTGCGCGGTGGCGCGGACCTCCCACCCCGGGACGCCGCGCAGCTGTTCGTCGTGCTGACGCTGCAACCCAGACAGCCCTGTGAGGTCGCCGGCGACGATCGCACCGCCGGACTGCTCCGCGATCCTCGCGGACGCCTCTCCCACGGTGCCCAGCACGGCCCGAGGCTCTTCGATAGCCTGCCCGTCAGCGCCGAGCACCTGGCCACGCGGCGCGGCGGAGCGGACCGCGGAGAGCATCTCTCCCGCGGCCAGAGCAGGCGCGAGCAGGCTCGGGCTCCAGGTCGCCACCCAGGTGCCGTTCACCAGGGTCATCGTCGCCGAGGTGCTGTAGGACCACGTCGTGGCCGGCACACCGAGATCCCAGGCCCACTCCAGGCGCACGGCCGTGGTGTTCTTCGTCCGCACGGCCGTCGCGACCCTGACCGTCGGCTCGTCCGCAGGCAGCCCGGCGAACACCAGCGTCCGGGTCTCGTCCACCGTGCTCGACGGTGACGCGCCAGACCACGACACCCCGGTCAGGTCACCCGACGCCAGCGCCCGTGCCAGATCCTCGGCCGCCGCCCGCGGGTCGGGGCTGTCGCCGCACCCGGTGAGGGTCACCAAGAACAGGGTCGCCACCAGCGCGTACGCGGTCCTGATCGCCCGTCGTGCCATCTACCCGTTCCGTGATCCGCAAGGTCAGAAGAGTCAACGACGATACCTTCTGCACCATATGTGCGGCGAGGAGTTCAGGTAACGTTCCCGAAACGGATCAACGCCCAGGGCGTGTCGAGAGGCGTCAGTCGACCTGCTCGGTCACGCTGGCAGGTTGCCAGACGCAGGCCGGATCCTCGGCGAGGGGGTCGCCGGTGGCCGCGAACGCCCGGGCGCGGGAGCCTCCGCACAGGTCGGCCCACTCACAGCGACCGCACCGGCCGGAGAAGTCGGCGGCACGGATGCGGCGCAGGGTCTCGTCGTCGCGGTACAGCTCGGCCAGCGGACGGTCGCGCACCGAGCCGAGGTCCAGCGGCAAGAACCCGGCGGGGTTCACCTGCCCGTCGTAGGCGACGAAGACGATGCCCTTGCCGTCCCTGGTGGCAGAGGTCTGCGCGGACGGCTGCTTGCGGGGCGGGCCCATGAGCTCGAGCAGGCGACCGTTCAGGCGGCGGTAGGTCTCCGTCTCCGGGGCCGCGCCGCCCGCTCGACGCTGGTGCACCACCCGCCGGAAGAACGGCGCCTCGACCGTGCGCACCGTCATCCCGTACTGGGAGGCGTCCCAGAGGAAGTGGGACACGTCCTCGTGCTCTTCCGGGGAGATCGCGTCGACCACGGTGCCGCGCCCGACGTGGACCAGGAAGAACACCTCCCAGACCTTCGCGCCCGCGTCGGTGACGACCTTGACCACGTCGGCGAGCTCGTCGAGGTTCTGGCGCATCACCGTGGTGTTGACCTGCACGGTCAGCCCGGCCTCGGAGAACGCGCGGATCGCGGCGACGGTGTCGTCGAAGTGGCCGTCGATGGCTCGCACGGTCTCGTGGGTGCCCGGCGTCGCCCCGTCCAGGGAGATCGACACCGCGTGCACACCGGCCGCGGCGATCTTCTCGATCACCTCCTGCGTGAGCATCGGGGTCACCGCCGGCGACAGGGCCGTGGGCAGGCCCAGCGACGTGGCACGCTCGACCAGCTCGAACAGGTCGGGGCGCATCATGCAGTCCCCCCCGGTGAGCACGAGGATCGGGTACGGCCTGCCGAACTCGGCGACCTGGTCGATCAGCCCGAGCCCCTCGGCCGTCGTCAGCTCGCCGGGCAGAGGCTTGAGCAGCGCCGACGCGCGACAGTGGCGGCACGCGACCGGGCACGCCCGGGTCGTCTCCCAGAACACCAGCATGGGCCGCTGGTCGTAGTTGATCCTGGCCTGGCTGCCGCCGTGCTGCGCGGGCTTCTGCTGCGGCGTGTGCTGCACTGTGAGCTCCCGTGGTCGCGACGCGGAGCGCGTCGCCTCTGCCTCGATGTCGCAGGCCCCGACGGGCCGGGCGTCATCTTCTCACGGCCCCCTGCCCGAACCTTCCCCTCTGCTCGCACCTTCACCACCCACCGCCACGGTCTCCACCCGGACGGCGGCCCTGCCGCGAGAGCCCCGAGGACGCGTCGAAGGGCCGACCGGTCTTCCTGAGAAACGCCATCGCTTCGACGCGAAGAGGGCCACCCGTCACCGGGTGGCCCTCTCCAGGCGTCCGCGCGCTCTCAGGCGCGTCTCGATGATCGACGGCCCCGAAAGGCGCCATCTTCGATCATCTAGAAGTTGGACGGGTGGTTCTTCACGTACGCGTCCAGGTCGATCCCCAGCTGACCACACACGGTCCGCAGGCCCTCCTCGAGCACGTCTGCCCACTCGTCGTAGGTGTCCTTGAGGCCCTCGTCGAAGTGGAAGTACGGCTCAGCGGAGCTCAGACCGTACTGGGCCAGGAGAGCCCTGTAGTGCAGGATGCCGCCCGCGAACAGGATCGCCCTCTGAGCACCGTCGGCCTTGACGCCGTCGAAGCCCTGGCCGTAGAAGCCGTCGCCGTCGTACAGGTCGTTCCAGAGCTCGACGTACGCCAGGTAGCGGTCGTACGAGACCTGAGCGATCGTCGGGCACCCAGGGGAGATGAAGTACGCGAGGTAGTAGCCCTCCAGCTGGGCGGGGGTGAAGTCGGCGTGGCCGACGTCCGGCCTGTCCCCGTCGAAGTACAGCGAAGCGTAGCCGCTGGTCTGCCAGCCCTTGGCGTTCGGGGCCAGCCCGCCCTGGGCAACCCACGTGTCGTAGGCGGCGTAGACCGCGTCCCAGTCGACCTTGTCGCCGGCGTTGAGCTCCTGCCAGTAGAACGAGGTGGTCATCACGGTGCCGCTGTGGACGTAGCAGCCGATGAAGCCAAGGTTGACCGTGGGGCTCTTCGCGGACTTCTCGATCCACTCGCTCAAGAACACCATGTTGATGTTCTTGTTGTTGTAGACCTTCGGGATGAAGAAGACGTAGTAGCCGTCACCTGTCTTCGCCTGGTCAGGCTGAAGCGCGATGACGAAGTCCCAGTAGGTGTTGGACTCCTTCGACGTCAGCGTGAAGCTCTCGTAGGCGTCGAACAGCGTGGCGTCGACCTTCAGGTACCCGTTGTCCTTCTGCTTGGAGTCCCAGATGAAGTAGATCCCCGGGAAGTCCGCGCTGTGCGCGTTCGAGGTGATCTTGGGGCCGGCGGCGTTCTTGCGGGTGTTGTTCTGGGTCGCGTCGATGCTCGCGGCGACCGCCCTGTCAGCGGCGCCGTTCCACGTGATGCCGCTGGGGGCCGCCTGGGCCACCGGGGCGGCGAGCGCGGTCGCGCCGGCGACCGCGGCCGCTGTCACGAGCGCTCGGATGCGCATGTGTCTCATGATGTCCCTCCTGTCGTGCCCAGGTCGCCCCCACCTGGACAAATCCGTACAGCACCGGACAAATCGCCGGAATTACTCCACAACCTAGCACCGGGGTCGTGATGACGGAACGGGTGACGAAGGTCGCCCTCTCTTTCACCCGCGCTGCGTCAGGGTGTCGAGCCTCGGCGGACGAGGTTCGGCGTGACGCCCACACACCGAGCCTGCTCCGTGGGCAGCACGTTGCCAGCCCGGGAGCCCCGCGTCCCTCTAGTCACGAAGGATCGAGGACGGGGAGGTCAGGCGCTGCGCGGACGCACGAGGGGGATGGCTCCGCTGACGGCGGCGCTCGCGCGACGCCACCACCGGTCCCAGCGGGCGGCGACGGTGGCCAGCTGGTCGTCGTCCATGCCGTAGGTCGAGAGCACGACGTCGACGCACCCGTGGGGCGGGTGCACCGCCGAGGGGTGCTCGAACACCACCAAGAACGACTCGGAGGGGCCGTGCAGGCGCAGACCGAACTGAAGGTCGGTGCGGTAGACCAGCCTGCCCCCGACGTGCAGACCGTCGGGACGGACCGTCTCCAGGTGGGCCCCGACCGGCAGCCCGCGCACCCCGTGCAGCCCGACCCTGTCCAGCAGCCGGTCTTTGCGCGGACCGGCGTCCAGGCCCACCGCACACCAGGAGCGCCGGTCCTCACCGGGGTGCGCCTCCAGCGCGAACTGCAGCTGGTGGACGTCAGCGATCCAGCGCTCGTCCACCGGGTCACGCACCCCGTCGTACTGCGAGAGCCCCTCGTGGGAGGGGCGCTCGACAGCCAGGTGCGTGCGCTGCGGGTCTCCGGTCGGCGACAGCCGCACCGTGGTGCCGTCCGTCCAGGTCAGCAGGCGACGACGCCCGTCGGAGAAGGTGTGCGCGCCCTTGACGAACACCTCTTCGATCTTCCGGTCGAGGGCTTCGTCGTCCCAGCCGTACCACCGCCGGATCAGCTCAGGACGGCGCAGGTGGGCCCACGCCGTGTCAGGGTCGGCAACCAGGTCAAGCGCCGCGATAGTGCGCCGATCGAGTGTCATCGCAACTCACCTCGCCTCGTGACGTTACGCCTTTCGATACCTCGATGGTAGGGACCTCCCGGGCGAACCGTGTACCGGTTCGACACTCGAACGGCCCTACGGTCACCTACAGTGGCCACCATGTCGCAGGAAGGTGACCGGCTGGCGCAGATGGACGCCGCTGAGACGGGGCACGGTGCCGCGGAGGGTCACCGTGGCTGACCGGATCGCCGTCGACTGGGACCTCCTCTTTCAGCACGCCGCCCGGGTGGACCGGGTGGGCGACGACGTCTCCGCGGCCGCCGGCGCGGCCAGCAAGGCCGACCTGACCGAACAGGCTCTCGGGTCGATGTGCTCCTTCTTGGTGTCTCCGGCGACCGTGGCGGCCGAGGCCGGGGAGGCGACGATCACCTCGACGACGGCGATGGTGGAGCGAACAGGCCAGCAGATACGCGGCTGGGCAGGAGACGCCCGCGAGATCGAGCGCGAGGTGTGCGCCATCATCGCGTCCCTCAAGGCGGACGTCGACACCCTCTGACCCCGCGGGTCCGGGCCCGCACGACGGCCTGGGCGCGCACCCCCCGGCCCACGCGTCTGTCATCCCCTGATCCGGCCCACCGCCGCCGTCTCGACCCGCAGCCTGACCGTCTGGCCGACCGTCTCACCCAGGCGGGCCCAGACGGTCACCGCACCGATCTCGGCGACGGCCACCGTCACGTCGAGACGCCCACGTCGCGGCACGCACCTGAGCACGTCACCGTGCAGAGGCCCGTCCGGGTCGAGAACCAGGGCGCCAGGCGCCAGGGTGAGCTGGCCCAGCCCCGGCCCGCCGAGCAGGCGCGCGACCGGTGCGTCGGCAGGGACGAACGCCTGATAGCCGAGGAGCTCGGCGACCTGACGCGTGGCCGGGGCTGACCACAGGCGCTCCGGGGTGTCGACCTGCGGCACGCTCCCCGAGACCATCACCGCGACCTCGTCGGCCACGGCGAACGCCTCGTCCTGGTCGTGGGTGACGAGCACCGCCGTGGTGCCGGTGGCGAGCAGCACCCGGCGCAGGTCGTCGGCGAGGCGTTCGCGCAGCGACCGATCCAGGGCCGACAACGGCTCGTCCAGCAGCAGCAGCCGAGGGCGCGGGGCCAGCGAGCGCGCCAGGGCGACGCGCTGACGCTCCCCGCCCGACAGCGTCGCGACCTCGCGGCGCTCGAAGCCGGGCAGCCCGACGAGCCCCAGCAGCTCGGCCACCCGCGCCGCACGGCCCTGCCCTCGCGGCACCCCGTAGCCGACGTTCCCGGCCACGTCACGGTGCGCGAACAGCTGGCCGTCCTGGAACAGCAGGCCGAACCCGCGCCGGTGCGTCGCGACCCCGGCCAGGTCGACACCGTCGAAGGTGATCGACCCCGAGGCCAGCGGTTCCAGCCCTGCCACCGCGCGCAGCAACGACGACTTGCCGCACCCTGAGGGGCCCAGCAGCGCCAGCACCCGACCGCGCGGCACGTCCAGGTCGACACGGTCCACGGCCGTCTGGTCGCCGTAGCGCACGCTCACCGAGCGCACACCCAACCCGCTCACCGGGCCCGACCCGCTCACCGCCCCCTGCTCCATCACCACTGGGCTCCCACCGTGCGAGAACGCAGCCGCTCGAAGACGGCCACCGCCACCGCCGACAGCACGGCCAGCAGCACCGCGGCCGCCGTCGCCTGGCCGGCGGCGTCGAGCCCGGGCCTGCCGATCAGCCGGAACACCACCACCGGCAGCGTCGGGTCGTTCGGGCGCACGAGGAACGACGTGGCGCCGAACTCGCCCAACGAGGCGGCGAACGCGAACCCGGCGGCCAGCCCGAGCGCACGCAGGCCCGCCGGGGCGTCCACGGTGGCCAGCACCCGGCCTGGGCCGGCACCGAGGGTCGCGGCGGCCTCCCGCTGCCTGGGGTCGATCGCCCTGAGCACGGGCAGCACGGTACGCACCACCAACGGCACGGCCACCGTGGCCTGGGCGACAGGGAGCAGCAGCGGGCTGGTGCGCAGGTCGACGTCCAGCCCGAACGGCCTGGCCATGGTCAGCAGCAGCCCGAAGCCGACCGTCACCGCCGAGACCCCCAGCGGGAGCATGACCAGCCCGTCCAGCCCCGCGAGCGCCCGTCTGGCCCCGGGGCGGGCGGGGCGACGTGACAGCACCAGCGCCAGCAACCCGCCCACCAGCAGGGCTATGAGAGTCGCGTCCACCGCGACCCGCACCGAGGTGACCGCGGCCTCCAGGGCGCTGACCCCGAGGCCTCGTGCCGGTGCGGCGAGCGCGACGTAGTGGTCCAGACCCCACCCGTCGCCGACGCGCAGCGACCGCAGCACCAGAGCGACCAGGGGCATGGCCACCGCGACGACCACCGCACCGGTGACCGTCGCGGCGGCCACGGTCACCACCCGCGACCCCGGCTCGCCGGCAGCGTCGGGCTCGCGCCGCCCGGGTTCGATCATCGGCAGAGCCCGCTCGCGCGAGGCTTGGGTGCGCGCGACGACCGCCAGCACCCCGGCGACGACCACCAGCTGGGTGACCGACAGCACCGCGGCGGCCCTCAGGTTCAGGTACTGGGTGGTCTGCACCCAGATCTCGGTCTCCACGGTGCCGAACCGGGTTCCCCCGAGCACCAGCACCGTGCCGAACGACGTCGCGGAGAACAAGAACACCAGCGAGGCCGCTGAGGCGACGGCCGGCGCCAGCGCGGGCAGCGTCACGGTGAAGAACGCCCGCAAGGGGGAAGCGCCCAGCGCGCGGGCCGCCTGCACAGCACGCGGGTCCAGCCGTTCCCACAACCCGCCGACCGACCGCACCACCACCGAGTAGTTGAAGAACACCAGGGCGGCGACGATCGCGGTCAGCGTGTGGTCCAGACCCAGGAACCCCAGGGGGCCCGAGGGTTGCAGCAGCGCACGGAACGCCACCCCGACCACCACCGTCGGCAGCACGAACGGCACAGTGACGAACGCCCGCAGCGCCGCCCGGCCGCGAAAAGCCCTCGCCCGGTACAAGGTGTGAGCCCCCGGCACCCCGAGCAGCACGCAGAGCACGGTGGCCAGGGTTGCCTGAAGCAGGGTCAGGCCGACCACCCGCCAGGTGCGCGGACGGGAGAACACCTCGGTGAACCCGGTCAGGTCCACCGCCCCGTCGACCACGAACCCCCGGCCGACCATGGCCACCACCGGGAGCGCGAAGAACACGACCAGGAACGCCAGCGGCACCCCGGCCGCCAGGGTCCAGGCCGTGCGGGCCACCCAGGGTCGGTCCCTGAGCCGCGCCGGGGTGGGCTCGCCGAGCACGGCAGGCTCTTCGAGCCCAGCAGGTTCCTCGAGCGGGGCGGCTCTCTGGGGCGGAGCGGGGTCGCGGGACCTGAGCGTGGTCACCGGTTCAGCCGACGCCGAGGTCCGTCCACCGGTTCAGCCACTCCTCGCGGTGCGTGGCGACAGCGGCAGGGTCCACGGTGAACGGGTCGGTGGCCACGGGGGCCCATCGCGCCCAGTCGTCAGGCAGCGCGACCGACGTGCTCACCGGGTACATGTACATCGCCCCGGGGATCGCCTGCTGCACGGTGTCGGAGAGCAGGAAGTCGACGAGCAGCGCGGCCCCGTCGGGGTTCTTCGCACCGGCCAGCACCCCGGCGTGCTCGACCTGTCGAAAACACGTGTCGAGCAGCGCGGACGTGGTGGGCGTGCTGCCCCCGTCGGGCACGGTGAACGGTGGGGACGAGGCGTACGACACCACGACGGGACGGTCACCACCACCACCGCCGGCGGTGAACGCCGACTGGTAGGCGTCGGTCCAGCCGGAGGCCACCTGCACGTCGTTGGCCTTCAGGGCGGTCCAGTACCCCGGCCAGCCGGTATCACCTGACGCGGCGATCGTGGTCAGCAGGAACGCGAACCCTGGCGAGCTCGTCACCGGGTTGGGCGTGACGAACAGGCTCCGGTACTCCGGCCTCACGAGGTCGTCCAGCGTGGCGGGCGGGGCGAGGTCGCTGGCGGCGAACCAGGCGTCGTCGATGTTGACGCACACGTCGCCGTAGTCGATCGCGACGAGCGCGCCGTCGTCGCCGGGGAGCGCGTGGGCCCTGGCGTCGGGCAGCGCCGGGGCCTCCAGGTGCGCGGGGACGACCACCCCGGCCTCGAGCGCACGGCTGGCGAAGGTGTTGTCGATGCCGAACACGGCGTCGCCCAGCGGGGCGTCCTTGGTCAGCACCAGCTGGTTGACCAGCGAGCCGGTGTCGCCCTGGCTGACGACGCGCACGGTGAGCCCGGTCTGCTCGGTGAACACCTCGAAGACCTCGTCCGGCAGCCAGAACGAGTCGTGCGTGACGAGCGTGACGGTGTCCGCCGCCGCGCCGCCCGACCCGGTGCCGACCGCCGAGCAGCCGGCCAGCCCCAGCACGGCGGCAGCGAGCAGCGCGACGAGACCGGCACCTCGACGGTGCCTGTGGTCGTGGATCATGGGTTCCTCCTGTCTCAAGGAGGGGTCCCGTGGGCTCCCCGAACGGAGCACCACGGGGGAGAGAAAGCCCGACTCCCTACGCCGGTACGACCCGGATCAGGTTCGAGGGTCTGCGGTTGGCCCGCACTCTCAGCGCCCTGGGCTCTCGCCCCGGCGCTCCCCTGTCGTTCGCCGCTGATCTTACGCCTCGAGCCCGGAGGGAAGAACCACCTCCTGGGGCGACCTTGGCCTGAGCGCGCGGGTGCGGGGCTCTCCGGCCCAGAGCCAGGGTGCAAGAGCAGGTCACGGCCCCTGTGCCAGATCACCGCCCGTGCGGCGTCCTGACGGCCGGGTGCACAGACCCGCGCTTCCCTCCCTCCGGGAGGGTCGTGGGTTTCGACAGCACGGCCGCTCACGGGCCAGACTGTCCCGGTGACCGTCTTTCGCCTCGGGACCCGTGGCAGCGCGCTGGCCACCACACAGTCCGGGCACGTCGTGCAGGCGCTGCGCGCGCAGGGTGTCGAGTGCGAGCTCACCATCGTGCGCACCTACGGCGACGTGAGCCGCGAGTCGCTGGCCTCTCTGGGTGGCACCGGGGTGTTCGTGGCGGCGCTGCGCGAGGCTCTTCTCGCCGGAGAGTGCGACCTCGCCGTGCACTCGCTCAAAGACCTGCCGACCGCCGAGGCCGAGGGGTTGCTGCTCGCGGCGGTGCCGCCCCGTGTGGACCCGTCCGACGCGCTGTGCGCCGCCGGGGGTGCGCGCCTGGCCGACCTGCCGCAGGGCGCGCGGGTCGGCACCGGGTCGCCACGTCGTGCCGCCCAGCTGCGCGACCGTCGCCCCGACCTGGACATCCGCGACCTGCGGGGCAACGTCGACACCCGTCTGGACCGCGTGCTCGGCCCCGAGGCCGACCTCGACGCGGTGGTGCTGGCCCGCGCCGGGCTGGAACGGCTGGGCCGTCTGGACGTGGTCACCGAGGTGCTCGATCTGCTGCCCGCCCCCGGGCAGGGCGCTCTGGCCGTGGAGATCCGTGCTGAGGACGCCGACACCCCGCTCGGGCGGGCCGTGCGGGCGCTGGACCACCTGCCGAGCCGCTGGGCGGTGACCGCTGAGCGTGCGCTGCTCTCCCGGTTGGAGGCCGGCTGCTCCGCCCCCGTCGGGGCCCTGGCCACGGTGGTCGACGACGGGTTGGCGCTGACCGGCGTGATGGGCACCGACCACGGCCTCGTCACCCGCAGCGACGCCACACCCGACGCGACCGACGCGACCGGGCTCGGTTCCCGCCTCGCGGACGACCTGCTGGCCGCGTCGCGATGACCGCACCCGAGCCGGCACCCCGCCCCGCTGGGTGGGAGGTGTCGGCTGGGTCGAGCGTGCCGGCCGCACAAGGCGTACCCGTCGAGCAGAGCCGACCGGTCGAGCACGGCGCGCTGGCTGGGCGGGTCGTGCTCGTCGCCGGGTCTGCCCGCACCACGCACCGGGCCGCCGACCTGCTCGGCACCGCTGGTGCCACACCCGCACCGCTGGTCGTCATCGCCACCGAGGCCGTGCGCTCGGCCGAGGTGGACGCGGCCCTCGCTGACCTCGCCGCCGGACGCTACGGCTGGCTGACCCTGACCAGCGCCGCCGCCTGGGAGGCCCTGCGCCCTGACGCCGGTGAGGCCGACGAGGCCGCCGCTCTCGCGGCCGACCCTCTCCAGACGCCGGGCTCTGGGCATGTCGACCTCGGCGGCGCACGGGTGGCGGTCGTCGGACCGGGCACCGCCGAGGCGGTCCGTGCTGACGGCGTCGAGCCGTTGGTGCCCGACCCTGCGGGCGGTGCCGTCGAGCTCGTCCCGCCCCTGGCCGAGGCCGCCGCCGGGACGCGGGTGCTGGTCGTCCGAGGCGACCTGGCCCGCCCCACCCTGGTCGACGGTCTGAGGGCTGCCGGCACGGCGGTGGACGAGGTGGTGGTGTACCGCACCGTGAGGGTCACCGGCGACAGGGGTTCTCGCACCATGCCCTCGGTCGACGACGTGGTGGTCACCTCGCCCAGCGCCGTGGACGGCCTGCTCGCGGCGCTCGGCGCTCCTCCGGCGCGGGTCCGGGTGGTGTGTCTGGGGCCGACCACCGCCGAAGCCGCCGAAGCCGCTGGTCTGCGGGTCGACCTCGTAGGCACGTCCAGCCTGGTCGGCCTGGTCGACCTGCTGGCCTCCAGTCTCGCCGACCCCGCCCAGCCCTCCCCGTCGCCAGAGATACTGTCGTCACGACCCCCGGCACCCGAAGAAGCGTCGCCACCAGGAGAAGCACCGTGATCCCGATCCGCCCCCGACGCCTGCGCGCCACCCCCGCGATGCGTCGCGTCGCCGCCGAGACGCACCTGCACCCGGCCATGCTGACCCAACCGCTGTTCGTCCGGGAGCAGATCACCGAGCCCGTGCCGATCGCCTCCATGCCCGGGGTCGTCCAGCACACGCCCGACACGCTGCGCAAGGCCGCTGTCGAGGCGGCCGAGGCTGGGGTCGGCGGGGTCATGCTGTTCGGTGTCCCGGCCTACCGTGACCCGTGCGGCCTCGGCGCGGTCGACCCCCACGGGGTGCTCACCAGGGCGGTGGAGGACGTCGTCGCGGAGGTGGGTGACGCGCTCGTCGTGCAGGCCGACCTGTGCCTGGACGAGTTCACCGACCACGGCCACTGTGGCGTCCTGGACGACGCGGGCCGGGTCGACAACGACGCCACGCTGGTGGTGTACGCGCAGATGGCGCACGTGCTCGCCGAGGCCGGGGCTCACATGCTCGGGCTCTCGGGGATGATGGACGGGCAGGTCGCCGCCGTGCGCGAGGCGCTGGACCCCGCGCACGCCGACGTGGCCGTGCTGGCCTACGCGGCGAAGTACGCGAGCGCCTTCTACGGCCCGTTCCGCGAGGCGGTGGGCTCCACGCTGACCGGCGACCGCCGCACCTACCAGATGGACCCGGCGAACCGTCGCGAGGCCCTGCGCGAGGTCGAGCTCGACGTGGCCGAGGGCGCCGACGTCGTCATGGTCAAGCCCGTGATGGCCTACCTGGACGTGCTGGCCGACGTCGCGGCCGCGTCCCCGGTGCCGGTGTGGGCCTACCAGGTCTCCGGCGAGTACTCGATGGTCGAGGCGGCGGCGGCGAACGGCTGGATCGACAGGCGCCGTACCGTCGAGGAGTCGCTGACCGGGATCGTCCGGGCGGGGGCCGACCACGTGCTCACCTACTGGGCGACCGAGGTCGCCACCTGGCTGGAAGAATCCCGGCACGGCTGAGCGGTGTCCACGTCTCGGTGAGCCCCGCACCCCATGAACCTGACCAGCAGCGGTACGACGACAGAGCCGCCACCTGAGACGTGATCGGCAGCAGCGCCGTCGAGATCGGCATGATGTGAGAGGAACCCGGTATGTCTGAGAGGAACCCCGTGACCACCAACGAGCAGGCTTTCGCGGCGGCGATGGACGTGATCCCCGGAGGGGTGGACTCCCCGGTGCGGGCCTTCGGAGCGGTCGGGGGGACGCCCCGTTTCCTCGTCTCAGGCCAGGGCGCCCGGGTGCGCGACGTCGAGGGCCGCGAGTACGTCGACCTGGTGGGCTCCTGGGGCCCGGCGCTGCTGGGCCACGCCCACCCGGAGGTGATCGCCGCCGTCACCGAGCAGGCCGCCCGTGGGCTGTCCTTCGGCGCCCCGGCCCCCGGTGAGGCCGAGCTCGCGGCAGAGATCCGCCGCCGGGTGCCCCCCGCCGCGAAGGTGCGTCTGGTGTCGACCGGCACCGAGGCGACGATGACCGCGCTGCGCCTGGCCCGTGGCGCCACCGGCCGCGACGTCATCATCAAGTTCGCCGGGTGCTACCACGGCCACGTCGACGCCCTGCTGGCCGCCGCCGGTTCTGGCCTGGCGACGTTCGCCCTGCCTGGGTCGGCCGGGGTCAGCGCAGCGGTGGCGGCGGAGACGATCGTGCTGCCGTACAACGACCTGGACGCGGTGCGCGCCGCCTTCGAGGCGCACCCGGGCCGCATCGCGGCGGTCATCACCGAGGCCGCCCCCGCGAACATGGCCGTCGTCACCCCCCGCGACGGCTTCAACGCCGGCCTGCGTGCGATCACCGCCGAGCACGGCGCCCTGCTGATCTTGGACGAGGTGCTCACCGGCTTCCGCGTCTCCCCCGCCGGCTGGTGGGGCATCGACGGCGGCCCCGCGTCGAGCACCCAGCCCGGCTGGACCCCCGATCTGTTCACCTTCGGCAAGGTGATCGGCGGCGGCCTCCCGGTCGCGGCCCTCGGTGGCCGCGCTGACCTCATGGACCGACTCTCCCCGACCGGCCCCGTCTATCAGGCGGGCACCCTCTCCGGGAACCCCGTCGCCGTCGCCGCAGGCCTGGCCACCCTCCGCGCCGCCGACGAGACGGCCTACGCCCGCATCGACGCCGCGTCGACCCAGCTCCGACAGCTGGTCACCGACGCCCTCACCACCGCGAGCGTCCCCCACGTCATCCAGCGCGCCGGCAACCTGTTCTCGATCGTCTTCTCCGACACCCCCCAGCACGACTGGGCCGGCATGCAGACCACCGACACCTGGCGCTACCCCCCCTTCTTCCACGCCCTCCTCGACGCGGGCGTCTCCCCACCCCCCTCCGCCTACGAGGCATGGTTCGTCTCCGCCGCCCACGACGACGAGGCCCTGTCCCAGATCTCCGAGGCCCTCCCCGCCGCTGCCCGCGCCGCCGCCGGGGCTGAGCCCTCCTGACCGCAGTCCCTCCTCCACCCGGCCCCTCTCTGGCAGCCGAACATCAGGGCCGATAAACTTCGACCTCATGTGACGGGAAGGAGAGGCGATGCCCCGACGAGACGACGTCACCCTTCAGGGCATGAGTTTTCTCGGAGCAGCGATCACCGGCGACGCGCTCGGAGCCGGAGCGGCGTTCCTCACCGTGGTTCGCGATGCCGTCCAGGGGTCTGACGCACAGGCATGGCGACGTGATCTGCGAGGGCTGGCGCGCCGAGGCTGGCAAGCAGCAGCGGAGCAGCGATCACGTGATGGCGACCGCCTGTACCCCCTTCCCGATCGCGACCAGTGCGTCGAGTACGTCATGGAGTGCATCGACTCAGCCACCGTGCCGACCGTCGACGGCCTCATGGCGCGTCCGGGCACAGGCCTTGACGACCGGCTCGAACCCGAAGGTTGCCGACGCGCGGCAGGTCTGTTCTTGGGCACGATGCTGCACGCTCTGCTGGACGACAGGACGTTCGACGTCCAGCAGAAGCTGGCACGGGCGCTGCGTGACTCGGGCGCGACCCGCCAACGGCTGACCTCCGCCCTGGCGCAGCACGCCGAGAGGGTCGAATCTCTGCGGACGCGGTTGGAGGCGGTGCAGACGGCTGTGCAGCTGCTCGGATCTCCTGGTCTGCGACCCCAAGACCGAGAGACCCGGGGCGACGGCCTGCTCGACTACCTGACCGAAGCGGTCGCTTTCTGTGGTCGTGAGACCGAGCTCGACGCCCTTGTCACCTTCTGCGAGACCTCCACGTCTTCGGGCTGGCGGTGGCAGGCGATCACCGGACCTGGTGGTTCAGGCAAGTCCCGGCTGGCCTGGGAGCTGTGCGGCCGGATGAGACGCCGAGGCTGGGACGCCTACTTCCTCGATCCAGCCGCTTTCGAAGAGCTCCCGCCGCAGGCTCTCTCCATCTCGTCGGCCGACCTGCTGCTGGTCGTGGACTATGTCGCGTTCAGCACAGAGCGGCTCGGACGCTGGCTCGGCGCTCTGCCCGCCACACCCCGAGGGCGTCTTCGGGTCATCTTCGTCGAACGTGACGGATGGACGGCACCGACCATCGATCCAGCCGTCGCCGCGCCGGACTGGTTCGGCCGCCTCAGCGACGCGTGGGACGCCCAGGACCTCGCTCGGCACTTCGGGGCGGTCCAGGGGCTCGCCCCCGTCGTCACCCTGGCGGACAGGTCGATGGACGCGACCGTCCTGACGCAGATCGTCGAGGGGGTCGACATCGCGCGAGTGCGCCGGTACGAGGCGGACGCCTATCCGCTAGCCCCACCACGGCCCGCGCTCGAGGGGCCGGTCCCCTCATCAGTCGCCACGACCATCGTGGAACGCCTCCAGACGGTCATCGATCCGTCCGCACAACGACCGCTGTACCTGCTGTTCCTGGTCCAGGCGTACCTGAACGACCCGGCGGACGACCGGTGGCGCACCTGGGACGTGCGCGACCTGTACGGCGTGATCTACAACAGAGAACGTCGACGTGTCCTCGAGACGGTCCCCCATGGTTTCGCGGACGTGGCGCTCGATGTGTGGGCCTTCGCGACCGCGACACGTACGCGTCTGAGCGACGCTCTCCAGGATGCCCCGTCGTGGCTGGTCGCCACCGTGACCGACCAACCGAACATCGTGCAAGAGAGCTTCCGGCGTGCGCTGCGAGCCTGCTGCGGATCGTCGGACTGCGACGCCGTGCCGTACGTCCCCGACATCCCCGGAGAGCACCTCGTCACCCGACAGCTGAGCGGGTGGCGTGATCTCGACCGGGTGCGCCAGTTCGCCGTCGCCGCCTGGGAACGCTCCGCCGAGGGTTATTCGGCGTTCTGCTCTCGCGCGGTGGTCGACCTCGCAGCCACGAGATCCGACCCTCACTCCGTCCTGAACCCCGAAGGCCTCCTGGTAGAACCCCGCAAGAAGAACGACGTCCAAGCGCTCGCTCACGCGCTGTCCACCGCCGTCGACCCCGACCACCCCCGCCCCGACATCACCGACTGGCTCGTCACCCTCGCAACCCGCCACCAGGACGACGCCGAGATGACCCGCCTAGCCATCCGCGCGGTTGTCGCGTCAGCAAGCAACCCTGCAGAGATGGGGATGAACTCAGACGGGAACCCAGATTTTGTCGCCACCCTACGCCTTGCGATGCCACCGATCGATAAATACGAGTGTCGCCTCCTGCAGAGAGTTCTAGAATCTTGGGCCGGAAATGTTCTCACGCTGCGAATGAAAAATGAAGAGCTTGATGAGTTCGGAGAGATTATCAATCACCGAGACAATCTCTCGACTCTCGGAAGAAGTCTTTCTCAGGCAGAAATACGCGCACAACAATGGGTTGCTGAACATCGCCCGAACTACGCTGACGTGGTGTCTGAGTGCGTCATCGCACTTACGACGGCGAGCCTAGCAGTTGGTTCGGCGATGCCGTGGCTGACCGTATCAACTGTCTGTGATCACCTCGAAGCGGAAGGAATCTCTTGGAGTCCGTTGCTCAGCGACCGGTCTACGCGGCCGTTGTTGCGAGCATTCGCTCTCCTTTCAGCAACATATGAGACACTTGATGTTACTCAACGGCGCACCCTTGCAGACCAACTGCGCGCCCTGGCCTATCAACACTCTGCCGACTCCGACGTCGCCATCCAGATAGCCGAGGGGTTTTTCAACCTCACCATCAAGGCTGAGCTCGAGGAGAATCGGAACCTGGTCAACGAGCTACGTCAGCTGACCACCCGGAACCCCGACACCCCAGAAATCGCCCGACAACTCGCGATGGGACTGGTCAACCTCACGTGGAAGAGAGAGACTGACCTCGAAGAGACCCGGAGCCTGGTCGACGAGCTACGCCAACTGACCAGCCCACATCTCGACAACCTCCAGATGGCCAGCCAGCTGGCGATGGGACTGGTCAACCTCACCATCAAGGCTGAGCTCGAGGAGACCCGGAGCCTGGTCAACGAGCTACGTCAGCTGACCACCCGACACCCCGACACCCCAGAAATCGCCGTCCGACTCTCCAAGGGACTGTTCAACCTCACCATCGAAACCATGAACGACACCGAAGAGACCCGAACCCTGCTCCAGGAACTCGATCATCTCTGGACTCAACTGCGGGTGGACGACCATCTCGTCACCGTGATCGACAGTTTGGAAGAATTCATGGACGACAGGGGCGGCGTCGCTCTGGAAGGCGCGAACAGTGTTGCTCGTGATGTGCTGGAGCAAGGTGCGATCACTACCAAGGTGCTGACGGAACTCTCCCGCCGCTGGGTCAAGAAGTACGGCAGCGTTCCGGAAGATCCGAGGTGAGTGGGCGATTGAGGCTCTGCCATGGCAAGGGCTCAGGTGCAGACCGAAGAAGCAGTTATTTTTATCCGTGAGAGCGCGCTCGTGGTCGCAGAGATTCGCGCCCTGTCCTGAGATCTAGCAGATATCTGTCGCCAAACGCCGGAAGACAGCTCTCTTCTTGCTTCGACCGATCACCTGGGTTGAGCTCGCAGGAAGCGCGAGACACGTCACCTATCAGGTGCTGATGGCCGCCTGCCAACCGGTGCCACCTCTACCGGATGAGCCGCACCGAAGGAGAGACCGCTGCCCAGGCTCGGTCTGCGGTGAGGATGGTTGCACCCTGGCGGGTCGCGGCGGCCAAGCAGAGTCGGTCTCCCAGCGAGAGGCTGGGATGAGCCGGCCACAGGCGACCTGCCTCTACGGCGTCTGCCGCGTCGATCGGCACAACCTGAAGACCTTTGCCTCGCAGGGCAGACTCTGCGGTCTTCCAGCTTGCCCCACGGGCGAGCACCTTGCCGACCACCTCGGCCCAGTTGGCCGCGGTACAGCAGGCCGAGCCTGAGGCCAGTGCGTCGTCGACAGCCTCCGTCCCTGGCTCAGCCCACAGGTACGCGAGGATGGCGGACGAGTCGAGGTAACAGGTCACCGCTTCTCGGCCTCCGCCTCGGCACGACGTTCTGCGATCAGCTCGTCCACCGGGCTGGGAGTGCTCGCGACCGAGGCTCGGAAGGCGGCCAGAGCATCGTCGGCCGACATGACGTTAACCGTCGTCCCGTCGTCGACGAAGACTAGGGTGGAGCCTTCGTCCCAACCATGTCGACGGCGCAGCTCCAGAGGAACCACGATGCGCCCCTTGTGCCCCATCGTCGCAGTCGATGTACTCATACTACAACGGTACCACTTTGGAAATCGGTGGCACCGATCAGCTGTCGGGTCATCGTGGCTCGCCGACGAGAAGCACAGACGCGAGGAGGGACGGAGGACGTGAGCGGCGGCGACGCGTCCCGCGTGAGAGATCGTCGCGGTCGGCATCGCGACCAGGTCCGGCCAGCACGCACCGCCATCACGATGCTCGGGCGACCGCAGAGCCGTCCCCAGGCACAAGTCCTCAGACCTGCACCTGGGGACGGTCGCTGAGACCGGTCGCCGGTGTCAGCGACCCTCGTGGCTCCCGGCCCTGCGACGAGAGACCAGCACCAGGGCGATGCCTGCCAGCACCAGCACACCCACCAGGACCGCCACCGCCTGGGCCTGCGCACCGGTGCTTGCCAGGCCAGAGGTCCGGCCCTCCGCGCTGAGGACCTGCGAGCTCACGTCCGAGTCCAGGTCGGTGGTCTGGCCTGGCAGCACGACGGGTGCCGGGGTCAGCAGAGTCTCGGCGTTGGTCACGGTGCAGGTGATCTCGTCGCCCGGCTCGACCTCCACGACGAAGCCCCGCTCGACATCGACCACGTCGAGCGGCGCACCGTCCGGCTCTCGCAGGTTCTTCACCGTGCAGGTGGCGTTCGCACCGTCCTGAGGAAGCAGCACGTACCCCTCCTGCTGGCGCTCGGTGATGGTGACCGCGGCCCCGTCGGGAGCGGTGAGCTCCAGCGGGAAGGCCACCGAGCCCGTGCCGTCCTCCGTGGTGCCGGACGAGCCCAGCAGCGTGACGGCGTCTGACGGAGCCGTCGCGTCGAAGGTCCAGCCTCCGGCGAGGAACGGCTGGCCGTCGATCGGGACTACCTGCTTGACCACCGTGAGAGACGCGGGCAGCAGGTCGGGCAGCAGCGGCGGCGCCTGGTTGACCACCAGGCAGCTGACCATGTCGGTGGCGCTGACCTCGATGGTGAAGCCCAGATCACCGGCATCGGTGACGTCCAGCGTCGTACCCAACGGGTTGGCCGCGTTCTTCACCGTGCAGACGGCGTTCTTGGCGTCCTGAGGCATCAGCCGGTACCCGGGCTTCTGCTGCTCGGTGATGGTGATCGAGGCGGTCCCTGTCAGGCTGTCGAAGTCCAGCGGGAAGTTCACCGCGCCGGTGACGTCTGTCGTGCCTGACGGAGCGAGCGAGGTGATGTCCTCCGAGGCGGTCTCCGCACCGAAGGTCCACCCAGACGCCGCGTACCTGGGTCCGCCGTCAGCGGGGACGACCTCCTTGACCACGGTGAGCGACGGGGCGCAGGCGGTGAACACGCTGTCCCGCAGCGCGTCGCCAGCCTCGGCGTACGTGTCGGCCTGGATGTAGTCGCTCTCGCCCGAGATGGCCTTGAGGTTCAGCGCCGCGTTGGGGCTGAGCACCGCGTCACCGACGCCGACGGCCTGGATGCTCGTGCCCTTGGCCTTCAGGGCGTTGGCGGAGAAGATGCCCGCCTCGACCTCGGCGAACCGCGTGTTCCTGCCTGCCTTGTCCGCCTGGAAGACCGTCGGGTTCCCGTCGGTGACGATCACCGCCAGGTCGAACACGGTCGTCTGCTGCTGGACCAGCCAGAAGGCGTCGTCCCAGCTGGTGTAGCTCTGGCGGCCGGGCGTCAGCAGGTCGATCTGCGCCTTGAGCACGTCGACCTCCGCGGGGGTCGAGACCGGGATGAGCCCGGTGTCGGCGGTCGCGTCCGTGCCGAAGGAGAACAGCTGCACCTGGCTGGGCGTGCCCAGCAACGCGTCGACGTAGGTCTTCGCCGCGTCGCGCATGGCACCGGTGGCGTTGGCCAGATCGACCGAGGCGGACAGGTCGATGATCAGCGCGACGTTCACCCCGCACTTGGTCGGGTGGGGCGGGTTGGCCCTGCTGAGCGCCAGCGTGCCGGTGGACCAGGTCCAGTAGGCCGTGCTGCTGGTGCTCGTGGTGGAGACCGGGAACCCGGGGGTGCCCGACTCATAGGTCTGCCCCTGCCGGAGCACCGGGGTCTGGAACGCGTACGGCCGCGCCACGTCGGCGGTGGCGTTGGTGATCGGCGCGGTCGCACAGACGCGAGGAGGGGCGAGGGACACGTGGTCCCTCGCCCCTCCTCGAGCGGGTCTGGCTCCTCGAGCGGGTCAGCCCTCGTCTTCGCCGAGGATGAAGCGCTCGAGCATGGCACGACCGGCGGAGTCTTCCATCTGGACCGGGGGGGACTTCATCAGGTAGGTGGAGGCCGAGATGATCGGGCCGCCGACGCCACGGTCCTTGGCGATCTTCGCGGCACGGACGGCGTCGATGATGATGCCGGCGGAGTTGGGCGAGTCCCACACCTCGAGCTTGTACTCCAGGTTCAGGGGCACCTCGCCGAACGCCCGGCCCTCGAGGCGCACGTAGGCCCACTTGCGGTCGTCGAGCCAGGCGACATAGTCGCTCGGGCCGATGTGCACGTTGCGCGAGCCCATCTCGTGCTCCAGGTTCGAGGTCACGGCCTGGGTCTTGGAGATCTTCTTGGACTCCAGGCGCTCGCGCTCGAGCATGTTCTTGAAGTCCATGTTGCCGCCGACGTTCAGCTGGTAGGTGCGATCGAGGATCACCCCGCGGTCCTCGAACAGCCGGGCCAGCACCCGGTGGGTGATCGTGGCGCCGACCTGCGACTTGATGTCGTCGCCGACGATCGGCACACCGGCGTCCTCGAACTTCTTGGCCCACACCGGGTCAGAGGCGATGAACACCGGGAGCGCGTTGACCATGGCGACACCGGCGTCGATGCAGCACTGGGCGTAGAACTTGTCGGCCTCCTCAGAGCCCACCGGCAGGTAGGAGACCAGCACGTCGGCACGCGCGTCCTTGAGAGCCTGGACGACGTCGACCGCCTCGCTCTCGGACTCCTCGACCGTCTGGACGTAGTACTTGCCCAGCCCGTCGAAGGTCGGCCCGCGCTGCACGGTGACACCGGTGGGCGGCACGTCGGCGATCTTGATGGTGTTGTTCTCGCTGGCGCCGATCGCGTCAGACAGGTCGAAGCCGACCTTCTTGGCGTCGACGTCGAACGCGGCGACGAACTCCACGTCCCGCACGTGGTACGGGCCGAAGCGCACGTGCATCAGGCCGGGCACCTGGCTGTCGTCCGGGGCGTCACGGTAGTACTGCACACCCTGGACCAGTGACGCGGCGCAGTTCCCGACACCGACGATCGCTACGCGGATGGTGGACATCCCTTACTCCTTCTTCGAGTCGTGCTCCGTGGCACCCGCGGAGGGCACGGAAGCGGTGGTGGCCGGGTGGCCGGTGGTGCTCACGGGCCGGGCGGCCCGCTCGTTGTCGATCAGGCGGTCGAGCCAGGCGACCTCGCGCTCGACCCTGTCCAGGCCGTGGCGCTGAAGCTCCGCGGTGTACTCGTCCATGCGTTCGCGGGTGCGAGACAGAGACAGGCGGATCAGCTCCAGCCGCTCGGTCATGCGCATCCGTCGACCTTCGAGGATGCGCAGCCGGGTGTCGGCGTCGGTCTGGCTGAACAGCGAGAACCGGACGTCGAACTCCTCGTCGTCCCAGGACGACGGACCGGCGGAACCGAGCACCTCGGCGAGGTGCTCCTTGCCCTCGGCGGTCAGCTGGTAGACGATGCGGGAGCGCTTGGAGGCGCCGCCACGCTCGTCGCGGCTGGTGGTGGTGGCCCCGCAGATCAGGCCACGGGTGGCCAGCCTCTGCAGCGCCGGGTACAGCGAACCGTACGACAGCGCCCGGAACGAGCCGAGCACGAGGTTGAGCTGCTTGCGCAGCTCGTAGCCGTGCATGGGAGCACGGTGCAACAGGCCGAGGATCGCGTCCTCGAGCACGTCGGACCGAGCACGCAACCTGAGCTCCTCTCTGCCTACCTGCATCCGATGTATCGGGATGATACATCGTGATGCGCGACACGGCCTCCCCGTCCATGAGGAGACATGGCTGCGAGGTGATGGAGGTGCAGACAGTTGTTCGGATCTTGTGAGCTCTGCCCGTGCGGAGCTGACCGATGCCGGGGTAGCTCCCGCATACTGGGGAGACGGCCCGGGGCGCCCCTGTGCCGTCGGCGACCCGACCGGGAGCCTGGTCGAGAGAAACGGAGAGCCTGTGGAGCGCAGGTCCGCGCGCCCCTCACGGGCGACTGTCCGGCGAACCGCCCCGGCGACCAGACCGGCGAACCGGTTCTGGAACTACCCTCGCCCCGGCTACCGCGGCCTGCACCGGTGGTTGCCGTCGTGGCGGTTCGTGCTCTCCGTGATGCTCACCATGGTCTTCCTCGTGCTGGGGGTCGGGGCCGCGGCGTGGCAGCTGATCGAGGTACCCCCGGAGAGCGCCAGGGCCCAGGAGCAGACCACGACCGTCTACTTCGCCCCGACCGACGCCTCGACAGACCACGGCGCGGAGATGGGCGTCTTCCCCGGGGTGAAGCGAGAGATCATCGACACCACCACCCTGCCGGAGCACGTGGGCAGGGCGGTGGTGGCCTCGGAGGACCAGTCGTTCTTCGACAACCAGGGCGTGGACTTCCGGGGCATCGCGCGCGCGCTGACCAACAACCTGAGCGGAGGTGCGCGCCAAGGCGCCTCGACGCTGACCCAGCAGTACGTGAAGAACTATTACCAGGGGACGAACACCGGCTACCTGGCCAAGGCCCAAGAGGCGATCCTCGCGCTGAAGATCAACCAACAGCTGGGGAAGGACGAGATCCTCGGCCGATACCTCAACACCGTCTACTTCGGCCGCGGCACCGACGGCATCCAGGCCGCCGCACAGGCCTACTTCGGCAAGGACGCGGTGGACCTGACCGTCTCCGAGGCGGCCCTGCTGGCCGGGATCCTTCCCTCCCCGAACAAGTGGGACCCTGCCCGGGACCGCGCGAAGGCGGAGCAGCGCTGGAGCCGCACGCTGAACAACATGGTCGAGCTGGGTTGGCTGTCAAGCACCGAGCGCGCCGGGCTGGAGTTCCCCGAGACCATCCCTGTCGAGACCGCGTCGGTGTACGGAGGCCCCAACGGCTATCTGATGGAGCTCGCCCGGACCGAGGCGGCCACCAAGCTCGGCATCACCGAAGAACGCTTGCAGCGGGGCGGCTACACCATCGTCACCACGATCGACCAGACCATCCAGGACGAGGCCGTCGCCGCGGCCAAGCGTCTGATCGACGGCGAGCTCAGCGGCGGTGCCACCCCCAGCCCAGACCTGAAGATCGCCATGGTCTCGCTCGACCCGACGACCGGGGCGATCCTCTCGCTGTACAGCGGGCAGGAGTTCCTCACCGACCAGATCAACCGGGTCACCAGGGACCGCATCCAGGCCGGGTCGACCTACAAGCCGTTCACGCTGGTCGCCGCACTGGAGAACGACATCTCCCTCAACACCACGTACAACGGTGCCAACGGGCAGAACATCCCCGGGTGGACCCGGGGCGACGGCAGACCCGTCAGGGTGAACAACTTCGGCAACGAGAACTTCGGCGTCATCGACCTGACGTATGCCACCGCCGTCTCGTCGAACACCGTCTACGCCCAGCTCAACGTCGAGGTCGGGCCTCAGGCCACCGCCGACGTCGCGGAGAAGGCCGGGATCACCACGCCGCAGACCGTCGTGCCGTCCAACGTGCTGGGCACCGACACGGTGCGTCCGCTGGACATGACCGCGGCCTACGCGGTGTTCGCCAACGGGGGCATGCGGGTCGAGCCGCACATCGTCGCCACCGTGCTCAACCCCGACGGCTCGGTGGCCTTCACCGGCGGCTCGAACCCCGTGCGGAAGTTCTCCGCCGACGTGATGGCTGACACCGTGTTCGCCCTGCGGGGCCCGGTCGACAACCCTCGCGGCTCGGCGAACCGGTACGTCGCACCGCTCAAGCGCACCATCGCGGGCAAGACGGGGACGTCCAACGACAACAAGTCGGCCTGGTTCATCGGCTTCACCCCCGACATCGTCACGACGGTGGTGCTCTCCCAGGTGGGTGAGAACGGCAGAGACCAGGTCTCGATCACGCCGTGGGGGTCGGGAGTCCGCCAGATCACGGGTGGGACGTGGCCGTCTGCCCTGTGGGCCAGCTACATGAAACCTGTGCTGGCCATGCCCGCCTACTCCGAGAACAAGAGCTTCCCGCCCCGGGCGAACGTGGGGAACGCGCCCACCATCGCCCCGACCGAGGCCGAGGAACCGGAGGAGGTCGAGACCGTCCACGTCCCCGACGGGCTCGCGCAGCGCCTCGAGGCCGACGCCTCCGCGATGCTGCTGGCGGCGGGCCTCAGCCCGTCGGTGATCTCTGAACCCTCGGCGACGGTGGCAGCCGGCCGGGTGATCCGGGTCGAGCCAGGCAGCGGCACCGCAGTGAACCTCGGGTCGGAGGTGACGCTCGTGGTCTCTTCCGGACCACCACCACAACCGCCAGGGCCGGGCGAGGGCGGCGGCCCGCAGGGCGCTCCTGGTCAGGGTCAAGGCCAGGGCCAGGGACAGGGCGGGCCCTAGACCCGCACGACCTGCCGCGCGAGGCAGGATTTCGCGGCGATCCAGACGACCAGATACCATGGCCCGTCGCCGTGCGGTCCGTTCCGTGCGGCGAGTGCATGCAGCACCCTCCTGTCACGGAACGACCGTGACCGCGAAGACCAGAGGAGGTGGGTATGAGCCTGCGTCCGTACGAGATCATGATCATCCTCGACCCCGACATCGAGGAGCGCACGGTCGGCCCCGCGCTCGACAAGTACCTGTCTGTGGTGAAGACCCAGGGCGGTTCTGTCGACGCGGTGGACATCTGGGGCCGGCGTCGCCTGGCCTACGACATCAAGAAGAAGTCCGAGGGCATCTACGCCGTCGTGAGCTTCTCCGCCGAGCCGGCCACCGCGGCCGAGCTCGACCGCCAGCTCGGTCTCAACGAGGCCGTCCTGCGCACGAAGGTGATGCGCGCCGCCGCCTGATGTCGGTGGCTGCGCCTACGGTCGGTGCGGGTCACGACAGCGTGATCCGAGAGCCCGAGTCGTCGAGCACAACCAGGAGCTTCCCATGGCTGGTGAGACCGTCATCACGGTCGTCGGCAACCTCACCGGCGACCCCGAGCTGCGGTTCACGCCGTCCGGGGCCGCGGTGGCCAACTTCACCGTGGCGTCCACGCCGCGCACGTTCGACCGCCAGAACAACGAGTGGAAGGACGGCGAGACGCTGTTCCTGCGCTGCTCGATCTGGCGCGAGGCGGCCGAGTCGGTCGCGGAGTCGCTGACGAAGGGCACCCGGGTGATCGTCACCGGGCGTCTGGTGCAGCGCTCTTACGAGACCCGCGAGGGCGAGAAGCGCACCGTCGTGGAGCTTCAGGTCGACGAGGTCGGCCCGTCGCTGCGCTACGCCACGGCCAAGGTCACCCGGACCTCCCGGGGCGGTGGTGGCGGCTTCGGCGGCTCCTCCGGTGGCGGCGGCGGGGCCTCGTCCGCGTCCGACGACCCGTGGGCCACCCCGTCGAGCAGCGCGGGCTTCTCTGACGAGCCCCCGTTCTGACCCTTTCCTGACCCCTAACCATCCCCGGTCTCGCACCGGGGCTCCGAGATGTAGAGGAGCACCACGATGGCCAAGCCCGTCGTCCGCAAGCCCAAGAAGAAGGCCAACCCGCTGAAGTCGGCCAAGATCGAGAACATCGACTACAAGGACACCGCGCTGCTGCGCAAGTTCGTCTCCGACCGGGGCAAGATCCGCGCCCGTCGGGTCACCGGTGTGTCGGTCCAGGAGCAGCGCGCGATCGCTCGCGCCGTGAAGAACGCCCGCGAGATGGCGCTGCTGCCGTACTCGTCGTCGGCACGCTGAGAAAGAGGAGCGATCCCGTGTCCAAGCTCATCCTCACCCATGAGGTCACCGGTCTCGGCGAGCCCGGCGACATCGTCGAGGTCAAGGACGGCTACGCCCGCAACTACCTGCTCCCCCGTGGCCTGGCCACGCCGTGGACCAAGGGTGCGGAGAAGAACATCACCGGCATCCGTCGGGCCCGCAAGGCCCGTGAGATGGCCTCGCTGGACGACGCCCGCGCGGCCCGCGACGCCCTCCAGGCCCAGCCGGTGACCGTCACCGCCAAGGCCGGGCCTGGCGGCCGTCTGTTCGGTGCGATCACCACCACGGAGATCGCTGACGCGGCCTCCGCCGCCGGTGGGCCCAAGATCGACAAGCGCAAGATCGAGATCACCTCCCCGATCAAGGCGCTCGGGGAGCACAAGGTCTCGGTCAGGCTGCACCCGGAGGTCGTCGCCACGATCACCGTGGCCGTCGTCGCCGCCTGACCTAGGGCTGCCCAGATCCCTCGGTCTGGACTCTACGTCTGGAGAAGGGCCCCGGTGCACCACAGCGTGGTGCACCGGGGCCCTTCTGTGCTCTCCGCGAGGCTCCGCCCGTCCAGGAAGGCTCCCTGAGGCCGTCCCCGACCTGTGCGCCACAGCCCTGCCAGCGCTGGCACGCTCGCCGTGCGGAAGCTCGCGATCTGGGCCAGACTGGGGCGAACCACCACCCGCCCAGCGTCGTCTGACAGACGTGCCAGGCTGTGGGCGCTGGCTGTCCAGAAGGTGGGTGTCCCCAGCCGGTGCATGGCGTCTTCCCAGGTCAAATGGCCTACGTGATCCAGATTTCGCCCGCCGTGTCCACATCGTCGTCCACGATCTGTGGACAGACACCCCCAGGATGTCCACACCTGTGGACGACGGTGTGAACGGTTCGAGGTGGCTCGATCTGGACAGTCGGCCTAGGTTCGTCGTACACGACCGAGGGGCCGCTCTGTCACCGGTACCTGGTAAGACAGATGTTCGACGGATGTGCGCGAGAGGAGACGGGACGGCCGGTGACGATCGAAGAGCTGGAGTACGAGCTGGTCGCCGGCGAGGACCGTCGCGGCGACCGCACCCCCCCGCAGGATCTCGACGCGGAGCGCTCGGTGCTCGGCGGCATGATGATCAGCAAGGACGCGATCGCTGACGTCGTCGAGCAGCTGCGCGGCCACGACTTCTACCGTCCCGCGCACGAGGTCGTCTACGACGCGATCATCGACCTGTACGGGCGGGGCGAGCCGGCTGACGCGGTGACCGTCGCTGACGAGCTGACCAAGCGCGGCGAGCTGGCCCGCGTCGGCGGGGCCCCGTACCTGCACACCCTGATCGCGACGGTCCCGACCGCCGCCAACGCCGGCTACTACGCGCGCATCGTCCGGGAGCGGGCGGTGCTGCGGCGTCTGGTCGAGGCCGGAACCCGCATCGTCCAGCTCGGCTACGGCACCGACGGCGGCGACGTGGACGACCTGGTGAACACCGCGCAGGCCGAGGTCTACGCGGTGACCGAGCGTCGCGCCAGCGAGGACTACCTGCCGCTGTCGCAGATCATCACCGAGACGGTCGACGAGATCGAGGCGGTGTCCGGCCGGGGCGGCGGGATGCACGGCGTGCCCACGGGCTTCGCCGACCTGGACCACCTGACCAACGGGCTGCACCCGGGCCAGATGATCGTGCTGGCGGCCCGCCCGGCCATCGGCAAGTCGACCCTGGGCATCGACATCGCCCGCTCGGCGGCGATCAAGAACGGTCAGACCGCGGTGGTGTTCTCGCTGGAGATGAGCCGCAGCGAGATCACCATGCGTCTGCTGGCCGCCGAGTCGCGGGTGCACCTGCAGAGGCTGCGCACCGGGCAGATGGCTGACGACGACTGGCAGAAGGTCGCCGCGACGATGGGGCGCATCTCGGAGGCGCCGCTGTTCATCGACGACTCGCCGAACATGTCGCTCATGGAGATCCGGGCCAAGTGCCGGCGTCTGAAGCAGCGGCACGACCTGAAGCTCGTCGTGATCGACTACCTCCAGCTGATGACCAGCGGGAAGCGCGTGGAGTCGCGTCAGCAGGAGGTCTCGGAGTTCTCCCGGGCCCTGAAGCTGCTGGCCAAGGAGCTCGAGGTGCCGCTGATCGCGATCAGCCAGCTCAACCGTGGTCCTGAGCAGCGCACCGACAAGAAACCGCAGATGTCGGACCTGCGCGAGTCGGGCTGCCTGGTGGCTGACACCCGGGTGCTGCGTGCGGACACCGGCGCGACCACCACCCTGGGCGAGCTGTACGCGCTGGGTGCCCGTGACGTCATGGTCTGGGCGCTGGACGAGCGGCTCGGCTATGTGCGGCGTCACCTCACCCATGTGTTCCCGACCGGTGTGCGCCCCGCGTTCCGGCTGACCACCGCCTCGGGCCGTCAGGTCACGGCGACGGCGAACCACCCGTTCCTGACCGTCGAGGGATGGTGCCCGCTGGGCGAGCTGAGCGCCGGGAGCCGGATCGGCGTCCCGCGCCACGTCCCGGCCCCCGGGCTGCTCACGCACTGGTGCGACCGCCGGGTGAGGCTGCTGGCGCACCTGCTGGCCGCCGGGGCGTTCGGCCTGGACCAGCCGGTGCGCTACCTGACCACCGACCCGGACTGCGCGTCGACCCTCAAGGCGGCCGCCGAGGTGCTCGACACGCGGTCGGTCGAGCACCGCTCGTCAGACTCCCGAGCCTTGATCGTGCGCCTGGAGCCCCGCCGGACGGACGAGCACGCACGCAACCAGGTCGCTGACTGGTTGGACGACCTGGGCCTGCTGCGCACCAGCGCGGTCGAGCGTTTCGTCCCCGAGGCGGTGTCGAGCCTGCCCAAGGCGCAGGTCGCGCTGTTCTTGCGTCACCTGTGGTCGGCGGCGGGGTCGGTGACGGTGCACCGTCACACCCGATTGAGGCGAGAGAAGAGCGCGCTCGCGTGGTCTTCCGAGCCGATTGAGGGTGTTGACGAGCGTAGCGAGGAGTACAGCAGGGGCGGGCTCATCACCTACCGCTCCGGGTCACGCCGGATGCTGGAGGACGTCGCGACCCTGCTGCTGCGCTTCGGGATCACCACGCGCATCGCCGAGCCCAGCCGTGGGGTGGTCCCGGTGGCGACGCTGGAGATCGTCGGCCTGGACGATCAGCGCCGGTTCCTCCAAGAGATCGGGGTGATCGGGGTCCAGACCCGGACCGCCGAGCGCCTGCTGGACGTGGTCCGTGCCCGTCAGGCCGCGACCGCTCAGGCCCGGGCCGCCGTCACCGGCGGTGAGCTGTGGAGCGAGGTGGGCGAGGTGCTCGACCGGATACCGCAGCAGAGCGACCGTCCTCCGATCTCTGGCGGCGTGCCCCGGGTGCTTCCCGCTCAGATGCGCCGGAGCCCCGACCTCGGCGGCGTCGACGGTCTCGACCGCTCAGGACCCGACCACCTGGCACCCGACCACCTGGAGACCGACGACTCTGGGCTCGACGGCCTGGGGCTGGGCGCGTCCGACCCGGCGAGCCTGAGCCAGAGGACCCGCACGCTGCTCGAGGCCCGTCAGGACGCTCCTGCTCTGGACGACGGGCGAGGCCGGGTCCGTTCCGCGCTGGCGGAGATCGTGGACCTGCTGGACGCGGCAGACCTCGAGCTGGACGCGGTGAACGACATCGCCTGGGACACCGTCGTGTCGATCACCCCTGTCGGTGACCGTCCTGTGTATGACGCCACCGTCCTGGGTGCGCACAACTTCGTCGCTGACGGGATCGCGGTGCACAACTCCATCGAGCAGGACGCCGACATGGTGATCTTGCTGCACCGCGAGGACGCCTACGAGCGCGAGTCCCCCCGTGCCGGCGAGGCCGACCTCATCGTCGCCAAGCACCGCAACGGCCCCACCGACACCATCACCGTCGCCTTCCAGGGCCACTACTCCCGCTTCGTCGACATGCAGGCCTGACGACGTGGTGGGCGGGGCCGTGTCGACGGGCGCCGAGGGAGCCGTGTGCTCCCACCCACCGGTCGCGGAGGTGGTGTCGCTGGCGGCCAGGCTCGCCCGCAGCTGTGCCACCTGGGCTTCGAGGGTCGCGATCCTCGCTTCGAGGCGCCGGTAGTCCTCGCGGGTGCCGGTCCCGCCGCCGAAGATGCCCGTGCGGCGAACACTGCTCTCGCCCGACACCACCCTGACGGGTCCTAGGTGCGGGGCACGTCCGACGCATAAGGTCCGGGGATGGACACACCGTGGGTCGCGCACTATCAGCCAGGGGTACCGGAGCAGATCGAGCTCCCGACAGAGTCGTTGGTCTCGTTGGTCGAACGTTCCGTGCGCGAGGCGGGCAGCGCGGTCGCGCTGGAGTTCTTCGGGGCCGAGACGACGTACGCCCAGCTGGGCGAGCAGATCGAGCGTGCCGCCGAGGGGCTGCGCCTGCTCGGCGTGCAGGCCGGGGACCGTGTGGCGCTGGTGCTGCCGAACTCCCCGCAGCACGTCGTGGCGTTCTACGCGGTGCTGCGGCTCGGAGCGATCGTCGTGGAGCACAACCCCCTCTACACCGAGCGTGAGCTGCGGCACATGTTCGAGGACCACGCCGCCCAGGTCGCGATCTGCTGGGACGTCGCGGTGCCCAAGCTGCGTGCCCTGCCCGACGACGTCTCGCTGGAGCACATCGTCTCGGTGAACATGGTCAAGGCGTTCCCGCTGGCCAAGCGCCTGGCGCTCAGCCTGCCGGTGGCGAAGGCCAAGGCGCTGCGCTCCAGGTTGACCGCACCCGCCCCCGACACCATGACCTGGTCCCAGCTGCTCGGCTCCGGGCGCCTGGTCCCGTCCCACCCCAAGCCGTCGGTGAACGACCTGGCCGTCATCCAGTACACCTCTGGCACGACGGGCGCGCCGAAGGGCGCGATGCTGAGCCACCTCAACCTGTTCGCCAACGCCCGCCAGGGCGAGGCCTGGATGCATGGCGCGCAGTACCGCAAAGAGGTGTTCTACGCGATCTTGCCGATGTTCCACGCCTTCGGGATGACGTTGTTCTTGACCTACGGGATCCTCAAGCAGGCTCGGCTGGTGCTGTTCCCGGCGTTCGACGTGGACCTGGTGCTCGACGCGGCCAAGAAGCACCCGCCGACCGTGTACTGCGCGGTCCCGCCGATCTACGAGAAGACGGCCGCGCGAGCGAAGGAGCGCGGCATCGACCTGCGGTCGGCGAAGTTCTGCATCTCCGGGGCGATGAGCCTGCCTGACTCCGTGGTCGAGCTGTGGGAGAGCGTCTCCGGCGGGCTGCTGGTCGAGGGCTACGGGATGACGGAGGCCTCCCCGGTGTGCCTGGGCAACCCGTTCCACCCGTCGCGGCGCACCGGCACCATCGGCGTCCCGTTCCCCAGCACCCTGATGAGGGTGGTCGACCAGGACGACCCCACCCGCGAGGTCGCCCAGGGTGAGCGGGGTGAGCTGCTCATCAAGGGCCCTCAGGTGTTCAGCGGGTACTGGAACAACCCGGAAGAGACCGCCAAGGCGCTGCTGCCCAGCGGCTGGCTGCGCACCGGCGACCTGGTCACCGTGGACGCCGACGGTTTCACCACCATCGTGGACCGGGTGAAGGAGCTCATCATCACCGGTGGGTTCAACGTCTCGCCCTCCGAGGTCGAGAACGTGCTGCGCGCCCACCACGACGTCACGGACGCCGCCGTGGTCGGAGCGCCGACCTCGTCGGGCGGGGAGCGGGTGGTCGCCGTCGTCCTGCTGCGCACCGGCGTCACGCTGGACGTCGACGCTCTGCGCGAGTGGTGCCGCGAACGCCTGACCGCCTACAAGGTGCCTCGCGAGATCGTCGCCCTGAACGACCTGCCCCGCTCCATGCTCGGCAAGGTGCTCCGCAAGCAGGTGCGCGACCAGTACCTCGCTGACACCACCGACTGACGCGTGCGCTGACGGACCGCTCCGCTCCGCACGGAAAGCTGGGTCACCACCGTCGCCACTCGGTGAGAGCCTCCACCTTGTGGATGTGGGCAGGGCACGTCGTGTCCTTGACGACCGTCCTGGGCTTGCTCGCCTCGACCAGCAGACCGTCCTGCTGGTAGGTGTCGATCACCCCCTGGATCGCCTTGGAGACCCGAGGGCTTGCGAGGTCGTGAGACACCTCGGAGGTCTCCCAGATCTGCCCCTTGGAGAAGACCGGAGGGCGGTAGGGGTGGATGACCAGCTCGCTGGTCCCGTCGGGCAACCAGCGAGCGGTGACGATGGCAAGAGTCAGCGGGATCGGGCGCTTGACGAAGGGGAGCAGCATGATCGCCGAGTCACCGATGATCGAATACAGGCACCCTCTTCGAAAGGTGGTCGACTCGCCGATCTCCATGGCCTGAGCGGTCCACGGAGACCCCTCGCGAACCAGCGTGTCGTTCATGTTCTCCAGCCGCATCCGGAAACCTTGCGCCATCAGGCAGCGCACACCCACCTGCACCGCGCGGGCAGGGTCGTCCCGGACGACAAGGCGTCGACCGCGTAAAAAACGGAACAGCGAGGCGTAGTACGCCTCTTCCGGTTCCTTCCTCTCAGCCCCCATGCTGTCAGATGCTCCAGGTCCGACCGACCCTGGAGTCGGCGTCCTCATATGCCTGAGCGGCGTTCTCGGCCGCTGTCGCGGCAGCAGCCAGGATGTCGGCCATCGCGGCCATGTCGGCGGCCCACCCCTGGTGGCTGACCGAGAACGCCGTCCGAGCATCGCCATCCCAGCTGCACGCCAGGACACCAGCAGCGTCGTCCAAGGTCGACAGCGCATCGACGATGCCTTTGTGCGCAGCACGAAGGTCGGTCACGGTGGACAGCACGTGGTCGGGATTGACGGAAAAACCAGCCATGAGAGAACCTTTCGAGCTCAAGAGATCTAGGGGCTACGAGTCTTTCAGCATGTCGCGGACACGCTGCATCGCCTCCTCGAAGTGGCGATGCGACTCCGCGGCGGCACCGCTGACCTTGGCCGCCGGGCTCGGATCGGCATCCGACCCCTTCTTCTCGGCGTCCTCGTCCTGCTTCAGCCAGACCTCCCGGAGCGAGGCGAGGTTCCGACGCGACAGCTCGCGCAACGCCCGGGCCGCCGCAGACTCGTCAGCACCCGAGAACACGTCACCGAGCGTTGTCTGGCCCCCGTCGATGCGCCGCTGCACGGTACGCCACTCGGGACCGAGCTCACCCGCGCGAGCGGCTCGCGCACGCTCCTCCTCGCCCTTGACCGAGGCTGCCTCCTGAGCCTGGGCCTTCTGGTCGATCTCTGCCTCCAGGGCCTCTATCCGACGATCGATCTCCTCGAACATCGAAGGGAGGTCGGTCGGCAGAGCCTCGTCGGCGCTCATGCGAAGACCCTCGCCGCAGCAGCGCGGACCAGAGCCTCATAGAGGTCGACCATGTGGAACGCCGCGTCGACCACCTGGGTCTTGGCCTGGATCGTCCCGGCGACAAAGTCGTAGATCGTCTCGAGAAGCTTGTAGATCGCTCGGACCACGTCGACGATCACCTGGACCTTCCTGACGGTGTCTGCCGCCGCGACCACCCATCCGGCGACGGGAACCGCAGCCTGCGCTGCCAAGATCAGAAGCTCGCGCTGGATGATCTTCAGCTGCTTGAGGATCAGCTTTGCGATCATCTTCGACACCTCGGCCAGCTTGCTGATCATGGTGCTCACCGCCTCGGCCGGGCCTTGGAGCGCTATGTGAGCCTTCGACGCCAGCGCCGCAACGACGAGGAACGCCTCAGAGCCCTTCCCTGTCCAGCTCGCCATCGGTGGGCACAGGCCAGCGACGTTCTCCCCGACAGCGGTGATCGCGTCACCGCTGTGCTTCCACGAGATCGACGCCTCGCCGATCCGCGTCCAGTTCCCGGCGAACGGTTTGGTGACCTCCGCGAGCAACGAGTAGCCGAAGAGCTGCTCGAAGAGCCAGTCCACCCCTCCGAGGATGACCCCCGCTTCCCAACGGACGTTCTTGATCTCTGGCTCCGAGGCGTTGGGCGTCGGCAGGTAGGAGCGGACATCGTGCGTCTCGATGACGGTGCGCGTCCCGGACAGTCCGTCCTCGACCCGACCCGCGATCCGATCTGCT
This sequence comes from Micrococcales bacterium, assembly GCA_009785115.1. Lineage (GTDB taxonomy): Bacteria > Actinomycetota > Actinomycetes > Actinomycetales > Cellulomonadaceae > Cellulomonas. The sequence continues at coordinate 36,352 of WQWY01000018.1, forward strand.
GTCCCCTCCACCCACTCTCTGGCGCTGGCACCATCCTTGAACGCCCGGCTGAAGATGTTCTCGTTGTCGTAGCAGTAGAACGTCCCGGCGTCCTCTTTCGGTGCACCGAGCGTCGGCTTCGACGGGGGCGCGTACGGCGGCACGGTCATGCCCATCTTCTTGGCCACGCTCGCCGAGGCCTCGTACGCGGCGCGTTCGGCCTCCTCGTAGGTCTGCCGCGTCTCGCCCATCTTCCGGGCACCGGCCTCGAAGACCTGCGACGACAGGCTCACCACGTTGTCGCCCGCCCAGAGGATCGCGTCGTTGATGGGCCTGAAGAGCTGCAGGATCAGGCCGAGGTCTTGGTTGTCCAACGTCGCGTAGGTCTTCAGGTGCGCCTGGATCGCCTCGGCGTGACCCTTCTGGCGGGCCAGCACCTGCTCGGCGAGCGCCAGGTTCTCGAAGTCGACGTCCACGTCATGGCCTCCAGGGGTAGCGGTTGAGCTCCACTCACCCTAGGAGGCGAGCCCCCTCCTCGTCCGGGTTATTGGTGTCCCCACTTCTGGGGACATCGCACACCACGAGACGACGCTCGGGGGTCTCGACCTGCTCTCTCTCAGCCTTCCTCGTCGTCTCGCCGCACACCTGCCCCGGGCGAAGACCTCGCGGGTCAGCGCGTCGCGGCGAGGCGAGGGCGACGGGCCGCGAGCTCGGCGAGGGCGTCGAACAGGATCGCGGTGTAGGCGGTCGGGGCGTGGAGGTTCACGTCGTGCCCGGCGCCGGGCAGCACGTGCAGGCGGGCAGAGGGGAGGGCGGCCGTCATGCGGCGCTCTTCCAGACGGAGCGGGTCCATGCGCCCGTTGACGAGCCAGACCGGCAGCAAGAGCCTGCGGAGGTCGGCCAGCGCGGAGTAGCCAGACATGGCCGCGAGCATGTCCGTGACCACGTGCCAGGTGCCGTCCGGACGCCACCAGCCGGCGACCTTCGAGCTGACCTTGCGGTACAGGTTCAGCGGCTTCCCGGCGATCTCGGTGGAGCAGGCCGAGAGCACCACACCGGACAGCACCCCGGGGTTGCGAGCCGCAAACGCCAACGACGTGTACCCACCGAGCGACATGCCGACGAGCAGCGGCGGGACCGGCTGCGCGGCGACCGCGTCCTCGATCGCGGCGAGCGCCCCGTGGAACGTGAACCTCTCGTCAGAACGTGTGCCGTGACCAGGAAGGTCGATCGCATGGACCACGTGGCCCGCGTTGCGCAGGGCGTCGGCCTGCGTCGACCAGATCGCTGAAGAGGTGCGGGTTCCGTGCACGAGGACGACGGGGATGATGGCAGGTACCTCACAAGTCATGGGACGAGTCGGCTCACGGGCGGGCCGACCCTATCCATCGGCTGACCAGGGCGCTCCCGCAGCGATGTCACTCCATCGGACCGCGGGAACCGGACCACGCCACACCCTAGGTCCGGGCGAGCCAAGCCACGAGAGGAGCGGGGAAGCTCCCGCAACATCTCCTCATGATCTCCCCGCACGGCCCGCCGCGACCCCGACGGTGCGCGGGTCCAGAGCCCAGCGCGCACCACCACACCAGACGACGCGTAGCCTGGGACGGTGAAGGTGTTAGACGACCTCCGGGTGCTGCTGCGCCTTCCCGGCTTCCGCCGCCTGTTCACCGTGCGGGTGGTGTCTCAGGCCGGCGACGGGATCTTCCAGATCGGCCTGGCCACGCTGTTCTTCTTCTCGCCCGAGCGCATGGCGACCGCGCAGGGGGTCGCCGCGGGGTTCGCGGTGCTGCTGCTGCCGTTCACCGTGGTCGGGCCGTTCGCCGGGCCGCTGCTGGATCGCTGGCGGCGGCGCCAGGTGCTGCTGATCGCGAACCTGGTGCGTCTGGTGCTCACCTTGATCCTCGCTGCCGTCATCGTCACCCAGGGCGTCAGCGTGGGCGTGTACGTGCTGGCGCTGGTGATCCTCGGGGTCAACCGCTTCCTGCTCTCCGCGCTGTCGGCGGGGCAGCCGAGGGTGGTCCCGCCCGAGCGGCTGCTGGTCGCGAACTCGCTCACCCCGACCTTGGGCGGGGTCGCCGCGGTCGTCGGGGCAGGCGTCGGGTTCCTCGTCGGTCGCATGCTCCCGGCCGGGGTGACGCGCGACGGGCTCACGCTCGTCTTCGCAGCGGTGGTGTTCGGCATCGCGGCGACGCTCGCGCTGCGCCTGGGTGCCGACCAGCTCGGCCCCGACCGTGCCGAGCGCCGGGCCTCCGGCTGGGGAGCGCTGGGCTCCGACCTGAGGGCCACCGTCACCGACCTGGCCGCGGGCGCCCGTCACCTGGTCGCGCGCCGCACACCCGGTGCGGCGATCGGGGCCATGGGTATCCAGCGGTTCATGTACGGCGTGAACTTCTTGGCGCTGATCCTCATCAGCCGCAACCTGCTGACCGACCCGGCGGACGCTGACGCCGGGCTGCGCATGTTCGCGCTGCTCACCGCCGTGTCGTTCCTCGGCAACGGGCTGGCGGTGCTCGTCACGCCCGTGGTGCACGTCGACCCCACCCGGTGGATCGTGGTCTGCCTGGGCATCGGCGGGGTCAGCCAGGCGGTGCTGGCCACCACGCCGACGCAGGGTGTGATCGTCGCGGCGGCGATCTTGCTCGGCGTGTCGGTGCAGGGCACCAAGATCGCGGTCGACACCATCGTGCAGCGCGACACCAAGGACGCGTTCAGGGGGCGGGCCTTCGCGCTGTACGACGTCGCCTTCAACGCCCTGTTCGTCGCGGCCGCCGCGCTGGCGGCCACGCTGCTGCCCGACACAGGGTGGACCCGTCTGGCGTTCGTCGCGCTCGCCGTCGTCTATCTGGCCCTGGCTGCTGTGTACACCCGTGTCCCTCGCTCTCCGCTTGACGTGCCGTGCGAGGCTGGGCGCTAGAGGCACGCGAACCAGAGGTAGAACCCCATGAGCGATCTGGCGAGAGAGGCGACGGCACGCCTCCTCGACGAGCAGACCGGTCTGGAGCTGGCCGCGCGCGCGGTGACCGCGACCCCGTTGTCCATCGTCATCACCGCCGCGACGGACGACGAGCCGATCGTCTGGGCCAACGAGGGTTTCTTCGAGCTCACGGGCTACACCGCCGAGGAGGTGCTGGGGCGCTCCTGCCGCGTCTTGCAGGGCCCGAACACCGACCAGAAGGCCCTGGCCCGGCTCGCCGCTGACCTGCGCGCCGGACGCACCGCGGCGGAGACGCTGCTCAACTACCGCCGCGACAGCACCCCGTTCTGGAACCGGATGGTCATCACCCCGGTCCGGGACGCCGAGGGGCGCATCACCCATCACATGGGCATCCACACCGACGCGACCGTCCAGGTGATGACGGAGCAGGCACGGGCGGCCGAGCTCGAGCTCGAGCAGAGCACCTCTGGCCGTCTGAAGCTGTTGACCCAGGTGACCGACGCGCTAGCCGAGCACCTGGAGTACCACGAGGCCGCCGACGCCATGGCGGACATCGCGATCCCGCCGCTGGCGGACTGGGGCTTCGTCGCCCTGTTCGACCAGCGGGGCGCCTTCGAGCACCTCCGGGTGACGACGGCCGACCCCGAGAAGGCCGACATCGCCCGCAGGCTCGAAGACGCTGACCACACCTGGGTGGAGATGTCCGAGGAGATCCGCGAGGCCCTGCGCGCGACCCCCGACGACGTGCTCATGCCGAAGGTGATCGACACCGCGTACGTGGCCGAGAACACCAGCCCCGACCACGCGGACCTGCTCACCTCGCTCGGCCTGGGCAGCTGGCTGCTGGTCCCGCTGTTCGCCCGTGACCGGACGCTGGGCCTGCTGGCCCTGGTCAGCGAGAACCTCGACGGGTTCCCCGTGCACACCGTGGTCACCGCGATCTACCTCGGCCGCCGCGTGGGCCTGGCGCTGGACAACGCCCGCCTGTACCTGTCCGAGCGCTGCTCGGCGCTGACCCTGCAGCACCGGCTGCTGCCGCGCGCCCTGGACGTGCCCGGCATCGACGTCTCCGCCACGTACCTGCCCTCGGCCCAGCAGGCCGAGGTCGGCGGTGACTGGTACGACGTGCTGCCCCTCGGTGACGGGGAGGCGGTTCTGACTGTCGGAGACGTCGCCGGTCACGACATGCCCGCCGCCGCGGCCATGGGGCAGATCTCCAGCCTGCTGCGAGCCCGCCAGTGGGGCGGGGAGTCACCGGCCCAGGTGCTCGACGCCCTCGCCTCGTTGATGACAGGCCTCGGGTGGGACGACGTGGCCAGCATCGTGAGCCTGCGCTGCCGCACGAGCGAGGCCGGCATCCACGTCGAGTACGTCAACGCCGGCCACTCACCCCCGTTCGTGCGCCTGCCCGACGGCACGGTGAACCGCCTGCCCCTGGCCCACACCCTGCCCGTCGGCCTCCTCGACCCCACGGCGGTCCATCAGGACGAGCTCGACCTGCCGGTCGGCTCCTTGGTGGTGCTGTACACGGACGGCCTGGTCGAACGCCGTGACCGCACCCTCGGCGACGGCATGGCCGCCCTGGCCCAGGCCCTGCGCGAGGCCCCCGCCGGCACCGCCGAGCAGGTGCGCGACCACCTGGTGAGAGCCCTGGTCGACGAGCACCCCGAGGACGACGTCTGCCTCCTCGTCGCCCGCTGGCCCGGCCCTTCAGCAGACCTGAGCGTCGACCAACCCTGATCGCCGGCAGCGTGATCGTGTCCCCATTTCTGGGGACACGATCTCAGTCCACAGGGTGACTGCCTCGTTCGTGGCAGCAAGGTAGGGTGTGGGTGATTTGACCGATTGCTGAGAAGTGAGGTGTCGGCTGTGTCTTTGTCTGACGCGATGTCTGACATGGTCTCTGTCGCGAGAGAACGCCTGGCGCAGCACGCCCGTGAGACGCAGGCTCAGAACGACAGCCTGCCTGCTGAGTGCGACCTGGCCATGCTGGGTCGGACGGGTTCGGGTGCGCCTACGGTGATGCGTTGTGAGGGTGCGGTCGAAGCGCTGAAGGAGGTGCTGGGGTTCTACGCTCAGAACGCGAAGGAGAAGCTGGCGGCTCGCGACGAACAGCTGCGGGAGGGTGCTCGCATCTTGATGCGGGCCGAGCACGCGAGCTCCGACAGTGCCTCGCAGCTGCAGGTAGAGCAGGCCGCGATGGTGGTGACCCGACACTCCAGCGTTGCTGCGAGCACCGACACCGACGTGTGCACAGACGCAGAGGACAAGTGAGCCGGGCGGGACGTCGCGGAGGCGGTAGGTGGCGGTGGGCGGTCGCTGGCCTGCTCGCCTTGGTGCCAGCAGCAGGCATCGTCAGCCCTGCGGTCGCGGTGGACAGCGATGGGCAGTGGTACCACCAGACGCTGGGGACCGCACAGGTCCACGCGCAGGGCTACCGAGGCCAGGGGGTGACGGTGGCGGTGATCGACGCGAGCCTGACCCCGGACCTGCCGATGCTGCGCGGCGCTGACGTGCAGATCATGAACGGCGGCAGGTCGCTGTGCAAAGACCCTGCCACCGGGGAGCACCTGCCTGCCACGGGTGAGGCTCTGACGTTCTCGACCTCGCACGGCAGCAACGTCGTGGCGATGATCGTCGGCACAGGCCAGGGCTTCGACGGCGCACCGTCGGTCCGTGGGGTCGCACCGGACGCGACCGTCCGGTTCTACGCGATCGGCAACCCGGCCGGAGACCTCCGCAACACCGCCATGCGCGGAGGTCTTGGCACAGCGATCGTCCAAGCAGTGAACGACGGGGCGAAGATCATCAGCATCCAGAGCGGTGGTGGTCTGGACCGGTGGACGCGTCAGACGGTGGCGTGGGCGCTGAACCAGGGTGTGATCATCGTCTCGGCGCTGTCCGAGGAGCCGGGCGACGGTGGTGCTGTGGGTGAGCTCAACGGCACGCTCGGCGTCCAGGCGGTGGGGGCCGACGGGCGGGTGATCGGTGAGGGCACCTCGCGAGGTCCGTACCCGGTGCGCAAGGTGAGCGTGGCGGCTCCTGGTGTGGACGTTCTGCTGCAAGGCGAGTGGAAGTCCTACGACTGGACTCGTACCGAGATCGCCAGCGGCACGTCGTTCGCGGCGCCGATCGTGGCAGGTGCATTGGCAGTGGTGTGGTCGGCTCACCCGGACGCGACCCCTCACCAGCTGCTGCAGGTCCTGGTCGCCCAGGCGACCCCTGGTGACCCGGCAAGGGTGGGGCACGGGACCGTGAACTTGCTGGGCATGGTCGCCGACGACCCGACGCGATACCCGGACGTGAACCCTCTGATCGTGGCTGACGCCCGCTTCAAGGAGGACCTGTCGGCTGCGGACATCGCGGCCGCGTTCTCCCCAGACCCGTTCGACACCGCACCACCAGCCACCGTGTCCCCATCTCCCGACAGCTCTGCCTCGCTCCCGGACTCCTCAGGCGGGATGCCCGGGTGGGTGTGGGTCGTCGTGGCAGCGGCGCTGGTCACCGGAGCGGTCCTGACGATCATCGTGATCCTCAGACGAGGAGGCCGTAGGTGAGAGACGAAGGGCCAGGCCTGACGGGTGCGGGTCTGATGAGTGTTCCGGACGAGACCAGGAGGACGCGGTGAGCGTGGGCAAAGACTGGAAACTCGAGTTGTGGTTGATCTACGAGGGTCAGTTCTGGCAGATCGAGGGTGCTGACCGGTTGGAGTCGTGGACGGATTCGATGGTCGAGAGCCTGACCTGGATGGCTCAGGGGTCACCGTTCGGTGGCAAGACCGGTGAGGCGTACCGGGACGGGTTGCTGGGATACGCGGCCGAGACCCAGGTCGAGGGTGAGTGGGTGCGCAAGGTCATCGCGGCCGTGGAGCACGCCAACGAGGGCCGCGAGCTGGCGTTGGAGGCCTATGCCCAGGTGCAGCAGGTCACAGCCCCGCCGGTGACCCAGACGTTGTTGCAGTGGGGGTGGGACAAGCTGGACTTCACCACCGACCACCTGGCCCGCATGCAGGCCGAGGCTGACGAGGCCGCCCAGCAAGAAGCAGCACGCCAGCAGTACCTGGCAGTCTGCGACCACCTCAACCGCTCCTACTACCGCATGCTCACCGTCGCTGAGGAGCTTCCTCACAGTGCCCGTAGAGGAGCCTTTCCTGATCCTCCGGTGGCAGGTGAGGAGGACGACGCCCGGTGGGCAGGCCTGTCCCGACGCGTCCCCGGGGCCCCCGGCGCGGTCTACGCACCCGGGTACATCCCCGGTCTTCCCGGCGGTGGTGTGTACGCCCCGGGTCAGGACCCGACCCCGGCAGGTGTCCACCCTGCGGGGTACACCCTGTCTCACGCCACGACAGGATCGGCCGACAGCGCCGCCGGTGCCGGGACGTTGCCCGGAGCCGCTCACGGCAGCGGGGTCGGTGCTGGGTCGGGCACGGGTCTGGGTGCAGGGGTCAGCGCCGGGGCGGGGAGCAGCGGTGCAGGTGTGCTGCCTCCCCGACCCGCTAGTGCGGCGTCGGGCATCTTGTCCTCCGGTCGTCTGCTGACCGCCGGCGGTCTGGGCCGTGACCTGATCAATCCCGCCACCGGTGGGCGAGGTGTAGGCGGATCTCTGACCGGTAGCGCCGGTATGGGCGCTAGTGCTGGCACCGGTGCTGCTGGTAGTCGTGCGGGTGCGGCCAGCCCGGGCATGACTGGCATGGTCGGCGGCGCCGCACAACCAGCCGGTGCAGGTGGGTCACCAGGCAACCGACGTGCTCCTCGTGGCCCTGCGTCCTCACCGTCCGCACAGCCCGACGGTCGTCCCCCGTGGGGCCAGCGTCCTCCTGGTCCGTTCCGCCCCTCCGATGCCTTCGGCGGTCAGCAGAAGTTCGTCCCCGGCTCGACCGTCGACACCGCGATGCGCAAAGCAGGAATCTCCCATCCAGGCCTGCGCCCCCTCCCCGGCGACCCACCGCGCCAGGCCCCGCCGCTGCGGCGCAACGAGAGAGGACAGGTCATCGAGCACGACCCCGACGCCTGGCAAGGCCGACCCTGGGCCGCTGAAGGCGGGAACAACAGGTCTACCCGCACCAGCGGCACCTGACTGCGAAGGCGAACCATGACCCGAGAACGACAGAACGTCTGGGCGCTTATCGACGAAGCGATCATCCAGCTAGAACAGGCCCAGGTGCTCACAGCAGGGCTGCGTAAGTCGGCCGAGGAGATGGTCGTGGAGGAAGGACCATGGCAGCCGTTCGACCTCGCGACCAAGCGAGCGAAGATCGCTACCGCGGACCGCATCACCGAGACGACGGCAACCATCAGACAGATGCTGGCCGAGCTGGCTGACACGCTGATCACCGGGACCGACCTGTTGTCCCATGACGACACCGAGTCCACCACCCCAGAAGGACCACCCCGATGAACGACCCCACCCTCATGGCGGGATCAGCAGCACCCATCACAACCGTCCCGGACGGCTCGCCCACCTGTGCGTGGGAGAGCGAAGAGTGACGGAGAACCCCGAGGCCTGGTCGAACGTCGACCGGGCATACGACGCACTGGCCAACCTCAAGAGGGTGACCGCCGAGCTCCGGGCGACGGCCGAGGAGCACGCGGCCAAGAGCGGCCCGCGCAGACCAGGCGACCCAGGCTCGACAGACCCGACCTGGGCGATCCTCGCCATGGCAGAAGAGCTCGCCACACGCAGCCAGTGGCAGCTCATGATGGACGCCGAGACCTTGATCTCCGCCAGCGACACCGAAGGCCGACCACCTCCCGACCACGCTGGACCTACCGATCCAGAAGGTCCGCAGGCATGAACGGGGAGGAGGGCGACTCCCTGAGGGAGACTGTCTACCTGCTGCGCAGTTCTGCCAACGCTGAACGCCTGCTGGCCGCTGACGCCGCTCTTCGCCGCGATGAGGGCATCACTGTCGAGCTGGACCGCGACTGACCCGCGGTCCAGCCCAGGTGGTGGTGCGGAACGCGGTGACGGGCAGGGACCACAAGGAGTCGTCCAGCTCGCGGACCTCGGTGCCGGTGTAGACGACGAAGCCACGGTCGAGGCCTAGGTGCTCGCGCAGGGCGCGCAGGCCTCGCAGGTCGGACGGGTCGACCCGGGAGGCGGCCTTGACCTCGATGCCGATCCGGCGACCGCCGAAGGCCTCCAGGACGATGTCGACCTCGTGGACCGGTGAGCCTGCCTGACGCCAGTGGTAGGCCGTCGTGGTGCGCTCGGCCCAGACCTGCGCGGCCAAGACCTGGTTGGTGACGTGGCTCTCCAAGACCTGCCCGAACAGCTCGCGGGTCCTCAGGACGTCGGCACCCGCACGTTCCAAGGACTCGACCGTCAGGCTCGTGTCCACCGGGTGGACCTTGGCACGAGCATGGCTCTGCCTGGACGGTACGGTGGCTCGGTTGGGCAGCCAGTGCAGGAGGAAGAGCCTCCCGAAGACGCCCAGGTACCGGTCGACGGTGCGCCTGTCGAAGTCGAGCAGCTGAGCCAGGCGGCTGGCGTTGAACGTGGCCCCAGGGGTGCGAGCGAGCGCATCCAGGGCGTCCAGACCGATCACGGGGTTGATGGCCATGTCAGGGAGCGCGCTGCTGGACAGCACCGCGAGGACGTCCGAGGCGACGCGCTCCCGCAGGCGGGAACGGCTGAGCCGTTCCCGCTGCAGGGTGTAAGCGGGAAAACCGCCATAGGCGAGATCGGCCAGCAGCGCGTCGTCGTCGGTCTCAGGCAGCACGCACGGTCGGATCTCGGCATCGAGCAGAAGGTCTACGACTGAACCCGACAGGCCCGCGATCTCCCAGGAGGTCAGCGGGAGCATCGTCAGACGGCTCGCCCGTCGTGCCAGCGGGTCCGCACCGCCGAGACCAGAACGACCGATCGACGCCGAACCGGTCAGGACATAGTGGTTGCCCAGGCCGAGCGTGTCGACGTGCTCCTTGACGACCAGAGGCAGCTCAGGCAACAGCTGGGCCTCGTCGATGATCGCGGGACGAGGAAGACGGCGCAGCCACCCCTCAGGATCGCTCGCCGCGAAACGGAGCGTGGCCCGGTCGGCCAGCGTCGCGTAGGAGTAGCCAGCCGGCTCGAGCTGGATGCGGGCGAGCGTCGTCTTGCCCACCGCGCGAGGGCCCTCGAGGATCAGCACAGGGGCGTCCTGACGCGCCAAGAGCGCATCGCCGACAGGCCGGTGAATCATGCCACTCACGCCGAGGAGTGTACATCCGATGTTCTAATATTTGTACATCCGATGCTCAAAGGTTGGGACATCGAATATCGAGCTCGACGTCAGTGCGTCCGCGAGCCCTGGTCAGACGTGAGACGCACCAGGGCCTCCCGCAGGCCTGGGGCAAGACGCTGTCAGCTGGGACGGGCCGCCCACCAGGCAGCGAGGGCTTGGCGGGCCGCGTCGGGGTCCATCGGGCCGCGTTCCATGCGCAGGTCCAGCAGGAAGCGGTAGGCCTCGCCGACCACCGGGCCCGCCGGGACGCCGAGGGCTTCCATGATCTGCTTGCCGTCCAGGTCGGGGCGGATCGCCTCGAGCTCTTCCTGGGCACGCAGCGCCTCGACGCGGCGTTCTAGGTCGTCGTAGGAGGCCCACAGGCGCATCGCCTTGCGGCGGTTCCTCGTGGTGCAGTCCGCACGGGTCAGGCGGTGCAGGCGCTCCAGCAGCGGCCCGGCGTCGGTCACGTAGCGGCGCACCGCCGAGTCGGTCCACGCTCCTTCGCCGTAGCCGTGGAACCGCAGGTGCAGCTCGACCAGGCGAGACACGTCCTGAACCGTCTGCTTGTCCAGGTGCAGCGCGGTGAGCCGCTTGCGGGTGAGCTTGGCCCCGACGATCTCGTGGTGGTGGAAGCTGACCCCGCCGCCAGGCTCCAGACGCCTGGTCTTGGGCTTGCCGATGTCGTGCATGATCGCCGCCAGGCGCAGCACCAGATCCGGGCCGGGCACAGGGCCGTCCGCGCCAGTCTCTAGTGCGATGGCCTGATCCAGCACCGTCAGGGAGTGCTCGTAGACGTCCTTGTGGTGGTGGTGCTCGTCGATCTCCAGGCGCAGCGCGGGCAGCTCGGGCAGCACGTGCTCGGCCAGGCCCGTGCCGACCAGCACCTCGAACCCAGCCCGAGGCTGGGGGCTGAGCACGAGCCTGACCAGCTCGTCGCGCACCCGCTCGGCAGAGACGATGCCGATGCGCTCGGCCATGGCCGTGGTCGCGGCGCGCGCTGCCGGGTCCAGCCTCATGCCCAGCTGGGCGGTGAACCGCGCCCCGCGCATCATCCGCAGGGGGTCGTCGTCGAACGACCGTTCCGGGGCGATCGGCGTGCGCAGCACCCCGGCCGCCAGGTCGGCCAGGCCGTCGAACGGGTCCACGAGCTCCAGCGACGGCACCCGCACCGCCATCGCGTTGACGGTGAAGTCACGCCGGGACAGGTCACCCTCGAGCGTGTCCCCGAAGGCGACCACCGGCTTGCGGGACTCGGGGTCGTAGACGTCCGACCGGTAGGTGGTGACCTCGACCACCACGTCGTCGCCCGAACCTCCGCCCGACGCTCCCCTACCCGGGCCCTTGGCGAACCGGCGCGCGCCGATGGTGCCGAAACGGCGGCCGATGTCCCAGCAGGCGTCCCCCCACCCGGCGAGCAGCGCCTCGGTCTGCTCGGGGTGCGCTGAGGTCGCGAAGTCCAGGTCGGTGCTGCTCCGCCCCAGGAAGGCGTCACGCACCGGCCCGCCGACGAGGGCGAGCTCGTGCCCCGCCGCGGCGAAGATCTCACCGAGCGCGAGGGCCTCAGAGGGCAGGGACACGAGCACCTGTGCGGCGTCGCGCCGCAGGGCGCTGGGGTCGAGACGGGTCTTGTCGGGGCGGGTCTGGTCAGCAGGCATCACGCACCAGACTGCCAGACTCGCGCCCTGCCCAGGTACGTCGTAGGTCGTGATCGATACAGTGGGCGCCATGTCCAGCGCAACCGGCCCCGACGAGCCGGTCCGAGTGCCCTCCCCGCCCGGTGGGCTCCCCCTGCACGTCACCCCTGACCGGATACCCACCCCGGCGCAGGCGATGCGTGTCGACGAGGTCTCGGCCGGCGGGCTGGTGGTCGCCGTGCGCGACGACGCGGCGCACGCCGCCATCATCGCCCGGCGCAACCGGGGCGGACGGCTGGAGTGGTGCCTGCCCAAGGGGCACCTGGAGGGCGAGGAGACCCCCGAGCAAGCGGCCGTGAGGGAGATCTCCGAGGAGACCGGCATCACCGGCGAGGTGATCCACCGCCTCGGCGTCATCGACTACTGGTTCGGCGGTGACGACCGACGGGTGCACAAGGTGGTGCACCACTTCCTGCTCGCCGCCGTCGGCGGGCACCTGACCAACGAGCACGACCCCGACCAGGAGGCCGAGGCGGTCGAGTGGGTCCGGCTCGACGAGCTGGGGACACGGCTCTCCTACCCGAACGAGCGGCGGCTCGCGGCTGATGCGCTGAGCTTTTGCAGCACCTCGAGCATCTGGAACACCTCGACGTGAACGGACCGGTGCCCGGCGGTCGCCCGGCCCGCTGGCGACACGCGGTGCTCGGGCTCCTGGGCGCGGCGCTCGTCGCCACGGGCGGGCTGATGGGCACCACGGCCGCGGCCGTGGACGAGACCCCCACACCCACCCCCTCACCTGTCCCGCCGGCGAGCCCGTCACCGACGCCCGCACCGACACCGTCGTCACCGATCGTCGTGGAGGTCACGTCCATCACCCCGCAGGTGATGTCCATCGTCGGGGACGACGAGCTCACCATGACGGTCACGATCACCAACAGGTCGGTGAGAACCGTCCAGCGGGGCACCGTCACGCTCTGGCTGCAACCCACCCGCTTCACCACGCGCACCGACGTCGACCGTTGGTTGCGCGGCACCGCCACCTGGGCGACCCCCCAGATCGAGCTGACCAGCGTCCCGCTGGACGAGCCCGTGCCACCCGGGGAGAGCGTCGAGCTGATGCTGACCGGTCGCATGACGGACGAGACCGGGAAGAGCAGGCTCTCCAACGTCTGGGGCCCTCGAGGCCTGCGGGTCGAGCTCGACGCGGGTGCCGGTGCTCGCGCCGAGGCCCGCACCTTCCTGCTGTGGGAGTCCACCGAGGACATCCCGGCCGCTCAGGTCGCCCTCCTGGCCGCGGTGGTCGGCCCGGCCGGCGCACCGACCACCCTGGGCGACGAGACCGTCCCCGCCGCTGACGACCGCCTGCTGCGCCTGCTCGACGTCGCCGCGGCAGCCCCCGAGATCGGGCTCGCCGTCGACCCCGCCCTGCTGGGCCAGGCCGACCCCGCCCAGAGCCTGCCACCCTGGGTGGGCTCGCTGACCACCCTGCTCGACGACGGGCGCGAGGCCGTCGCGCTGCCGTGGTCCGACCCTGACCTCCAGGTGCTGACCCATGCCGGGGCGGCGCACCTGCTCTCCGCCGCTCTCGCGCTGTCGGCCGCCGCCCGGCCAGGGCTGCCCTCCGACCTGGTCTGGTCGACCGAGCCCGTCAGCGCCCAGACCGCCCACCTGATCTCCGAGGCCGGGGCGACCCGGCTCGTCGACCCGACGAGAGCCACGCATCCCGGGGCCACCCAGGCACCCAGGCAGACCCCGGCTCCCAGAGACACCCCGGCACAGGAAGACACCGGGGTGCACGCCCCAGACCTCACCGTGCTGCACCCCGACGAGGTGCTGTCCGCGCTGTTCACGGGCACCACCGAGCAGAGCGCCGCCGAGGCTCGCCAGCACGCGCTCGCGCTGCTCGCCGTCGCCGCCCGGGGCAAGAACGGCGCCGACCAGGTGCTGATCGTCGCCGGGCGAGACTGGGAGCCCGACCTCGCCCAGAGCACCGCCCTCGTCGCCGCGCTGCGCGACGCGCGCTGGGTCGACCTGACCACGACAGCCGGCCTGACCGTCACCGAGGAGGTGACACCCCTCAGCCCCACGACGACGCCGCGCCCAGGAGTCGCGGCCGTCACCAGCCTCGACCAGGCGAGCGCCGACCTGCGCAGGTTCGCCCAGGTCACCACCGATCCCGACGTCGTCACCGCCGGGGTCGACCAGGCCGTGCTCGCGGTCGCGAGCTACGCCTGGCGGCACGACCCGACCGGGCAGGAGGCCGCGGCCGACGACGTCCTCGAGGCGATCAGCGCCCGCCGGGGCGGCCTGGCGCTGACCCCGATCACCGAGCGGACCATCATCTCCACCAGCGCCGACGTCCGCTTCACCGTGCGCAACGACCTGCCCGTCGCCGCCACGGTGAGGGTGCGCCTGGAACCCACGAGACCGTGCCTGGAGAAGACCACGTCAGCACCGGTCACCGTCGCCCCCCACAAGGACACCCCGGTGACGGTCACGCTCACAGCACGCGCGAACTGCCAGGTGGACGTCCGGGTCATGCTGGTCGCCGACGACGGCACGATCGTCACCGACAACCCCGACGACGTGTTCCAGGCCCGGGTCAGGTGGCAGTTCGAGAGCGTCGGCACCCAGGTGATCGCCGTGCTGCTCGCGCTCGGGCTGGCCCTCGGCGTGCTGCGCACCGTCCGGCGCGGACAGAGCGCCCGGCGCGGCGCCCGGACCATCAGCGAGGAGTCCCCACCGGTGCACCTCGGTGTGCTCGGCGGCGAGCACACCGGGCCCATCAGGCAGGTCAGGCCGACCGACCGACCGAGACGAACGGTGAGCGCACCGTGAGCAGGCGCAGCGGCGGGAGCATCGGCGCCGGCGCGGCGATCATGGCAGCCGGGACGGCGGTGTCCCGGGTGCTGGGCATGGTCCGCAACATGGTGCTGATCTGGGTGATCGGCACCGTCTCGCTGGCCGCCAACGCCTTCCAGCTCGCCAACAGCCTGCCCACCTACCTGTACAACCTGCTGATCTCCGGTGGCCTGACGGCGGTGCTGGTGCCGCAGGTGGTGCGGGCCTACAAGCGCGGCGACGGGCAGGAGTACGTCAACCGGCTTCTCAGCCTCGGTTTCCTGCTGCTGATCGGGCTCACCGTGGTGCTCACCGCGGCGGTGCCGCTGGTCGTGATGCTCTACGGGCTCGGCGACGGCAGCCCCGACCGTCTGGGCCTGGCCATCGCGTTCGCCTGGTGGACCATGCCCCAGCTGTTCTTCTACGGCATGTACGCGCTGCTCGGCCAGGTGCTCAACGCCCGGGGCTCGTTCGGCCCGTTCATGTGGGCGCCCGCGGCCAACAACGTGGTGTCCATCGCGACGCTCGTGCTGTTCATCGTCATGTTCGGCGCCTGGCAGGACGACGCCCCGGAGGCGTGGAGCGGGGGGCAGATCGCCGTGCTCGCCGGGGGCGCGACCCTCGGCATCGTCGCCCAGGCCCTGTTCCTGCTGCCGGCGATGCGACGGGCCGGGCTGCACTTCCGGTTCCGCTGGGGGTACCGGGGCGTGGGCCTAGGAGCCGCCGGGGCCGCCACGCTGTGGACCTTCGTGGCTCTGCTCATCGGCCAGGTCGGCATCATCGCGGTGAGCCAGGCGGCGAACGCCGCCACCGACGCTGTCGGGAACACCGCCGTGGTCGCGGGTCAGGCCGCCTACGCCAACGCGTTCATGATCTTCATGCTGCCGCACTCGCTGATCACGCTGTCGCTCATCACAGCCTTGTTCCCCCGGATGTCCGCGCAGGCCGCCGACCGCGACCACGGCGCCGTGGCACATACCCTCTCGAAGGGCATGCGGGTGGTCGGGCTGTTCACGCTCCTGGCCGGGGCTCTCGGGGTGCTGCTCGCTGACCCGCTGGTGCGCGTCGTCCTGCCGACAGCCAGCACCGAGGCCGTCCCGGTGATCGGGCAGGTGCTCGCCGCGTTCATGATCGGCCTGCCCGCCTTCGGCATCTGGTCGGTCGCCCAGCGCGTGTACTACGCCAACGAGAACGCTCGCGGTCTGGTGCCCGTCGCGATCGGGATGGCCGCCGTCGTCCTGCTCGGCACGGTGGGCGTGCGGTTGCTGCTCCCGCCGTCGCTGTGGGTGGTCGGGGCGGCGCTGGCCATGTCGGCGTCGTACCTGCTGGCGTCGGGCATGACGCTGGTCGGGCTGAAGCAGAGGCTGGGCACCGTGGGTGGCTCGGCCATGCTGCGCACCTACCTGCGGGCGAACATCGCCGTGCTTCTCGCCGCGGGTGCCGGCTTGATCGCTCTTCTCAGCCTGCGGATGGTCGGGCTGGTGGAGTCGGCGGGGCTCTCGGCGGGGCTGACGGGCTTGCAGCCCTGGTGGCTCTGGCGCTGGGCGGCCGCGCTGGCCGTGTGCGTGATCGTGGGGGCGGTGACGACCGCCGTCTACGTGCTCGTGCTGAAGTCCCTGCGGGTCTCCGAGCTGGACCTGCTGCTCAGGGGCGTCCGTCGTATGACTCACCGCCTGCGGAGGTCTCGGAGCGGCTAGCCCGGCGCTGGGAACGGGGATAATTTCTCGTACGCGGCACTAGCATCGATGGTGGCGACACGCGAGGCGAGGAGGTGCCCATGCTCGACGACAGCACGATCGCGGGGCGCTACCGCGTCGTCGTGGCCCTGCCGGACGACATCCCCGCGGGCTCCATGTTCGCCGCGACCGACACGATCCTGGGCCGTGGGGTGCGGGTGCGGGTGCTGCCCAGCGACCAGCCCGCGCTGCTCGACGCCGCACGGCGCGCGGCCCTGGTGACCGACTCGCGGCTGTCCCGGGTGCTGGACGTCGGTACCCTGCCGGACGGGCGCGGGTACGTCATCAACGAGCAGACCACGGGCACCTCGTTGACCGAGCTGCTGCGCAACGGGCCGCTGGCGCCAGACATGGCCCGCTCGCTCGTCGGCGAGGCGGCCAGCGCGATCGAGGTGGCCCGTCGCCGTGGCGTGCACCACCTGGCGCTGCGGCCCTCGGCGGTGCAGATCGCTGACGACGACCGCATCACGATCACCGGGCTGGCCGTCGACGCCGCGCTGCTCGGGCTGCACCTGGCCGACGACGAGGCCACGGCACGAGACACCCAAGACCTGCTCCGCCTGCTCTACGCGGCGCTGACCGCCCAGTGGCCGGCACACCCGGACGACCCGGTGGACACCGGCATGCCCGCCGCGACACCCGCACAGCCGGGCGGGTGGGTTCCCCCCAGCGCCGTGAGCACCTGGATCCCCGCGGACCTGGACCGGTTGTGTGCCACCCTAGGTCCTGGGTCGGCACAGGCGTCTGGGTCAGCGCAGGCTCTTGGGTCAGCGCAGGCTCTTGGGTCAGCGCAGGCTCTTGGGTCAGCGCAGGCTCTTGGGTCAGCACAGGGCTCTGGGCTGGTGCAGGACGCCGGGCAGGTGCGTTCTCCGTCCGACCTGGTGCGCGCGCTGGGGCCCTGGGCCCAGGTCCAGAAGACGCGGGCGGCCCGGACGAGCTCGGGCGGCCGCGGTGCTCTCGGTTCACAAGCCATCCCGGTCGCTCCGCACGGGGCGGAGGAGCCGCACCCCGACACCCCGTCTCGTCCCGCGCAGATCTTCGGCAGCCCGGCTCAGCCCTCCACCCCCGCACGTCCAGACGCCGTGCACCCTGGTCTCGTGCACCCCGGTCGTGCGCAGCCTGATGCTCTACCGCGGGCCGACCTCGCACCCTCGGCACCTCCGGCTCCGACGAGCGCTCCGGCTCGGGGTCCCGAGATCCCGAGCTGGGCTGCTGCTCCCGCCCCGGGCGTCGCCGCACGGGTCTCCGCCCAGCCTCGGCTTCCGCTCGGTCGTGCTCCCGCGTCCGGCCCCGGGGGGCCGAGCCTGGCACCCCCCACCGAGGTGGTGCCGGCGGTCCGTGCCACGACGACCTACGGCGAGCCCTCCAGGTCGGGGCAGCCCGGTCGGGTCGTCCTGGTCGGGTTCATCGTCGTGCTCCTGGTCGCCTCGGTGATCGGCATCACGGCGCTGCTCAACCGGCCGTCCGGGCCCGCTGCCGCCTCCACGTCAGGGGCCACCGCGTCGCCGACCGTCACGGCGAGCCCCTCACCGACGCCCACCGTGACCTCGTCGCCGTCACCGACGTCGATCTCTGCCCCACCGGTCGTCGCCTCGGTGACGACCTACGACCCGAGGGACCCCGCCGGGGAGCATCAGGCGTTGGTGGACCGGCTCATCGACGGCGACCCGTCGACCGGCTGGCACACACGCACCTACACACGACCTGCCTTCGGCGGGCTGAAGCCAGGGGTCGGTGTCGTCGTCACCCTGGAGCGGTCTGCCGTGGTCTCCGCCGTGACGCTCGACTCCGTCTCCGAGGGAGGCATGGTCGAGATCCGCGCCTCGAGCACCCCAGACCCGAGCGCCGGAGCGGTGCTGGCGTCGGGGCCTGTGCGGGGCACGACGACCTATCGGCTGACCCGGCCGACGCAGATGACGTCGTTCGTCGTGTGGGTCTCTGAGCTGCCACAGGTCGACAACGGTTACCGGCTCGATGTTTCCGAGCTGCGCGTCGAGTAGGCTCGAGCCCCTGCGTGTCGTGGAACATATCTGTCGGTTCCACGCGTTGACGTGTCGACACCATCTCTCATCCGAGGACGGCCTGTGAGCGAGAACACCCCCCTGCGCAACCTCGTCATCGTCGGGTCCGGGCCTGCCGGGTACACCGCGGCCATCTACGCCGCCCGGGCCGGTCTCGAGCCGGTCGTCGTCGCCGGTTCGGTGTCGGCGGGGGGCGCCCTGATGAACACCACCGAGGTGGAGAACTTCCCCGGCTTCGTCGACGGGATCAAGGGTCCCGAGCTCATGGAGGCCATGCGCGCTCAGGCCGAGAAGTTCGGGGCGACGATCATCTGGGACGACGCCACGTCGCTGGACCTCGCCGGGCCGGTGAAGACCGTGGTGACCGGCCACGGCGACACCTTCCAGGCTCGCACCGTGATCTTGGCCACCGGCTCGGCCTACCGTGAGCTCGGGCTAGAGGACGAGAAGCGGCTCTCAGGGCGCGGGGTCTCCTGGTGCGCCACCTGCGACGGTTTCTTCTTCCGCAACCGGGAGGTCGTGGTCGTCGGCGGAGGAGACTCCGCTGTCGAGGAGGCGACCTTCTTGACCAGGTTCGCCTCCAAGGTGACGCTGGTGCACCGTCGCGACACGCTGCGGGCGTCGAAGGTGATGGCCGACCGTGCGATGGCGGACCCGAAGATCGAGCTCGCCTGGAACTCCCAGGTGGTCGCGATCCACGGCAGCGAGAAGGTCACCGGCGTGACCTTGTCGGACACGGAGACCGGGCAGACCCGAGAGCTGGCTGCCGACGGGGTGTTCGTGGCCATCGGGCACCTGCCTCGCACCGAACTGCTCATCGGTCAGGTCGACCTCGACGAGTTCGGCTACGTCGCGGTGGAACCTCAGACCACGAAGACCAACCTCGAGGGTGTCTTCGCGTGCGGCGACCTGGTCGACCGCACCTACCGCCAGGCGATCACCGCCGCGGGCACCGGGTGCTCGGCCGCTCTCGACGCCCAGCACTACCTGTCGGCTCTCGACCCGACGGTGGTCGACCCGGAGCCGCCTGTGGGCTCGTTGGTCCTCCCCGCATAGGGTCTCGCCGCACCTCTGCTGACAAGCACCCGTCGTGAAGGCGAGGGGTGCCACGCTCGGGGCTTCTCGGCTTCGCTCCCTCGTACCATCCGAGCCGAGCGACGAGCGAGCCTGCTCGTCCGTCCGGGGCTGCCGAGGGTGCGGCGTAGCAGCGACTGGACTCGAGCACGGTGCGAGAAGGACCTGCTGGCTCGTCCGTCCGCGCTGAACGGGCTCAGCGAGCAGCGCACGCACCCGACAGGGTTTTTGACGAGCCAGCGATCTATCTCATCCGCGTCGGCGGAGCGGCGATGGTCTCCTCACACAAGAGCGCACCTCATTAAGACGAGTGGTGAACTAATTAATTCACTACTTCGTCTTGTGGGGTCTCGATATTGCCTGTCCGCACACCTCTCGTCCTGCGCGAAGCAGGCAGGCCTCTAGCTCTTGAGGAGGCCCGGGTCGTCGGGGGCCATCACAGCGAGGATGCGGTTGAGGTCCTGCACCGAGGCGAACTCCACCGTCAGCCGCCCGCGCGCCTTGCCGAGGGTGACCTTCACCCTGGTGTCGAACTTGTCGGACAAGCGCGTGGCGAGCTCGTCCACCGCCTCGTTGTGGGTGCCCGGGCGGGGAGCTCCGCGTCGTGGTGCGGTCGGCTGGATGCCCCCGAGAGCCACGATCTCCTCGACCGCTCGCACCGAGAGACCCTCAGCGACGACGCGGTGCGCGAGCTGCTCGATCGACCCGGCGTCGTCCAGGGCGAGGAGGGCCCGCGCGTGCCCGGCGGAGAGCACCCCGGCTGCCACGCGGCGTTGCACGGTGGCCGGCAGCTTCAGCAGACGCAGGGTGTTCGAGATCTGGGGACGAGACCGGCGGATCCTGGTGGCCAGCTGTTCCTGGGTGCAACCGAAGTCGTCCAAGAGCTGTTGGTAGGCAGCCGCCTCTTCGAGCGGGTTCAGCTGAGCGCGATGCAGGTTCTCCAGCAGCGCGTCTCGAAGGAGGTCGCTGTCCTGGGTGTCGCGCACGATGGCAGGGATGGTCTCCATGCCAGCACGTTGAGAGGCCCGCCAGCGCCGCTCGCCCATGACGAGCTCGTAGCCGTCGGCGATCTGCCGGACGACCACGGGCTGCAGGACGCCGACCTCCTGGATGGAGCCGGTGAGCTCAGCCAGGTCATCTTCGTCGAACACCGTCCGTGGCTGACGAGGGTTCGCCTGGATCGCTGAGACGGGGATCTCGGCGAAACGCGCACCGGGCACGTCCACCAGGTCGGAGGGCTCGTCGATGACGGCGACGCTGGTCGCGCTCTCGTCGGTGCGGCCGGGGAAGAACACGTCCACGGGTCGCTCCCCAGAGCGGGCTGTCTCCTCCCCTGTCGGGATCAAGGCACCGAGACCGCGGCCCAGGCCGCGTCGCTTCTCGCTCACTGCTTCTCCTGCTGTTCGTCATCGGTGTGGAGCTCGGGTTCGGCGGGCACGGGGAAGTGCGCGCCGCGTTCAGCGATCTCTTTCGCTGCTTCGAGGTAGGCCAGGGCGCCCGACGAGCTCGGGTCGTACGTCATCACCGTCTGCGCGTAGCTCGGGGCCTCGGAGATCCGGACCGAGCGCGGCACCGTGGTGCGCAGCGTGATGTCCGCGAAGTGCTCGCGGACGTCGTCGGCCACCTGGCGAGCGAGGTTGGTCCGTGAGTCGTACATCGTGAGCAGGATGGTCGAGACGTGCAGCCCGGGGTTGAGGTGGCTCTGGATGAGCTGGACCGTCTTGAGCAGCTGGCTCAGACCCTCGAGCGCGTAGTACTCGCACTGGATCGGGATCAGCACCTCACGGCCGGCGACGAAGGCGTTCACGGTGAGCAGGCCGAGGCTCGGAGGGCAGTCCACGAGCACGTAGTCGAAACGGTTCCCGGCGGTCTCCTGCTCGGTCAGGAAACGGTCGATCGATTTCCGCAGCCGGGACTCTCGGGCCACCATCGACACGAGCTCGATCTCCGCACCAGAGAGCTCGAGCGTCGCCGGGACACAGCTCAGACCAGGGACGTCAGGACACTCCTGGACCGTCTCGGCCATCGGCATGCCGTCCACCAGGATCTCGTAGATCGAGGGGACCCCAGCCCGGTGCTCGACGCCCAGCGCCGTGGAGGCGTTGCCCTGCGGGTCGCTGTCGACCACGAGGACGCGCATCCCCGCCTCGGCGAGAGCGGCGGCAAGGTTCACGGTGGTCGTGGTCTTGCCGACCCCGCCCTTCTGGTTCGCGACCGTCATCACCCTGGTCGCGGCGGGTCGAGGGAGTCGAAGGCCCGAGAGCTCGATCCTCCGCTGGGTGTCTTGCCGCAGCTCGGCCAGCAAGGGGGTGTCGGGGCTGGCCTCAGGCAGGCTCTCGACCAGGTGCTGGCGGTCGTCGTCCGTGTGCGGCACCGACTCGTTCCTGGGGGCGGCATAGTGCTGGGGCGCGACAATCACGTCAGTTCCTTCTGTCAACGGCTGCGGTTCGGCCGTCTGTGGGGCAGGTTCGACCGGTGCGGTATCGACGGCGGTACCTGGCGCAGCGTACGGGGTGACAGGCTCCTCCGCCTGTCGAATCGCATCCTCTTGATGCGACCTGTCCGCTTCGTTCTCGTCTGTCTCGTTCGCCCCTGTTTCACGTGAAACGACCGGCGCTGAGAGCGGCTCCGTCGGCTCTTCCACGGGCTCTTCTACAACCTGCTCCACGACCTCCTCTGTCGGCTCCTCCGTGGGAGCCGGCGGAGGTTCCGGAGTCAGGGGCGTCGGCGGTGCCGCGTGGACCCACGACGGGACGGCGGGAGTCGGGTCTGCCGATGCCACCGTCGTCGGGGCCTGCGACGCGACCGCACCTGCTTGAGCGGCCACCATGATCGCCGGTTGCTGCGCGTGCAGGCTCTCGACAGCGTCGAAGGCCGCCATTCCGTCCGTCGCGGGCGGCGTCGATGGTTCTGTCTCAGGAGGGCGCTTCTTCGACCGCCACCAGAACAATCCCACCTCAGTCTCCATCCTCTGCACGCCGTGCCACGACCACCGTCGTCGGCGCGACTCCCTCGATCGTCGGTGCGTGGTGCACCTCGACCGTCGTCAGCCCTGCCTTGCGAGCCTGCTTCTGGCCTTCGAGCACCTCGTCAGCGGCACGGGCGCCCTTCAGGGCGACCAGCCGTCCACGATCTCCGAGCAGCGGTGCGGCCCAGCCGTACAGCTTCTTCAGCGGACCGACCGCGCGGGTCACGACGACATCCGCGAACAGCTGCCCGATGACGTCCTCCGCGCGACCGCGAACGACGTGGGCGTTCGCCAGACCGAGATCAGCCACCACCTCGTTCAGCCAGGTGACGCGCCGGTCCATCGGCTCCAGCAGCGTCACCGAGGCCTTGGGGCACATCGCCGCGACCACGACCCCCGGCAGTCCGGCTCCAGAGCCCAGGTCGATGATCGAGGCGGGCTGCCCGACGAACGGCACCAGCGCCGCACTGTTGAGAAGGTGCCGCTCCCAGAGCCGCGTCGACTCCTGGGGCCCTAGCAGACCGCGTTCCTCTCCGTGAGCCTGGAGAAGGTCGCGAAAGCGGAGGACGGTCGGCCAGGCGTCACCGAAGTGCTGGGGAAGCCGCGGGTCCCCGTCGAGCGGGTCGCCGCCCGCTCTCGCCTCGTCTTGACCCATCCGCCCTTGTCCGTCCGTGTCCGATTCGTCGCAACGCTACCCCCCTTTCGCTCTTGGATGGGGCCATCCACACAGCGACTGCATCACGTTCTTCCTCAACTGCACCCCGAGAGAGCTTCTGGCGCTCCCCCAGAGCAAGACGCAGGCTCCGGAAGCAGCCGGACGAGCGGCACAGACACGCTCACGACCCCATTCTTCCGGTGGTGCGGGAACCCACGAGAGCGACCCGAGACGTCGTTCGTGACACGAGCCGAGGCTCCCCGAGAACGCGCGCCCGACTCGAACTGTCGTGATCTTCGACTGTCCCGTGCCCACCACCCGGCGCCTCGTCTCACCCAAGCCTCGTTCCCAGAGACGCGACCTGGTGAGTCGCGGGAGTGACCACAGCCCGCTCTGCCACACGATGCACAGACTGCGGCCTCTCCGGCAGCATGAACCTCAGAGAGGAGCCCTGCCACAGACCGGTAGCCAGAGTGCTAGATGCTCAGCAGAGCCCCTCAAGGACCGACCCTCTCGGCGCTCGAGGCCCACCCGAGAGATCCCGAGGACTGTCTGCACAGCCCCTCCGCACCCGACCAGCTCACCCTTCTGCTACGGACTCCCCCGAAGGCCGATCCCCTCGGAACACCGACGATCTCCTTCGCTGGGTGTTCGGTATGGGTATCACTCCTACCGAGACCTGTTGAGGGCCTCCGACCGTGAGCGATGCTGGTGACGTTCGCCGGCCCTTCTCCACGTCCGGCACGACCTCCGCGCGGATCTCCGACCTGACGGATGAGCACGAGTGACATGTCGGGCTGGCACTCCTCGCCCCGCTGGCTCTCCCCCTCGCCGAGGTCGGCATCGCGGGCTGGGCTGCCGTTGACGCAGATCGAGAGACGCATCGGTCGAGCACACCAACCCCCGTCGCCCTAGCTGAACCATCACCGCAACACGTTGCCTCCACCGCTCGGGCGCTCCGTCCGCCCGCACCTCTGTCGTCCGGAACCCGCAGAGCCCGCCCTTGTCGGACAAGGTCCGGCTGTCCTCCTCGACGATCACGTGAGGACTCAGGAGAAGCAGGAGCCTCACGATCCGTCGCGGCACACCGGCTCATACAGACCGACCGACCACGGTCGACGCACGTGCTTCATCGACCCTGAGACTCTCGCGCCCTGGGAGCGAGTCTCGCTCATGCATGGCTTCCAGCCGTTCAGTGCTGGTTCTCTACGTGGAGCTCGCTGCTTCACAGGCGCCCATGTCGCACAGACGACCGCCATCAGCGCCCGTGCGGAACAGGGTGCCTGACCGCAACGGAGCGGAGGTGCGCTCGGAGCGAGTCGCGTGCCGTGGATCAAGACGTGTCCGAGGTCGCACCCGTCGAGGCCTGCCCGACCGCGCGTGCGGGGCGCGGGCCCAGAGACGATGGCGTCATATCCCCTCCCACCCACCCCCTCTCGAGCACCGCAGCAGAGGAGGAGCAAGAGTCGCACCGATGCTCGCGTCCTCTTCGCGGCCACATGCCACAGAGCTCCCGGGTCCACCAAACCCCTCATGCTCGTTCTGCTCCTGCCGATGTACCGATGAGCGGATCTCTGCCCTGACAGCACCTCGGGGTGAACCGGACGGCCACACGGCCACACGGCCACACGGCCACACGGCCACACGGCCACACGGCCACACGGCCACACGGCCACACGGCCACACGGCCACACGGCCACACGGCCACACGGCCACACGGCCACA
>WQWY01000019.1 GCA_009785115.1 Micrococcales bacterium
GCAGCCTCCCGCAGCCGGCGCACCAGAGCCCCCAGGTCATCAGACTCAGCCCCGCTCTTACGGCCCAGCACCGACAGGGCATCAGCCTCCATCGCGAACTTCACAACGACTCACCTCCCGCTTCACGACCGACAGTAAGGCGCCCACGCTACACGGATCGGTACCATTCGGGCGATACCCGGCACGACACCCGACGTCGGAGAGGAGCACCGTGAGCGTCGTCGCGTCCTCTCCCGCCGCCCCCTCTCCCACCGTGGCGGCCACGGACCGGCGCCTCGTCCCCGCGCAGGTGTTCATGCACGGCACCGTGCGCGCCACACGCGCGCGCCGGGCGGCGAGCACCACGGTCGACGTCGCGCTGGTCGTGGCGGTCGCCTGCACCGGGTGGCTGCTCGGCTGGATCTGGGCCGCGCTGCTCGCTGCTGTCGCCGTCGCCGGGGTGGTCGCTGGCCTGCGGCGCACCGGGCAGGGTGTCGGTCAGCGGTGGCTCGGCCTCCGGGTGGTCGACCGCGACACCGCGCTGCCCGGTTCTCCGCGGGCCCTGGCCGCCAGGCGCTGCGTCACGGTCGACCTGCGCCGGGGGCGAGACCCGCTGTGCGTCACGCCCCGGCCACGCCCGGCGGGCACGTCCGCCGCCGAGGCGTGGGTGCGTCACGGCAGGTCGGGGGTGCCCGTGCTGGTGGCCGACGACGGGAGCCGGTGGCCGATCACCGCCCCGACGCTCATCGGCCGCAAGGCCTCCGACCCCACGGGCAGGTACCGGACGGTGACGATCCCCGACGTGTCGAAGACGCTGTCGCGCAACCACGCGGTGCTCGAGCCCGGCCCCGGCGGCCTGGTCGTCACCGACGTCGGCTCGGCCAACGGCACAGGCGTCTACCAGGGCGGGCACCTGGTGCTGATCGACCGTGACCAGCCCGTCACCGTGCCACCGGGCACCCGCCTGGGGCTCGGCACCCGCGTGTTCGAGGTGCGCCATGAACAACGCTGACCAGACGCTCATCGAGTCGACCTCGGTACGACGGGCACGCCTGGCGTCCGCCCTGGTGCACGGGCCGCTGGACCGGCGACGGAAGGTCAACCAGAACGTGCGCCGCCTCGTGGCCTCGGTGGTGGTGGCAGCCGTGGCGGGCGTGGGGTGCGTGGGCTGGTCCCTGGTCGCCTCCCTGCTCGCCGACCGCAAGCACCAGCAGGTGCTCGCCACCCTCGAGACCGCGCTCGCCTCGAACCCGGTGATCCCCCCGGGCACAGAGCGAGACGAGGCGACCGGGCTGCTGGTCGACGAGACCGGGGCGCTGTTCGACCCGCGCACCGGCTACCCCGTCGACCCCACGACCGGGCTGGCCACCGACCCCCAGGGGCGCCTGGTCGACCCGCGTTCTGGGTGGTACGCCGACCCGGAGACCGGCCACCTGACCGACCCGAGGACGAGAACCGTGGTGGACCCGACGACGATGACGGTGGTGACCGGACCGTGAGCAGCTACACACGCGTGACGATCCTCGGTGCGGGGCGCCGGGCCGAGATGGTGATCCCTGACGCCGAGCCCCTCGCGGCCGTGCTGCCGGACGTCCTGGACCTGCTGGAGCACGCCCCCGGTCCCGTCGTGCTCGCCACCCGCACCGGCGACCACCTGGACGCCGGGCTGTCGCTGGCGGCACAGGACGTGGCCGACGGGACGCCGCTGTGGGTGGTCCCGGTCGACCAGGCACCGCCCCCCGCCGAGGTGACGGACATCACCGAGCTGACCGCCGTCGAGCACACGAGGCGAGCGGACACCTGGAACCCCACCTGGACCCGGGTCGCGGCAGGCACGGCCGTCGCCGTCCTCACAGGCATGGCCACCTGGTCTCTCAGCCTGGCCGTGGCGGCAGCGGTGCTCGTCGGGCTGGTCGTCGCGGGCAGCCTGCTGGGACGCGCCCGCCGGGCCCCGGCCGCCGTGATGTGCGCGGCTGGCGCCGTCGGGGCGGCTGTCACCGTGGGGGTGGCGCTGCCCGGCGGACGGCCCGCGCTCCTCGTCGCGCTGGCCTGTCTCGGCCTGGCCGGTGCCACCGTCGCCCTGGTCGGGGCTCTCGGCTTCGCTGACCGGGCGCTGGGTGCGGGCGGGGTCGTGAGCACCGTGCTGGTGCTGGTGGTGCTCGGGATCGTCGAGACAGGGGCCGACCTGGCCGGCGCGGCGGCGGTGGGGGCCGCCGGGGCCGTGCTGGTGGTCGGCCTGGCACCGGGGTTCGCGATGACCGCCAGCGGCCTGGCTGGCCTGGACGACCGGCTCGTCACCGGCGAGTCGACACCTCGAGCACCAGCACGCACGACCGTCGACGCCGCCTATCGCTCGCTGACCTGGGTCACCGTGGCTGCCGCGACCGTCGCCGGGGTGTGCGGTGCGCTGCTCGTCACCGCCGGGACGTGGGGGCGGCTGCTGGCCGGTGTCGTCGCGGTCGTGCTGTTCTTGCGGATGCGGGTGCTCCCGCTGGTGCCTCAGCGCCTCGTCCTGGCCATGACCGGTCTGGCCGTCACGGTGGCGTCGCTGGCCCAGATGCCGGCCGCCGCCCTGGTCGCCTGCGCCGCCGTGCTCGCGCTCGGGGTGCTGCTCGTGGTCTCGGCCCGGCTCGCTCCTGTCGTGGTGGCCCGTCTGAACCGCCTCGGCGACGTGGTCGAGACGCTGGCCGTGGTGGCGATGCTGCCCCTGGTGCTCGCGTGCTGGGGCGTCTTCGCCGATCTGGTCGAGGCTTTCGCATGAGCCTGGTCACCGCTCTCGCCTCGGCGGCACCGTGGCGGGTCCGCGAGCTGGGGCGGCTCGACGCCGTCGTCCGCCGACGCCACCCGCTCGCCGTCCGGGTCGGGGTGGTCGGGGTGGTCGGGGGCGCGGGGGCCTCCGTGGTGGCCGGCATGGCCGCTTCTGTGCTCACGACGCGCGGCGGCAACCGGGTGCTGCTGGTCGACGCCTCCGGCCGACGGCGCTCCGCGCTGTGGCACTCCGGGGTGCCGTCGCACCATGGAGCGCCTACGACACCGGAGGCCCCGGAGGAGGACGAAGGACGCGTCCGCGCTCGCCGCTTCGAGCAGGTCGTCGCAGGTCTGCCTCGCTCGGCCTCGGGCACCTACGGGATGGGGCTCGGTGACGACGCCGAGGCGCGATGGTGGCAGACCGTCGCACCGATCACGCGCTTCTTCGACCACACGGTCACCGACTGGGGCACCGGGGGCTCGGGAGCCCTGGGCACGGTCGCCGCCAGCAGCACCGTGGTCTGCGTCGTGGCTCCCGCCGAGCGCTCCGCGATCCAGCACGCCGTCGACGTGGCCGCGACCGTGCGCGAGCCCGGTGCCGCGCCGGTCGTGTGCGTCACCGACCCGCACCGCACCAGCACCCCCGCCATCAGTCAGATGTGCGACCTGCTGCCCTTCCCCACCGTCCGCTTCGCCCACGATCGGGCTCACGGCGACGCCAGCCTCGCGCCCGGCAGGCGGCTGGGCTCTGCGACGCGGCTCTCCGCGCTGCGCCTGGCCGCCGCGATCGTCGAGGCCGCCGAACCTCGGAGGGTCTCGTCATGACCACCAGGCTGCTGCACCGACCACCCCGCTCTGTCACCCCGTTGACCAGGCCAGAACCCACCCCCCTGGCCGCGCCGCCCGCGATCACCACCGAGACCGGCGGCCGCACCCCGATGATGGTCATGCTTCCGGTGGTCGGTGCCATGTCGTCGATGGTGATGATGGTGGTGCTGCGCAACGGGCAGCCGCTGTTCCTCGTGATCGCCGCCGTGGTGTTCCTCGTCGCTGTCGTCGCCGGCATCGCCATCGCGATCGCCACACGAGGCCAGCAGCGCAAGCAGAACCGCCAGCGGCGCGAGCTCTACCTGGACTACCTGGAGAAGACCCGCGCCGACCTGAGCAACCGTGCCACCGACGCCCGCACGCGCGCGCAGGACGTGCACCCCGCACCGTCGTCGCTGGTCGGCATCGCCACCGACCCCGCCCGTGTCTGGGACCGGCGGCCCACCGACCCCGACTTCCTCACGGTGAGGCTCGGCACCGGCCCCGTCCCCTGGTTCGGGCTCACCCTGGAACCCGAACCGCCCCTGGAGCCCTACGACCCGATGCTCGCCGCCGAGGCGCGGCGGCTGATCGACCAGCACCGGAGCACCGACGGCTTCCCCGTGCTCGCAGACCTGGCCGACACCCGCGTCGTGACGATCGTCGGAGACCACGCCGAGGCCACCGCGACCGCCAGGGCGCTGCTGCTGCGCCTGGCCGTGACCCACAGCCCTGAACATCTGCTGCTCGCCGCGGCCCTGCCCCCCGAGGTGATCGCCGGCTGGCAGGGCCTGGACCTGCTGCCCCACCTGCACGACCCGCGTCTGTTCGACGGTCCCGTCCCCGCCAGGCGGGTGGCCCCCGACCTGCACGAGCTGATGGGAGTGATCGGCACCGAGATCGCGGACCGGCTCACCGCCTCGGCCAGGCGCGCCGCCCCAGACCTGCCCCGGCTGCTGGTCGTCACCGACGACCACGGCCGTCACGCGACCCCGCTCCCCCTGCCGCCGGGTGCCACGCTCGCCGGGCTCGGCGTCACCGTGGTGCACCTGCTGGCAGACCCCATGCACGAGCCGAGCGACGTGGACCTGAGGCTCACCCTCGGTGAGCGCCCGACGCTGACCCGACGGCCAGGCACGCTCTCGTCCGACACCCAGCCGCTCGTGCCCGACACGGTGACCGCACCGCTGGCCGAGGCCGTGACCCGGCACCTGGCGCCCCTGCGGCTCACCCTCGCCGTCAACGCGGACGAGGAGGTCAGCACCACGACGCTGGACATCGACCAGATCCTCGGCATCTCCGGTACCGAGACGATCAGCCCGGCGGTGTGGCGGCCTCGGGCACCCGAGGACTTCCTGCGCGTCGCGTTCGCCACCGACGACCTCGGCGGGCCCGTGCGTCTGGACCTCAAGGAGTCCGCCCAGGGCGGGATGGGCCCGCACGGCATCTGCGTCGGCGCGACCGGCTCGGGCAAGTCCGAGATGCTGCGGACCCTGATCCTCTCCCTGGCGCTCGCCCACTCTCCCGACGACCTGTCGATGATCCTCGTGGACTACAAGGGCGGTGCGGCCTTCTCCCCGTTCGCGACCCTGCCGCACCTGGCGGGGCTCATCGACAACCTCGCCGAAGACCCCCAGCTGACCACCCGCGCCCGAGCCTCCCTCCAGGGCGAGGTGGTCCGCCGTCAGAGGCTGCTCAAGGAGGCCGACTGCGCCTCCGTCACCCACTACCGCCAGCTGCGCGACGAGGGCGCCGACCTGCCGCCGCTGCCGCACCTGTTCGTCATCATCGACGAGTTCGGCGAGCTGCTCACCGCCGAGCCCGACTTCATCGACCTGTTCTTGCAGATCGGCCGCATCGGCCGCTCCATCGGCGTGCACCTGCTGCTGTCCAGCCAGCGCATCGAGGGCGGCAAGCTCCGCGGCCTGGACACCTACCTGTCGTACCGCCTGGGCCTGCGCACCTTCTCCGCGGAGGAGTCGCAGACCGTCCTGGGGACCTCCGACGCCTTCTCGCTGCCCTCCCTGCCCGGGTACGGGTACCTCAAGGTCGACACCAGCGTGTACACCCGCTTCCGCGCCGGGTACGTCTCCGGTGCCGTGCACGCCGCACCCGCCGTCACCGCCGCCGGCCGGCCCGCCCCGATGCTCGTCCCCACGTACAACCACATCGCCGCCCGGGCGGCGGAGGGCGCCGCACCCGGACCGACCACCCCACGGCTCACCCGCATCGACACCGGCCCCAGCCTCGTCAGCGAGGCCGTCGCCCGGCTGCGCGACGACGACCGTCGCGTGCGTCCCGTCTGGCTCCCGCCGCTCCCGTCACGGCTCGCCCTCGGCCACGTCGTCGACCCCGACGCACGCGCCGACGCCCAGGCCGACGCGACGAGGCTGCTCGTCCCCCTCGGTCTCGTCGACGACCCCGCCCGGCAGGCCCAAGACCCCTGGACGCTCGACCTGGCTCGCGCCGGGGGGCACGTCGCCGTCATCGGCGCCCCCCAGTCGGGACGCACCACCCTGCTGCGGACCCTGGCCGCCTCGATCGCCCTCACCCGCACCCCCAAGGACGTCGCGGTCTACGGGATGGACCTCACCGGCGGCGGCCTGGCCCGCATCGAGGGCTTCCCCCACGTCGGCGGTGTGGCCGTCCGCGCCCACCACACCCGGCTGACCCGCCTGCTCGAAGAGATCACCGCGATGCTCACCGCCCGGGAGTCCGTCGTCAAGCAGCACAGCATCGAGTCCATGGCGCACCTGCGCACCCTGCACGCCTCCGGCCAGATCCCCAAGCTGGCCAGCGCCGACGTCGTGCTCCTCCTCGACGGCTACGGTCAGCTCCGCTCCGACTTCTCCGACCTCGAAGAACCCCTGCTCGACCTCATCACCCGAGGTCCCGGCCTGGGCATCCATGTCGTCCTCGCCATGACCAGGTGGGGCGACCTGCGCATGGCGCACCAGGCCCTGTTCGGCACGCGCCTGGAGCTGAGGCTCGGTGACCCGGCCGACTCCGTCGTCGACCGCAAGCTCGCCGCCACCCTGAGCCCCGACACCCCCGGGCGCGCCCTGGTCGAGGGTGGCCTGCTCGCGCAGACCGCCCTCCCTGTGCTCGACCTCGTCGACGACGACCAGGTAGGCCCCGAGCTCGTCTCCCTCGCCGCCCAGGTCACCGAGTCCTGGGACGGCCCGTCGGCCGCACCCATCCGGCTCTTGCCCCATCACGTCGACCCGGCCAGCCTGTCCGGCACGCGGGCCTCCCCCGACATGATCCCCCTCGGCATCCGTCAAGACACCATGGCCGTGGAGCACTGGGACCTGCTGGACCAGGATCAGCACCTCATCGTGCTCGGAGACGCCAAGAGCGGGAAATCCACCCTGCTGCGCACCATCGCCGCCGGGCTCGCGACCCGCTACACCGAGGACGAGCTCGCCATCGCCGTGCTCGACACCCGCGGCCACACCGCCTCCGTCCTCCCCGTCACGACCTGGGCCGCCGCCGCCCGGACCCTCCCCCAGGCCCGCGGCACCGCCGTCTCCATCGCCACCGAGCTCGACAAGCGCCCGAGCATGGACCCGGACCTGCGCGGGCGAGCACCACGCATCGTCGTGCTCGTCGACGACCACGACATCCTCACCGCCGGCGGGGCCGACCCCCTCCAACCGCTGCTGCCCCACCTGCCCGGCGCCCGCGACCTCGACCTCCACCTCGTGATCGCCCGACCTGTCGCCGGTGCCGCCCGCGCCCTCTACAGCCCCGTCCTCCAGACCGTCCGCGACACCGGGGCCGCCCTCCTGCTGCTGTCCGGCGACCGCTCCGAGGGCCCGATCATCGGCCGCACCTACGCCGAGCAGCAGCCCCCCGGCCGTGGGCGCTACATCCGTCGCGGCACCCCGCCGTTCATCATCCAGACCGCGAACACACCCCCAGGCGGTGCGGCATGAGAACCCTCACGGTCACCGCGACCGCTCCCGGCGCCGGGGCCACCACCCTCGCGGCGCTCGCCTACGACCTCGCCCGCCGCCTGCCCCAGGGGCCCCCGCGCCTGCACGCCCCGCACGACGACGACCTGCACCACCGCCTGTGCGCCCCGCCCGCCCAGGTCGTCGACCCCGGCACCGTCGTCTGGGACGCCGGCACCCTGCCCCCCGGCGCCCTGGCCGCCACCCTCCAGGCCAGCAGCCTCCTCGCCCTCGTCACCCCCGACACCCCTCTCGGCCACGCCGACGCCCTCGAGCACGTGGACGCTGTCGACGCCCGAGCCCGTCAGCGCCTCGTCGTCGTCACCGTCGACCTCTACCGCACGCGCCGCCGCTCGAGACCAGACCTCCCGACCACGCACCTGCACATCCCGCACGACAAGGCTTTCACCCGCCCCGGCCCCCTCCCTCACGACCTCGACACCTACGCCCACCACACCCGCACCGCGATCCAGCGCTGGGCGGCCGTCGTCACCACAGCGCTCTACGCATGAGCGCTCTACGCATGAGCCGGACAGGCTCGAGGGCCCTGACGGGTACTGTCGTCCCAGCGCAGCTCGACACACCCGGAGGCTCACGACGATGAACGACGCCGCCACCCGCACCACCGTCATGCAGAAGGTGCCACCGCCGGCGATGGCCGAGGCCTACCTGTCGCTGGGTCTGGACAGAGTCTCGGGGTTCGTGCTGCGCGCCGCCGACGCCGCGGTCGCCCGCACCCCAGCCGACGTGTTCGAGATGTTCGGGCTCGGGTTCCCCGGGTCGCCGCACAGCCCCGAGGCGCCACACGTCGACGTGGTGCGCTTCCCCCTCACCCCGCAGCTGCAGATCATCGACGCCACCGGCGGGCGTGACGAGGCGACCCGGCAGCTGACCGGCGGGCCCTTCGTCGAGCGGGCACCGTTCACCGGTACCGGTCTGGTCTCGCTACGAGGCAACATCGCCCCGCTGTACTGGATGGTCCACGCTCGGGTCCCCGCCGGGTCGCAGCTGTGGCGCCTGCACGCCGACGGCTCGCAGACCCACCTGGCGACCTTCCCCGACCTGGCCACGGGCTGGGTGCTGGCGTCGGGCGAGTCAGCAGGCAGGCCGGCCATGCCTGGGCTCTCCCGGTTCGTCGGCCCTGTCGCAGCGTGGCAGGACGCCCACTACAACGCCGACCCGACGGACGACGGCACGGTGGTGCTCACCAGCCCCACCGAACCTGAGGGCGCCGGTTTCGAGCAGACCGCGATCGGCCGCTGGCGCAGGGTGGTGCACCGTGCCGAGGTGACCGCGCTGTTCGAGATGAACGTCACCGGCACGTGGAACGGCCTGCCCGTGCGCATCCTCGACACCTGGGACGAGGCCGACGGCGAGCAGCTCGCCCAGATCACCTACACCGGGCATAACGCGGACCTCGCCGAGGGCCTGCGTCTGACGAAGATGGACGCCGCCGTCTACGAGGCAGCCGTGCCCTCGGCCACCATCACTGACGTGCGCACCGTCCAGCTGGTCCCGACCTCCTGGACCTGAGCACCGGACGGTTCCGTCACCGCTAGGCCGTCACCGCTAGCCCGTCACGGCCGGCCGTCGAGGATGGTCTCGACCGCCTCGGTGAGCTCCCACACCGGCACGGTGGCCTTCCACTCGCCGCTCAGCTCTCCCTCGTCGACCGAGGGATGGTCAGGAAGCTGCCCGGGAAGGCTCCAGCCGCGCAACGTCGCCTCGTCGTCCCTGACACGCTCGACCTCTACACGGTGGCCTTGCCACACAGCCTCGGTCTTGATGTGGAACAGGCTGTCGATCTTGATCGGGTCCACCTCGCGCACCCATCCGCGCTGAGGGTTGGCGGTGAAACCCTCCGGGCAGGGCAGCAGCCCCGACCTGAACAAGAAGTACCGCGAGCCCCACACCTCGTACTCGAAGACGTCGCCACGCCAGACCGCGTACTCTCCGGCCCGCACACCACGGCCCTTGACGTCACCGCCTCTGATGACCTCGCCGTCTCTGATGTCGCCTCCAGACATCACGTCCGCTCCTCACCGGCGACCATCGGCCGCGACCGTCGCCCACTGTCACCGGCCGGCGAACCCGACCTCGACACGCAAGTCATCCCAGCGATGATAACGAACGTGACAGCGCCACGATCACCACCCGCGGAGGCGAGACCCGAGCGCGGGGACGCTCAGAGCATCAGGACGGTCAGATCTGCTGCGGCGGGAGGGAACGGGGGGCCGGAGGAGGCGGCTCGGCCGGGAACCGCATCGTCGGCCCAGACGTGAGGTTGGCGTCGCCGACGAAGGAGTACTCCGGCTGATAGGTGCCCGACCTCCGGTCGGAGGCGATGACCACGCCCAGCGGGCGGGCGTTCGCGGCGCGCAACCGGGCCAGGGCCTCCTCGACCGCGCCGATCCTGGTCACCCCGTCCACCGCGACCAGGAGGGTCGCGTCGGCGTAGCTGCCGAGGATCGCCGCGTCGGCGGCGACCAGCACCGGGGGGGCGTCCATCACGAGCAGGTCCGCGCTGGCCCGCAGGTCGTCCAGGCGGGCGCGCACCTGCGCGGTGGCCAGGAAATCGGCCGGGTCCAGCGGGGTGTGCAGCGGCAGCAGCACCCGCAGGTTCGGCACCCGGGTCGGCACCGTGCCCAACGGGTCAGGGCGCGGACGCCCCCCGGGCACGAGCAGGGAGGTGAGGCTCGGCTGACGCAGGTCGCCCGAGACCACGATGACCCGCCGCCCGCTCAGCGCGAACGACGTGGCCAGGTTCGCCGTGATGAAGCCCGACGGCACGCCCGGCTGCACCGCGGCCACCATCAGCATGGACCCGTCGGTGTCCGACATGGTGGCCTGGAGCGCGGTGCGCAGCTCACGGACAGACTGGGTGAACGCGTTGGCGGTCCGGCCCGCGACCGGCAGGGGCTCGCCGTCCTGCGCGCTCGCCTCGGCCGGGCCGACGTCGCTGAGCGTGCCCAGCTCGCGCTCCCCGATGCGGCCGAGGCTGCCCGCAGCCCTGACCTTCGTGTCCAGCGCGTCGCGGACCACCGCGGCCGCGACACCGATGAACGCACCCAGCAGCCCTGCGACCACCAGCACGACCGGTGTCGCCACCGAGCTCAGCTGGGCCTTCACCGCGGCGGTGCGCACCCCCGCGACCTCGGACATCACGCTGGCCGCCGCGATCTGGGCGCGCAGCGCGTGGTACTCGTTCAAGGTCGAGGCGTACTGCACCGCGGCCACCGTGTTCTCCAGCAGCGCGTCCTCGGCGTTCTCGTCGAGCCACTCGGCCCGGCTCATGCTGATCTGCTCCAGCGTCCTCACGCGCGTGTCGAACTGGGCCTGCAGCCCGGCGATGTACTCCTCGGCGGCAGCGGCGACGGCCGCCAGCGCATCGCCCCGGGTGGCGGTGTACACGGAGATCTTCACCGTGTTCTCCGCGATGCCGTACTCGGCCTCGATCTTGCGGAGGCTCTCCGGGTCGCTCAGCACGTCACCGATCTTGTCGGTGGTCTCGGTCGACAGCAGCCGGTTCGGGTCGGTGTTCAGCGTCACCCCGACAGGGCTCAGCACGTCGGGCGAGACGTACTGCACGACCGTCGTCGCGGAGTAGGTCGGCTCGGTCACCTGGGAGTACCCCACGCCAGCGAGGAGGCCGACCACGGTCGCGCCGATGACCAGCCACTTGCTGAAGGTGACCAGGTTCCAGAACTCACGCAGCGTCACGAGAACCCATCCTGCCTCAGTCGACGTCCGAAAAGCGCTGACCGGCCCGTGGCCGGCCTCTTCCCACACGACTCCCACACGTCGCTCATCCGAGCGGCCGTCTCCGCGGCGTCGAACCGGCGCACCGCCGCGGCGTGCGCGGCGCGCGCCCGGAGCGCGGCGGCCTCGGGGTCGTCCAGCACCGAGACGACGCCCTCGGCCAGCGCCTCGGCGTCCCCCGGGGCGACGAGCACACCCAGCGCCGAGCCGTCCGACGGGGCGACGATCTCGACCGCACCGCCGGCACGCGTCGCGACCACCGGGACGCCCCGCACCATCGCCTCCACGATCACCTGCCCGAACGGCTCCGGGACCGGCGAGGCGTGCACCAGCACGTCGAGGTCGTCGACGGCCTCGCGCGGGTCGTCGACGAAACCGGTCCACTCCACCTGCGGCGGGCTCTCCGCACGGACTCGCTCGGCATAGGCCTGGGCGTCGAACAGCGCACCGCCGACCACCCGGAACACCGCACCGGGGTGGGTCTCGGCGACCAGGGCGGCGGCACGCACGTACTCCAGCTGGCCCTTCGTCGGGCTGATCCGCCCGACCAGGCCGACCACGGGACGCTCGCCGATCGCACGGCGGGCGGCGACCGTCTCGGCGTCGAGCACCCAGTCAGGGCCGACACCGGGGTAGACGAGCGTCGTCGGGACCGTCAGGGTGCTCGCGGTGGCCCGTGAGTTCACCACCACACGGCACGGCAGCCGCGACGCGGCGCGCACCAGCCGCACCAGCGAGCCGGGCAGGTAGTCGGGGGCGATCCTGTCGTGCACGTGCCAGACCAGCGGCAGGCGCGCCAGACGCGCGGCGACCCCGCCGATCAGGTCGGCCTTGAGCGACGTGGTGACCACCACGTCCGGGCGCAGCCGGCGAAGGTGCCGTACCAGCCGCACCAGGAAGGGCAGCGTCCGCCCCGCACGCACCAGGTTCGACCACGACGCCCGGCCCGCGCCGGCCCTGTCCACGCCCGACACGTCGGCAGTCAGCGCGAGCACGTCGACCTCGACGTCGAGATCACGCAGCCGTTCCACCAGCGGGCCGTCGCCGAACAGCACGACGCGAGGCTCGATGCGCGTCCGGTCGAGCGCGGCGAGCAGGCGCAGCAGCGCGATCTCCGCACCGCCGAGCTCCGCGGTGTGGTCGATGACGACCACGCGCGTCCTCGCCACGGTCGAGGCCGTCACGCCACCGCCTGGGCGACGACGCCGCGCAGACGCTGGACGAAACGCTCCGCCCCGAACTCGGCGGCGCGGTCCGTCAGCACCTGCTCGTCCCAGCGCTGGCGAGAGGTGGTGTCGATCGCGGCGGCGATGCCCGCCGAGGTCAGATCCTCGAAGAACGTGCCGGTGCGACCCTCGACCACGGTGTCGAGGTACCCGCCGGCGTGCAGGGCGACGACCGGGGTGCCGAAGGCGTTGGCCTCCAGCGGCGACAGCCCGAAGTCCTCGAAAGAGGCAGCGACCAGGGCAGACGCGTTGCGGTAGAGCCAGCGCATCTGGCTGTCGGGGATGCCCGACAGCATGTGCACCTGCGGCAGGTCCGCGGCCAGCGCCGCGAGACGAGCCCGGTCTGGACCCCTGCCCACCACGACGAGCCCTGGGCCGTCGAGCGCGCGCGCCGCCTCGATCACCAGGTCGATGTTCTTGTAGGGCATCAGCCGCGCGACCGTGAGCAAGAACCCTGGTTCCAGACCGGGCACCGGCTCCTCCGCCCCGCCGGGCACGACGGCCGGGGGCGGCGGGATCACCTCGGCCTCGCGCCCGTACACCTCGTGGATCGCCCGGGCGATGAGCGTGGAGTTCGCCAGGTACCGGTCAGCCCGCTGGGCGGCGCGTGCGTCCCACCGGCGCAGGTACGGAGCCAGCACTCGCAGGGCGGCCCGCTCGGAGAGCATGCTGAGAGAACGGCCGCCCGTGGTGTGAGACCCCAGGTAGCGCTCGCTCTGGTACAGCCAGCGGGCCGGTGCGTGGCAGTAGACCACCATGCGCCCGTCGGTGCGGTAGCCGTGCGCCCAGCCCGACGAGCTGCTCAGCACGACGTCGGCCTCGATCGTGCGCCGCGACACCTCCGACGCGAGCATCGGCAGCGCCAGGCGGTGATAGCGCCTCAGGAGGCCGATCTTGTCGAGGCGACCCGTGCGCACGTCGACCGTGGCGAGCTCGGGGAAGGTGCCCGCGGGGTGATACAGCGTGGTGTACAGGGGTGAGGTCGGGAAGGCCTCGGCCATGAGCATCGCCACACGCTCGGCACCACCGCGCTGGGTCAGGTAGTCGTGCGCCAGGGCCACGGTCGGGGCGGCGGGCTCACCCTCGGGTGCGGGCTCGGACCTCGGCGTCACGATCGCACCATCGACGACCGGCCCGGACGACGTCACGGGTGCGTCGTCGGCCATCGCAGCATCCTGCCCATCTTCACGACCCCTAGACTCCACGTGTCGAATCATGCATGACAAACCAGGCAAGTTGCCCGGAATTACCCCCACGGTAGGTTAAACATCTGGTGACGGTATCAAGAAGCGTCATTGTTCACCCACATGGCTCGAGCGGCGCCGTGACAAGGTGGCACGCTGCTGCCCGCCCCGCGCGACGGCGGGGTTCAGCACGTGCAGCGGTCCGGCCGCCAGGTGTCTGCCAGGAGACCTAGCACCTCGTCACCTACGGGGTTGACGCCAGCTCCAGCGGCGAGCGCGTGAGCGACCAGCACGTGCAGACACTTCACCCTGTCTGGCATCCCACCAGCCGAGACACCGGCGATCTCGGGCACCTGCCCCAGCTCCGCACGATCACGCAGGTACGCCTCGTGCGCGGCCCTGTAGGCCGTCGCCAGGTCCGGGTCCGTCGCCAGGCGCGCGGTCAGCTCGCGCATCAGCCCCCCGGCCTCCAGGGTGCTGACCGCCGCGACCGCGGGCGGACAGGTGAGGTAGTACGTCGTCGGGAAGGGCGTGCCGTCCTCCAGGCGGGGGGCGGTGCGGACGACGGTCGGACGGCCGCAGACGCACCTGGCCGCGACACCGACCATGCCCCGGGGCGGACGACCCAGCTGTTCGGTGACGATCTCGACGTCCCGCGTCTCGTTGCTCGCCGTGCCTGTCCCGTTGTTCACAGCGCCTATTGTGCGGGGTGCGCCGATGGTGCTCCCCGCACCCCGAACCTGCTCACCGACCCTCGCCGGCCTCTCCGGCGATCGTCACCGACGTCCACACGTCGACGTACCAGACGCGCGACGGCCCCGTCAGCGTCCCGGTCGGGCCGTCACCGACCGTCACCGGCTCCACGGCGACGTCGGGGTCGACCACCCGGTAGGCCCGCTCCCCCGGCATGACGAACGACAGCCGGGAACGCGCCTGAGACGTCACATAGGCGGGGTCAGACCACCGCTCCAGCTCGTTCTCCAGGTTCGCGTTGGTCAACCTCGCCTCGGCGAGCTCCTGCTGGGCCGAGGTCAGGCGAGCGCGCTGCGCCAGGTACGACTGCGCCGTCGGGTACACCAGCACGAAGGCCAGACCCGCCACGACACCCAGCACCAGGGCACGCGCGGTGAACATGCGCGGCACCTTGATCTGCTCGCGCCTCGTCGGGCCGCTCGCGGACGAGGCCGGGCGTTCCCGCCCCGCCGGCCTGGTCGCGCTCGCCGCACGGCGAGGTGTCGCCGTGCGTGCCGGACGTCCGGCGGTCGAGCGCGAGGCCGACGAGGCCGGGCGGGAGACCGGTGAGGCAGGACGACGGGCGGGCACCTGTCGATTGTGCCCGCGTGCCCGCGACCGTCAGCCGCGGGCACGCCGAGCCTCGCCTGATCGAGACGAGCGTGAGGATCACGCCGACGACGTGCGGGTCACCCTCGCGCGAAGCGCGGGAAGGCAGAGGCCCCCGCGTACACGCCGGCCTCGTCGAGCTCCTCCTCGATGCGCAGCAGCTGGTTGTACTTGTTGATCCGCTCGCCCCTCGCGGGCGCCCCGGTCTTGATCTGCCCGGCGTCGGTGGCCACAGACAGGTCGGCGATCGTGGTGTCCTCGGTCTCGCCGGAGCGGTGGGAGGTCATCGTGCGGAACCCGTTGCGGTGCGCCATCTCGACCGCGTCCATGGTCTCGGTGAGCGTGCCGATCTGGTTGAGCTTGACCAGCAGGGCGTTGGCGGCACGGGTCTCGATGCCCCGGGCGAGCCGCTGCGGGTTGGTCACGAACAGGTCGTCACCGACGATCTGCACCCGGTCGCCCACCTCGGCGACCAGCCGGGACCAGGCGTCCCACTCGTCCTCGCTCAGCGGGTCCTCGATGGAGACCAGCGGGTAGTCCGTGACCAGCTTCTCGTAGTAGGCGATCATGAAGTCGGTGTCGCGGGCCTCACCCTCGAAGGTGTACCTGCCGCCGGAGAAGAACTCGGTGGCGGCCACGTCCAGCGCGAGCGCGACGTCCCGGCCCGGCACGAACCCGGCCTTCTCGATCGCGACGAGGATCAGGTCCAGCGCCTCCCGGTTGCTGTCGAGGTTCGGGGCGAACCCGCCCTCGTCACCCAGACCGGTCGCCAGCCCCTTCGCCTTCAGCACCGCCTTCAGCGAGTGGTACACCTCAGCACCCGTGCGCAGCGCCTCCTTGAAGGTCGGCACACCGAGCGGGGCGATCATGAACTCCTGGATGTCGACGTTCGAGTCCGCGTGAGAGCCGCCGTTGAGGATGTTCATCATCGGCACCGGCAGGGTGTGGGCGTTCGGCCCGCCGACATAGCGGAACAGGGGCAGCTCGGCGGAGTCCGCCGCAGCCTTCGCCACCGCCAGCGACACACCGAGGATCGCGTTGGCGCCCAGCTTGGACTTGTTCGGGGTGCCGTCCAGGTCGATGAGCGCCTGGTCGATGATCCGCTGCTCGCTCGCCTCGAACCCGACCAGCTCAGGGCCGATCTCGTCGATCACCGCGTTCACGGCGTCGGCGACGCCCTTGCCGAGATAGCGGGACTTGTCGCCGTCACGCCGCTCGGCGGCCTCGAACGCCCCGGTCGACGCTCCGGACGGGACGGCGGCACGGGCGAGGGTCCCGTCTTCGAGCGCGATCTCGACCTCGACCGTGGGGTTGCCCCGGGAGTCCAAGATCTCGCGCGCGCCGACTGCCTCGATGCTGGCCATGGTTGCTCCTTCGCTACAGATCAGGCGGTGACGTCCGCCAGCCTAACGTCAAGCACCAGGCACGTCCCCAGGACCAGAGCCTCGGCGTGCCTCGTTGCCCTCCACCTCGAGCCGACATGCCGGCGAGACGGCTCTCACTCCGGTGAGGACGACGACCGTCTCCCTGTCGCGAGAGCCGTCTCACCGAGGGCCGTCGCGGCCGCCGTAGGCGGACCAGGCGCGAAGGGTGGCCTCCTCGGCGGCCTCGGGGTCCAGGTAGCGACCCTCGCCCAGGTGCAGGTTCTCGTCGGGCTGGAAGAGCAGCGGGGCGGCGGTGGGCACCTCGAGGTGGGCGATCTCGTCGTCGCCGATGCCCAGCAGCACCTTGAGCAGGGCGCGCACCGAGTTGCCGTGAGCGACCACCAGCACGGTGCGGCCCGCGCGCAGGTCGGGCTCGATCGCGTCGCGCCAGTACGGCATGGCCCGCACCGGGACGTCGGCCAAGCACTCGGCGTGGGGCACAGGCTCGCCCGCGTAGCGGGGGTCGTGATCCTGGGCGAAGGGCGAGGACGGGTCCAGCGACGGCGGCACCACCGCGTAGGAACGCCGCCAGGCCGCGAACTGCCGCTCGCCGAACTCGTCGCGGATCTGCTCTTTGGACATGCCCTGCAGCGCGCCGTAGTGGCGCTCGTTGAGCCGCCACGTCAGGTGCATCGGCACCCAGAGGCGGTCAGCCGCGTCCAGGGTGAGAAGGGCGGAGACGATCGCCCGACGCAGCAGCGAGGTGTGCACCACGTCAGGCAGCACGCCCGCCTCGCGCAGCACGCGTCCCGCCGCGCGGGCCTCGTCCTGGCCCCGCGCGCTCAACGGCACGTCCAACCAGCCGGTGAAGAGCCCGTCGGCGTTCCCCACCGACTCCCCGTGCCGCACCAGCACGAGCGCCCCCGGCATCAGCGCCCCACCCGCTCACCCATCCTCCGAGGGTATCTACCCAGGAACGGCCGCGAAGCCGTCCCGCCGCGTCGTCGGAGACTCCCGACGACGCGGCGGGCCTTCTGACGAGCCGACGAAGCGACGAGCCGGTGGGGGTGGGTCAGCGACCCTGGTTGGCGACCGCCTGGATCGAGGCGGCGGCGGCCTCCGGGTCCAGGTAGCGACCACCGGGGACGGTGGGCTTCAGCGTGGTCTCGTCCAGCTCGTAGACCAGGGGGATGCCGGTGGGGATGTTGACGCCGG
The DNA here is from genome assembly GCA_009785115.1 of Micrococcales bacterium. Lineage (GTDB taxonomy): Bacteria > Actinomycetota > Actinomycetes > Actinomycetales > Cellulomonadaceae > Cellulomonas. The sequence continues at coordinate 17,580 of WQWY01000019.1, forward strand.
AGATGGTCTCGTCGTCGATGTCGTCGAGGTACTTCACCAGCGCGCGGATCGAGTTGCCGTGCGCGGCGGCCAGCACCGTCTTCCCCGCCCTCAGGTCCGGCACCAGCGCGGACTCCCAGTACGGCAAGGTCCGCTCCAGCACGTCCTTGAGGCACTCGGTGCGCGGGACCGGCTCGCCGGTGTAGCGCGGGTCGGCGTCCTGGGAGAACTCGCTGCCCAGCTCGATCTGCGGCGGCGGGGTGTCGTAGGAGCGCCGCCACAGCATGAACTGCTCCTCGCCGTACGCGGCCAGCGTCTGCTTCTTGTCCTTGCCCTGGAGCGCACCGTAGTGGCGCTCGTTGAGCCGCCAGCTGCGCGTCACCGGGATCCACAGCCTGTCAGCCACGTCCAGGGCCAGGTGCCCGGTCCAGATCGCACGGCGCAGCAACGAGGTGTGCATGACGTCAGGCAGCAGGCCCTCGGCCTTCAGCAGCTCGCCGCCCCGCAGAGCCTCGGCGACGCCCTTCTCCGACAGGGGGACGTCCACCCAGCCGGTGAACAGGTTCTTCGCGTTCCACTCGCTCTCGCCGTGACGGAGCAGCACCAGGGTGTAGGTCATGGGGAACATCCTGCCCGGGGATCAGCCTCGGTGCTAGAGCGTCCGCGACAGAGCGCCTGCGAAAGACGACGGGCTCAGCGGTCCAGCAGGGCCTGGAACACCCGAGGGTCGTCGAGCATCCGGCGCACGGACATCCACGCGGCACCGGTGAGGGCCGGCAGGTCACCGGCGTGAGCACGGTCGACCTGGAAGTCCACCCAGGGGGCGAGCACCACGCGACGGCGCAGCTCGGCGAGCAGCGGCGGGGCCAGGTGGTCGGTGAGCGACCAGAACGCCCCGCCCAGCACGACGGTGCTCACGTCGGTGACGTGCACCACCGAGGCGAGCGCGCGGCCGAGCATCTCCCCGCCGCGGCGCACCATCTCCGACGCACGGACGTCGCCCGCCTCGATCGCGGCCAGCAGCGCGGGGGTCCGGGCGGACGGTCCCAGCCCGGAGGCCCGCACGAGCACGTCCGGCCCCGCCAGGCGCTCCAGGGTGCCGTCGGCCCCGAGCATGGGGTCGACCACGATGTGCCCGATCGCCCCCGCCCAGCCGTGCGCACCAGACAAGACCTGGCGGTCCAGCACGACCGCACCGCCGACACCGGCCTCGCCGCAGACGTAGACGAAGCTCTCCTCCTCGCGCGAGCGCGCCTCGGCGAGCGCGGCCAGCTTCGCCGCGTCGCTCAGCACAGGGTCGAGCCTGGCCAGGGTCCGGTCGGTGCGCAGCAGCTCGCCCAGGTTCAGGTCGCGCCAGCCCAGGGTCTGGGCGACGTGCAGCACACCGCTGCTCTGGTCGACCAGGCCAGGCAGCGCCAGCGTCGCCCCCACCGTCCTCACACCCTGCTCGTCCAGCGCCTCCACCACGGGGTCGAGCAGGGACGCCAGCCGGTCGACCACCGCGACCGGGTCGGCGTCGCGCAGGTCGGCGTAGTCCACCCGCTCGGACAGCACCGCGCCGCCCAGGTCGAGAACCCGCACACCGACGTGGTCCGCGCTGATCTCCATACCGATACCGGCGAGCGTCCCGGACGCGGGCACCAGCGGCACCGCCGGACGCCCGACCCGCCGGGTGAGCACCGGGTCGAGCTCACGGAGCAGACCGGCGTCGACGAGCTGGTCGACCGTGGCCGACACCGTCGCCCGCGACAGACCGGTGGCCGCGGCCAGCGCGGCGCGCGAGGGCGGCTGGTGGGCGTCGACCACGTAGGCGAGCACGCGCAGCGACGTCGGCCGGCGCGCCTGCGCCTCGGCTCGTCTGGTCTGCATGCGTCTCACACTAGAGGCGTGACCCACGTCGGGCTCGAGGTGTCTCGCGATCTTCGCGACGAGACCGCCCGCACGACGAGACGCGCGTCGTCCGTATCGTGACGAGGTGTCGGTCAGACCTCTGCCGACTGCGGTGCGGCCACCGGCGAGCGAGCGGGACGGTGCGGTGCGACCTTCGGCAACGGGGCAGAGGGGTGCGGCTCAGCCGTCCGCCGCGCAGCGGGAGGAGGCTGCTCCACCGTCTGGGTGGCACCGGCGGGGGGCTGCTCGACGAGGGGCAGAGCACCGGTGGGCGTCACCCGGGACCAGGAGGCCGGCTGCGGGCCGAACAGCCGGTCGCTGCTCAGCTCCTCGTCGGGGATCAGCGCCGCGTAGGTGTCGTTCCACGGCTCCATGCCCGCGGTCGCGCGCAGCGCCCGGGCCAGGCGCAGAGGCGCGACGAAGCGGCGGTTCTGCAGCCGGCGGGCCTCGTCGTCGGTGGCCGGGCGCCGACGACGCCCGGAGTAGTCGACCACCTGGACCAGGTTGTCCGCGTCGACCTCACGGTGCGCCGGGAGCGGCAGCCCTGGCCGCACCGGACGAGAGCCGATCACGGTCAGGTAGGGCACCGGGAGCCGAGAGTCCAGCGACGGGGCGAGGAACAGCAGGTCGGCAGCGAGCGCCTCGTCGACGCAGGCGTGGGCCTCGTCGGGGTGGACCATCAGGTCGAAGATCGCGAAGTAGAAGGCCCCCTGACCGTAGGTCGCCACCACCTGGCCGACCCCGGCCCTGTCAGCGTCCAGCGGTACCGCGAAGACATCACCCAGCTCGAGCCGAGCCTTCATGCCACGCTCCCTCTACGTCTTGCGAACCCATGACCATCGCATGGCTTGCCTAGGTTGCAGACTATATAACCCGGTTCGTCTCTTCGCCTGGCGGGCTGCCTGTGCTAGGCCGTGTCGGGCTGCCTGTGCCAGCCCGGCACCTCGGTCCCGAGACGGCCGTGAGGCCCGGCACCGTGGTGCCGGGCCTCACGACGAGGCGACGTGAAGACGTCGTCGAAGACAAGATCAGTGCGCTGCCTCGTAGGCCGCCTTGACCTCCGCCGAGATGCGACCGCGACCGGAGACCGTGTAGCCGTTCTCCTTCGCCCAGTCCCGGATCGCCTGGGCGTCGGGGGAGCTGGCCGAGCGCTTGCCGCGTGCCGCGCGACCCGTGCGCCCGACCTTGCGGGCCGAGCCGACCCAGCTCGCCAGCGCCTCGCGGAGCCTCGCGGCATTCTCGGTCGTCAGGTCGATCTCGTAGGTCACACCGTCGAGACCAAAGGTGACCGTCTCGTCAGCGGTCCCGCCGTCGATGTCGTCCACCAGCAGGACCTGGACTTTCTGGGCCATCATCATCTCCTATCAGATCGGGGGCCTTTGCCGTACAGCCGCGATCATCACACGAGATGTTCGACCAGTCAAATGCCACGACGGAGTTTCGCGCCTCCCCCGCTCAATTTCTTCGATGATCGGCTCGCAAAGAGCAGACCTGCCCGAGCCAGCAGAAGGTCAAGACGACCACCGCGAGCAGCGGCGGCCCACGGCGTTCACGACGACGGGAGAGGTTTCACCAGGGGAAACAAGATCGTGTCGCGGATACCCTTGCCGGTGAGCGCGATCAGCAACCGGTCGATGCCCATGCCCATCCCGCCCGACGGCGGCATGGCGTGCTCCATGGCCTGGAGGAACTCCTCGTCGACGCTCATCGCGTCGAGATCGCCGCGCGCCGCGAGCAGCGCCTGCGCCTCGAATCTGCGCCGCTGCACCACCGGGTCCACCAGCTCGGAGTAGGCGGTCGCGGTCTCGACCCCGCGGATGTACAGGTCCCACTTCTCGACCAGGCCCGGAGCAGAACGGTGGTCCCTGGTCAACGGTGAGGTCTGCACCGGGAAGTCGCGCACGTAGGTGGGCGCCCACAACGTGGAGCCGACATGGTGCTCCCACAGCTCTTCGATCATCTTCCCGTGGTTGCGCTGACCGGGAGGCAGCTCGATCTCTGCCTTGGCGAGCAGCCGCGACAACGTCTCGTCGTCGGTCTCCGGCGTGATCTGGTCTCCCAGCGCCCGCGACAACGACTCGTACATCCGCAGCGTCGTCCACTCGCCGCCCAGGTCGAATTCCGACCCGTCAGCCAAGCGCACCGTGGTGGTGCCCAGAGCCTCGCGGGCGGCGGTCTGCACCAGGTCGGTGGTCAGCCGCGCCATCGTGTCGTAGTCGCCGTAAGCCTGGTATGCCTCGAGCATCGAGAACTCCGGGGAGTGCGTGGAGTCGACGCCCTCGTTGCGGAAGTTCCGGTTGATCTCGAAGACGCGCTCCACGCCGCCCACCGCGGCGCGCTTGAGAAACAGCTCGGGCGCGATGCGCAGGAACAGCGACATGTCGAAGGCGTTCATGTGCGTCTCGAACTGCCGTGCCGCCGCGCCCTCGGGGCGCACCTGGAGCATCGGCGTCTCGACCTCGATATACCCGCGCCGGTGCAGGTTGTCGCGCAACGATCGGACCACGGCCGCGCGCAGGCGCACCATGTCGCGGGCCTCTTGGCTGACCACCAGATCGACATAGCGCTGCCGGACGCGGACCTCCTCGCTCAGCTCCGCGCCGTCGAACAGGTTCGGCAAGGGCCGCAGAGCCTTCGCCGCCATCTGCCAGTCGTCGGTCAGCACCGACAGCTCGCCACGCTTGGACGTGATGACGCGGCCGTGCACATAGAGGTGGTCACCCAGGTCCACGTCCGACTTGAAGTCGGCAAGACGCTGAGCCCCCACCTTGTCCTCGGAGATCATCGCCTGGAGCCGGGTGCCCGCGCCGTCCTGGAGCATCGCGAAGCAGAGCTTGCCGGTGATCCGCAAGAACACCACGCGCCCGGCGACACCGACCACCTCGGAGGTCTCCACGTCAGGCGCCAGGTCGGCATGCCCCGCCCTCACCTGGGCGATCGAACGGGTCACCGGGACCGCTACCGGATAGGGCTCGACACCAGAGCTCAGCAGGCGTTCGCGCTTCTCCTGACGGATGCGGATCTGCTCAGGGACGTCGTCGACATCAGGGTTCACCTGTCGAATCCTAGTATCTCTAGTCATCACGGCGTGCCCGTCGTCACAGCATGCCGAGCCTTCGCAGCACACCCGGCCGTCACAGCGACCCGAGCCCCCACAGCGGCCCGGGCGACGCCCCGGCGCTCACCGCCCGAGAACCACCTCGGCGTTGTCGAGCAGCCGGGTGCCGCCGAGCCGGGCAGCCAGCACCAGACGGGCCAGGCCGCTCGCTCCCTCGGGCACCGGCACGAAGTCCTCGTCCACCAGCGCGACATAGTCCACCGCGTCGACCTCAGGGGTCAGCACCGCGAGCGCCGCGTCGACCACCGCCCGCGCACCGCCCTCGGCGGCGTGCTGGGCGGCGGTCAGCGCCCGTGACAGGCTCACCGCCCGCTGCCGCTCCTGCGGCGACAGGTAGGCGTTGCGGCTGGACAGCGCGAGCCCGTCGGTCTCCCGCACCGTCGGAGCCTCGACGATCTCGACGTCGAGGTCCAGGTCACGCACCATCGCCCGGATCGCCGCCACCTGCTGGGCGTCCTTGGCCCCGAACACCGCGACGTCTGGCCGGGTGCGGTGCAACAGCTTCAGCACCACGGTGAGCATCCCGTCGAAGTGCCCCGGGCGCACCGCGCCCTCGAGCACCTCCCCCAGCGGGCCAGCGCTGACGCGGGTGCTCGGGGCACCCCTCGGGTACATCTCGCGCGCCGAGGGGGCGAGCACCACGTCGTCGGGGGCGAGCAGCGGCTCCAGAGCGGCCAGGTCCGCCGCCAGGTCGCGGGGGTACCGGTCGAGATCCTCCCCCTCGCCGAACTGCAACGGGTTGACGAAGATCGTCACGACCACGTGCTCGGCCAGCTCTCGGGCACGCCGCACCAGCGCCAGGTGCCCGACGTGCAGGGCCCCCATCGTCATCACCACGGCGCGGTGTTCTGAAGGCTGGTGTCCTGAAGGCTGGTGCCCTGAGGGCTGCGACCCCGAGCCCTGCTGCCTCGTGGTCTGGGCGGCGAGAGCCTCGGTCAGCGCGGCCTGATCGTGCACCACTCTCATCGTCCGTCCTCCTGCCTGAGGCTGTCGAGCAGCCTCTGCGCCGTCGCCTCGTCCAGCAGGCCGGCCGCCAGGGCGCGGGACGTGGCGGCCCGGGCGAGCGTCCGGTAGGTCTCGACCACGTCGACCCCACCATCACGGGCCGCCCACGCGGTGAGCTCGGCGACGTGCGCGGCCACCGTACCGGCGTCACCGCGACGCACCGGGCCGGTCAGCGCCGCGATCGCACCAGGGCCGGCCTGCTCCGCGCCGACCTCCACGGCCGTGGACCCCGGCGGGGACGCCGAGCGCAGCGCACCGTCGAGCGCCGCGTCCAGCAGCGGGCGCAGCGCCCGCCCGGCGTCGACGACACCGGCCCCGGCGAGGGCCGCAGCGGCCTGCGCGACCAGCACCACGAGATGGTTCGCCCCGTGGGCCAGCGCCGCGTGATACAGGCCACGGGCGCCCTCGTCCACGAGCACCGGCTCGCCGCCCAGCTCGACCACGAGCGCCTGACCGATCGGGCCGAACGGTGCCGGTGCGGTGACCGCGAACGTCGTCGCCTCTAGCCGGGACAGGTCCAGCGAGGTGCCGGTGAACGTCATCGCCGGGTGGATCGCCAGGCCGATGGCCCCGGCGGCGGTAGCCGGAGCCAGCACGCCGACCCCGTAGCGACCCGCGGTGTGCACGACGAGCTGGCCGACCTGCCAGGCGCCCAGCTCGGCGAGCCCGGTCACCAGCGGCCCCAGGGCGTCGTCGGGGACGGTCAGCAGCACCAGCTCGGCCCGGCGCACCACCTCGTCCACGTCGAGCACGGGCACCCCGGGCAGCAGCACCTCGGCACGCTCCCGCGAGCCCTCCGAGACCGCGCTGACCCCGACCACCGGGTGACCCGCCGCGCGCAGCGCCGACCCCAGCACCGCGCCGACACGCCCGGCACCGACCACACCGACCCCCAGACGAGGAGGACCCGACCCGTTCACGACACCTCCGGACGACGCATCCACTGCTCCGGGCCCGCTGTCGCCCGCGCCTGCCTGGCCCGCACCGCCTGCTCGTCCATCAGCGACGCGGCGACACGCTCGTCGAGGTGGGACACCACCGGGGTGACGGGACCCGGGGTGGAGTGCGGGAAGACCGACGCGAGCCTCAGGGCTCGCTGCACCGGCCCTTGGTAGAGCGCCAGGGACTGGGTGCGCTCGTGGGGCACCACCACGACCCGGCGCCACCACCGGCCCGAGCGCAGGATCAACGCCCGCCGCGTGACCAGGACACCGCGACGCCGCCACCCCAGCGGGTCGACCCACACCGCCCGGCGCGGCGCGGGGACGAAACCGCCGTCGGTCTCGGTGCCGGTCAGGGCCGCGGCGATCGTGGCGACGGGGTCGGGCACACCCAGGTCGGGCAGCACCAGCCACAGCGCCGTGGCCACCTCGTCGCGGGTGGCCACGGGGTTGAGCGTCGACTCCCGCTCGACACCGTCGCTGCTCAGCCCGTAGCCGGCGACGTTCATCCGCACCCGCCACCAGTCTTGACCTCGCCACAACGGCCCCTGATGGATGCTCACGGCCTGGACCCGACCCGGCGGGACGGTCTGCGCACGCGACTCCGTCAGACCGTGCCGCAGCCGGATCCCGTCGGGCGAGGTCGCGGCGCGGAAGAAGGCCCCGCCGTTGAGCTGCGACCAGATCGAGGCGACCGTGATGAACAGCACCGGGAAGAACCCGACCAGGATGCCGAGCCTGCCCGACACCAGGACGGCGACGACCATGGCCACGCTGGCGACCACGAGCGTGACCGGCGTGGACGACAGTGCGATCGACCCGACCAGGCGGCCCAGCGGCACGGTGTAGAGGTGACGCTCGGGGGCGGCCGCGAACCCTCGATCATCGCCAGCCTGGCCCTCGCGAACCTCGCTCTCGCGAGCCTGGTCACCGAGAACCTGGTCACCGAGAACCTGGTCTGAGGTGGAGGCCGGTCGGCGCAGACCCGCGGCGAGCGCGAGCAGCTCGGCACGCAGCCGGTCGGCCTCCTTCTCCTTCAGGAAGGCCAACGAGACCCCCGAGTCCCCGCCACCGGCGACCTCGAGGCGCAGCTCGGACAGCCCGAACATCCGGGCCAGCAGCGGGCGGACCACGTCGACCGCCTGCAACCGGTCCAGCCTCGCCCGGCGCTGGGAACGGAACAGGATGCCGTGGCGCAGGTGGACCGCGTCGTCGGTGACCACGAACCGCGTCATGCGCCAGGCCAGCAGCGCCCAGCAGAACCCGAGGATCGCGAACACCACGAGGACGCCGAGGAGAGCGAGGACGCCTCCGACGTCGCCTCGGGTCACGACGCCGAACATGTCTTCGCCACCCTGGAACCCGAGGACCGCCAGCACCGCGACCAGCAGCTTCCAGCCACGCACCACAGGGGTGACCGGGTGCATCCTGCGCCACAGCGGAGAGTCGGGCGGTGGTACCGGTGCGCTCGCCGTCGTACCCGAGGGTGACGTCGGAGCCTCCGGCGGTGGCACCGGAGCGCCTGGCAGCGACACCGGAGCGCTCGGCGGTGGCGCTGGTGCGGACGGCGCGTCCGGCTGTGGCTCCGGTACGCCCGGCTGCGACGGCCGCGCGGTCGTGGAGGCTTCGGGGTCGTGGTCGGTCACAGCCCGGCCAGCCTCGACTCACCACGGGACGCGAGACGGTCGCGCAGGCGGGCGGCCTCGTCGGGAGTCAGGCCGGGGATCGACGCCCCGGTCGCCGCTGCCGCCGTGTGCAGCTGGAGCTGGGCGATGCCCAGCCAGCGCATCAGCGGACCGGCCTGCACGTCGACGTACTGCATGCGCCCGTAGGGCACGACGACCAGCGTGCGGAACATGATGCCGCGCACGATGAGCAGGTCGTCGTCACGCTCCGCGTACCCCAGGGCACGAACCTGCCGGGGCACCAGCCAGACGACCCAGACGAGCAGGGCGAGCACCGCCGCCGGCGCCGCCCACACCCAGGCGATGCCGACGAGCACCGCCACGACCACGGTGACGACCAGGAGCACGGCCAACCAGACGCCGGCGACGACGAGGCGTGCGGTGACGAGCCGAGGCGACACCCGGGTCCACGTCAGGCCCGCGGGGTCGAACGGGCTCAGGAGCGTGTCGTCCATACCCTCATCCTCGCACCGAACCGGAGCCCCAGAGCCGAGGACGTCCACCGTCGGCCCAGTGCTGTCAGGTCCGGCGCTGCCGGGCTCAGGTCTCGACAGGGCCAGGCAGACGGGGTGCGTCGTCCGGGGGCGGCACGCGGCACAGGCGTTCCACGACGAGCCCGACCGCCGCGAGCACCACCGCCCCGAGCGCGGCCAGACCCGCCGCGAGGGCACGACGGCCGTTGCCGGGCACGGCCAGGTCTGTCGCGAGGTACAGCGCCTGCCCGCCGTACCAGCCGAGCAGCAGGGCCCCGGTGTAGCAGGCCGCCTTGGCGAGCACCGCCGTGCGGGCCGCACGCACGGGGTCGAGGTCTGGCTTCTTGCCCCGCAAGAACTGCCGCACCGACCACCCGAGCGAGAAGACCACCCCGGCGATGAGCAGCTCGACGCCGACCACCAGCCAGCCGACCTCGACCACGGTCCCGCCACGGCCCACCAGCACCCGGGCACCGCCCCAGGTCAGCGCCGCGACACCGGCAGCGATCGCGACGAGAGTGGTCCACCGGGTCGCTGACATCACGCTGCCCCAGGCTCCCCCGGGGTCTCGTTCAGCCAGTCCAGGCCCATCCAGCGCAGCTGGCCGGCGTCCGGCGCGGTCGCGGCCAGCTGGACCACCGGGCCGCCGCCGGGGCCGGGCAGCACCGCGAGGGGGTCGACCGCCGCCCACGGCTGGAGCACGAACGCCCGCTCGCGAGCCCGGGGGTGCGGCAGCGTCAGATCGTCGGTGGTCACGACGAGCGAGCCGTACATGATGATGTCCAGGTCCAGCGGCCTGGGGCCCCACCGCTCGTCCCGCTGCCTCCCGGTCTCGGCCTCGACCGCTTGCAGCCGCGTCAGCAGCTCGCGCGGAGGCAGCAGGGTCTTCCCGACGATCACGGTGTTGAGGTAGTCCGGCTGGTCGGTGACCCCGACCGCGGGGTTGCTGGCCAGCGGCCCCACCCCGGTGATCTCCAGGCCGGGCATGGCGTGCAGGCGGTGCACGGCCCAGCGCAGGGTCTCTTGCACAGGGCCGAGGTTGCCGCCGAGGCCGATCACCACGTCGACCAGCCCCGGGGGCAGATGGTCGAGCGCGGCCACAGCCTGCTCGGACGACGCCGACGCGCCGGCGTCTGAAGGCACCGGGGGCGCCTGGACGGCCGCGGGCACGTCTGACGGGAGAGGCGGAGGTGGGCTCACGCCGACGGGAGCGAGAGGAGGCTCTGAGGGCGCTGCCGCCGCCCATCCGCCGCCGGACCACGCGGGGGGCGCCTCCGGGCCGGCCGCTGGAGCCGCGCCGGGGATCGGAGGCGGCCAGCCGGCCGCGAACGGCTGGGCCGGGTCACCCTGGGCCGGGGGAGGTGGCTGGAGCACCCAGGGCGGGACGTTCCCCTCAGGCTGCTCTGGTGCGAGCGCCCCGTGCGGGTCGTCATGCTCGATCTCCGGCTCCAGCGCGGGGACGAGCACCGGAGGCGCAGGGTCGCCCGACACGGGAGACGGCGAGGCCGGGGCGAGCTCCGGGAGCTCGTGCACAACCTGCACCGGTTCCAGGGCGGGGACGACCACGGACGGCTCCGGGAACGCCGGAGCGGACAGGACCGGCTCGGCCACGACAGGTTCGGCAGGGGCCGGCTCCGCGACCGGCGAGGGGTCGAGGACCGACGGGGCGGGGGCACGGTGGTCGGCAGGCCCGCCGATCACCACCGCGCCGGCGGCAGGAGGAGCGGGGGTGACCGACGCGGGGGGGATCGAGGGCGGCATGTCGGCGTCCGTCCAGGACGAGACGGCCGCTGGTGCCAGCTCGTCGAGCGGTGCGGGCTCGTCCACCGGTGCGGGTCCGTCCGGTACGGGCTCAGCGCTCTCCGCGGGCGTGGCGTTCACGGGTGCGGCACTCACGGGTGCGGCCTGGACCGGACGCGGCACCTCGACCACCGGGAGCCGGACGCGGTCGCGCCGGACGCTGACCGCCACGTCGGCGGCCTCGACGGGCCCTGCCCCGTCAGGTCGCTCACCGAGCGGCGCCTGCGGCTTGTGCACCGTGACGTCGACCGCGACGGCGGCCTGGTGGGCGAGCACGGTGGCGGCGAGCCGCTCGGCGAGGGTCTCCAGCAGACCGACCGGCTCCCCCGCGAGCACGGCGACGACCTCGCCGGCGAGGGTCGCGTAGTCGACCGTGCCGCTCAGGTCGTCACCGGCCGCCGCCCGGCGGGTGTCCAGGTGGACGACGACGTCAGCGACGAACCGCTGCCCGTCGCTGCGCTCGTGATCGAGCAACCCGTGGAACCCGTGCGCGGCCAGCCCGCGCAGCTCGATCCGGTCCAGCTCGCGTCTTTCGTCGTCGATGACGTTCATCGCCTCTCTCCGTCCCGTGCCGCGCGCCAGGCTGCCGCCACGCGCACCGCATCGGCTGATGGTCGTACCTCGTGCACCCGTACCGCCCATGCTCCCGCAGCACCCGCCAGGGCGCTGACCGCGGCGGTCGCGTCGTCGCGCGCCGACGCCGGGGCCGCGACACCGTCGACCCCGGCGAGCAGGGCGCCGAGGAACCGTTTGCGGCTGGCGCCGACCAGCACGGGGAAGCCGTCCGCGACCAGCTCGTCCAGGCGGGCCAGCAGCGGCCAGTTGCTCGCCCCGGCCTTGGCGAACCCGAGCCCCGGGTCGAGCACCACCTGGTCGTCACGCACCCCGGCGGCACGCAGCGCGGCCACACGCTCGGCCAGCTCGGCGCGCACGTCGTCGACCACGTCGCCGTACCGGTCGTGGTCGTCCATCTGGTCGGCGTGGGCGCGCCAGTGGGACGCGACATAGGCGGCGCCGGTGCGCGCCACCAGCGGATACATGGCCGGGTCGGCGAGCCCACCCGAGACGTCGTTGACCAGCACCGCCCCGGCGTCCAGGGCGGCGGCGGCGACCTCGGCCCGCATGGTGTCCACGCTCACCGGCACCCCGGCGCCCACCAGGGCGACGATCACCGGGAGCACCCGTCGCAGCTCTTCGTCGACCGGCACCCGGTCGGCGCCCGGTCTGGTCGACTCCCCGCCGACGTCCACCAGGTCCGCACCGTCGGCCATCATCGCCAGGCCGTGGGCGACCGCCTGCTCCGCGGCCGCCCAGCGCCCGCCGTCGGAGAAGGAGTCGGGGGTCACGTTGAGCACGCCCATGACCAGGGTCCGCTCGGCACGGGGCAGCCCCGGGAGGGTGCCCGGCGGTCCGCCAGACGCTGCGACGCTCACCGTACCGAGCCTAGACGTCGAGAGCGTCCCATGACCCCTGAATCCCGAGGCGATGCTCTGCTGCCTGGCCAGGCACCGCTCTGGCCTCCCGCGACGCACCGGTGCCCGAGGCCGGCGACCTGACGAGAAGGCCCGACCGCAGGCACAATGGCGGCGTGAGCGAGGACATCGACGAGCTGAGCGACGTGGACGTGCTGGGTGACCCGGACGTTCTGGGCGACGAGTGGAGCCGTCGCACCTTCAACCTCCGCCAGGACCCGCTGGCACGCAAGACCGGGATCGCGCCGGTCGCCACCCTGGTCTCTCAGCGCGACGTCGACCCGGAGCGGGTGGGCGTGCTCCACGTGCACGGGTTCGTGGACTACTTCTTCCACAGCCACCTGGCCCGCCCTCTCGCCGACGCCGGCTACCAGCTCTACGGCCTGGACCTGCGCGACTGCGGCAGGTCGTACCGCCCAGGGCGGCCGATCCACAGCATCGACAGCCTGTCGCGCTACACCGAGGAGATCGACCGGGCCGTGCGCGAGATCGCTCGCGTGCACGGGCGCGTCGTGGTGGTGGGGCACTCCACCGGGGGGCTGACGGCCGCCCTGTGGGCCGACGCGCGCCCATACCTGGTCGCTCGTGGCGTGCTGGCCGCCGTGGTGCTGAACTCGCCCTGGCTGGACCTGCGCGGCTCGTGGGCTCTCAAGAACCTCGGTTCTCGCGCCGTCGGCGCGCTGGGCAGGGTCGCGCCGGGTGTCGTCGTCACCCACCTCGCCGAGCACTACGGCAGGGCGCTGCACCGCTCTGGCGGCGGGGAGTGGGACTACGACCTGGCCTGGAAGTCCTACGACCGACCGCCCGTGACCGCCGGGTTCGTGCGCACCGTGCACCGCGCCCAGCTGCGGGTCGCCCAGGGGCTGGACGTGAGCTGTCCGGTGCTGGTGCTCGCCTCGGCGGCCAGCGGCCCCGGCGACCACACCCACGACCGGCTGGTGACGAGCGACTGCGTGCTCGACGTGGACGACATGGAGCGCCTGGCCCCTCGGATCGGCCCCGACGTGACGTTCCGGCAGATCGAGGGCGGCGCGCACGACCTGGCGCTGTCGCCGGAGCCCGCGCGCGACCGCTACCTGGCCGAGGTGATCGACTTCCTCGACACCCGTGTGTCGCGCACGTCACCCAGTCGGGCGTAACCAGGCAAACCGGACACGATCGGGGGACTGCGCCCGGGGCGGCGCTGCGAGACGATGCGTCTCGTGGTGGATCACTGGTGGCTGTGGCTCGTCGCGGCCTGCGCCGTGGCGGGCACGCTCGGCGTCCTCGCGGCCTCCCGTCGCACGACGCGGGAAGAGCCCGTCACCGTGGTCCGCTCAGCACCCCCGACCCTGTGGACGCCCTACGCCCACCCGATGGGCCCTGTCAGCGGCTGGCCGCACGTCGTGGACCGGCCAGAGGCGACACCGACCGGGTCTCCGGCCGACCGGTCCGACGTCACCGACCCGCGGTGATCTGCCCCCGTCGACCTGACCCCGCATCGACCTGACCCCGCGTCCGGCTGACCTCACGCCGACCTGACCCGGCAGGAACGACGCCGCCCCCTGCATCACTCCGCGACGAGCATCAGGTGCCGGGCACCAGACTCTTCCGCGGTGTAGGCGCGCATGCGGGTGTCGACCTCACGGTCGTAGCCGGTCAGGCGCTCGTGGTGCTGGCGCACGTGCTCGCCCCACGTCGGCAGCGTGAACACCTCCACGAACAGCGACGGGTCGGCCAGGTCCCGGTACAGCGCCCACGAGGTCGCGCCGGTGCGGCGCCGCGACAGCCCGACGCGTCGGGCCGCCTCGATGAAGGCGTCCACGTCGTCGGTGACGACGTACCTGCCCTCGACCAGCACCGGCCCGTCTCGCTGGTCGGGCTCGTCGGCCAGCTCGGGCTCGGGCCACAGGGTGTCGACCGACGGGTCTGTCGTGCCGGTGCGCTCCAGCAGCGGCCACCACAGCTGGGTGAGCACCCCGAGAGCCATCAGCGCGGCGGCACCCACGAGCGCGTGACCGACCCCGACCTTCTGCGCGATCAGCCCCCACGCCACAGCACCGAGCCCCTGCCCGCCCAGCAGCACGATGATGTAGGTGGCCATGCCTCGTGCCCGCACCCACGCCGGGAGCGTCAGCTGCAACGTGATGGAGAACGTGGACAGCACGACGAGCCACCCCATGCCCGCCGCGACCAGCAGCACCGCCAGCACCCAGGGGGTGCGCATCACGCCCGCGCCGAGCAGAGCGGTCCCGTAGACCAGCGAGAACACCGCCAGCAGCGCACCACGGGACAGGTGTTCGCGCAGCGACCGCAGCACCAGCGCCCCGAGGACGGCCCCGGCACCCAGCGCCCCCAGCATGAGCCCGTACCCGCCCGACCCCAGGCCCAGCCGCTGGTTCGCGACCACCGCGAGCAGCGCCCACAGCGCCGAGGCGGGCACGACGAACACCCCTGTGCGCAGCAGCACCCGACGCACCCCCGGCGCGTGGCGTACATACCTGGACCCGCTGAGCATGGCCGACACCAGGGGCTCAGCGGTGCGGTCCGGCTCTGGGGCGCGCCGCCACGCCAGCAGCGCCCCGACCACCGCGACGGTCGACACCGCGTTGATCGCGAACAGCGCCGCCGGGCTGACCGCCAGCAGCAGCACACCGGCGAGGGCAGGCCCGACGGCTCGGGCGAGGTTGACGTTCATCGACCCGAGCGCCGCGGCGGCGGGGATCAGGCGGCGCGGCACCAGCTCGGGCTGGACGGCCTGCCACGCCGGGGCGGCCATCGCGGTGGTGACACCCAGCCCGAAGGTCAGCATCAGCAGCACCAACGGAGTCACCAGCCCGGCGGCGGTGAGCACCGCCAAGGAGCCAGCGACGACGACCGCCGCGCTGAACACCCCGACCAGGTAGCGGCGACGGTCCAGAACGTCGGCCAGCACCCCGGCGGGCAGCGAGATCATGAGCACCGGCAGCAGCCCCGCCGCCGACGCCATCGCGGTCAGGCTGGCCGCGTTGGGCTCGTGAACCATCATCCACTGGGCCCCGACCGACTGCATCCAGGTCCCGACGTTGGACACCAGCTGCGCGATCCACAACCACCGGTACGTGCTCAGCGCCAACGGCGCCCACGTCCCGCTCAGCGCGGGCGCCGCCCCCGCCGGAGGCACCCCCGCGACCGGCGCCCCCCGGTCGTCCGCGTCCACGGGAGGCAGACCACCCTCAGGTTCTCGCTGAACACCCACCCCTCCAGGGTGCCCTGATCCCACCCAGACGGCCCTTTGTCGCCCTGGTCTTGACGACGACCTCACGCTGCATGAGCGGCCGCTGTCCCCCGAACAGCCTGCGCCATCATCTGCAACGTCTGACCATCACGGCCCGACGACCTCGACCCCGTGCTCCGACCCCCGCGAAAACCTTGCCAGAGGTACCATCGACAGCACGCGTACCGACACAAGGGGGCGATATGCCCAGCCCAGAGCCTTCCCTGTGGCACAAGCTCGAGCAGCTGCCGCCCGCTCGATTGGCCGAGG
Source organism: Micrococcales bacterium (assembly GCA_009785115.1). Taxonomy (GTDB): domain Bacteria; phylum Actinomycetota; class Actinomycetes; order Actinomycetales; family Cellulomonadaceae; genus Cellulomonas. Next base: position 33,448 of record WQWY01000019.1, read on the forward strand.
TCGTCGATTTCGTCGACTTTCTCTCAGCCCGCGAGACCAGCGACCAGCCCGCCCGCAAGCCGCGCACTCTCGGCCGACTCGCCGGTAAGCTCACCGTGCCCGACGACTTCGACGCCCCTCTCCCCGATGACATCCTCAACGCCTTCTACGGACAGACGTCGTGAAGCTCCTGCTCGATACGAACGCCCTGTTGTGGGCCATGACCGACCACCCACGTATCGAGCCGGTCCGGAGCATGCTGCTCGACCAGGACAACGATGTTCTCGTCTCGGCGGTCTCCTGGTGGGAGATCGCTATCAAGACCCGTATCGGCAAGCTCGACGCCGACCTGCCGACGCTACGCACCACCTGTCAGCACAGCGGTTTCGCTGAGCTCGTCCTCACTTCTTCTCACGCCGAGGCGCTGGCGAGCCTGCCTACCCATCACAACGACCCGTTCGACCACATGCTCCTCGCTCAGACCATCAGCGAGTCCGCACGCCTCGTCACCGGCGACAGCATCCTGGCGCGCTACACCTCGCTCGTCCACCTCATCTGAGATCGATCTTTCATCAACGTCACTGGGCGCCACATCGTCACAGGTCGAGGGCGATGTCCAGCTGGGGGGCGGAATGAGTCAGGGCGCCGACGGAGATGTAGTCCACGCCGGTGGCGGCGACGGCCGGAGCGTCAGGGAGGCGCAGGCCGCCAGAGGCCTCGGTGCGCACGCCGGCGGCGCGGCAGACCGCGACGGCCTCGAGCGTCTGGTCGGGGGTCATGTTGTCCAGCAGCACCAGGGCGACTCCCTCGCCGACGGCTTCGTGGACCTGGTCGAGGGTGTCGCACTCGACCTCGCAGAACACGCCGGGAAACTGCTCGCGCACCGCGCGGACCGCCGGGACCACACCCCCGGCAGCAGCGACGTGGTTGTCCTTGATGAGCGCCTGGTCACCCAGGCCCATGCGGTGGTTGACCCCGCCACCGCAGCGCACCGCGTACTTCTCGGCAGCCCGCAGGCCCGGGGTGGTCTTGCGGGTGTCGCGGATCGCCGCGCCCGTCCCAGCCACCGCGTCCACCCAGCGGGCGGTCAGCGTGGCGATACCCGACAGGTGGGTGAGCAGGTTCAGGGCGCTGCGCTCGGCGGTGAGCAGGTCGCGCACCGGCCCCTCGACCTCCGCCAGCACCTGTCCGGCCACTACCCGGTCACCGTCACGCACCGACGGGCGCCAGCTCGTGACGCCACGCTGGGCGAACACCGCCGCCGCCACCGGCAACCCGGCCACCACCCCGTCAGCCCGGGCGACGAGCCGTGCCGTGGCACGGGCGCCGGCAGGGATGGTCGCCGTCGTCGTGACGTCCGGACCGAGAGCCAGGTCCTCGTCCAGGGTCAGCGCAGCCAGCCGCTCGGCCTCGCCCGCCGGCAGTCCTACGACATCCATCTTCTGTCTCCTCGTCGTTCGTGCTCCCAGGTGTGCACGCTCACGCCCCACCCGGTCGCAGCGCAACCCCCTCGCGAGAGACGGCCGGCTCCGCACGAGGTCGCCGCACATCGGTGACGACCTCGCGAGGGACCGACGACCTGGGTGACGGCGGAAAAACGACCTTCTCTCACCTCGTGCCCCTCTCGGCACGTCTGGTGACCGTCTCGACGGTGGCGGACGCACCAGGGACGACCGTGGTGTCCAGGTGCACGGCCCAGGCGTCAGAGGGCTCGGTGATGTCGGTGCGCCGGTGGCAGCCGCGAGACTCCGTGCGGGCCGACGCGGCGGCGACCAGCACCGTGGACAGCGCGTGCAGGTTGGTCGCCTCCCAGGACGCCAGGTCGGCGGCCCCACCGGAGAGCGGCGCCGTCAGGTCTTGCAGCACCGCCAGCCCTTCCAGCCCGTCCGGGGTGCGCAGCACGCCAGCGTCCGCCTGCATCGCCCTCGCGAGCATGCCTCGGCTCTCAGGCTCGGTGCCGGCCGAGGCCCCCACGCCGTCCGCGCGGCCACCGTCTGTGCGGCGCTGAGCGGGCAGGTCCTCGCACAACAACCGGGCCGTGTTCGTCCCGGCGACCAGACCTTCGAGCAACGAGTTCGACGCCAGCCGGTTCGCCCCGTGCACCCCGGTGCACGCGACCTCACCGACCGCGTAGAGGCCGGGCAGGCTCGTGCGCCCGTCGAGGTCTGCCGCCACGCCCCCGCACGAGTAGTGCTGGGCCGGGCGCACCGGGATCGGCTGGGTCACCGGGTCGATGCCCACGGCCCGGCACCCGGCCAGGACGGTCGGGAAGCGCCGCTCCAGCGTGTCCCGACCGATCGCCCGCGCGTCGAGGTACACGTGGTCCACCCTCTGGGCGGCCATCACCTGGGCCTCGCGGGCGGCCACGACGTCACGCGGGGCGAGGTCGGCCAGCGGGTGCACCCCGGCCATCACCGGGTCGCCCGCAGCGTCGACCAGCACCGCGCCCTCCCCGCGCAGAGCCTCGGAGATCAGCAGGGTCTGGCCACCAGCCCCACCAGCACCAGAGACATCGGCGAGCACGGTCGGGTGGAACTGCACGAACTCGATGTCGCGCAGCGTCGCCCCGGCTCGCAGCGCGGCGGCCATGCCGTCGCCGGTCACCGCCGACGGGTTGGTGGTCACACCGAAGACGTGGCCGAGACCGCCGGTGGCGAGCACCGTGGCACGGGCGGCGACCCGACCGACCGACACCGCATACCCGCGACGGTCGAGCAGGGCGATCCGTGCACCGGTGATCTGCCCGTCGTCGGCACGGTCCAGGTCCAGCAAGAACGCCTGCTCCTGGACGGTGGCCCCGACCAGCGCCGCGCTCAGCGCACGCTGCACCTCGGCGCCGGTGGCGTCACCCCCGGCGTGCACGATGCGCGCCCGGGAGTGCCCGCCCTCGCGGGTCTGAGCCAGGGTCCCGTCAGGCGCGACGTCGAAGCGGGCGCCTCGAGCGGCCAACGCTTCGACCGCCGCTCTGCCCTCGGCGGCGAGCCGACGCACCGCGACCGGGTCGCACAACCCGGCCCCGGCGGCCAGGGTGTCCGCGGCGTGCAGGTGGGTGTCGTCGGCGTCGAGGGTGGCCCTCGCGATGCCGCCCTGCGCCCACGGTGTCGCCCCAGCGTCCAGCGCGCCCTTGGTGACCAGCATGACGTCCAGCCCAGACCCGGCCAGGCCGGCCACCACCGACAGCCCCGCCACGCCGGAGCCGACCACCAGGACGTCGGTGCGCACCGTCCATGTGGGCTCGGGGGCGGCCAGCCGGGCCGCGACCAGCCCGCCCGTCCGCACACCGAGGCGAGGCCCGGCGGTCGCGGTCGCGGCGATCATCCGGCACCTGGCCCAGGTGCGCCCGGCGTCCCCGGGCCCTGCGTCGTCGAACCCTGTGATGTCGAACCCTGCGTCGTCGAACCCAGCGCGATCATCCGCTCCACGGCCCCCCGGGCACGGGCGGCGACCTCTGGGTCGACGTGCACCTCGTCGCGCCCCTCGCGCAGCGCGGTGAGCAGCTTCGTCGGGGTGATCATCTTCATGTAGGGGCAGACGGCCCAGGGGTCCACCGGGTCGAAGCGCACGTCCGCGTTGACCCGGCGCAGCTGGTGCAGCATGCCGACCTCGGTGGCCACCAGGACGCGGCTCGTCCCGGCACGGCGGGCCTCGTCGACCATGCCCGAGGTGGAGACGATGCGGATCTTCTCGGCGGGGATCGCCCCGGAGGCCGCCATCTCCAGCGCCGAGGTCGCGCAGGCGCACTCGGGGTGCACGAGCACGTCGGCGGACGGGTCGTCAGCGATGGCCTGGGCGAGCACCTCGCCGCCGATCTCCTCGTGCACGTGGCACTGGCCAGGCCACAGGTGCATCTGACGCCCGGTGACGCGCGAGACGTGGGCGCCCAGGTGACGGTCAGGCAGGAACAGGATCGGGGTGTCGGCTGGCACAGCGGCGACCACGTCGGCGGCGTTGGACGACGTGCAGCACACGTCAGACTCGGCCTTCACCTCGGCGGTGGTGTTGATGTAGGCGACGACGACAGCACCGGGGTGCTCGGCCTTCCAGGCACGCAGCTGGTCGGCGGTGATGGTGTCCGCGAGCGAGCAGCCGGCGGCGGCGTCGGGGATGAGCACCCGCTTGTCGGGGCTGAGGATCTTGGCGGTCTCGGCCATGAAGTGCACGCCGCAGAACATGATCTCGCGGTGCGGCACGGTCGCGGCGATCCTCGACAGGGCCAGGGAGTCGCCGACGTGGTGGGCGACGTCCTGGATCGCTGGCAGCTGGTAGTTGTGCGCCAGGATCACCGCGTCGCGCTCGGCGGCCAGCGCCCTCACCTGTTCGGCCCAGTCGGGGCTGGGCGGCTCGTCCTCGTGCAGCCACGTCGGTGCGGCTTTCCGCTGCCTGCTCTCCGTCGTCATCTCGCCCTCCGCGCTCGGTGTGTCCGACCCATGTTTTCGACTGTTGGTCGATAACCTGGTGCAGGCTACCATCCCCTCGTGCGAGCCGCGTCAACACCCGTCCCAGAGTGCGGGCACGAGGTCTTGGCCGCGGTGCTCCAGGTGCGCGACGACGCGGTGCTCCAGGCCGAGCCTGTCAGCACCCTCGATCGGCTCGGCCCAGACGAGCGAGCCGGCTCGCTCTCTTCGCCTCGATCGGGTGTGGTCGCGGCTCCGCCGCTCGACACCCTCGATCGCCTCGGCAGAGCACACGAGTCTGCTCCGCGCTCGCCTCGATCGGGTGTGCACGTGCTGCTGTGGCAGCGGGCGCTCGAGCCGGCCGCCGGGTCGTGGGCCCTGCCTGGTGGCGAGCTGGGCCGCGACGAGCACCTGAACAGCTCGATCCGCCGCCAGCTCGCGGAGAAGGTCGACGTCCGCGAGCTGTCGCACCTAGAGCAGCTCGACTCGCGCGGACGTCCCGAGCGCGTGCCCGGTCGGCGCGTCGTGGCCACGTCCTACCTGGGCCTGGTGCCCGTCGACGCCGACCCTCGCCTGCCCGACGACACCGCCTGGCACCCCGTCGCCGACCTCCCCGCCATGGCCTTCGACCACGGCGACATCGTCCGCGCCGCGACGGGACGGCTGAGCCGCAAGCTCTCCTACACCAACCTGGGCTTCGCGCTGGCTCCCCCGCGGTTCACCATGTCCGAGCTGGCCCGCATCTACCGCGCGGCCCTGGGCCACGACGTCGACGTGACCAACCTGCGCCGCGTCCTGGTGCGCCGCGCCCAGATCGAACCCACAGGCCAGACGGCCCCCTCAGGCCCCGGCGGCGGCCGCCCCGCCGCCATCTACCGCTTCACCGCCCACCAGCTCCAGGTCACCGACCCCTTCGCCGTCCTCGCCCCACCCCGAGCCTGACCGACCCCGCCAGACTTCCCGCCACTTCGTCAGACCCCCCTTGTCGGCTCGTGGAAGATCGCTGACGAACCGGCAGGAACCGGACGGCTGTCGACCTGGAGAGCGGGTCGCTCGAATCGGGTTCGCGACTGCGCGGCAGCTCGAATACGCGCTCGAGACCGAACAGCGGCTCGGCGAGGCCAACCGTCACCACACCCGACCCGCACGCCCTCGTCGTCGACCTCAGCAACCGAGGTCTCATCTACGGCTGAGACCGACGCGCGCCCGCACACCCTGCCGACCAGCCTTCCCTGTGCACCAGGCACGTGCCAAGATGGAGGGGTGGTATCTCTCAACGACTACATCCACCAGCTGGAGAAGTCTGAGGACAAAGTCCGGCTGAGCTACGCAGAGAACTCTAAACTCCTTGTCACATTCTCCTCTGGCATTTCTGCGACCATTCTAGTCGTCGTCTTGTCGTCAGCAGAAGCAATGAATCGCACCTGGTCAATCTTGGCCCTGAGTTCGTTTTTTCTGAGCCTGTGCATCGCCATCATGGTCCTCATGTACGACAAATATTACGTTATTCCTGTGCGTGAGATCGTCGCGGAAGGAAGACTCTATGAGAGACCCGAGAGAGATATCATCGCAGACCTTATGGCTCACAGGAGAGTTTTACGAAGGGTTCATCGGAAACGAACTCGAATAATAGCGATCGTCACGCCAGTTCAAGTAAGCCTTGCGGTCGCCTGCTGCAGTTTTGTGGTCGCTGCGGTCGCTCTGGGAGGTTCTGAATCATGAAACCCAGGCTGAAAGGTTTTGGAATCGGACTCTTTTCTCTACCCGGAGGAAAAAAACGAATCTATCGAGAGATCGAAGATGTGCGAGCGGCGATCATGGAATCGGAACTCCTGGTTTACGTCGGACATCCGCCGCTCAGACCGCCAGCATTCCAACCAAGGACCAGCGTCCGAGAACAGATCGATACCGCCTGGAGGAGGTCCGAAGCTTCCGCAGAAACATCGTCCCAGGTATTGCGCGGTGATGCTGGAGTAGGCAAGTCCCAGCTAGCTCGAGAATACTTCGAGAAATCGGATTCTCCGGTACAGGTGTGGGTGGACGCCTCCACCCTCGACTCGTTGACCAGCGGATATGCCCGCGCCGCCCAGGCTCTGGGCTGGTCAGACGAAGGCAACCTCCTCACGCTGGCCGTGCTGTTCCGCAACTGGTTGCGCACCACGTCAGACAAGTGGCTCATCGTCCTGGACGATCTGAACGTCGACCCTGAGGACTTGGTGTCGTGGTGGCCGTCCGGCCCAGGTCTGATACTGGTCACCACCCGCCGTGACGACATCGGCTACGAGACTTTCTTCCACCCTCGGGACGTCGTAGACCTCGACGTCTATACCCCCGACGAAGCTCTCAACTACGTCAACGATCGGCTCACCCTGCACGCCAACAAACTCCCCGATGGCTTCCTAGACGCTGCTCCCGATCTGGTCGAAGCGCTCGGTCGCCACCCGGTCGCCCTGAACCAGGCCACAGCGGTCATCATCGACGAGAACCTAACCACCGGGACCTGGCTGGCCCGTTTTGCCGACCGCGCCCGCACCCTGGCCGATCTGCTCCCCCAGCCCGACATCGCTTACGACCGCCGAACTGTCGATACCTCCTGGTCCATCGCCCTCGACCGAGCCGCGACCCACTCGCCCTACGCCGTCGCGATGGCGACCTTGGTCTCGGTAGCTCATCCCAGCTCCACCCCGCGCTGCCTGTTCGCCACGGAGGCCGCACGACGCTACCTCGTCCGACACCTCGAACTTTTCTTCAGCCAACCGTCGGACGCAAGGACCGAACAGCTCGAGCCCCAAGTCTTGGTCTTGGATGATCTTCTGCCCGTCGGTGACGCCGAAGCAGCCCTTCGCGCCCTGGAGCGTGTCGCTGTCGTTCGCACCCGCCCCGACCTCTGGGACCCGATCACGGTGCACACACTGGCTCAGCGTGCCATCGGTGACCTAGCCCCTGACCGGTCTGCTGCCATCGTGGCCCTGGCCGACGCTGCGATCGAGGTCTGGCCAGCTCTGGATAGTCGAGTCGGTCCGACCCTGCGCGCGACCATCGAGACCTTGCTAGCCCTGGCCCCAACCTCGCTGATCACCCTCGATGGGGCCCACAAGGCCCTGTTCCGCGCTGGCCGGTCGCTGGGCGATGCCGGTCAGGTCGGTTGGGCCCTGACCTACTTCGAGAACCTGCTCGCCCGGCTCGACACCTTAGCGCCCGACCATCCAGATACCTTGAGAACCCGCGCCAGCATTGCTCGATTGCGAGGCGAGACAGGCAACCTGACTGGCGCTCTCGCTGAATACGAGCAATTGCTGCCCGATATGCTACGAGTCCTGGGCCCCGACCACCCAGACACCCTCACGGCTCGCCACAACATCGCATATCTGCAGGGCGAGTCCGGCAATTTAACTGGAGCCCTTGACGAATACGAACGCTTGTTGTCCGACCGGCTGCGAGTCCTAGGGCCCAACCACCCAGACACCCTCACCACCCGTGCCAACATCGCCTCCTGGCGGGGCGATGTTGGCGACTCAGCCGGGGCTCTCGCTGAGTATGAGCTCTTATTGTCAGACCGAATGCGAGTCCTGGGACCCGACCACCCAGACACCTTGAACACTCGCGCCAACATCGCATATTGGCGGGGCGCTCTTACCGATTACGAGCGACTGCTCACCGACCAACTACGGGTCTTAGGAGCCGATCACCCCAACACCCTGAACACTCGCGCCAACATCGCATACCTGAGGAGCGAGACTGGCGCTCTCGCTGAGTACGAACAACTGCTCTCCGACCAGTTGCGAGTCTTGGGACCCGACCATCCAGATACCCTGGTGACCCGACACCAGATCGCCGTCTGGCGCGGCGAACCTGATGACGCTCCGGCTGCTCTAGCCGCATTGAAGGATGTCCTCGCCGACCAAGTTCGAGTCCTAGGACCCGATCACCCCAACACCCTGAACACCCGGCGCAACATCGCATATTGGCAGGAAAGGTCTGGTGACCTCTCCGGCGGCCTGACCGCGCTGGAAGACGTCCTCGCCGACCAAGTTCGAGTCCTGGGACCCGGCCACCCCAACACCATAGCCACCCGCGAAGACATCTCCCACCTAGACAGCAAGGCGGCGGCGCTTGCAGAGCTCAGCACTTTGCGGTCCACACTCGAGGACGAATACTCCGCCCTGGCCCGGATGATCGACGACGATCAGGTCAGGAACTCAGCAGCACAGGACGATCCGGACGATGAAGACTCCGTCCCGGACTATATCGAGGATCGGGCCATGCACTCAGCAGCACAGGATGATCCAGACGATGAAGCCCCTGGGACCATGGGCTGAAACCGGAGCATACCCGACGCGTCAGCAACGACACTGAGAATATCCACCATCACATCCCGCTCAAAGGCATAGCGTGGCGCTCGGCCTCAGTCTGTGCGACCTCCTACCCGGCGACGTACCGGACCTGACCGAAGGTCGATGATCATGTCGCACCCCGCCACGACGTAGCTCGCGAGCTCAGGCCGATGCGCTCGGTCTTGTCCGCCCACGTTGCGGATCGGGGACCAGGCCCAGGTAGCGGGAGACGGTGTGCTCGACCTCGGCCATGTCGGCACGGGTGAGGTAGTCCACCGGGTCGCCCACGATGTAGGAGACGTCGATGGTGCGTATCTGGTCGACCAGGACGCGGGCGGGACGTCCTGCGATCTCGATCTGGGGGCGGGTCAGGGAGGGCTGGGCTGAGGTCGAGGTGGGGATCACCACGGCGACCGACAGGGGCGAGCCGGTCGGTGAGAGCACCAGGCCGAGACGGCGACCACGCTGCTCGTGCCCGCGCGTCTGGCCGAGGTCGATCCGATAGACCGCCCCTCGGATCACCAGGCCTCCGGTTCCGCGTTGAGGTCCTCGTCAGCGATCCGCTCGGCGTCGCGGCGGAACCGCTCTTCCCATGCCTGCTGGTCCAGCAGGCGCAGAGCACGCCGGATGGTGTCGGAGGTCGTCTCACCAGGGCGAGCAGCAGCGCGCAGGATCCGCTCATCGTCTGCGGTGGGTCGGAACCCTATCGTCGGCATCCACCCAGCGTAGGTGCTGTGCAACACTTGTTCAACAGACTGTCGCCACGGCTCGACCGGGAGGGTCTCATGAGTTCTGTCCGCCCCCGACGGGCGTGCACGCATGTCGACCCGGGGAGACATTGCCATATGCACTGACGATGCACTAACATTGTTTCCATGGCTGCTCAGACGACGTTGACCATCCGGATCGACGAGGACATCAAGGCGGCCGCCAAGATGCGGGCCGCCGACCTGGGGCTGTCGCTGTCCGCGCTGGTCACCAACCAGCTGCGACGGTTCGTCAACGGTGCGCCGGTCGTCATCGACGACGACTCGCTGATCCCGTCGCCAGCCACCCGCCAGGCCCGCGCCCAGGCCCTGGCCGACTATCGCGCTGGTGACTACGTCGTCCTGGCCGGTGCTGACGACGTCGCCAGGTATGACCCTGCGTCCGATGCCTAACCTGCAACCTGTCCGGTTCGCTGCGACCAGGCAGTTTGCCAAGGCCTTCGCCAGGCTCCCGGCCAAGAAGCAGGAGAAGGTCAGGCAGGTGCTGGCCACGGCCCTGGACGACATCTCAGCCCCGCTGCTGCGCCTGCACCCGCTGACCGGCGACTGGGCCGGTGCGTACTCTCTGAGCGCAGGTGGAGACCTGCGCATCCTCTTCGAGGTCGTCGAAGAGCCTGGTGACAACCAGAGCCAGGACGACGACCAGACCGAGGGCCGCGACGACAAGGAGTCGCAGACCGTCGTCGTCGGCATCCTGATCACCGTGGGAACTCACGCCCAGCTCTACGGGTGACGACCAGCTCTACCAGTTCGGGCGGGCCGCCAGGCGAGGCAGGATCGTCAGCCGGATCAGGCCGCAGTCCCACGACGCCGGGTGAGCCTGCTGCCGGACGCTGAGTGTTGCGACAACCACGACAGCTACCGCCGCGAATCACACTCCTGAGGCAGAACGCCGCCTGTGATCCTCTGGACGTCAGCCCCTGGCTCGACCAGACGGTCCTAGCGGGGGGAGGATGGACGGGACGCCCGGGAACTCTCCTCGGGCGCTGATGCGGACGAGGAGTGAGCATGGCTGACCTGACCGATCACGGGCCTGAGCCGTACGTGCTGGACATCGAGGAAGCGACCCTGGAGAACCGGAGCTTCCGCGCCACCTTGTGGACGGGGGCGCACCTGCAGCTCACCGTCATGTCGATCCCCGCGGGGGAGGACATCGGCCAGGAGGTGCACCAGGGCAACGACCAGTTCTTGCGCATCGAGCAAGGGACCGGGTGCGTCGAGATGGGGCCGACGCAAGACCAGGTCACGTTCTCCGCACAGGTGAGCCACGACGACGCGGTGTTCGTCCCCGCCGGCACGTGGCACAACATCATCAACACCGGCGACCAGCCGTTGAAGCTGTACACCCTCTACGGCCCCTCCGACCACCTCCACGGCACCCTCCACCCCACCAAGCAGGACGCCGAGAACGACCCCCACGAGCACTAGGGTGCGTCGCCCGGCTCCGTGCGAGCCGGACGCGCCGCAGCTCGCGGGGAGCGGGGAGACGCGCCCTGGCCAGGTCGGCCCGCGTCGCTATCTCAGGCCACCCTCGAGCTGGTCCAGGCAGCTGTCGAGGATGTCGGTGAGCTCGGCGGTGAAGTCGCCTCCGCGCCAGATGTGCACGGCCGTGACGATCGCACCGACCAGCGTGTGCGCGGTGAGGAACCGGGTGACCGCCTCGGGGTCGTCCAGCCGTAGGCGCACGTGCGGAGGAGTGGCTCCTCCGTCCGGGTCAGCCGGAGGTACCAGGCCGCGTCGCCTCTGGTCCTGGGCAGCGAGGTAGTCCGCGAGCGCAGCGGTCTCCTGGATGAACGCCGTGTGCACCGCGGGCTCGTCGATCATGTACCGCACCCGACGCTCGAACGCCTCCGCGTCCTGCGCGAGCGCCGGTCGCATCTGGTCGAACACCTGGCGGGTCGCGGCCAGCAGCGGCACCGACGGGTCGACGGCGAGGATCGCCCGAGCCAGGGCACCGTCGAGCTCGTCGTGGGTGACCAGACGTTCTTTGGCGCCGAAGTGGCGGTACACGGTCGAGACCGACACCCCCGCGGCCTCGGCCACGTCGTCCACCGAGACGTTGGTGTAACCACGAGCGTCGAACAGGTCCAGCGCGGCGGTCTGGATGTGCGCGCACACCATGAGGTTCTTGCGCTCGCGCAACGTCAGGTTGGGCGGGCCCTCGGGAACGGTCTTCTTCGGGTGCGACAGCACAGCACGAGTCTAGGACGTACCCCTCCTTCACCTCCGGAGCGCAGAGCGTCCGGGAACCCACCCTCGGACCGTCGTCGAGCTCACCTGGCAGCGATCCCCCGCCGTGCTGCTCACCATCCGCGCTGCTCACCATCCGTGTTGGCCGGCACCCGCCCGCTGGCCAGGGGCACGCTCCGACCACCCGCATCGCCGCACCAGACTTCTTGACAAGACTTGTCGCGTTCACGAGAATAGTCGCATGGATGCAGAACGTTCGCATGATCGCTCTCTCGTGGTCGAGATGCACCAGGTCCACAAGGCGTTCGGCCGGGTCAAGGCCCTCGACGGGCTCGACCTGTGCGTCGAAGCGGGTCAGGTGCACGGGTTCCTCGGGCCCAACGGTGCGGGCAAGTCGACGGCGATCCGGGCGCTGCTGGGGCTGATCCGGGCCGACGCCGGGCAGATGCGGGTGCTGGGTCTGGACCCGTGGGCCGATCCCGTCACGCTGCACCGACGTCTCGCCTACGTGCCCGGCGACGTGGCGCTGTGGCCGACCCTGACCGGGGGCGAGGCGGTGGACAACCTGCTCGCGCTGCACGCGGGCGGGCGGCTCTCCCCCGAGGTCGTCGCCCGCCGTGACGAGCTCGTCGACCGGTTCGAGCTCGACCTGGCTCGGCGGTGCCGCACCTACTCCAAGGGAAACAGGCAGAAGGTCGCCCTGGTCGCGGCGTTCGCCACCGACGCCGAGCTGTTCCTGCTCGACGAGCCCACCTCTGGGCTCGACCCGCTGATGGCCGCTCAGTTCGCGCGGTGCGTGAGAGAGGTCACCGCCCGTGGTGCGGCGGTGCTGCTGTCGAGCCACATCATGGCCGAGGTCGCCGACCTGGCCCACGCCGTGACCATCATCCGCCACGGGCGTGCCGTGCACACCGGCCCCGGCACCGACGCCGCCACCCTGAGGTCGGTCTTCGACGCCCAGTACACCCGACCGGGGCGAGAGACGAGCGAGGCTGCTCGCCCGGCAGAGCCGGTCGAGGGTGATGAGGAGCGGAGCGAGAAGCACGACGACGCCGCACAGCCCGGACCGCAGGGCGGGGCAAGCCGATGACCCGGCACCACGCGCTGTCAGGCACCTGGCGGCTGGCGCGGATCGCCGCCCGGGCCGACCGGGTGCGCCTCGCGCTGTGGGTCGTCGGGCCGGGCCTGGCCATGGTCGCGGTAGCCCGTGGTGTGCGAGAGATGCTGCCCGACGCCATGAGCCTGGCCGTCTACGGCGCCCACATGAGCGCCGACCCCGCGCACCGGGTGTTCCACGGCCCGGGGCACGCCCTGAGCACCTACGGCGGGGCCACCATCTTCGAGGGTGGTGGCTTCGTGCTGCCCGTGGTGGCGCTGCTGGCCGTCCTCACGGTGGCCAGGGCCACACGAGGGCAGGAGGACAGCGGCCTGGCCGAGCTGGTGCGTGCTGGGGCCGTGGCACGCCGGGCACCCCTGGCCGCCGCTCTGCTGGTGACCTGGGCCGCCGCTGTCGGGTCCGGGGTCGTCGTCGGGCTGGGGCTGGTGGCCACCGGGCTGCCAGCCGCCGGGTCTGCCGTCTACGGGCTGTCTGTGGCGCTGGCCGGGATCGTGTTCGCCGTCGTCGGTGCACTGGCAGCCCAGGCCGCGTCAGGGGCCCGGGCGGCAGGCGCGCTCGCAGGGGCTGCCGTCGGCCTGTCATACCTGGTGCGCGGCATGGCGGACCTCGAGCGGGCTTGGTGGAACGTGCTCTCGCCGCTGGGCCTGCTGCAAGACATGCGCCCTTACGCCGGGGAGCGTCTGTGGCCGGCGGTCGTCGTGCTGGCCGTGGCCGTTGCGGGGACGGTCGCGGCGTGGGCCTTCGAGGGTCGACGCGACCTGGGTGCTGGCCTGCTGCCGCAACGCCCAGGGAGGGTCCGGGCCGAGATCGGCCTGGTGCGCCTGCCGACAGCGGGGCTGACGCTGCGGCTGGAGCGCGCCCCGATGCTCGGGTGGGGCGCGGGGCTCGGTGCCCTGGCCTTCGGCCTGGGCGTCGCGTCCAGCGGTCTGGTCGACGTCACCACACAGGGGGCCATGGTGGCCGCGTGGAGCGGCACGAACCCCACCGAGGCGTTCTTCGCCTACGCCGCCGCCCTGCTCGCCATCGTGGCTTCCTGCGCGGGCGTGGCCTGCGTCCTGCGCGGTCGACGCGCGGAGGCCACCGGGCTGCTCGACCTGTACCTGGCCGGGCCGTTGAGCCGGGTGCGCCTGGTCACGCTGCGGCTGGGCGTGGCGCTCGGCACCGCGACGCTGACGCTGGCCACCAGCGCCCTGGGCCTGGCCGCCGGGCGGCAGGTCGCCGGGGCTGTCGACGGGACCTCGAACCCTGAGCTCGTCGGACGCGTCGGCGAGACCTTGGCCCTGACCCTGGTCCACGCGCCCGCCGTGTGGCTGGTCGTGGCGCTCGCCGCTCTCGCCTGGGCGGTGCTGCCGCGCTGGTCCGGGATCGGCTGGGCGGTCCCGTCCTACACGCTGACCGTCAGCCTGGTGGGCATCGTGATGCGACTGCCCGCGTGGACGATGAGCCTGTCGCCGTTCGACCACGTGCCGAGCCTGCCTCAGCAGAGCGCCGCGACGTGGGCGCTGCCCCTCATGGCTGCCGGCGCGCTGGTCGTCGCCGTCGTCGCGGTACGACGGCTGCGAACCCGTGACCTGGTCCCCGCCTGATCGGGGGCTCTGGTCGCCCACGGCGTCGCCGGTGCTCTCCGACGCCCCAGCGAGAGCCCGACAACCCAGCGAGAGCCTGACAGCACCGAGCCCACCACACAGACAGGTCACGCCCTGGTGGCACGCGCGGGGCGAGAACAGCCCGGTGTTTTGTCCATGGTCGGAGGGTATGTACCCTTTGAGTCAGGTGTAGTAGCCTGCGCCTCACCGAGATTACCTGTGAGGCTGTCATGTCCCCATCTCCGCGCGGTGCGCGCCGCGCCCTGTCCGTTCTCGCCGTCACCGCGCTGGTCGCGGGGCTCGGGGTCGCTGGCGCCAGCGCCGCCCCCGACGACGCGCCCTACCAGCCGACCGAGGCTGTCAACGTCGTGGTCGTCGGTGACTCGTACTCCTCGGGCAACGGGACCGGGCTCGGCAGGGTGCTCGCGCCCACCCCGGTCTACGGATACCACGACGACGCCTACCGCAGCTCTCTGAGCTACGCGCAGGGCTATGTGACCTGGCTCAACACGCAGGGGGCGGCAGCGACGCTGAGGAACCTCGCGGTCAGCGGCGCCACCACCGCGACCGTGATGGCCGACCAGCTGCCCCTCGTCCCCGCCGACACCGACGTCGTGCTCCTGACGATCGGGGGCAACGACGCGGGGTTCTCCACGATCATCCAGCTGTGCTTCGCCCCGGGGGCACGCGACCCCGAGAGGTGCAGCACCGCCGTCACCGCGGCCGAGGCACAGATCCCCGTGGTCATCGAGAGCACGCGGCAGATCCTGACCGCCCTGGAGCAGCAGCTGCGCCCGGGGGCCGAGGTCGTCCTCGTGGGCTACCCGCGCCTGGCGCTCGGCGACGTCGACTACGTGCTGCGCAGCGACACGGCGACCTATGACGCCGGCCAGGCCATCCGCGCCGTGGGCCAGGTGTTCGACGACGCGCAGCGCACCAGCCTGGTCGGTGCCTGGAACGCCGAGCAGGCGCTGCGCGTGACCTACGTGCCGACCGCGGAGGCCTTCGCCGGCCACGAGCCCGACCCCCGCGCGGACGTCAAGAACGACCGTCGCTGGATCAACGAGTTCTTCGAGACGCTCGGTGCCACCGGCCCCGGCGGCATCACCGTCGCGGTGCTCAGCGTCGACCAGCCCAACTGGTACCACCCGAACGTCGCCGGCCACCAGGCCATCGCGGCGCGGATCGCCACGGTGGTCGGTATGCCCGCCGCCTCCCGCCCGATCCCCACCACGACAGACGACGAGACCACCCGGGCCGGCACCGAGCCGTTCGCCTGGATCCAGGGCCCGTACGCCGCTGAGGTCGGCTCGACGATCACCGTCGACGCACGCGGCTCCTACGCGATCGGCGCCGACCTCGTCTCGTTCGAGTGGGACTGGGACGGCGACGGGACCTATAGCGAGCCCGTCTCCACGCCCCTGGCCGACCGCACGTTCGAGACCGTGGGCACCTGGGAGATCGGGCTGCGGGTGACCGACAGCGAGGGCCGGGAGGCCACCGCGACCACCCGGGTCCGCATCGACCCCTCCCCGCTCGTCTTCGAGTGCGGCCAGGCATGCGTGATGGTGGACCTGCCTGGCGTGCGCGAGCTGACCCCGGAGGAGGTCGCCGAGTGGCGTGCCGCGAACAACGGCACGACCGGTCCCGAGCAGCCGGGACAGCCTCGCCCGGGTGAGCCCGGTCCCGGACAGCCGTCCGACGGCGCTCCGTCTGCCCCTGATGGGAACCTCGCCAAGACCGGCGCTGACTCCGGCACCCTGCTCCTGGGAGCGCTCGGGCTGATGCTGCTCGTCTTCGGCGCCGCCGTGATGGCCTCACGACGACGCCTGGCCACCAGACGAGGGCAGTGAACCCCTAGAACCACGAACGCGGTCCGGACCATCTGGTCCGGACCGCGTTCGACGTGCCAGGCCGAAGGACGCTGGGTTCATCAGGGGCGACGACGTCTGGCTCGTCGGGAAGGACGCGGTCTGCCTGGTCGGGCCCGACGATGGCCAGAGCTCGGATCGGCGTCGAGGTCGAGCCTCTCGCGCCGTCGAGACGAGGAGCCCGACGATCGATACCTGCCATCCTTTCGGATGATCGACGCCTGCCGGACGGGTCTATAGCCTGCCGAGAAACGGTGCTCCAGCATCTTTGTCTCGGAGCCGTCCTTCGATCCCGAGGAGCCACGACCATGCGACGCACGATCACTCGCGTGCTCACCCCACTCATCACTGCCGCCGTCGTCGTCGCCCTCGCTGGGTGCACCGACGACACGGCGACAGCATCGACCACGATCGACAGCGCACCGCCGGCAGCCGACACCTCGGCACCACAGACGGGCACTCTCGACCCGACTACCACTCCCGAGTGCGTGCTCGCCGACGGGTACAACATCTGCGGCGATGAGTACTCCACCATCGTATGGATCCGTGGTGGTCCGGGGATAGGCTCAGCCGACGGGATGATCATCCTCTACCCGGACGGCTCCTTCACGCACGGGGACGACCTGCTTCCTCCCTCGGACGACACGTGGGAGCCCCAGTACGGCGCAGCACCCGGCCGCTGGGCACGAAGCGGCGAGGTCCTCACGCTGACCTTCCCCGACGGGACCACCGCCCAGGCCACCTTCAGCGGTGCCGGGGGTCCTGGCGACGACTACAGCTACAGCGACCCCAAGACCATGACCCTGCGCCTGGACACCGGCACGCTCACGTTCACCGAGCTCCCCATCGGGAACGACTGACCGCACCTGCCCTGCTGGACGCACCAGCGAACATGTCCGAGCCTGGCTCAGAACAGTGGCACGTCACCCGGGCCGGGCTCGGCCCGCCGGGCACCTTGTCTCTCAGGCGTGCTCGGCGATGATGGCCTCAGCGACGGCCCGGGCATCGCTGGCGACGGCCGCCAGGCCTGTCCCCGCAACCCAGGAGCCGGTCACCCAGAGGCCCGGGGTGGTCTCGGCGAGGTTCTTCACGGTGGCCACCGCCTCACGGTGGGCCGCCGACGGCCGGGGCATCGCCTGCGTCCACACCACGACGTCGAAACCGACCACGCTGTCCGGAGCCAGCTCCAGGTCGAGCAGCCGGCTCGCGTCGACCAGCGCCGCGTCACGCCGGGCGGCGCGGTTCGCGTCGGTCCACTCCCCCAGGGTGTTGCCCTCGTAGGAGACTCGCAGCACGTGGCGGCCCGGGCCGGCCTGCTCGGCCAGCCACGGCCACTTCACCGTCGAGTGCGTCAGCGCCTTGGCCTTCACCTGCGTGCAGCCTGGCGCGACCAGCACCCCGGTGCCACGAGGAGCCGCGTCCAGCCGGGCGTCGTCCACGACGAGCGTGACCAGGGTGGACGGCCGGCCCTCGTCGAGCTCGACCTCGTCCAGCCCGGGCAGGCCGGTCAGGGCCGGGGATGCCAGCACCAGCAGGTCCGCGCGGTGCCCGGTGGTGGTCGGGCCAGCGGTGCCCTGCGTGCCGGTCACGGTGACCGTCCAGCCGTCGCCGTCGCGGGCGACACCGGTGACCTTGCTGCGTACCTGGACCTTGCCGCCGTGGGCGACGACGTCGTCCACCAGCGCGCTGGTGAGCAGGTGCAGCCCCCCGCTCAGCCCTTGGACGGCCGAGCCGGCGGGCAGGCCGGTGTCGACCGCACGGACGGCGCGGGCCAGCGAGCCGCGTGCCCGGGGCAGCTCGGCCGCCAGGTGCGGGGCCAGCGCCGCGAGGGTCACGTCGGACGGGTCGGCGCCGTACACGCCGCCGACCACCGGGTGCACCAGGCGCTCCACGACTCGGCGCCCCATGCGGCGCTCGACCTGCTCGCGCAGGGACCCGCCCGCGCCGACCCGCGCCGGGAGGATCAGGTCCAGCCAGGCACGGGCAGCGCCGGCGAGGCCGAGGGTGCGGCGGATGCCGGACGAGCAGGGGCGTCCCGGCACGCCGAGCACCCCACCGCGCGGCATCGGGCGCGCCACGTCGGGCAGCTGCACCCAGGCACCCACAGGGTTCGGCGTGGTGATCCGCTCACCGAGGCCCATGTCGTCGAGCAGGGCCGCGACGTGCCCGCCTCGGGTCGCGAACGACTCCGCGCCCGCGTCGAGCGTGAGCCCGGCTACCTGGTGCGA
The DNA here is from genome assembly GCA_009785115.1 of Micrococcales bacterium. Lineage (GTDB taxonomy): Bacteria > Actinomycetota > Actinomycetes > Actinomycetales > Cellulomonadaceae > Cellulomonas. The sequence goes on from WQWY01000019.1 coordinate 51,914, forward strand.
GCGCACCGAGCCGCCCGGTGCGTCGCGCCCGTCCAGGACGAGCGTCTCGATGCCCGCACGGGCCAGCGCGCGGGCGACCGTCAGCCCGCCGATGCCTGCCCCGACGACGACGGCGCTGGTCGCGCTCTTGTTCGCCACAGCGTCCCCGCCCGTCGCGGAGCCCTTGCCCGTCACAGCGAGTGCACCAGCCTCACGACCTTGCTCAGCACGTCGGGGTCGGTGTCCGGCGGCACGCCGTGGCCGAGGTTCACGACGTGGCCGGGTGCGGCACGGCCCTTCTCCACCACGTCGCGCACGTGCGCCTCGAGCACCGGCCACGGTGCGGCGAGCAGAGCCGGGTCGAGGTTGCCCTGCACCGGCGTCGCCCCGCCCAGGCGGGCGACGGCCTGGTCGAGCGGCACCCGGTAGTCGACGCCGACGACGTCCGCGCCCGCGTCGCGCAGCGCCGGCAACAGCTCGCCGGTCCCGGTGCCGAAGTGCACCGTCGGCACACCCTCGGCCTTGGCGGCGGCGAGCACCCTGGCCGAGGCGGGCAGCACGTTCGCGCGGTAGTCGGCCTCGCGCAGCGACCCGACCCAGGAGTCGAACAGCTGGACCGCCTCGGCGCCAGCGCGAATCTGGGCCACGAGGAAGGCCGCCGACACGTCCGCGGCGTAGTCCATCAGGGCCGACCAGGCCGCCGGGTCGGTGTGCATCAGGCGGCGTGCGGCCAGGTGGTCGCGCGAGGCCCGGCCCTCGACCATGTAGGCGGCGAGGGTGAACGGGGCTCCGGCGAAGCCGATCAGCGGGGTGCCGTCGAGCAGCGTGACCGTGCGGCGCACCGCCTCGGTGATCGGGGCGAGCGCGGCCTCGGTGAGCGGGCCGGCCTCGGCCAGCCGGGCCACGTCAGAGGCGTCGCGCACCGGTGTGGTGAACACCGGGCCGATGCCGGCCTCGATGGTCACCGGCACACCTGCCAGGGCGAGCGGCACGACGATGTCGGAGAAGAAGATCGCGGCGTCCACCTGGTGGCGGCGCACCGGCTGCACGGTGATCTCGGCGGCGAGGTCGGGGTCCAGGCAGGCCTCGATCATGGCGGTGCCGGCCCTGGCCTCGCGGTACTCGGGCAGGGAGCGCCCGGCCTGGCGCATGAACCACACCGGCAGCCGCTGCGGACGGCGACCGGAATACGCGTCCAGAAGGGGTTTATTCGACACCGTGTCATCTCCCGACGAAAGGGGGGAACTTCTCACGAAGTATTGTGCCCGACACCATCGGACATGATTGACTATTCGATCATGGTGCTCTGTGCGGTCGTCGCGGACCACGTCGGGTCGGGGCTCGACGTGCTCGCCGCGCTGTCCGCCGGGGTCCGGGGGGTGGGGCCTGAGCTGGTGCGGACGGTCGACGGCGTGAACGGTGTCGTCGCCCTGTCCACCTGCAACCGTGTCGAGCTGTACCTGGACGTGCCCTGGGGTGACCAGGCCGCGCAGGACGCCGGGCTCCACGCGGCCCGTCTGCTGGCGGTGCGGTCAGCCACCCAGGGCGAGGGCATCACCGTGCACACCGGGCGTGACGCCGTGGCGCACCTGTTCTCCGTGGCCTCAGGGCTGGAGTCCATGGTGGTCGGTGAGCGCGAGATCGTCAGCCAGGTGCGCGCCGCGCTGACCACGGCCCGGTCACAACGGCTGACGGCACCGCTCCTCGAGGCGGCGTTCCAGACCGCGCTGCGGGTCTCCCGGACGGTGGTCGGGGCGGTGCCGCTGGACATGCTCGGGCGCTCGGTGGTCTCCGAGGCTCTGGACCTCACCGACGTCGCCCGCCCGGGCGCGCGTGCGCTGCTCGTGGGCACCGGCAGCTACGCCGGGGCCTGCCTGGCGGCGTTGCGGGCCCGTGGTGTGCAGGACGTCCGGGTGTTCTCAGGCTCCGGCCGGGCGCACGGTTTCGCCGCGCGGCACCAGGTGGACGCGGCCGAGGACCTTGACATCGAGCTGACGCGCTCCGACCTGGTGGTGGCCTGCTCGGGCGCCGGCCCCGTCCTCAGTGCTCGGCAGGTGGCCGACGCCGGCCGACCGCTCGCGCTGATCGACCTGGCGTTGCGCCGTGACGTCGCCCCCGAGGTGGCCGACCTTCCTGGTGTGCGGCTCGTCGCCCTGGCCGACGTGGCCGAGAGCACCCCGCGCACCGACGTGGCCGCCGCCAGCGCGCTGGTCGCCTCCGCGACCGACGAGTTCATGCGCGAGCGCCGGGCGCGCGAGTGGTCTGGCGAGCTGGTCGCCGCACGAGCCCAGGTGCTGCGCGCCTGCCTCACCGACGACGACCCGGCGCTGGCGCGGCGTCTGGCGCACCGCGAGATGCACGCCCCCACGGTGCGCGCCAAGGCCGCGGCCGCCCAGGGAGACCGCACCGCCTACGCCGCCGCGCTGGCCGAGGTCGCGGCGATGGCCGAGCTCACAGGACCAGCCCTCACAGGACCGACCTTCGCGAAGAGCAGGGCGATGTTGTCGGACGAGATGGCGATCACCGAGACGGCTATGGCCTCCGCTCGTCCGTAGGACGGCCGGAGCGCACCCGCACCACGCGCGTCCTCGCCGCGTGCACGTCTCACACAGCGCGTACGTCTCTCTCGGTGCGCGAGGTCACAGCCCAGCGGCGGTGATCTCCAGGAGCAGGTCGGTGGCCTCGGGTTCCCCGACGCTGACCCGCACCCCCTCGCCGGCGAAGGGCCGGACCATCAGGCCCGCGCTGGCGCACCGGTCGGCGAAGACGGTGCTCCGCTCCCCCAGGGGCAGCCAGACGAAGTTCGCCTCGCTGTCGGTCACCGTCCAGCCCTGGTCACGCAGGCCGGCGATCATCCTGGTGCGTTCGGCCACGATCCGGTCCACCCGACGCAGCAGCTCGTCACGCGCGCGCAACGAGGCCAGCGCGGCACGTTGGGCCAGGCTGGACACCTCGAACGGGGTGGTGACCTTGCGGATGCCGGCGGCCAGCCTCGGGCGGGCGACCGCGTAGCCGACCCGCAGCCCGGCCAGCCCGTAGGCCTTGGAGAAGGTGCGCAGCAGCACGACGTTGGGGTGCTCCGCGAGCACCGCGACCCCGTCGGGGGCCCGCGGGTCACGGACGAGCTCGAGGTAGGCCTCGTCGAGCACGACCACCACGTGGTCAGGCACCTTCGCCAGCATGGCCTCGAGCTCGTCGGCGTGCACCGCCGGGCCCGTGGGGTTGTTCGGGGTGCAGACCAGCACCACCCTGGTACGCGGCGTCACGGCGGCGGCCAGCCCCGACAGGTCCAGACGACCGCCAGCACCCAGCGGCACCGGGACGGCCGTCGCCCCCGCCAGGGCGGTGGCGATGGGGTAGGCCTCGAAGGAGCGCCACGGCATGACGACCTCGTCGCCGGCGTCGCAGAACGCGTTGAGCACGTGGTTCAGCACAGAGACCGACCCGGCCCCGGGCACCACCTGCTCGGGCGCGACACCGAGGGACGCGCCGACCGCCTCGGACAGCTCGGTGGCCATCATGTCGGGGTACCGGTTGACGTCAGCGGCGGCGTCGCTGATCGCGGCCAGCACGCTGGGCAGCGGCGGGTAGGGGTTCTCGTTGGACGACAGCTTGAACGCCTGCGCACCCACCGGCGGACGACGGCCCGGGGTGTAGGCGGGCAGGTCGGCCACGGCACGTCGCAGCTGGACTCGGCTCACGCCTGTCAGCATGCCACCGTCTCGGGCGCGTCGGCGTCCGCGCCTGGCAGAATCTGTACCTATGAGTCTCGTGGTACGGATCATCAGCAACGGGATCGCCATCTGGGTCGCGACGCTGATCCTGCCCGGCTTCACCGTCGTCGGGGCCACCTCCACCCTCGAACGCGTCGGCGTGTACCTGCTGGTGGGGCTGATCTTCGGAATCGTGAACGCGGTGGTGAAGCCCATCGTGAAGGTGCTGTCGTTCCCGGTGTACATCCTGACCCTGGGCCTGTTCACCCTGATCGTCAACGCCCTGATGCTGATGCTCACCGCCTGGATCACCTCCGCCACCAGCTGGGGCCTCCAGATCGACAACTTCGGCACCGCCGTCCTCGGCGGCCTCATCGTCTCCGTCGTCTCCTTCGCCCTCTCCGCCATGACCAAGCGCCGCGAAGGCCCCGCCGTCGCCGTCGTCCGCGTCGACTGACCCGCTGGCCGGCAAGCCACGACGAGCCAGGACTATGGTCCCAACAGCGCATCAGTCCGCGCTGATAAGGCGATCCTACCTGCTCGAGCACTCTCAGTAGCCATGACTGCAGACGCCTTGACTCCCCCCCCCCCCCCCCC
>WQWY01000020.1 GCA_009785115.1 Micrococcales bacterium
ACCCGATGCCGCCCCACCACCACACAGACCATCGACACGCAGATGAGCACCGACCTGCTGGCCCTCAGCGCCTGAACAACCCCGAGGGATCACCCGCTACACCACTCCCCGGGACTTGACCAGGTCGGATGCTCTTGGTGCTCCGGCCTTGTGCAACGCTCTCAGCGTGGACCGGTCGGTCGCGCCCGGCAGGCTCTCGACCGAAGCGTGATGAACCCAGAGCATCGATGCTCGGTGCTCGCTGATGAGCTGGCACAGCAGATCGTCTGGGGTGATGGCGGTCAGGCCGAGCCCGATCAGGGCGGCGGGGGGAAAGTCTTTGGTGTTGTGGGTGCAGATGAACAGCGCATCGGCTGCCAGAGCAGCAGCGATGACGTGGCGGTCGTCCGCGTCGGGCAGGTCGAGCTCGGCCAACACCTGGAGCTCCGCATCACCAGGGTCGTGCTGTGCGTAGGGAAAGGTGGTGTTCATGGCACGGGCGAGACGGTCTGCGGACTCCTGGGTGAACCCAGGCCGGTTCTGCATCAGGTGCTTGGTCACCTCGTCCAGGATCGACTGGCTCCAGGTGACCGAGATCAACCTCGCGCGCACGGAGTACAACAGGTAGTCCCGCAGGACCCGGGAGTACAGCACGTTCGCGTCGGCCAGATACACCTGGACAGCGTGACCGGCAGAGACCTCGGGACACCTCACTCAGTCAGCCCGAGCTCGTTCTGCAGGGCCGTCAGATCAGCCATGGCCGACTCCTGCCGTGCGTCCTCGATCTTCAGCCAGCGGTTGATGGCATCGAGACGGATGCGGTGGTGGGAGCCGACCATGCGGAACGGCAGGCTGCCGTCGTCGAGGAGCTTGCGAATCTGAGCGCGAGACATACCCATCATCAGCGCTGCCTCTGTCGGGCTGACCTCCTGGCGACCCTGCGTGACCACGACCTCCTGGCCACGTACCTGAGCGTCGACCCAACGGGCCATCATCTCGGCGGTCTTGCGCGAGACCGACACCCGCACCTCGTCACCGCCTTGTTCGAGAGCGGCATGCAGCGCCTCAGCATCGCGAGCAAGAGCAAGGCTCATGGTCTCCACCTCCAACTGTTGCATCTGCTACAGATGGTTCAAGTGTATACCCTGCCAGTGGAGAGCAGAACGGGCGGCCACCCACAAGGGGTGACCGCCCGTCAGCGGAAGAACTGTCAGTCGCGGGTGATGATGACCTTGAGGGCCTTCGTCTCGGCGGCGCGGGAGAAGGTGTCGTAGGCGTCCATCATCTGGTCGAGGGTGAAGTGGTGGGTGGCCATGAGGTCCACCGGCAGCTTCTTCTCGGCGACAAGGTTCAGCAGCATCGAGGTGGTCCTGGTGCAGACCAGGCCCATCGAGATGTTGATGTTGTGGATCCACAGGTCCTGGATGGGCAGCTCGACCGGCTTGCCGTGCACGCCGACGTTGGCCACGTTGCCACCGGGACGCACCATCTGGGTGCACATGCTGAAGGTGGCCGGGATGCCGACGGCCTCGATGGCCACGTCGACGCCGAGCCCGTCGGTCAGAGCGAAGACCTGCTCCTTCCAGTCCGGCGCCGAGGAGTCCACGTCGTGGGTCGCACCGAACTTGTGGGCCTGCGCACGACGGTTGGCGTCGAGGTCGATCGCGATCACGCGGGCCGCGCCCTGGAGGCCCGCGGTCATGATGGCGGCCAGCCCGACCGGGCCGGTGCCGACCACGGCGACGACGTCACCGGGCTTGACCCGGCCGCCGAGCACGCCGATCTCGAAGCCGGTCGGCAGGATGTCGCTGAGCATCACGGCGTCGGCGTCGGACACCCCAGCGGGGATCTTGTAGACCGAGTTCTCCGCGTAGGGGACCCGGAGGTACTCGGCCTGCGTGCCGTCGATCAGGTGACCGAAGATCCAGCCCATGCCCGACGCACCCTCGTCACCGAGACAGTGGGAGTAGAGCCCGGTCTTGCAGAACGAACACTTCCCGCAGGACTTGATGCACGAGACGATAACTCGGTCGCCCACCTTCAGAGAGGTGACCGCGTCACCGATCTCGGTGATGGTGCCGACAGCCTCGTGGCCGAGGATCCGCCCCGGCTCGACGCTCGGCACGTCCCCCTTGAGGATGTGCAGGTCGCTGCCGCAGATGGTGGTGGTGTCCACCCGGACGATGACATCGGTCGGTGCCTGGATCTGTGGGTCAGGCACCTCCTCCCACGACTTCTGGCCGGGACCGTGGTACACGAGCGCCTTCATGAGACTCCTCCTTGAGCCTGCTGGACGCCCATCGGGTACGAGCGTCCCCTGGGGTCCTCACAGATCCGAACAGGTGAGGACCTTTGTCCCAAATTACCTTGTTGACGAGATAACTGCAAACAGCTCGACCTGCCTCTTAGGCTGAAGCGGTGACCACCGAACCTTCCCCGGCCGACAGCTACGCGGCGTCCCGTCGACGAGCCCGGGCGCCGCGCCTGAGCGAGTTCGCGCGCCTGCTGGACTTCGGCCTGGACGACTTCCAGGTCGAGGCGTGCCAGGCCCTCGAGGGGGGCAGGGGAGTGCTGGTCGCCGCGCCGACCGGGGCCGGCAAGACCGTCGTCGGCGAGTTCGCGGTGCACCTCGGCCTGGCCGCCGGCTCCAAGACGTTCTACACCACGCCGATCAAGGCGCTGTCGAACCAGAAGTACGCCGACCTGGTGCGTCGTCACGGTGCCGAGCGGGTCGGCCTGCTCACCGGCGACACCACGATCAACGGGGAGGCGCCGGTGGTCGTGATGACCACCGAGGTGCTGCGCAACATGCTCTATCAGGGCTCGGACCTGCTCGACGGCCTGGGTCACGTCGTCATGGACGAGGTGCACTACCTGGCCGACCGCTCCCGGGGCGCCGTGTGGGAGGAGGTCATCATCCACCTGCCCGACCGGGTGGTGCTGGTCTCGCTGTCGGCCACGGTGTCCAACGCCGAGGAGCTCGGCGACTGGCTGACCTCCGTGCGCGGCGACACCGCCGTCGTGGTCAGCGAGCGCCGCCCGGTGCCGCTCGGTCAGCACGTGCTCGTGAGCGGGCGCCTGCACGACCTGTACGCCCGCCACGTCGACCCGACCGCGCCCGGCACGAACCCGCCCATCAACCCCGAGACGGCCGCCGCCCTGCGCCGCCTGGACCTTCCCGGTGGTGGGCGTGGAGGCCCCCGGCAGCGAGGACGGCGTGAAGGGACCGACCGGCGCAGTGCCGGGCGCGGCCCTCGTGGGCCGATCACGCCGACGCGTCTCATGGTCGAGCTGCTGGACCAGGCGGGGATGCTCCCGGCCATCGTGTTCATCTTCTCCCGTGCCGGGTGCCAGGCGGCCGTCGAGCGGTGCGTCGCGTCGGGCCTGCTGCTGACCACCGCCGCGGAGCGTGCCCAGATCGAGGCCGTGGTGGAGCAGCGCTGCGCCGTGATCGACTCGGCCGACCTGACGACGCTGGGGTATGACGGCTTCGTCGAGGCGCTGACCAGGGGAGTGGCTGCCCACCACGCCGGCCTGCTGCCGGTGTTCAAGGAGACGGTCGAAGACCTGTTCGCCGCCGGGCTGGTCAAGGTCGTCTTCGCGACCGAGACCCTCGCCCTCGGCATCAACATGCCTGCCCGCGCCGTGGTGCTCGACCAGCTGGTGAAGTGGGACGGGCAGGCGCTGGCCGACCTGACCCCTGGTGAGTACACCCAGCTGACCGGGCGGGCGGGGCGGCGGGGCATCGACACCGAGGGTCACGCGGTGGTGCTGGGCAGGCCCGGCCTGGACCCGGTGCACCTGGCGGGGCTGGCGTCCCGGCGGCTGTACCCGCTGCGCTCCAGCTTCGCACCCACCTACAACATGGCGGTGAACCTGGTCGCCGGGGTCGGCAGGGAACGAGCCCGGGAGGTGCTGGAGATGTCGTTCGCCCAGCACCAGGCCGACCGTGCCGTCGTCGCCCAGGCCCGTGCCCTGCGCACCGCCACACGCACGCTAGAAGAGGTCACCGTGCAGATGACCTGCCACCTCGGTGACATCGTCGCCTACGACGACCTGCGGCGTCGGCTCTCCGAGGCAGAGAAGGGGAAGCGTGGCTCTCGAGCCCAAGACGACCGGCAGCGTCCTGGACCTGGTCGTGATCGGGTCGTGCGTGACCGACCTGTGCGTGACCGGCTCGCCGAGGAGAAGATCGCCGCGCTGCGCCGACGCCTGAAGGCGCACCCGTGCCACGCCTGCCCCGACCGTGACAAGCACCTGCGCCTCGGTGTGCGCCGGGCTCGCCTGATCGCTGAGAAAGAGACGCTGACCAGGAAGATCGCAGGCCAGGCCGGGACGGTCGCCGCGCGTTTCGACACGGTGTGCGAGGTGCTCGTCCAGCTCGGCTACCTCGTGGCGTCGCAGGAGCCCGGAGGCCTGCGGCCCACCGCGACGGGTCGGTGGCTGCGACGGATCTACACCGAGAAGGACCTGCTCGCCGCCCAGTGCCTGCGCGGTCGCGTCCTGTCCGGCCTGGACCCGGCCGGGCTGGCCGCGGTGGTGTCCGCGCTGGTGTACCGGTCGCGTCGTGACGAGCAGGGCGAGGCCCGGACACCGAGGACCTCCGACGAGACCCTGCTACGGGCTCTGGACGGCCTCGCACGAGCCTGGCGCACCGTCGCGGACCAGGAGCAGGCCCATGGCCTCCCGGTGACGCCAGCGCCCGATCTCGGCCTGGTGGACGCCGTGCACCGGTGGGCCTCAGGGCGCTCTCTGGCGGTGGCGCTGCGCAGCGCCGAGCTGGAAGCGGGCGATTTCGTCCGCTGGGTCAAGCAGGTGATCGACCTGCTCGGTCAGATGGCCCAGGCCGCACCCGACGCCGCCGTCCGCTCCACCGCGAGCCGTGCGGTGGAGGTGCTGCGTCGCGGTGTGGTGGACAACCCTCCACCGCACCTTCGGACAACCCTCCGACACGCGGAGGACACGCTGGACAACTGAGACCTTGGCCAGATGCTAATCCCTCGCTGACCAGCGACGACAGTCCTGACCATCGACTTCGCACACTTGCATCTGAGCCTGTGCTGAGTAGGTTTCTCACTGGTCGCACTGGCGGCCGGGGGAACCTGCTTCGTGGGTGATCCCGCGTCGGCCGACCGGTCGGAGCCCTGACCGGCCCTGCGCGCTCAACAGAGAACGCCTGACCTCTCGTCAGGTGGTACGAAGGGTGCGCGGGCCGGTCGGTCCGTCTGCCTCGACATGCCCCGTGGCGTACCCTGCTCGGGTGCCTCCCAGCCTGCTACGCCGACTCTGGTCGGTGCTGCTCAGCATGGTCGGCGGGGCGGTCACGGTGCTCGCCTTCCCCGACGTCGGCTTCTGGCCGGCCGCCCCGGTCGGCATCGCGCTGCTCGTGCTCGCGCTGGACGGCGACTCCGCGCGCTGGAACGCCCTGCTCGGCTGGCTGTACGGCCTGGCGTTCTTCCTGCCGACGCTGTGGTGGGCGCGCGAGGCGGTGGGCAGGCTTCCCTGGTTCGCGCTCTCCGTCGCCGAGGCCGCATACATCGCCCTCGTGGCCGTCGCGTGGACCTGGGCGCGACGCTCCCCGTTCTTGCCCGCGCGGCTGGCACCAGGGGGCCTCGTGGTGCTCTGGCTCGCCGGTGAGGAGCTTCGTTCGACGTGGCCGTTCGGGGGGTTCCCCTGGGGACGGCTCGCCTTCTCCCAGAGCGACTCCCCGCTGCTGGCTCTCGCCTGGCTCGGGGGAGCCCCTCTGGTCTCCGCGGTCGTGGTCGTGCTCGGCTGGCTGCTCGCACGAGCCTTCCTGGCGTTGCGCGACCGCCGGACGAGAGCCGCCCTCGTCAGCGTCGCGGTGGCGGCAGGGCTCACAGCGAGCGGGCTGCTGGTGCCGCTGAGCACGGGCGCCGAGACCGGCACGGTGCGTGTCGGCATCGTCCAGGGCAACGTCCCCGAGCGCGGCCTAGAAGCGTTCGGGCGGCCGTGGCAGGTGCTGGACAACCACGTCAGGGGAACCGAGGCGCTGCTGGAGCAGGTGGAGCCCGGCGAGCTGGACCTGGTGGTCTGGCCGGAGAACGCCGCCGACATCGACCCACAGGCCGACTCAAGGGCCGCCGTCCTGGTCGACGGGGCCGCGGCGGCGATCGGGGCACCGATCCTGCTCGGCACCGTGCGGTACCCGAACGCTGACGACCGCTACAACACCTCGGTGCTGTGGGTGCCTGGGGTCGGGGTCGTGGCTCACTACACCAAGCAGCACCCGGCCCCGTTCGCCGAGTACGTCCCCGCCCGGGACCTGGTCAGGCCGTTCTCCGCGGCGGTAGACCTGATCCCCGTCGACATGCGGGCCGGCACCGAGCCCGGTCTGGTGATCTGGGAGTCGACCAGGCTGGAGCGCGAGGTGGGGCTCGGCGTCGTGATCTGCTTCGAGGTCGCCTACGACGCCCTGGTCCGTTCGGCGGTGACCAGCGGGGGAGAGGTGATCCTCGTGCAGACGAACAACGCCAGCTTCGGCTACACGGCCGAGTCGACGCAGCAGCTGGCGATGACCCGCCTGCGTGCCGTCGAGCACGGCCGGGCCACGGTGCAGATCTCGACGGTCGGGGTGAGCGCGTTCGTCGCCCCCGACGGCACCGTCTCGGAGCGGACCGAGCTGTTCACCGCCGACCAGCGGGTCGCCACGCTGCCGCTGCGCGACTCCTTGACCCCGGCGACCCGTCTGGGCCGCTGGCCGGCGCTCGTCGCGAGCGCTCTCGCCGTGGCGCTCGTCGTCGCCGGCGCGGTCGCGACCATCCGCAGACGCTCCCGGCCCGAGGCGGGGTCTCTCGAGTGACAGCACCGCGCCGGACGCTCGTGATCGTCCCCACCTTTGACGAGGCCGCGACCATCGCCGCCACGTTGGAGGGTCTGCGCGTGCGCGTGCCCGACGCCGACGTGCTCGTCGTCGACGACGGCTCACCCGACGGCACCGCGGACCTGGTGGACCAGATCGCCGCGGACGAGGCGTCGACCGGTGCCGCTCGTGCGCTCTCGGTGTTGCGTCGTCCCGGCAAGCTCGGCCTCGGCACGGCGTACGTGCAGGGCTTCCGGTGGGCGCTGGACCGGGGCTACGACACGGTCGTCGAGATGGACGCCGACGGTTCCCACCGGGCCGAGGACCTGCCCCGGCTCTTGGCTCGAGCCTCGCAGGCCGAGCTGGTGATCGGGTCACGCTGGGTCCCAGGTGGCCGGGTGCTCCACTGGCCGAAGCACCGGGAGGTGCTCTCCCGCCTCGGCAACCTCTACACCCGGGTGCTGCTCGGCCTGGGCGTCCGTGACGCCACCGCAGGCTTCCGCGTCTACGACGCGGCGCTGCTGCGCCGTATCCCGCTCGACGAGATCGCCTCGCACGGGTACGGCTTCCAGGTGGACATGACGTGGCGGGCCCGCCGTGCCGGGGCGCGCATCATCGAGATACCCATCGTCTTCGTGGAACGGACCGCTGGGGTGTCGAAGATGAGCAACGCGATCATCGTGGAGGCGATGACCCTCGTCACCCGGTGGGGCGTCGCTCACCGGGTCGGTCAGCTGCTCCGGCTGGTGCGCCACCGAGCCACGTGAGGTCGGTCGGGCGCTCGAGGCTCGTCAGGCGCTGCGGCGCAGCTTGCCAGAACGCAGCAGGTCCAGCCGCTCGTCCAGGAGCTCTTCGAGCTCACCGACCGTGCGTCGCTCCAGCAGCATGTCCCAGTGGGTGCGCACCGGCCGGCCGGTCTTCTCCTCCGGGGCGTCCGCGTCACGCAGCAGGGCGACCGTCCCGCAGCGGCACTCCCAGGTGACCGGAGCGTCGGCCTCGACGGAGAACGGGAGCACGATCGTGTGCCCGTTGGGGCAGTCGTAGTGAGCCTGCGAGCGAGGCGCGAAGTCGACGCCGTCCTCTGTCTCCAGGCTGTTGAAGCCGATGCGCATGCCCCGCAGGGAGCGGTTCGCCATGAGGAGCCTCCTGGGTGGCTGTCTGGGTGTCCTCGATAGTCAACGGTTCACCCCTGCCCACTGTTCCATCGTGAAGTGAAGGTTCCGTGCACGCCACTCGGGGGTCTGGTGCAAGGGCCCAAAGTCCGTCGCGCTGGAGAACGCAGCACGTGGCGCGCGGAGCACCAAGACAGACCCTAGCCTGGAACGAGGTCCCGACGCCCGGGGGAGGCACACATGGACACGAAGGCGCACACGTCGCCGCCCACAGAGCACCCCGCGGACAGCCATGACCTGATCCGTGTGCACGGCGCTCGGGAGAACAACCTCAAGAACATCAGCGTCGAGATCCCCAAGCGTCGTCTCGCGGTGTTCACCGGGGTGTCTGGCTCAGGCAAGAGCTCGTTGGTGCACGCCACGATCGCCGCCGAGTCGCAACGTCTCATCAACGAGACCTACAGCGCCTTCGTCCAGGGGTTCATGCCCTCCCAGGCACGCCCCGACGTCGATGTGCTGGACGGGCTGACGCCTGCCATCGTCGTCGACCAGCGGCGCATGGGCGGCGACGTCCGCTCCACCGTGGGGACGGCCACCGACGCCAACGCCATGCTGCGCATCCTGTTCAGCCGCCTCGGGACCCCGCACATCGGCCCACCGAGCGCGTTCTCCTTCAACCTCGCCACGGTCAGGGGCAGCGGTGCCATGACGGTCGGCGACCGCAAGGCCGTCAAGAAGACGTTCACCCGCACCGGCGGGATGTGCCCGCGCTGCGAGGGGCGCGGCACGGTCGCTGACGTCGACGTGAGCAGGCTGTATGACCCGAGCCTGTCGATCGACGAGGGCGCGATCACCATCCCCGGGTTCACCGTCGGCGGCTGGAACGGCCGCCTCTACGGCGGCTCGGGCTTCTTCGACCCGGGCAAGCCGATCCGCGACTTCACACCGACCGAGCTGGACGCCCTGCTGTACAGAGAGGCGACCAAGATCAAGGTCGACGGCATCAACCTGACCTACGAGGGCCTGGTCCCGAGGATCCGTTCGTCGTACCTGTCCAAGGACCTCGACTCGCTGCAGCCGCACGTCCGGGCGTTCGTGGACCGGGTCGCGACCGTCACCGTCTGCCCGGAGTGCGACGGGACCCGCCTGTCGCCGGCCGCACGGTCCTCGAAGATCGCGGGCATCTCGATCGCCGACGCCTGTGCGATGCAGATCGACGAGCTCGTCGGCTGGGTCGCTGGTCTCGACGAGCCCTCGATGGCGCCTCTGCTGGCGACGCTGCGGCGGATCCTCGACTCCTTCTGCGAGATCGGGCTCGGCTACCTGAGCCTCGACCGCGCGTCCGGGACCCTCTCGGGCGGTGAGGCGCAGCGCACGATGATGGTCCGTCACCTCGGCTCGGCGCTCACCGACGTGACCTACGTCTTCGACGAGCCGACCGCGGGCCTGCACCCGCACGACGTCCAGCGGCTGAACGCGCTGCTGTTCCGGCTGCGGGACAAGGGCAACACCCTCCTGGTCGTGGAGCACGAGCCCGAGGTGATCCTCGCCGCCGACCACGTGGTCGACCTGGGCCCCGGAGCAGGGGGCGCCGGGGGAGAGGTCGTCTTCGAAGGCACCGTCGAGGCGCTGCGCACCAGCGGGACGCTCACCGGGCAGCACCTGGACGACAGGGGCCGGCTCAAGAAGTCGGTGCGTGAGCAGACGGGGGTGCTCCAGGTGCGTGGCGCGAGCACCCACAACCTGCGTGACGTCGACGTGGACATCCCGCTCGGCATCCTCGTGGTGGTGACGGGCGTGGCCGGTTCGGGCAAGAGCTCGCTCATCGGGGGCTCGGTGGCGAACCGCGACGGTGTGGTGTTGGTCGACCAGAGCCCGGTCCGAGGCTCCCGACGCAGCAACCCGGCGACGTACACCGGCCTGCTCGACCCGATCCGCAAGGCCTTCGCGAAGGCCAACGGCGTGAAGCCGGCACTGTTCAGCCCCAACTCCGAGGGCGCCTGCCCGGTCTGCGGCGGTCTCGGCTACATCGAGACGGACCTGACGTTCGTGGCCGGCATCACCGCCGTCTGCGAGGAGTGCGAGGGCCGCCGTTTCCAACCCTCGGTGCTTCAGCACCGGCTGGCCGGGCGCACCATCGCCGAGGTGCTCGCCATGCCGGTGGACGAGGCCCGCGACCTGTTCGGCACCGGCGAGGCCCGCACCCCGGCGGCCCACACGATCCTTGACAGGCTGGTCGACGTAGGCCTCGGCTATCTCAGCCTGGGCCAGCCGATGACCACCCTCTCCGGTGGCGAACGCCAACGCCTCAAGCTGGCCGCACAGATGGGGGAGAAGGGCGCTGACATCCTCGTCCTCGACGAGCCCACCACCGGCCTGCACCTCGCTGACGTCGCCCAGATGCTCACCATGCTCGACCGCCTCGTCGACTCCGGCACCTCGGTCATCGTCATCGAGCACCACCAGGCCGTGGTCGCCCATGCCGACTGGATCATCGACCTCGGCCCCGGCGCCGGCCGCGACGGCGGCCAGATCGTCTACGAAGGCACCCCCGCCGGCCTCGCTACCGCCCCCACCCTCACCGGCAAGCACCTGGCCACCTACGTCGGCCGCTGACCTGCTTGACGGTTGAGTCTTCGAGCACCCCTCTTGACGGAAGCGAGGATTCGCGCGAGAACCCGCGGTTCCGCCATGCTCTTCTCCTTGGCGAGGCGCTCGTCGATCAGGTGCTTGTTCGCCTTTGCCAGAGGACCATAGTTGACGCCGATCCATAAGATGAGCATGACGAGCACCAGCGTGAAGATGACGAGCCTCGTGAAGATAGGCACCGGAAGGATGTCTCGGCTGGCGAGGATGGCAAAGGGGAACAACGCTGCAGCAGCTAGAATCATCAGAGCGAAGAGCAGTATCAGCACATATGTGACACCAAGGCGCTGCCCGATATCCTCAGCCGTCTCGGCGTCAACATGTTTCTTCACGAACTCGACACGCTCCGTGGAGCGCTTCTCCCAGTGGCGCCTTCCTGAGAAGAGCATGATTCCAGCCATCAGGACGAGCAAGGAGGACATCTGGAAGGCGTTGAGCGAGTCCTCGTATACGCGCTCAGGGTCCGGGGATAGGCGGAGTATCGCGAACTCGAGCCCGATGACCCCTACGAAGAAAACAGAAAAAAATCACGTCCCAGGAAGTCAATGGCGGAGAGCGCAGCACAGATACCAAGAGGAAAGTGCGTCGCTGGACCTGTCGTCGCAGCTCTGCGCGTGCAGAGCCCGGAGGGAGTTTTTCAAGGATAGCTACTTCTTGTGCAAGTTCGCGACGCAATCGCCGTGCGAGCGACATGTGTCGTGAGACGACCGAAACGACCGCGCCTGCTAGCGCGCCGACGAACGCATAGACTGACGTAGCGATCAAAGAATCAAGATCCATAGAACGCCTTCCCTTCGAAACTCCAGCGGGTGGTCTTCGAGCTAGCTTCGACGGGTCCAGGTGGCGTTGCGACCGGTGGAGTCGACGTCGATCTGTCGATCCTGCTTGAGGTGGTTGAGGACGAGGCGGATGGTCTGATCGGACACACCTGGCAGGGCAGCACGGATGTCAGCTATCTGGAAAGTGGGGGGAGCATGGTGCATCACGTAGAGGCGGACTCGCTCCTGCTTCGAGCCTCCGGCTCTGGCGATGTCGGTGAAGGCCGCGAACTCTTCGTATGAAAGGGCCAGGAGGCCGACGAAGTAGCGCAACCACGGCCAAGGGTCGTGTCGGGACTCGTGCCACCCTTCGGTGGAGGCCAGCAGCGCGGCGTAGTAGGCGTCCGCCGAGCGGGCGATCGATGTCTCTAGGGACACATACCGGGTGACGTCGTAACCAGCATCTTGCAGAAGGGCGTTGGTCAGCGCACGGGTCACCCGGCCGTTGCCGTCGGTGAACGGGTGGATGGTCAACAGGTCGAGCGCGAAGAGGCCGACGAGGACGACCGGATGGTGCCTTCCGGCGCGCTGCGCCCCCAGGTAGAGATCGACCAGATCGCCGACGTAGGTCGGCGTGATCGCTGCGGAGACAGGGGTGAACCTCTTGGTCGTGGTCCCGTCGGGCTGTCTGTTGACGACGAGGTTGTCGGACAGCTTGAACTGCCCGCCGGGGACTGGCGTGTAGCCGAACAGCAGCCGGTGCAGGTGCAGGATCAGCCCGATGTTCAGCGGGCGCCACCGTTCCTGATACAGGTAGTCGAGCGCCGCTCGGTACCCTGCGAGCTCTTGCTCGCTGCGGTCGTGAAGATGGTCGGAGCGACCTGCGACGATGTCGGCAGCACGGTGCCGATCAGCGACGACGACGCCCTCGATGGCCGACGACGCTTCGATGCTCGCCACACGAGCCCGATCAGCCAGGCTGGTGAGGAGCGCGGGCAGCTTGTCCTGATAGAGAGCTTCGCTGCCGCGGCCGGTGTCGACAGTCCGGAGATCGGCGACGACCCCGAACGGCACCGCTCCGACCAGCGCATCTAGGTCGACGAACGACCTCATGAATCCTCCAACGACTCGCTAAACATGCTAACATCACTTGGAGATTATCATGTTTAGCGAGTCGCTGGAGGTTTGGATGGCGCGCCCTCGCGGACGATCCGGGTTCCAGAGTCGGGGGGAGAGGTCGTCCTGGTCGCCACCCTCACAGGCAAGCGGCTGGCCGCCTGCGCCAACCGTTGAGAGCAGGAGACCCGCAGGTTTGCGCAGACTGTCTGCCACCCTGGTCAGGCAGCCCTTGGCCAGGCTCGACCTAGGTGCACCTCTCCCGCTCAGAGGCGCTGGTCCCCCTCGATCCGATAAGGTATATTATGACATATCGCCTGAGGAGAGAGAGCTCTCCCGTCCGGGTCAGACGAGGTCCAGGACGTAGCGCTCCTCGACGCGGTCTTCGTCGCGGGGTGACTGCTGGCGCTCGCCGGTGCGCACGAAGCCTGTCCGGACGAAGAGGTTGATCGCCGGCAGGTTGCCGTCGCGAACCCAGACAGACAGCGTCCGTGCGCCTTCTTCGGTCGCTGCCTTGCGCACGACGTCGAGCAGCGCCCACCCTGTCCCTGACCGTCGGATCTCGGGCGCCACCCAGATCCCGATCAGGTGTCGGTCGTCCACGGGCGACGCGGGCTCGGAGATCATCGACACGATGCCTAGCGGGACGTCCGCCTCGTCGCCCAGGACGACCCATGTGGGGCTACTGCGCAGGCGCATCTGCCAGTGCTTGGGCCTGAACCTCTCCTCGCGCTCCAGGCTCGCCCCGAGGGGTGTCGGGTCTTCTCGCAACGAGCGCAGCCGGACCTCGCGCACCATGGCCCAGTCTTGTTCTCCTACCTGGACGATCCGCACAGCTCTCCTCTCAGTCCACCGGGATGCCCAGGCCCGGGTCTACCATCTCGACATCGCACAGACGTTCGATCCACTGGGTCGCCAGGGCCGCACCGGCCGGCGTGAGCATCGCGTCGTGGATCGGCATCACACGGGCCGGGGCGACCTGCCGCACCCAGTCGATCACGTCAGCGATGCGCAACCACGGCCCCCCGAGCGGGACCAGCGCCAGGTCGACGCTGAAGCCCTCAGGCAACGTCACATACGCGTCACCAGGGTGCAGCACGTGACCGGCCACGAGATAGCCGACGTTGGCAGGCTGGGGGACGTCGGGATGAATCTGCTCGTGCCTCTCCCCCAGCACCCGTACAGCGACCCCTGCCGGGGCGATCTCGTCGCCGTCAGCCACGACGTGCAGACGCGCCGGCTCGGCCCCCGCGGCACGCAGCAGCTCGACCACCGGCGCCGGGGCGTAGACCGGGAGGTCCGTGGCCGCGACCGCGGGCACGTCGATGTGGTCGAGGTGCTCGTGCGTCACCAGCACCGCCTCGGCGCGGGCCAGAGCACCTGGGACGTCGGAGTACACCCCCGGGTCGATCACGAGCCTGCCGGAGGCCTGGACGACCACGCACGAGTGCCCGCGGCGTTCGACGAAGATGTCCACTCCCCTATCATCGCCCGTTTTTCGCTGACGGCGCGTCGCGGCTGTGCCGCAGGCGGCTAGCGATCTCTCGCAGGCGACACTAGCGTGGAGCTGTGCTCGTTCTCGCCGTGACCAGTCTCAAGGGTGGTGTGGGCAAGACGACCGTCACCCTCGGCCTCGCATCCGCGGCGCTGGAACGCGGCCTGCGCACGCTCGCCATCGACCTCGACCCGCAGGGCGACCTCACCATGGCGCTCCAACCAGGCTCGGCACGGGCCACCGTGGCCGACGTCCTGGCCGATCCCGCCAGGGTGACCGACGCCGTCGTACCGTCGGCCTGGGTGGCCTCAGGGCTGGACGTCCTGGTCGGGAGCGAGGCTGTGGTCGAGCACGACGCCCCTGGTGGCCAGATCGACCGGCTGCACCACGCGCTGGCGCGGGTCGGCTCGTACGACCTGGTGCTGATCGACTGTCCCCCGTCGCTCGGGACGCTCACCCGCACGGGGCTCGCTGCCTGCGACCGCGCCGTCGTGGTCACCGAACCGGGGTTGTTCGCGGTGATGGCTGTCGGGCGTGTCATGCGCACGATCGACCAGCTGCGTCGCGGTCCGGCCCCGAGGCTGCAACCGCTGGGCATCGTGGTCAACCGGGTGAGGCCCAGGTCTGCCGAGCAGGCCTTCCGGCTGGACGAGCTCGAGAGGCTGTACGGGCCGCTGGTGCTCTCCCCCACCATCGCCGAGCGTGCCGCGCTCCAGCAGGCTCAGGGGGCCGCTCGCCCGATCCACTCGTGGCCAGGCAGCGCGGCCCGCGAGCTGTCGACGGTGTTCGACCAGCTGTTGGAACGCGCGATACGGGCGCCGCAGCGCTGAGACGCGTGCGTCGGGGGCGACGGAGCGTCAGCCCGCGGAGCGTGCGCGGCGCCGTGCCGCGAGCTCGTCGGGGACATCGGCCTCGACCGCGACAGGCTGCTCGGCAGGCAGGGTCGAGAGCGTGCCCTCGACCTCGCGCCAGACCCGGCCGACAGCGATCCCGAAGACGCCTTGACCACCCTGGACCAGGTCGATCACCTCGTCGGCCGACGTGCACTCGTACACCGAGGCCCCGTCGGACATGAGGGTGATCTGAGCGAGGTCGTCCACGCCTCGCTCACGCAGGTGGGCGACCGCGGTCCGGATCTGCTGGAGCGAGACCCCGGTGTCCAGCAGCCGCTTGACCACCTTGAGCACGAGGATGTCACGGAAGGAGTACAGCCGCTGCGTGCCAGAGCCGGCCGCCGAGCGGATCGACGGCTCGACGAGCCCGGTGCGTGCCCAGTAGTCGAGCTGACGGTAGGTGATGCCCGCGGCGCGGCACGCGGTCGGCCCACGGTAGCCCGCCTGGGAGTCCAGCTCCGGAAGGTCGTCGGTGAACAGGAGCCCCTGGGTGCTCGCCACGTCCGCCATCGGCACCACGGCGACGGGCTCGGTCGGTTCGCTCCGGCTCACCAGAACCCTCCTGCTCGGTATCGTCGTTCCCCTGCATCGCTGCCCTCTACGCTAGGCGTCGAGCAGTCTCGGTGCAACGAGCCTCGCCGGGCGTGTCGCGGCCCTCGTGTCTCACCTTCTACCTGAGGTCGAGGCTCATTCCTCGTGCGGACTCTCCTCGGGAGCGGTGCCGAAGTCGTCAGCGCTCACCTCGTCCAAGAACTCCCGGAACTCTTCCAGGTCGACCTGCGACGGGCTGACCTGCACGTTCACCCCCGCCGTCGCGAGCACCCCAGCCGCGCACAGCATCGGGCACCGCGCCCGCAGGGCCAGGGCGATGGCGTCCGACGCTCGGCTGTCCACCCGACGGCCGTCGCTGAACACCAGCTCGGCGAAGAACACGCCGTGCTCCAACCGGGCGATCTCCACCCGGTCCAGCCGTCCCCCGAGGGTCTCGATCACCGCGCGGAGCAGGTCGTGGGTCATCGGGCGCGGGGGCACGAGCCCAGCCTGGCCGGCCGCGATGGCGGCGGCCTCCGACCGGCCGACGAGGATCGGCACCAGCAGCCCGTCGACACCGTCGAGCAGCAGCACGAGGGTCTCGTCGTCGGCCGCACGGACACCGACGAGCTGGACGGGTATCCACGCCTCCTTGGTCACAGCCCCACGCTACGCGTGAGCGCGGGTACCTGCCTGGGATCAGGCCAGCTGCGAGATGGCCGATCTCAGCAGCGCGGTGTGCATCTGGGCGCACAGCTCGCCCAGCTCGGCCGCGAGCGTCCCCGCCCGCGCCTGCCCCGCGGCGACCTTCAAGGGTGCGACGACCTGTTCCACCAGGTCCAGCTGACGATCGGCCGCAGCGCGGAACGCTCGCAGGTGACGAGGGTCGATGCCGTGCTGAGCCAACCGGGCCGCCGCGTGCACGACCTCGAGATCACCCGCCTCGAAGATCCCTCGTGGCCCTGGGCGCAGCACCCCGGCATCCACGAGATCGGCCACGAAGGCGGCAGGCACCCCGGCGTCGGTCGCCAGCGTGGTCACCGACCAGCGCTGGCGTGTGGCCGCCACACCGTCCCGGGTGGCGAGTCGAGCACGAGGCACCGGCTCGGTCGCCTCTCCCGCGTCGAGCGCGGCCAGCTGCTCGGCGATCACACGCAGCGGGCGATAGTGGTCGCGCTGCTGGCGCAGCACGTAGCGCAGACGCTCGACGTCCGCTGGGGAGTACTGGCGGTACCCGGACGGGGTGCGCACGGGATGCACGAGGCCCTGGTCCTCCAGGAAGCGCAGCCTCGACGGCGTCATCGTCGGGAACTCCACGCGCAGCGCCGCGAGAGCGTCAGAGATGCGCATCGTCGGACGGCGAGAGATGCCACGCGGCCACGGCTCGACGAGCTCGGTCTCGACCCTGCGGGTCGAGACCGGCTCTGCGGGACGCGGTCTGCTGGCCGTGCTCATCCGGTGACCTCGCGCGAGGGGCTGGGGTAGAACGTCATCCGGAACTTGCCGATCTGGACCTCGTCGCCCCCACGGAGCACCTGTGCCTCGATCCGGTTCCGGTTGACGTAGGTGCCGTTGAGGGAACCGACGTCGCGCACCGCGAAGGAGCTCTCGTCGCGCGTGAACTCCGCGTGCCGTCGCGACACGGTGACGTCGTCGAGGAAGATCTCCGCCGACGGCGAACGCCCCGCACAGGTGCGCTCCGCGTCCAGCAGGAACCGCGCACCGGCGCTGGGGCCGTGGTGCAAGATCAGCAGCGCCGACCTGGGCGGCAGCGCCTGGACGGCGGCCGTCTCGTCGGGCGAGAGCCTGACCGGCGGCAGCGTGTCGGCGTCCATCGGCTCGAGGCCGCCCGGGTTGATCGTGGTGTCGGGCCCGCTGGCCCGGTCCATGTCCGCCTGTTCCATGTCACCTCCTTGTAGGTCCTCACCCCCCGTACCATCGCCCAGCCTATGGTGCTGAGGGGGGTGATGGACAAACTTCGGCAGTCCTCGTCCCGATCAGCCGGGAGTATCTGGCACCGGGGTGGCGTAGACGGGGTCGACCGGGGTGGTGGTGGCCGAGATCGTCACCTCGTCGACCAGCCTCACCGTCACCTCTCCCCCGTCTCGCCGGATCGCGGCGATCGCCCCGCCCGGGATCTCCAGCGCGGCGGCGACCGTCGTCGGGTCCCCGATCGCCGTCCACCGGTACGGTCGCGTCAACAGCTGCCCGTCGAGCAGCACACGCCCTGGGGCTCCGGTGAAGGCCGAGCTGGCCACCACCCGTGTCTCACCGATGCTCACGGCCTCTGCCCCGGCGTTGCGCAGCTCTTCGAGCATGTTGAGCAGGGTGAGCGGGCGCACCGTCGCGTTCGGGTCGGCCACCGTGATCTCGACCCCGGGACCGACCGCGGGCAGCCGTCCGGTGAGGATGCCCTGCACCTGGGCGTTGCGCTCCGCGGCGGCCAGGGCTGCCTCCCGGGTGTTCGACCCCGACACCAGAGCGTCGCGCTCCCCCTCCAGGTCGGCGGCCTCGCGCGCCAGGGCGTCGGCACGGTCGGTCGCCGCGTCAGCGATCCGGACCAGCTCGGCCTGGCTCAACCCCGACAGGTTCGCCTCGCTGGTCTGACGCACCTGCATCACGACCGCGAAGCCGAGCAGCGCGCACAGCACCCCGATCACCAGCTGACCACGGGTGAGACGCGGCGCGAGCAGCCGTCGTATCGTGGGCCAGCCTGACGGGGCCTCGGCCCGGTGCTGGCCAGAGGGCTCGGTGGGGGCGCCGGTCGTGCTCATGCCCGGAACAGGTGGCGCCTGATGGCGGCCGTGTTGGAGAAGATCCGGATGCCGAGCACCACGACCACCGCGGTGGACAGCTGCGACCCGACCCCGAGCTGGTCGCCGAGGAACACCAGCAGCGCGGCGACCACCACGTTCGACAAGAACGAGGTGACGAACACCCGGTCGTCGAAGATGCCGTCCAGGTGCGCCCTGACGCCGCCGAACAGCGCGTCGAGCGCAGCCACCACGGCGATCGGCAGGTAGGGGCGCAGCTCGAGGGGCACGGTCGGCTGGAGCACCAGCCCGGCGACCACCCCGATCGCCAGACCGACCAACGGGATCACGGTTCGCTCCCCTCTGGCACCGTCGGTTCTGGCACTGGCACCGGCGGTGCCGTGGCCGGCGGCACGGTGGCGAGCCGGAGCGTCACCTGTCCGGTGCCGGGCAGAGACAGGTCCTGACGTGAGCTCGTCTGGACGCCGATGCCGTAGGTGGAGCGCAGGGTCGTCAGGTGCTGACCGGCCGCGGAGACGGCCAGGGCGGACTGCACGGCCTCGGGGCTGCCGATGGCCTCCACGACGTAGGGGCTGCTCAGCGGCCGGAGGTCGACGAGCACCGCGGACCCCGCCGTGCGGATCGCGGTCAGGCTGGTCAGCCGTGCCCCGTTGATCGCGACAGCCTCGGCCCCCGCCGCCCACAGCCCGTTCACCACGACCCGCAGGTCCACGTCCTGGACCCGGTTCGCCGCGGCGGGCTCGGTGCCGTCGGGTATCTGCGCGTCGCTCAGGACGATGCGCAGGCCAGGCCCCGTCACAGGCACGACGCCAGAGGCCGCCTGGTCGCGACGCAGCCCGCTGAGCAGCGCCGGGTCTTCTGACGCCAGCGCCACGTCCTGGAGCAGGGTCATCTGCGCCGTCGTGGCGCGGATCTCGGCCCGCGCGGCGTCGGCACGGGCCTGCTGGGTGGCGATCTCCTGCTCCAGCATCGCGCGCGCACGGACCGCCTCGGCCGAGGGACGGCGCAGGTCGACAGCGGCCACGGTCACCGCGACCCCGAGGATCACCGCGACGACCATGCTCAGCCAGCGGTGCGCTCGTGGCGGGGGCTCGCCGGCGGCCCGGCGCCGGGCCGCCTCCCGGTACCCAGGGTCCAGGGGTCGGCGGTACACCTCCGAGAGCAGGGTCATCGAGGCGTCGGGCTCGTAGCGGCCCCGACCGTGGCGCGCCATCATGGCCCGCCTGCGAGCACACGGCGGGCCTGGCCCAGGTAGAGCGCACCCGAGACCCAGTACAGCCCCACCCCCCAGAGGGCGGCCGCCCAGCCCGCCGCCGTCAGCACCGACGCCAAGCCCCCGGTGGTCAGGTGCGCCAGCAGCAGCGCCGGGAAGGCGACGAGCAGCATCAGCGTGCCGGCCTTGCCTGCCAGGTGGACAGGGAGCGGCGCCCAGCCGGCGCGGGCGAGCGTCAGCTGCACCAGGCCCAGGGCGACGTCACGGGCCAGCAGGGCCGCGACCAGCCACCACGGGAGCACCTCGCGCCAGGCCAGCGCCACGATGGTCACGATGATGAACAGCCTGTCGGCGATCGGGTCCAGCAGGGCCCCGAGCCGTGAGACCTGGTTCAGACGCCGGGCGAGCACCCCGTCGAGCCAGTCGGAGACGCCCGACACCGCGAGCACCGCCAGGGCGAGCGCGTCGTGACCTTGGGCCAGCAGCACGGCGAACACCGGCACGAGCGCGATGCGCGCCGCGGAGATCGCGTTGGGCACGGTGAGCACACGATCTGTGACCGTACGGTCCGTGGCGCCGTCGTCGCTGCCGCCCACCCTGGCCTCCTTCTGCCCAGCCGTCGCGGCGCGAGTCTAAGGCGTGTCTCGTGAGTCCGTGCGCCAGCGAGGCATGTCCGGTGCCCCCAGGGCACACCCGGTACGATAGGCCGACTCTGGAGCTTGTCGCACCGGTTCTCTTGGCCGTCCCCGTCCTCTCACAGCGCGCTCCGCGCTGGGTGAAGAGGTCGTCCGGCATCGTGTGAGGTGCGACCAACCGCCGCCACCCGGCGACGGTCGGGGCTCCCCTGCTCGATCGGCCCTGACCGTGCTTGACCACCCTGCGCCTGACCACGCTGTGTCTGACGACGCGCCTATCTCCCTCTTCGCTGACCTGGGGCTGCCCTCGGCCCTGGTCGAGGCGACCTCGCGACTCGGCTTCACCGACCCCACCCCCATCCAGACCGCCGCGGTGCCGCGGCTGCTCGACGGGCACGACCTGGTCGGCGTCGCCGGCACCGGCACCGGCAAGACCGCCGCCTTCGGCCTCCCCCTGCTCGCGGCCGTCGACCCCGACCTGCGCGCCCTGCAGGCCCTGGTGCTCGCCCCGACCCGCGAGCTGGCGCTCCAGGTCGCCCAGGCGCTCACGGCCTTCGCCGCCGAGATCGACGGTCTGGAGGTGGTCGCGGTGTACGGCGGCGCGCCCTACCTGCCGCAGAAGCGTGCGCTGGCCGGCGGCGCCCAGGTGGTTGTCGGGACGCCCGGGCGCATCATCGACCACATGGAGCGTGGTTCGCTCAACCTCGACCAGGTCCGTTACCTGGTGCTGGACGAGGCCGACGAGATGCTCCAGATGGGCTTCGCCGAGGACGTCGACCGCATCCTGGGCGACGCGAACCCTGACCGTCAGACCGCGCTGTTCTCCGCGACCATGCCTCCGGCCATCCAGAAGGTCGCCCGCACGCACCTGGACCAGCCTGTCCAGGTGGACGTCGGCGGGAAGGTCGGCACCACCTCCGAGGTGACCCACCGGTACGCGGTGGTCCCCCACCGGGTCAAGAGCGCCGCGCTGCGCCGGGTGCTGGCGGTGGCGGACGCCGACGCGACGATCGTGTTCGTCCGCACCCGCGAGGCCGCCGAGCAGGTCGGCAGCGACCTGGTCGAGCACGGCCTGTCGGCCGCCTACCTGTCCGGTGACGTCGCCCAGACGGAGCGTGAGCGTGTCGTCCAGCGGTTGCGTGACGGCGCGCTGGACGTGGTGGTGGCCACCGACGTGGCCGCGCGGGGTCTGGACGTGGAGCGGGTGGGCCTGGTGGTCAACCTCGACCTTCCCGGCGAGCCCGAGACGTACGTGCACCGCACCGGTCGCACCGGGCGGGCCGGACGCTCCGGTGACGCGCTGACCTTCGTGACCCCGGCCGAGACGGGCCGTCTGCGCCGCATCGAGCGGACCCTGAACCTGACCCTGGTCGAGTCAGCGGTGCCCACGCTGCGCGAGGTGACGGCGGCACGCACCGCCCACCTGTTGGAGCGGGCTGCCGGCTACCAGCTCGGCTCTGACCTGAACCGGTACCGCGAGGCTGTCGAGAAGGCCCTCGTGGTCGAGGAGACAGACCTGCTGGACATGCTGACCCGCGTGGTGGCGGTCGCCAGCCAGAGCGAGGGCGGCGACGCCGCGATGCAGGCCGAGCTCGACTCCGCGCTCTCCACGGCACGCCGACGCAGCGACGAGCACCAGCGCCCCGCTCGTGGGGAACGTCCCGCGCGTGGAGGACGACGCGCGGACGCCGACCGGTCGGTGTACCGGGTCGCGGTGGGCCACCGCGACGGGATCGGCCCGGGTGCCCTGGTCGGTGCGCTCGCCAACGAGGGCGGCCTGAGCGGCGACCAGATCGGGCGCATCCACATGTTCGCCAGCTTCTCCCTCATCGACATCCCTGGCGGCCTGCCTCCTCACGCGATCGAGAAGATCTCCCGGGCCTGGGTCGCCGGGCGTCGCCTCAACCTGCGCCCCGACACCGGCCCCCGTGGGGGTGGTGCGGGAACCCGTGGAAGCGGCAATGCCGAGGGCACCCGTCCGCGCCGTCCGCGCCGGCCCTCTGCTCCCTGACAAGCCTCCGCTCCCCTGACAGGCCTCTCCTCGCTCGAGAGCCCTGATCGCTGAGAAACCTCTGCTCAGCGCGGGGAGGTCGAGGCCTCGTGCGCCGCAGCCACGAACGCGTCGACGTCGTGCTCGGTGGTGTCCCAGGCGCACATCAGGCGCACCTGCGACCCGTCGGGGGTCCAGTCGTGGAACGTCCACCGTTCCCGCAGCGCCGCCGCTGTCTCCGCGGGGATCGTCGTGAACACGGCGTTGGCCTGTACCGGGACGACGACCCGTGCTCCTGGCACGGTGGACAGCCCCTCGGCCAGGCGCACGGCCATGAGGTTGGCGTGCCGGGCCAGGTCCAGCCACAGGTCGGTCTCGTACAGCGCGAGCAGCTGGGCGGCGGCGAACCGTGCCTTGCTGGACAGCTGGGCGTCCATCTTGCGCACGTGCTCGATGCCCTCGGCCGCACTCGGGTCGAGCACGACGACCACCTCGGCGTCGAAGGCACCGTTCTTGGTGCCTCCCAGGCTCACGACGTCGACCCCGACGTCGGTGGTGAGCGCCCGCAGCGGCAGGTCGAGGTGAGCGGCGGCGTTCGCCAGCCGAGCACCATCCATGTACACCCTCAGACCTCGGGCGTGCGCCGCGGTGGTCAGCGCGGTCAGGTCGTCAGGGGTGTAGACCGTGCCGAGCTCGGTGGCCTGGGCGAGCGCCACCACCGACGGTTGCGGCGAGTGCACCCCGCGACCGCCCGAGAGCACCTCGCTCAGTGCCGCGACGGTGAGCCTGCCATCGTCGTCGGGCACCGTGAGCACCTTGAGACCGGCCATCCGTTCTGGCGCCCCGGCCTCGTCGGTGTGCAGGTGGGCGGTGGTCGGGGTGACGACCGACCCCCAGCGTGGGGCCATCGCTGACAGGGCGACGACGTTGGCCCCGGTGCCGTTGAACACCGGGAAGGCCCGGGCCTGAGGGCCGAGACGCTCGGCAACCACCTCGGAGAGACGCTTGCTGTACGGGTCGTCACCGTAGGAGTGCACGTGCCCACCGTTGGCCTCGGCCAAGGCCGCCAGCACCTGCGGGTGCAGCCCCGCGTGGTTGTCGGAGGCGAAGTCGCGGTGGTCGGGGTCGTGGCGTCGCACGGAAGGTAGTCTGCACCGTCCAGCCCGCGGAAGGCCCCCGTCGACGACATGGCGCGGACAGGTCGAGAGACCAGGTCCGTCCGTGCACGATCCGTGACCCGGTGAGCGGCGAGCCGCTAGGCTGGGTGGAGTGCACCGACGACGAGGCTCGAGGAGCAGTCGCGTCCCGGCCATGAGGCCCGTGAGGCTGCTCGCCGGGCGGTCTGAGGCGCGGCCCGGGTCGCAGAACCCGCTGTCGCGGGTGGAACGTCCGCACATCGCCGCACGCCTCGAAGACGCGCTCGACGCCCGGGTCGCCGGGCACCTGGTCCGTCGCGGGTGGACCGTGCGCGTCGTGCCCTATGCCGGCTATGGCGGGCAAGGACACGACGGGCGGGGATGGGTGCGAGTGCTGGCTCGTACCGTGCTCGCCGCGCCGACCGTCGCTGACTCTGACCTGCCCGACTCGGGTGCCACGGCGCAGACCGACGACCCGGACCGCCACCTCGCGGACGTCCGGGGGTGGCGCTCGTTCCTCTCCGCCCCGGTGGCTGGGACTCGCGTCACGGTGACGGTCGGTGGCCAGGAGCACCACCTCGTCGCTGACAGGGCTGGGTATCTGGACAGCGTCGTGGCAGGAGACCTGGAACCCGGGTGGCAGGAGATCACGCTCCAGGCGACCGGTTCAGCACTCGTCACGGCCCCCGTCCAGGTGATCGGGAGCGCGGCACGCACCGGCGTGCTCTGCGACATCGACGACACCGTCATGGTGACCCGGTTGCCACGGCCGATGGTGGCCTTCTGGAACGCCTTCGTGCGGCGTGCCGACGCCCGGGAGCCGGTGCCTGGCATGGCCGGGCTGCTGCGGGCGCTGCACGCCGCCGACCCGGACGGGCCGATGGTGTACCTGTCGACCGGGGCCTGGGACACCGCACCGACCATCGCCAGGTTCCTGAGGGTCCACGGGTACCCGCCCGGCACGCTGCTGCTCACCGACTGGGGGCCGACCAACACCGGTTGGTTCCGCTCTGGCCCACGCCACAAGGTCACCCAGCTGCGTCGGCTCTTCTCCGAGATGCCTGACGTGCGCTGGATGCTCGTCGGTGACGACGGTCAGCACGACCCGCGCATCTACGCCGGTGCCCTGACCCGGCACCCCGACAACGTCGCGGCCGTCCTGGTGCGCCAGCTCACCTTCGCCGAGCACGTCCTGTCAGCGCCCACCCCGCGCCACTACGCCCCCGGGGGTACGCCGCGGGCGACCTCTCGCGCACCGGTGCTGAACGGGCCCGACGGGCACGCCCTCCTGGACGCCGCACGGCACAGCGGGCTCGTAGGCCCGGAGGTCTGACGACGTCTCTTCCCCGCCGTGAGGGTTCAGGTCCAGGTGTTCTGCGTCTGCGGGTCGAGCGTGTCGATCCACGCGCTCAGAGCATCGCTCAGGCGACGAGCGACGCCCGCGTAGCCGTTCTCGTCGACCATCAGGTGGCGCGCCTCGTCGAGCCGACCGGCGGCGACCTCGGAGAGCACCTCGGCCGAGGCGCGGTGATGGTCGGCGTGCAGGGTCGTGATCTCGGCGGTGCGCACCGGGTCCAGGGTCGCGGCGTCGCCGCTGGCGAGCCATCGGCCGAAGGGGCACATGTCGGCACGGCGAGCCTGGTCCACCGACGTGTCCGACAGCAGCCGGCCTCTGTCGATGGCCGCCCGCAGGTGGCTCTTCCAGTCGTCCTCCGCGACGAGGGCCGCCTGCAACGGGTGACGGTAGGCCCGCTGCACCCAGGTGCGGGAGAGGCGTGCGGCCCGGCTGGCCACGTCGGCGGGCGACAGGATCCTCTCGGAGAGGATCGGCTCTGGGCCGCACGGCGGGCCCGTCGCGCTCGTCCTCTGCTCGACGGCCGCGGCCAGGGCGTCGAGGCGCCGGGTGATCGCGGCGCTCTGGGCGGCCAGCGCCCTCACCTCGGCCGCGATCCCGGCCGAGCCTGCTCCCCGAGCGGTCGTGGACGCGTGCCGGGCGGTGCTGGTCGGCTCTCCAGGTCTCTGGTGCTCGGTCTCCTGCGAGGCCTGCGCCACACCGTAGGACTGCGTCGTGGACATGATTCTCCCTCACCCGTTCCATGACCCCTGTCTCGGATATCGACCAGACGAGGAGCGTCCTGAAGGGCACGAGGCCTCGGAGCTCCGCGCGTGAAAGACTCGACCTCGTGGATTTTCTCTCGGCCTACGCCCACGGGTTCGCACGGGTCGCGGCCTGCACGGTCCCGGTCGCCGTCGCGGACCCGCAGGCCAACGCCGCCGCGGTGCTGCTCGAGGCGCGTCGCTGCCACGACGAGGCCGTGGCTCTCGCGGTGTTCCCCGAGCTGTGCTTGTCCGGGTGCACGGCCGGCGACCTGCACCTGGCCGACCCGTTGCTGCGTGCCGTCGACAAGGCCCTGGCTGAGGTGGTGCGCGAGTCGCAGGCTCTGCGCCCGGTGCTGGTGGTCGGTGCCCCGCTGCGGCACGCTGCCCGGCTGCTCGACTGCGCCGTGGTGGTGCACCGGGGGCGGGTGCTGGGCGTGGTGCCGAGGTCTTCTCAGCCCAGCGACCTCGGGCTGTTCGCCCCGGGCGGCGACGTGCGCGGTGAGACCGTCGTCGCCGGGCAGCGTGCACCTCTCGGCCCCGACCTGCTGTTCGAGGCCGAGGACGTGCCGGGGCTGGTCGTGCACGTCGAGGTGGGTGACGACCTGGGCGTGCCGGTGCCTCCGTCCGCCACGGCCGCGCTGGCGGGTGCGACGGTGCTGGTGAACCTCGCGGGCAGCCCCGTCACCGTGGGGCACGCCGACGACCGCCGTCTGCTGGCCCGGTCCGCCTCGGCCCGCTGCCTGGCCGTCCACGTCTACGCCACGGCGGGCCAGGGAGAGTCCTCGACCGACCTGGCCTGGGACGGTCAGACGATGGTCCACGAGGTCGGTGACCTGCTCGCCGAGGGGCCGCGCTTCCACGGCGGGCCGGTGCGCACCGTGGCTGACGTCGACCTGGACCGTGTACGTCAGGAGCGTCTGCGCGCCGTCGGCTTCGAGGACAACCGGCGCGCGCTCGACGTGGCCGGGTTCCGGCACATCGGCTTCCGCGTCGAACCGCCTGTGGGCGATGTCGGCCTGCGCCGTCAGGTGAGGCGCTTCCCGTTCGTGCCTGACGACCCCGCACGCCTGGCCCGCGACTGCGACGAGGTCTACAACATCCAGGTCACCGCGCTGGTGCGGCGGCTGCGGGCCATCGGGGAGCCCAAGGTCGTCATCGGGGTCTCCGGCGGTCTGGACTCGACCCATGCGCTGATCGTCGCGGCCGAGGCGATGGACAGGCTGGGCCGGCCACGGTCGGACATCCTGGCCTTCACCCTGCCCGGCTTCGCGACCAGCGAGGCCACCCTCTCGTCCGCGCTGGCCCTCATGGACGCGCTGGGCACCACGGGCACCACCATCGACATCCGACCCGCGGCGCGCCAGATGCTGGCTGACCTCGGGCACCCGTTCGCCGAGGGCGAGCCGGTCTATGACGTGACCTTCGAGAACGTCCAGGCTGGCCTGCGCACGGATTATCTGTTCCGCGCCGCGAACCAGCGTGGCGGGATCGTGCTGGGCACCGGTGACCTGTCCGAGCTCGCCCTGGGCTGGTGCACCTACGGCGTCGGTGACCACATGTCGCACTACGGCGTGAACGCCGGGGTGCCCAAGACGCTGCTCCAGCACCTCGTGCGCTGGGTGATCGACCAAGGCACGGTCGATGCCGCGACCGCCCAGGTGCTGGCGACGATCCTCGACCAGGAGATCTCCCCCGAGCTGGTCCCCGTCGCTGCCGGTGAGCGCCCGCAGGCCACCCAGGACGTCGTGGGACCCTACGTGTTGCAGGACTTCACGTTGTTCTACGTGCTGCGCCACGGCTCCGCGCCGTCCACGATCGCCTTCTTGGCCTGGCACGCGTGGCGAGACGCCGACGCGGGCTCCTGGCCGCCCGGCTGGCCCGCTGACCGCCGTACCGCCTATGACCTGGCCACCATCCGTGGTTGGCTGCTCGCCTTCGTCCGCAGGTTCTTCGCCAACCAGTTCAAGCGCACGGCGATGCCGGACGGCCCGACGGTGATCTCGGGGGGCAGCCTGTCGCCTCGCGGCGGCTGGCGGATGCCCTCGGACGCCTCGCCGGCGACCTGGCTGGCCGAGATCGAGGAGAACGTGCCCCTCGCCTGAGCGGCCCCGGCCTCGCGGCCTGCGTCGTGGGCTCGAGAACCGAGCCCACGACGCAGGCCAGGGCCCGGTCAGAGCGGAGCGGGCTCCTGGATGTCGGGCCGGACGGTGGACAGGGTCATCCACCCCCCCGACAGGTTGCGCGCGTCGATGCCGGCGGCCAGGAGAATCCTGGTGCTCAGGTAGGCCCGGAACCCTCCCGCACAGTAGACAGCGACACGACGCCCGGCAGCCGCCTCGCGGATC
Organism: Micrococcales bacterium; assembly: GCA_009785115.1. Classification (GTDB taxonomy): domain Bacteria; phylum Actinomycetota; class Actinomycetes; order Actinomycetales; family Cellulomonadaceae; genus Cellulomonas. The sequence goes on from WQWY01000020.1 coordinate 27,544, forward strand.
TCCTCCAGACGGTCGCGCACCTGCGTGTTCGGCACGAGCAGCGCGCCCGGTACATGGCCGAGGTCGTACTCACGCTGGGTGCGCGTGTCGAGCACCAGCTCGTCGGCCATGACCTGGTCGATCTCGTCCGGCTGCCACTGAGGCATGGTCTGGTCCGCCACGTTCTGAGCGACGAAGCCGAGCATGTTCACCGGGTCTTTCGGCGCGCCGTACGGCGGGGCGTAGGCGAGCTCGAGCTCGGCGAGGTCGTCGGCTCGCATCCCGGCCCTGACGGCTGTCGCCAGCACGTCGATGCGCTTGTCCACACCGGCGGCACCGACCGCCTGGGCACCGAGGAGCGTGCCGTCAGGGGCGAAGGACGCGACCAGGTGGATGATCTGCGAGCCGGGCAGCCAGCCGACGTGGTTGCCGGGGTGCACCCGGACCACCTCGTGGGCGATACCCATCTGACGCAGCTGGCGCTGAGACAGCCCGGTGATGCCGGCGGTGAGCCCGAACACCCGCACGACCGCGGTGCCGAGCAGCGGGGCCTGGGGCGTGGTGCGGTGCCCGCAGATCGAGTCGGCGGCACGGCGACCCTGACGGGCGGCAGGCCCCGCCAACGGGACCACGCCCGGGGTGTCGGTGCCCTGGAGGCGCACCTGGATCGCGTCGCCCGCGGCCCAGATGTGCGGATCAGACGTGCGCTGGTCGGCGTCGACCACGATCGCGCCGTTCACCCCGAGCTCCAGCCCGGCGTCGGCGGCCAACGCGCTGTTGGGCCTGACCCCGACGTTGACCAGCACCAGGTCGGCGTCGATCGTGGTGCCGTCAGACAGCACCACCTGAGGGGCGACGGACGTCGCCGAGACGCCCAGGTGCAGCGTGACACCCTCCGCGCGCAGCTCGGTGGCGACCCGGACGGCCAGCTCCGCGTCCAGGGGCGGCAGCACCTGGGGGGCGAGCTCTACGAGGTGGACCTCGACCCCGCGTCGGACGAGCGCCTCGACGGCCTCCAGGCCGATGAACCCGGCACCGACGACGACGGCCACGGGTGAGTCCTCGACGGCGAGGAGCGCGTCGAGCTGGGTGGTGACACCTTCGACGTCGGGCATCGTGCGCAGCCTGTGCACCTTCGGGGCGTCCAGGCCCTCGATGGGCGGCTCGACGCTCACGGCGCCGGGGGCGAGCACGAGCGCGTCGTAACCGAGCGTCTCCACCCCCTGGGGGGAACGCACCGTCAGCGTGCGTGCCTGACGGTCGATCGCGGTGACCTCGTGGTCGACCCGCACGTCGATGGCGAAGTCCTCAGCGAGGGACTCCGCGTCGTGCAGCAGCAGCATGTCGGCCGAGGCGACCTCCCCGGCCACGTGGTACGGCAGGCCGCAGCCGGCGAACGAGACGTGGTGGCCCGCCTCGAGGACGATGATCTCCATGGATTCGTCGAGCCGGCGGGCGCGGGCGGCGGCACTCATGCCGCCCGCGACCCCGCCGACCACGACGAGGCGTCGTGGGCTCATCGGCAGGTGCACCGTTGAGCCGCAGGGACGTTGGCCATCACGGCGTCGACGTGCCGACCGCACCCAGTCCACGTCACCTTGCCGCATCGTCCGCACCGCACTGCACTACACATGATCGTCCTCCTCCAGACGTCGGGCTGCACTGGTGATCCTAATACCCCCGGGGGTATACGGTCCAGTCCGTATCTCTATACTGACGCTCTCGACGCAGAAGGAGTACTGATGGATCTCGACCCGGAGAAGCTCACCCAGGTCGTCAACCGGCTGCGCCGGGCCGAGGGCCAGCTCGCGGCTGTGCGTCGTGCTGTCCAGGAGGGGCGCGAGTGCGAGCACGTCATCGTCCAGCTCGCCGCCGTCAGCCGGGCCCTGGACAAGGCCGGTTTCGCGATCATCGCGGCCAGCATGAAGCAGTGCGTCACCGAGAACGCCCAGGCTTGCGCCGAGGGTCGAGAGCCGTCCCAGGCTCTCGACGTGGACAAGCTGGAGAAGCTCTTCCTCTCGCTCGCCTGAGCCGCCGGCGGCTGCCACGCTGATCCCGTGACCACGAGCTACGTCAGCACCTTCATCCAGGTCGCGGACGACTGCCCGGTCACCTCGGCCGAGGAGCCTCCCTCGGGTGGCGCGACGCCGACGGTGGCCGCGCTGCAGCACGCGCTCCTCACCGCGCACCCCTACGAGCACACCTCCGACGACCTGCTCTTCGAGGTGCACGCGATCCGCCACGGCATCCCCGCCGAGCAGAGGCAGGCTGAGCGTGCCGCGTTCTTCGCCAAGCCCCAGCCGTGCCTGCGCTCCTCCCCGCTCGCCAAGCGCTACGGGTGGGGCATCCATCACGACGCTGACGGGCGTGTCGCTCTGGTCCCGCTCGGCTCCGAGCAGTACGCCGCCCTGGCGGCCGACCCCTCCCTGCGACAGCTCAAGGCCATGCGCTCCCGGCGCGCGTGAGCGCTTCTCGGCCCCCAGAAGAGCGCGCCCGCCCGGACCCGGGAGAGACATACCCTGGTGTCGTGACGATCACCGCCTGGCTGACGGTGGGCTGTGTGGTGCTCGTCGCGCTGTGCGCGGTGCTGCTGGTGATGACGGCGCGGGCACGCAGAGCCCACGACCGCGAGGCGACGGGGCCCACGGAGGCCGAGCAGGAGAGGATCGCCGAGCTGGCGGTCGCCACGGAGCGCACCCGGATCGTGCGGGAGATGCACGACGTCATCGCGCACTCGTTGGCGATCATGATCGCCCAGGCCGACGGCGGTCGTTTCGTGGCCGACGACCCCGACGCGGCCCGACGGGCCTTCACCACCATCGCCGACACCGGGCGCGGGGCCCTGGCCGACACCCGGCGCATCTTGGGCATGCTGCGCAACCCCGACGCCGACAGCGACCTCTCCCCCGCCCCCGACCACACCGACATCGACGCTCTGGTGACGCGTGCCGAGGAGAGCGGGCTCTCCATCGCGCTGGTACGGCTCGGGGAACCCGTGACGCTGCCCTCCGCGTCGTCGCTGGCTCTCTTCCGCATCTGCCAGGAGGCCATCACCAACGTGATCAAGCACGCCGGCGGCACCACCCGGTGCGTCGTCACCCAGAGCTGGCGCGCGGACGAGGTGGTGCTCACCGTCACCAACGAGGCCACCGCGGCGACTGCCCGGGTGGCTGTCGGCGGGCAGGGCCTGATCGGGATGCGTGAGCGCGCCGAGATGGTCGGCGGAGAGCTCACCTGCGGCCCGCTGGACGACAGGTTCCAGGTGAGAGCCGTCATCCCCTACACCACGAGAGAGAGCTGGGACGAATGAGCGTGGCGACACGAGTGGTGCTGGTCGACGACCAAGAGCTGGTGCGGGCCGGGCTCGCGATGGTCATCGACTCCCAGCCCGACATGGAGGTCGTCGGGCACGCGGGCGACGGGACCGCGGCGGTGACGCTGCTGCGCGACCTGGTCTGCGACGTCGTCCTCATGGACGTGCGGATGCCCGGCCTGGACGGGATCGAGGCCACCCGGCAGATCCTCGCCTGGGCCGACGCGCTCAGGAAGCCTGCCCCGCGTGTCGTCATGCTGACCACCTACGACCTGGACGAGCACCTGCTCGACGCCATCGCGGCCGGGGCGTCGGGCTTCCTGCTGAAGAACACCCCTCCGGAGTCCTTGCTCGCGGCCGTCCGGACCGTGCACACCGGAGACTCGGTGATCGCCCCCTCGGCCACCCGACGGCTGATCGAGCACCTGGCGTCAGGTCGGTCGCTCCCGGTCGCGACCGACCCGCTCATCGAGGAGCTCTCCGAGCGTGAGCGTGAGGTGCTGAGGCTGATCGCCCGAGGCTGCTCCAACCAGGAGATCTCCTCCCGACTCTTCCTGGCCGAGACCACCGTCAAGACCCACGTGCGCCACGTGCTCGCCAAGCTGGGGGTGCGCGACAGGGTCCAGGCGGTGGTCTACGCCTACGAGTCCGGCCTGGTGCGGCCCGGCGACTGAGAGCACGACAGCCCGGGTGCCTTCTTCCCTCGGTTCGAGGACGAGAAGGCACCCGGGCTGTGTCGTGCCGATCGCTCAGGCCACGCGGGTCCCCTTGCGCAGCCGCTTGTAGGGGATCTTCAGCCGGTGGACGGCCACCCAGAAGAAGAAAGCGCCCAAGAGCAGGTTCGCACCCAGACCCCACGGCCACACCGGGGTGCCGGTGGTCACCACCCTCGGCTCCACCGGACTGACGTAGTCGGGACGGGAACCGTCGGGTGCTGTGAGGGTGATGGTCGTCCCCGAGTATTCCTGGCTCACGTTGTACCCCAGGTAGGTGTAGAGCCAGATGCAGTCGTCTCGCTCCGTCTCGGGCCCGATGGCGGCCTCACGCACGGTGGCCCGGATGCCAGCCAGCGGGTCGCCGCTGACCGCCGCGTAGTGACCAAGGTCGACGTAGTAAGGGTCCGCCTTGGTCGACGAAGGCAGCGGTGCTGCGTCAGACACCACGACGAACGGGTTGGGGAGCACCATCCACCACACCCGGTCCGTGTGAGTGACCTGGGTGGTCACCTCGTGCCACGAGCACTTCTGCACCGGTGGCGCTGGGAAACCAGCGGGAGCACCGTTCTCCCAAGAGTGGTCGAGGTCTTGGTCCGCCATGTACCAGTCGTCGATGGCTTGCTGGTATTCCCACTCTGCCTCAGGAGGCAGCCCGTAGACCCTCACGGTCGTGTTGTCGACGGTCACCAGGACGGTCGCCAGTGCTGGCACGATCAGCGTGAGCACAGAGAGAGACGCGACCACGACGTAGGTCATCACGGTGGACGAGGCGGAACGGTCGAACATCGCCGAGAACCCGAGGCCGACGGCGCACACCACGGCGATCAGGGCGAACATCACCGCGAAGCAGATGAGCACCTGCACCACCGAGATGCCCCCCAGCAGCATCGACCAGACGATGAAAGGCAGCGCGGCGACGAGGAACACCGCTGCGACGGCCCAGGCGGCGACCAGCTTGCCGGCCACGATCTCGACCGTGCTCAGCGGTGTCGCCTGCAAGGTCGCCAGCGTCCCCTGGTTCCTGTCGCCGTTGATGGACGTGGCGGTAAATGCTGGCGCGATCACCAGGCCAGCACCCAGGACGAACAACGTGATGAGCCCGAAGGCCATCGGCCCCGCCGTCGCCTCAGTATCGCCCGAATAACGTGACATGGAGGCGGTGGCGACGAGGACCAGCGTCGTCATCGCCCCGATCACGGAGAACCACACGGCGAGGGCCACCAGCCAACGCTTCGAGCGCATCCGCTGGCGCAGCTCGAGGTCGACCACCGTCCTCAAGCCTCGCCACGACAGGCCCCAGGTGTTCATCGTCGTGCTCCTCGCCCTCGTGTCCGTGCTCGCTGTCATGTCTGTGTCGGTGATGCTGCTCATACCCGCTCCTCGTTCAGGGCCAGGTAGGCCTCTTCCAGGCGCCCGGCGACGGGGGCGATCGTGTGCAGCGGGACGTCCGCGGTCACCGCGGCCTTGACCAGCTGCACCGCCGAGTCCCAGCCGCTCAGCTGCACGATCACCTCGGAGCTGCCGCTGGTCTGGGTGTAAGGGATGTCAGCCCGGTCCAGGAAGACCCGCAGGGCTACCGGGTCGGTGGCTTCCAGCCTCCACCCGCGCTCTGCGGCGACCGGCTGGACGATCTCGGCGTCGACCGTCCGCCCCCGGGAGACGAAGACGGCGTGGTTGTAGACCTCTTCGAGCTCGGAGAGGATGTGCGAGGAGACCAGGATGGTCTTGCCCTTCTCGGCGAGAGAGCGCAGGGTGTCACGCAGCTCGATGCGCGACCGGGGGTCCATCCCGGACGCTGGCTCGTCCAGGAGCAGCACCTGCGGGTCGTGCACCAGCGCCCGGGCCAGCCCCAGGCGCTGCCTCTGCCCACGTGAGAGAACTCTCGCCGGTCGGCCCGCGAGCTCCGTCAGGTGCATCTGGTCGAGCAGGTCTCGCGCACGAGCCCGCGCGGCGCTGGCGCTCATCCCGTAGGCCCGCGCGAACGTGGTGAGGATCTCGGTGCAGGTCAACGAGTCCCAGGTGCCGAAGACGTCAGGCATCCAACCCACGGCGGTCCGTGCCCGCTCGTTGTCGCGAAGCACGTCCAGATCCGCGACCGTGACCTCACCCTCGTCAGGCTGCAGCAGACCGGCGAGCATGAGCAGCAGCGTCGTCTTCCCCGAGCCGTTCGGGCCGACCAGCGCCGTCACCGCCCCGGCCGGTGCGGTGAACGTCATGCCGTCCACCGCTCTGACGGACCCGAAGCACCGCCTCACCCCCCGCACGCTGATCCCTGGCTGCGCATCGACCCCTGGCTGCGCGCCGCTTCCCGCCATGCTCGGCACCTCAGGGTTCTGTGGTGGTTCAGGGCTCCGCGACGGACCTGTCTCGTGTGGTTCGCTCATGCCGGCAGCCTAGGTTTGCCCCCACCCGCTCAGCATCGTCCTGGAAGACCGACCTCGTCATCCTCGGGGAGGACCGTGACGCAACCCCGTGCAGGAGATCACTCCGCAGACTGGTGCAGCGCCCGACGGCCAGAGCCGGCGGGCGCTCATCCTCGATCAGTATGTGGCCAGCATGCTGATCGACCCTGAAGCATCGCTCCGACGAGCGTCGTACACCTGACCAGCAACAACGGCACATCGCCCCAGGCTCCTGGCTCAGGGTGCCGCCTCTTTGAGAGAGCCAGCCTGCTCGCGCAGCAACGACGTCACGCAGACCAGTAGGGTGCCCCACCTGGTGCCGGAGGTGGTGGCGCGGCGAAACCGATCACCGCTTCTCGTGCTGTCCTCACGGCATGCAGGGCGGCCGAGATCGGACCGGCGTCGAAGGGCTTCGACACCGCCAGGCACTGGTTCGCGAGCTGGCGCACCGCGGCGACCTGGCGCAGGCCAGAGTTCAGCTGGGCATCGATCGGCTGGGCGAACGGGTCGAGACGCCGCGACAGGCCGAAGCGTGGGATGAGGAGACGCCAGGTGGCCAGCTGGCGCTGGAACGTGCGCATCTCCCGCTCCACCTCGACGAGGTCTTGCGCGAAGACCCGCAGGTGCTCGTTGGTGACCGTGACCTCGCGGGCGACGTCCTTCGCGGTCTCCTCCAGGGCCATGGCCAGCCTGCCGATGTACTCGGGAGCGCCTTCGGGGGCCTCGCCGACGGCCATCTCACGGGCGAACTCACCGAGCTGCTCGTCGTGCAACCAGGCCAGGGCGATCCGCACCTGGAGGTCACCGATACGGCGGCGCACGTCGTTGAGGCGGTAGTGCAGGTCTTCCATCGCCCCGACCAACCAGTGCGAGATCTCCGGCAACGGGCCGACGACACGACCCAGCACCGGTTCGGTCGCCGCGACCTCGTCAGACGCGGCCACCGCGGCCGACACCGCAGCACGCAACCGGGCGACGGACCTCTCGGTCTGGTCTGCCTGCTCGCCGAGCTTGGCCGACAAGGAACCCAGCTCGTCCAGGCCGGCCATCTGCTTGCTCAAGGTCCAGTCGACGGCCATGGCTGCCTGGACCATGTCGTGCATCGGGCCTGACGACGGGTCTCGCGGGTCCGGGTCCGTCCACCGGGTCAGGGCACGGCGGGCAGCGACCTCGGCAGGGAGAGCCAGGCGGATGAAGTCCTCGTAGGAGTACATGCCGAGCCCTCGGACGCCGTCGACCAGGGCTTTCGCACCGACCTCGGCGGCCTCGGAGCGCGAGTAGCCAGCCGCACGGGCGGCCTGCTCCTGGGGCAGCACCTTCTGGTACAGCTTCTCGACGATGTCCAGCACGTCGTTGCGGCACGGACGTGTACGCACCGACAAGAACCCGTCGCCCAGCGGGGTGACCGTCGCGAGCACCCAGTAGGCCACCCCGTCGCGAGCAAGATTCTTGACGTAGGCGACCATGGGGCGGCCTGAGAGCAGCAGGTCCCACATGATGTGGAACGCCCCTGCGGGCATGTCGGGGTGACGGACCAGGTTGTGGGGCTGGCGCAGGATCTCCGCCATCGGGTACTGCGCGTAGTGGCAGAACACGGTGTTGGCACCGTCGATGACGCCCCTGCGGTCGGTCGTGGAGAAGAACAGGTGAGGTACGGCGACCTCACGCATCGCACCGTCAGCCCGTGGCACGACGCGTGCACCGTGCGTACCTTCCAACATCTGCACCCGCTCACCGGCCGCGCACGCGGCCATCCCAGGCTGAGCGTCACCAGACGGTCGGCCACCGGATCGATCTACCCAGCGGTTGGGCCCGCCGAAGATCGAGGGTACCAGCTCGCCGACCCCCCTTTGCCCCTTCCATCTCACCCTCCCCCCAAGGCATGACTCTCCTCTCCGACTTGCCGCAGACCTCTCCAGATCGCTTCGGGCTGCCGCCACTCCCCTGGTCCTTCGACTCTCAGCGACAGACAGCCTCCCGTCCGACACTGGGTCGCACCCGCCGCCCTGCCACGCCCCGCGTGCCCGACACCAAGCGCAGCAGGTCGCCGCCGACTACCGCAGCGGCGCGACCATCGCCCAAATGGCGGCACAGCACGGCATCCACCGCGAGACTGTCATGCGCATCCTGGCCAGGCAGGGCGTCCCTACCCGCTGCTACCTCCTGAGCCAGACTGACCTGCCGACCATCCGCCACCTGCGCACCCAGGGCGCGACGCAGCGCAGCATCGCTGAGCGCTACGGGGTCAGCCGGCACACGGTGGCGCGGTACCTGGTGCGGTTCGGGGTGGAGTGAAGAGGCTCGACTCCTACGCCACTCACCCTGATACACTTATTGCGTTTGATTCGACTGTTGCGCTTAGGAGGTCGCCTGATGAGCCAGGTCGCGACACTGGTACCCGAGCCGAGGGACACGGAGCTGGCCGCTTCTGCGCTCAGGGATCTGGGTGCCGCCACGGTCGCCACCGGGGGTCCGATACGTCTCCATGTCGACGGGCGGGACGACGTGGTCATGCCACGCTCTGTGCTGACAGCGCTCGCGCAGGTGCTGGAGAGCTTCGCGCAGGGTGAAGGCGTGACGGTCGTTCCTGCGCACGCAGAGCTGACGACCCAGCAGGCCGCAGACGTGCTGAACGTCTCGCGCCCGTTCCTGATCGGGTTGCTCGACGCCGGGCAGATCGAGTACCGCACCGTAGGCACGCACCGCAGGGTCAGAGCAGCATCGCTGGTCCGCTACCTGCACGAGGACGACGCCCGCCGCAAGGCAGCCGCCGACGCACTGACTGCAGACGCTCACGCACTCGGTCTGACCTGATGCCCACAGTCGTCGTCTACGACGCCAATGTGCTGTACCCCTCGACGCTGAGGGACGTTCTGATCCGGGTCGGCCTGGCCCGGCTGGTGCAGCCGAAGTGGACAGAGCAGATCCTCGACGAGACGTTCCGGAACCTGCGCACCAACCGGCCAGACCTCGACGCAGCCCAGTTGGAACGCACCCGCACGCTGATGAACGTTGCTCTACGAGACGTGATGGTGACCGGCTACGAGCGCCGGATCGACACGCTGTCTCTGCCCGACCCGGACGACCGACATGTGCTCGCCGCCGCGATCCAGGCCGAGGCAGAGCTCATCGTCACGAAGAACCTGCGCGACTTCCCTGCCGAAGCACTGCTACCTTTGGGCATCGAAGCGCAGCATCCTGACATGTTCCTGAGCGCTCTTCACCACGACTACCCGGACGTGCTCGCGACGATCATCACCGAGATCGCCGACGCGTGGTGTACAGCAGACGCGACGCCGGCTCGGGTGCTCAATAGTTTTGCTGCTGACGCACCCAAGACCGCAGCACTCATCCGAACAACCCTGGGCGCCTGAACCCATGCGTGAAAAGACTCCCATGGAAGACAGCGGAACCGTCCCCGATTCTCGCAGCATCGCTGAAAATTATGTTGTTGGTGAGGCCTCTGCTCAAGAGGCCGCCAGCAAAATTTGCGACCGATTCGGATTCTCTGCCGACTAGCAGCCCTCACAGGCGATAGAAGATTGGTCTGCAGACTACAAACCAAACAACTTCGTAGACACAAGAATCAACAATGAAGCCGAGGCTGTGGCCAGGGCCGTGGCAAGTGCCCTGAGCGCGTGCTCGTGATCGATTCTCTGCCACCACTTAGACTTACGCCGAGCATTGTAGCAATAGTCTCCGGCGTAAGCCCGCTCGATCCGCTTCTTGATGGTCTTCATGAACTTCGCCCAGTCGGCATCGGAATCAGGTCTGATATCTTTGGCACCGATCCCCTTCAAGGGGATGCTCGCACGGTGGAAAGTCTTCTCGATTCTCAACCGAGCCCTCGCGCGGGCGCATTGCTGATTCCAACGCGACGGATAAGGTGTGCCATCCACTTTGATCGCATACGCTAGCGCGTCCACAGCAGCAGAGTCTTTCCCCCGTACTCGCGGCGCCACGGTGTCGATTGTGCTGACTGCCAAGGCTCCGGCAAGGACAACTGCCATGGCCAGCGGCAGGATAAAAATCAGTAGTTCAAAGACGTTCTTTGTCGGAATGAAGAGGGAGGTGGCCATGAGCATCAGGGTGCCAAAAACTATCAGCAGCACGGCAAAGGTCGTTCGCGCGAATCTCTTGTTTGCCTTCCCGTTGAGAAGAAGGTCGCCGGCCAGGCGCCGGTAGTCGCGGTTATCCTGACCTCGTTTCAGCACTCTGACGGTGAATGAATCTATGTCAGACAGCTTTTGTGCCGGAACTTCCTTGTCCATCCAGCGCTTTCGAGTTTCGCCGTCAGATAGCTCCCCCCAAACCCAGACTATTGGAATGATTGGAGATATCAGGGCTAATACAAATAGCGACCCCCAGAACACCCATGACCGGACGGCCTCTAATGTCTCAGGACTCATCACGCACCCCATGCTCCTGTCGTGGGACCGAGAGGGCTCTCGGCCTGCGCCGTGGTCGACGCACAGGAGGGCACTCTACGGATTACCTACGACACGACCGGTCGTCCGGGACGGTGACCTGCAGATCTGTTGAGTCGCGACGACTTCCTCCAGTACACCGCGACGAGATCGCCCGCCTCCATGTCACCGGCCTGTCCATCGCCCAGGTCGCCCGCCGCTTCGCTGTCAGCGACGACGTGATGCGGCATGCGTTTCGGAGGTTGGGGTCGAGACTCGGCCACGGCGCGGGACGGAGGGAGTGGTACGCGACACGTGAGTCTCCGACCGACCACCGGTAACCTGTCATCATGACCGAGATAGCCCCTGTGCACGGCCAGACATGGTTCGAGCGCGATCTGCCCGTCCTAATGGCGGTGGTCGCACTCCAAGAGGAGTCCAACGGCCAAGCCCTCCTCCCCTGCGAGATCGCTGATCGAACTGGCCTGGACGAATCTCATGTAATGAAGGCGATTCGCAATCTCGAAAAGAAATTTCTACTCACCTACAAACGTCGCCGAGCCGACGGTTCAGTAGAGTTTGTCCTAGTTCAAGACGTCACTGCCGACGGCCTCATCGCCGCAGGCATGTGGCCATCGGGCGAGGCCATCGTGGAACGACTCATCGCCGCGCTTGAGGCAGCCATCGATGAGGAACCCAAAGACTCACCCAAGTCGAACAAACTCAAGGCTGTTCTCTCGTCCATCCAAGACCTAGGTGTCAGCATTACGGGCAGCATCATCGCCCAAGGGGTCATGCGAACCGCTGGCATGGGATAGTCACCACTGAGCTCTGCACCGACGACCCTCGATCACCACTGTCGGGGGGCGAATTGGCCTGAGCAGCACGACAGCCTGTTAAGCGAAGCGCGAAGCAGGGCATCGGGACAAAGATTCTGAGGACTGCGAGAAGATAGGAGCAACCCCTCTCCGAACAGAACTTAGGCCAGCAAGCGCCCATCGAACACCTTTATATTCAGGCAACAGATCTGCCTCGACCTCGCTCTTTTTTGCTCTGCAGAAAGCGAGGGGTCGAGACTAGAGGTGACAAGAACACCAACAGGGCTGCGACGAGAAGAATCGCCGTCATCACCCAGTCGCTCGGCTCAATTGTCGACGACTCGAGAGAGTTCCACCGAAAAGCGACCACGCCGAAGATGGCCATCGCCGCGATCAGCCAAATCGTCAGCCCGACGGACGCTACAACCGCGCGCATATCGCCGTAGTGTCGCTCAACATACTCCCCGATTTCTATATCTCGCTTCTTTGCGAACCTAACACGCTTCTCATCTTGAGATTTCAAGTGGAAAACAAACATGCAAATCGGTATGGCGGCCGCGAACAAGCATGCGGACGGGAGAAGGGTAGACGTCAAGATCTCCTTCTGCGACTTTGCGACGAGCGCTGCCTGTCGAAGCATTGAGGTGCCGATGACGATCGATACCGTGAATGAAATTGCAATCGACAAAGCCTTCCATATGTTCATCGGCTGGAACCGGATGCTCGACGCAAGCAGGAGGGTGCGGCGATCGATCTGCTTGCTCAGCACCTTTCTATACTTGGATTTTTTTGGCAGTTTATTGAGAATGTCGACCTCACGACTGAGTTCGTCGCGCAGTCGACCTGCGAGCGACAGTCGAGCGACCACCACAGCCACTAGCGCTGTGATTCCTGCTGAAGTCGCTGCTGCGGCGATGCTCCCAAAGTCCATATACCGTTCCTAGCAGAGATGGGCAGGGTGCGCTAGTCGTGTCGATCGGCACTGGGCGAACCACCGCAGTTGGCTATTTCAATCGAGATCATGCACAGGGCATTGCGTAAAGCAGAGATATGTTGCGGTGCTTCAGGTCACAGACACAGTCGTTACCGTCGACCGACAGCGACCATGCAAGATCGATACCATCATTCGCGCGCCGAACCCCGTCCGAACCATGGCATCCCGTCGAACTCAGTGTTGAAAAATCCTTCCATCGCAACCTTGACGAGAATCGGTTCGTGTAGTTCGCCAGGTACGAATTTCTCATCGTCGGGGTGCAGATAGAGATACTCACTCGCGTGGTAGGCGGTGTGCTGGTTGAACAACCTTTCCATCATGGTCGTTCCGCTTCTCACCACATCGATCTCTCCGCGCAATACTGCAGCCCTGAACTCTTGAACATCGGGGTCAGCGTGTTTGAGTATCTCCATCGGATCGCTCATAAAGAGCCCGAGTTTCCGGGTCAGCGGGAATGATATGAACCATGCTGTGGCAAACCCTGCACCTTGCAACGGGTCGCCGTCAGGATCGTGAATGCGACCGATCGGCCCATCCGACGCTATGAGTGACCGTCGATTGAATCGAACGAGCGTCCATGGGCGACAAGCGATGTACGGGGTAATCTCTATGGCCGTCCGGACCATGTGGTTGATATGTGCAAGGTTCGAGAACCTGATCGGTAGGCCCTCAGGCTTCGTGGCCTCGTTCCAAAAGTGTTCAGCCTCCTCGTCAGTGGCTTCGAATCCATATTTCTCTTTTATCAATCGTTTGACATTATTTCGCCCACCAGCACCAACCTCTAGTCGAAGGACTTGCGCTTGGAGGTGCTCCACCGTCCTGCGAGCATCGGGTCCTCGCATCTCCTGAAGCGCGATGTAGAAGGAGAGTCCCCAGCGATCCTTCTCAGAGACAGGAAACTCGCCCATCTCCATCTTGCGGATGACCGCCATCGCATCGTTCTCGATGTTGCTGAGAACTGTCTCGAATTCGTCCGGGTCTTCGATCCCTTCAACTGTATGAAAGTGTGTCCGCACGGCGACGTTCTTCACCGCTGACGTGAACGGCACCCTGCTTCGATCGAGAGGTACAGCCATGATGCGCTGCTCCTTCGTGGCGAAGCCACGAAGGTACGCCTGCGGCACATAGTGGTGCCGCTTCGACGCACCGCCCATACTAGCCATGTCTAGATTCTAACACCTATCAGGTCGGGCATGCTGGATCGACATTGGCTTCTGATCGAACACGAGCGACTCACCAGTTTCTCGCGACCCGGGGCAATCGCCTCTTCATTGCAATCCTTTGATCCTTATGAAATAATAGTTCTCACATGAACGACCTCCGCCGAATCCAAAACCTAAAGACAACCATCCTCGCCCTGACGATGGCGACCCTCGGTCTTGCCCTCCTCTTCTTCGCCAAGTGGGCAGATTCCGCATCCGGCTGGGCATGGGTCAGCAACCTGCCAGCGTTCGAGTTGGGTGCAAACGGAGCCTGACCCGGTTTCCCGGACAGTGTTGGTGTGGTGATCATCATGCCGCGTTGGTCGCGGCGGTGTGCAGGTCCTCGAAGTCGTTCGGGGACCGGTAGCCCAGCGCGGAGTGGCGTCGGA
>WQWY01000021.1 GCA_009785115.1 Micrococcales bacterium
CATCCTGCAGTGACGGTGACAGAGAAGGGTTTTGAATGGGAAGCTCTGGTGCCGCAGTATGAACTAACAGAGGTCGTGGAGAAGTACCACGACAGCATCTGAACCATGATGTCCTACACCACCGCGATCAAGGTCCCTGAGGGTGCTGAGATGTGGCGCATCGACCCCGACGGAACACAACAGCTCGCGGCGGTGTTCGTCGGTGACAGGTGGCGTGTGATCGTGGAACAACCCTCAGGCACCACACCATGAGAGCAGGGGCCTACGCAGTGTGGCGTGGCGAGGTCTTCGCGAGCAAGAAGGTCAACTCCAGCGTCTATCTTTACCTGCCTTCTTCACGGCCTTGTCCTGAGGGGTTCGAGAAACATCCCCAAAGAGGGTGGTCTCGCAAGGTCCACATCTCCGAGGTCGAGCGCCGGTTCTCCGTCACCACGACGGCCGTGTGGCGGGGACATCGGGTGGATGTGAGATACGTCGAGGACAACAAGGCGGCGATCATCGGGAAAAGTGATCGTCCGGGCGATGCCCCCAAGCACCCCTCGATACTGGTGGAACCATACGGAGACTGGCAGGTCTTGGTGCCGGTGTACGAGTTGACAGAGGTCGTAGAGAGATACCACGAGAGCATCTGACCATGCCCGACCACATCTACACCATGCCCCACGGACCCCGACAAACCACGGCAGTCCACGAGTGGCTCAACACCCGAGCCGCCGAAAAACCCGAAGGCGCCGCGCTCACCGACGGCGGAAAGCCCAGTCGGGTCGTTTGGCGGTGTACACGGTCGTCCAGTCGAATGAGCGACCATGCACGCCGACGGCCTACCTGAGAGCTGGAACGAGTCTGGAAGAGGTCAGCCGAAGGCGCGGCGGAGGGGGGTCTCGTGGGCCTCGCGGGCCTGGGTCAGGGGCAAGGTGAACAGGCCCTGGATCTCGAGGGCGGGTTCGTGGACGTGGTCGGCGGGGACGTCCTCGGCGGCGTCGCCCGCGCCACGCTCGCAGGTCTCGGCGGTCTCGCCCAGGCGGACGGCGGGCACCCCGCGAGCGGTGCACAGGTCTGCCAGGGCGGGTTCTGCCGCGCGCGGCACAGACAGCAGCACCCGGCCGGTGGACTCGGA
Organism: Micrococcales bacterium; assembly: GCA_009785115.1. Lineage (GTDB taxonomy): Bacteria > Actinomycetota > Actinomycetes > Actinomycetales > Cellulomonadaceae > Cellulomonas. Next base: position 1,118 of record WQWY01000021.1, read on the forward strand.
GAAGAGCGCCTCGAACGCGCTCACCCCGTCCCGCTCGCACACGCCGGTCAGGTCCACGCTGGCGCCCATGCCGTAGCGCAGGCACGCCTCGGCCAGCCCGACCGCCAGCCCGCCCTCAGACAGGTCGTGAGCGGCGTCGGCCAGGCCGTCGCGGGCCACGGTGACCAGCACCGCCGCCAGGGCCTTCTCAGCGTCCAGGTCCACCCGGGGCGGCAGGCCCCCCAGGTGGTCGTGCGCCACCTGGGCCCAGGCCGAGCCGTCCAGCTCGGGCCGGGTGGTGCCCAGCAGGTACACCGCGCGGCCGGGCTTGGTCCACCCCGAGCCCATCGCGTCGGCCACGTCGTCCAGCACACCCAGCACCCCGACCACGGGGGTGGGGTAGATCGCCGTGTCGCCCGTGGTGTTGTACAGCGAGACGTTGCCGCCGGTGACCGGCGTGCCCAGCGCGGCGCAGGCCTGTGCCAGCCCGTGGATCACCTGGACCAGCTGCCACATCGAGTCGGGGTGCTCCGGGCTGCCGATGTTCAGGCAGTCGGTCACCGCCAAAGGCCGCGCACCGACGGTCGCGACGTTGCGGTACGCCTCGGCCAAGGCCAGCTGGGCACCGGCGAACGGGTCGAGCTGGGCGTAGCGACCGTTGGCGTCCGTGGCCAGGGCCACCCCCAGCCCGGTGGTCTCGTCCACGCGGACGACTCCGGCGTCGTCAGGCTGGGCCAGCGCGGTGTTGCCCTGGACGAAGCGGTCGTACTGGTCGGTGATCCAGGACTTCGAGCACAGGTTCGGGCTGCCGAGCAGGGCCAGCAGGGTGTCGCGCAGCTCGTGCCCGCTCTCCGGGCGCGGCAGACGGGCGGCGGTGTCGGCCTGGAGCGCGTCCAGCCACGCCGGGCGGGCGTGGGGACGGTCGTAGACGGGCCCGTCGTGGGCGACGGTCTTCGGGTCGACGTCGACGATGCGCACGCCGTGGTGGTCGATGGTCAGCCGGGCGTCCTCGGTGACCTCACCGATCACGCTCGCCTCGACGTCCCAGCGGGTGGTGATCCGCTCGAACACTTCCAGCATGTCGGGGCGGACGATGGCCATCATCCGCTCCTGCGACTCGCTCATGAGGATCTCGCCGGCGGTCAGCGTCGGGTCACGCAGCAGCACCTTCTCCAGGTCCACGTGCATGCCCGAGCCGCCGTTGGACGCCAGCTCGGAGGTCGCGCAGGAGATGCCGGCCGCGCCCAGGTCTTGCAGCGCCTCGATGGCCCCGGCAGCGAACAGCTCCAGGCAGCACTCGATGAGCACCTTCTCCATGAAGGGGTCGCCCACCTGGACGCTGGGGCGCTTCGAGGGCTTGGTGTCGTCGAAGGTCTCCGACGCGAGGATCGACGCCCCCCCGATCCCGTCGCCACCGGTGCGCGCCCCGAACAGCACCACGAGGTTGCCGACGCCCTCGGCGTTGGCAAGGTGGATGTCCTCGTGCCGCAGCACACCCAGGCACAGGGCGTTGACCAGCGGGTTCTTCTGGTAGCAGGAGTCGAAGACGGTCTCCCCGCCGATGTTGGGCAGGCCCAGGCTGTTGCCGTAGCCGCCGACACCGGAGACCACGCCGTGCACGACACGCGCCGTGTCGGGGTGGTCGATCGCCCCGAAGCGCAGCTGGTCCATGACGGCCACCGGCCGGGCACCCATCGCGATGATGTCGCGGACGATCCCGCCGACACCGGTCGCGGCGCCCTGGTAGGGCTCGACGTAGGACGGGTGGTTGTGCGACTCGACCTTGAACGTCACCGCCCAGCCGTCACCGATGTCGACCACGCCCGCGTTCTGACCGATGCCGACCAGCAGGTGCTCACGCATCTGCGGGGTCGTGGTGCGCCCGAACTCGGCCAGGTGCAGCTTGGACGACTTGTAGGAGCAGTGCTCGGACCACATCACCGAGTACATCGCCAGCTCGGCGGCGGTCGGGCGCCGTCCGAGCAGGTCACGGATGCGCGCGTACTCGTCGTCCTTCAGGCCGAGCTCGGCGTACGGCTGGACCTGGTCCGGCGTGGCCGCGGCGTTCTCGACGGTGTCGGACTGGTGGCTGGAGGTGGCGGTCATGTACCTGCGGGTCCCTCGGGTGCTCGACGACCGGCGCGGCCCGTCCGGCGCGCGCCACGCCAAGGCTACCTGTCCGTTCCCCGCCCCACGCCGACCGGCGGCCCAGGCCCGCCACACCTTTCCTTCCCGCATCAGGTGCGTGTCTTGCGTCAGGCACAGGCGCGGAGACCCTGCCTGGCGCGAAGAGCCGCACCTGGCGGAGCAGCGCAGCCGCTTCATGGCATACGGTGCACGACGTGGTGAGATCGAACAGCATCGTGAGGTCGAACAGCACGACGAGGCTGAGCCGAGCCTCTCTGCTCCTTCTCGTCCTGCTCGTCGCGGGGTGTCAGGACGCCGAGGCTCCACCCACGCCGACCGCGACCCCGACCGAGGCACCACCGGTGGTGCTCACGTCAGGAGACGTCGGCCTGACCGTGCGACCGACCGCCTCGTTCACCGCCGCCGGCGGCACTCTCACGGTGACCCCCGACGCCGACGGGTCCGCACGCCTGCACATCCACCTGCCTGCCACGACCTCGTCGCCCGACGCCTCCCCACCACCTGCTGTCGCTGCCACCGTGACCCTCCCCGAGGGGATGGCCCTCGACCTGATGCCCGACCGGTCGTTCCTGATGCTGGGTTCTGATGGGGCTCCCGTCGCCGGGGTCACCCCGACCCGGGCCGCTCGCCCGACCATGGACGACGGCACGCTGACGATCGCCGCGGCCGACGGCGCCGAGCTCTGGCTCTCCGACACAGCCGTGATCGACCTGGACTGGGGCATCCGCGAGGGCGGCAGGTCCCTGGCGGTCACCCCGAGCGCATGGGGCCGCTCCGGTTCGATGGCGGCGTCAGCACTGGTCTGGGCGGCCGTCTCCGCCGACCCCGAGGCCGACACCTCGTCCATGCGCGCACAGCTCGACTGCCACATCCTCGGCGCCCCGAACAAGGCCACCTGGAACCTCGAGCCCTGGCGCCCCGACGTCGACGCCCTGACCATGCTCTCCTCCCGCTGCAACCCCGCATGAGCCACCGGTGGAGCGCCTGAGGTCAGGGCGTGCCGCAGCGGGCGGAGGTCACGAAAGACGCCCTAGACGCGGGCCGGGGCCCCGGCGCTGCAGGGGGGTTGCGCGGGGCCCCGGGGTCCTGAGGGCAGGCTCAGGACGCGGCGGGAAGCCACAGTCCCAGGAGGGGTCAGATCGGGCAGGCATTCCCGCACGAATCATGCTAGCTCGAGGCGAGGGCGCCCGGGAGCATCTCCCGAGAGTGAGCTCAGATCGTGATCGAGCATCACCCAGTCAGCCGAGCGATGCCCGTCTGCCAGGTGCTGTCGACCAGCGGGGGCTGTCCGTCAGCAGAGCGTCACCCGCCAGCGGGGCGCTGCCCGCCGACGAGGCATCACCCGGCCGGCAGGGCGTCGGCGGCGAGCGCGGCCAGCACCCCGGGGCCATACCGTTCCAGCTTGGTCGCGCCGACGCCGCTGATCTGAGACAGCGCCTCGAGGTCGGCTGGGAGCCGGGTCGCGATCTCGCGCAGGGTCGCGTCGTGGAACACCACGTACGCCGGGAGGCCCTGCTCTCGGGCGACGCCCGCCCGCCACGCTCGCAGCCGCTCGAACACGGTAGCCGCCTCGGGGTCCAGGGTCGCCGCGACGGCCGAGGCCTTCGGTGCACGAGCAGCGCGTTCAGCCTTCGGGGCCTTCGGGGGTTCTCGGCGCAGCCGCACCTCACGCTCCCCGCGCAGCACCGACGACGACTCCTCCGTCATCCGCAAGGTCCCGTAGCCGGCGGAGTCCACCTGAAGCAGCCGTGCGGCGAGCATCTGGCGGATCACCGCACGCCACTCGCGGTCTGACAGGTCCTCGCCCAGGCCGAAGGTGCTCAGCTCGTCATGGCCCAGCTGGGCGACCCGGGGGGTGCGCTTGCCGCGCAGGATGTCCACCAGGTGCCCCACCCCGTAGCGCTGGCCGCGCCGGTCCAGCCGGACGATCGTGGACAGCAGCTTCTGCGCCGCCTGCGTCCCGTCCCAGCTCTGGGGCGGGACGTGGCAGGTGTCGCAGGCGCCGCACGGCCCCGACTCCTGGCCGAAGTACCGCAGCAGCTGTTGGCGGCGGCAGTCGACCGTCTCGCACAGCGCGAGCATCGCGTCCAGGTGGGCGCTGGCCCGGCGCTTGTACACCGCGTCCCCGTCACCGGCGTCGATGAGCTTGCGCTGCTGGACGACGTCGGCCAGCCCGTAGGCCAGCCACGCGGTCGACGGCAGCCCGTCGCGCCCGGCCCGGCCGGTCTCCTGGTAGTAGCCCTCGACGGACTTCGGCAGGTCCAGGTGCGCGACGAACCGCACGTCGGGCTTGTCGATACCCATGCCGAAGGCGATGGTCGCGACCATGACCAGGCCGTCCTCGCGCAAGAACCGCGCCTGGTTCTCCGCACGGGTGCGGCGGTCCAGACCAGCGTGGTAGGCCAGCGCGGGCACGCCCTGCTCGACGAGCCACTCCGCGGTCTGCTCGACCGACGCCCGAGACAGGCAGTACACGATGCCCGACTCCCCGTCGTGCTCGGCACGGATCAGGCGCAAGAGGTCGGCTCTCGGGTCGTCCTTGGGCACGATCCGGTAGGTGATGTTGGGCCGGTCGAAGTCGGCGACGAACATCCGCGCCGACCCCAGCTCCAGGCGTTCGACGATCTCCGCCCTGGTCGCCGCCGTCGCCGTCGCCGTCAGCGCGAGGCGCGGCACGTGGGGCCACCGCTCGTGCAGCACCGACAGCCGCAGGTAGTCAGGCCGGAAGTCGTGGCCCCACTGGCTCACACAGTGCGCCTCGTCGATCGCGAACAGCGCGACGCGCCCACGGTCCAGCAGATCAGCCGTGGCGGGCACGGCGAGCCGCTCAGGGGCCAGGTAGAGCAGGTCGAGCTCGCCGGCGACAAATGCCTGCTCGGTGCGCGCCCGCTCCCGACCGTCCTGGGTCGAGTTGAGGAAGCCCGCGCGCACCCCCAGCGCCGACAGCGCGTCCACCTGGTCGGCCATGAGCGCGATCAGCGGGGAGACGACGACGCCCGTGCCCTCGCGCACGAGCGCGGGCACCTGGTAGCACAGCGACTTGCCGCCACCAGTGGGCATCAGCACCACCACGTCGCCCCCGGCGACCACGGCGTCGATGATCGCCGCCTGGTCGCCACGGAACCCCGGGTAGCCCCACACGTCGCGCAGCACCTGGGACGGTGTCCCCCGCGACGGGGCCGCCGGACGCGCCGCCTCGTCGCTGTGCGCGTGCGTCTCGTGCGGACGCGCCTCGTCCGGCCAGCCGGCCGGCTCCTCAGGCTCGTCGTACCAGTCGGGCGGCTCGTCTGCCGGGACCCACCCGTCGTCGGCAGGAGCATCGAGAGACATGGCGACCACCCTAGAGGCCCGCACCGACGCGTCAGACGCGGAGGCCACGGCTGGAGACATCTCTTCTCGCACCGCGACCCGACGAGGCGGCACAGACCGGGACGGGGGCACGACGCTCGCCCTGCCTCGCGGAGAGCGCTGGATCTCACGCAGGTGGCGCTAGCCTGACGCTCGTGCCGACGCCTCGTGACCAGCTGCTCGCCCTCATCAAGGACCTCGCCGTGGTGCACGGCAAGGTCACGCTCTCCTCTGGCCGTGAGGCCGACTACTACGTGGACCTGCGCCGAGTCACCCTGCACCGCGCCGGGGCGCCCCTGGTGGGCCACGTGCTGCTCGACCGGCTGGAAGAGGTCGGGCTCGGGGCGGGTGAGATCGACGCGGTCGGCGGCCTCACCCTGGGGGCCGACCCGGTGGCCGGCGCGGTGCTGCACGCCGCCGCCTCCCGAGGCCAGGGGATCGACGCCTTCGTCGTGCGCAAGGAGGCCAAGGCGCACGGCATGCAGCGTCGCATCGAGGGGCCCGACGTCGCCGGGCGCAGGGTCGTCGTGCTCGAGGACACCTCGACCACCGGCGGCTCGCCGATCGCGGCCGTCACGGCGGCGCGAGAGGCCGGCGCCGAGGTGCTGGGCGTCGCCGTGATCGTGGACCGGGCCACCGGCGCGCGAGAGAAGATCGAGGCGCTCGGCGTGCCCTACCACTACCTGTACTCGCTCACCGACCTCGGGCTGTCCTGAGAGACGCCCCCGGGGCGGGCTCGCGGAGCCGGTCTCACGTCGCGGTACCGAGATAAGTCATCCCACTATCTGGCACATCCACCGGCGGCCTCGCGCTACCGTAGGACCTGCCGGTGCCGAGGTACCCCGAGCACCCCGGCACCGGCACACGCCCCGCCGCACAGCCCGCACACCGGCACGACAGCGCGACCGACGGCCGGTCGTCGTCGCACCTCCCACCCTGGTTCCGTAGGGTGGGGCCATGGGTACCGCACTCGTCACCGGCGCCAGCGCCGGGCTCGGTCTGGAGTTCGCCTGGCAGCTGGCCACGGCTCACCACGACGTCGTCCTCGTCGCCCGCGACACCGAGCGCCTCGAGAGGCTGGCCGGACAGCTCTCCGCCGCCGCCGGGGTCCGCACCGAGGTGATCGCGGCCGACCTGGCCGACCGGGCCGACCTCGACCGGGTGGCAGCCCGGCTCGCGGCCACCGAGCGCCCGGTAGGGCTGCTGGTCAACAACGCCGGGTTCGGCCCTGCCGAGCCGTTCGTGGACGACGACGTCGCTGCCCAGGAGCGCGCGCTCGACGTCATGGTGCGCGCCGTCATGGTGCTCTCCCACAGCGCGGCCACGGCGATGCGCTCCCGTGGCCGGGGCGCCATCCTCAACGTCGGGTCGGTCGCGGGCCTGATGGCGGCGTCCACCTACTCCGCGCACAAGGCCTGGGTGCAGGTGTTCACCGAGGTGCTGGCCACCGAGCTGGCCGGCACCGGGGTCACGGCCACCTGCCTGCGCCCGGGCCTGACCCGCACCGAGTTCCACGACCGGGCGGGGATGGACGTGCACGCCTACCCGCAGGCGGCCTGGCTCTCCTCCGAGGAGGTCGTCTCCCGGGCTCTGGCCGACGTGCGACGCGGCGCGGTGCTCTCCACCCCGTCGCTGCGCTACCAGACCGCCGCCGGCGCGTTGCAGGTGGCGCCCCGTGCCCTGGTGCGTGCGATGAACGGGGCTCGCCGCGCCATCCTCGACCCCGCCGACGAGCACGACGCGTAGGGCTGACCCCCGGCACCACCATGAGCCCGCCCCTGACGGGCGGCAGCGACGACGACACGACCACTCTTCGCCCGAGCGTCGGCCCCGCACCTGTGCGTGATGCAGCACACTGGGGCCATGAGCACACCAGCCACGCCGTCCGCCGGGCGCGCCGTCATCAGCCGGGTCATCGTGCCTCTCGCCGCGATGGTGATCGCGTTCGGTGCGGGCTGGACCATCAGCGCGGGTCAGCAGAAGGTCGACTGGACCGACGCGACCGTCTCCGTGCAGGGCACCTCGGTCTCGGTGCAGACCGGCCAACGGACCGTGCGCGCGGCCGAGACGGTGCCCGCGTGGGTCGACACGGACGGGACGTGGCGCGACCAGACGTGGCCCGCCTGCCTGCCCGACGGGTTCTCGGGAACGCTCCCCGTGGCGGTCACCTCCGCGACGGTCGCGAACAAGACGGTGACCGTGCTGGTGGCCGTGGACTGCCGCGCGTCGTGACCGAAGCGCTCGACACCCTCCCCTCACGAGCCCTAGGGTGTGCCCTGTAGTCGCAGTGCAGTAGTTGTCACACCACGCTCGCTCCGAGCGGACGACGACCACCGTGATTCACCGGTCCCGGTCGTCGGGGTCGAACACCACACCGCAAGGAGTACAGGAATGGCAACCGGAACCGTGAAGTGGTTCAACGCTGAGAAGGGGTACGGCTTCATCGCCCCCGACGACGGCGGCGCGGACGTCTTCGTCCACTACAGCGCGATCGAGTCCAGCGGCTACCGCTCGCTGGAGGAGTCCCAGAAGGTCTCGTTCGAGGTCCAGCAGGGCCCCAAGGGCCCGCAGGCGTCCAACGTCATGCCCTCCTGATCTCGTCGTACGAGGGCCGGTCCGTCTTCCGACGGGCCGGCCCTCGTCGCATCTCCACCCAGGGTCTGAGGCGGAGGTCCGCCCGGGTCGCATACACTCGACTGCGTGATCTTCAAGGGCGTCAGCGAAGGGCGTCCTTACCCTGACCACACGCTGGACATCAAACAGTGGTCCGAGATCCCGCCCCGCCTGGTCAGGCTCGACCAGCTCATCACCACCAGGCGCACGCTCGACCTCGGGGCCCTGCTGTCTGAGGACTCGACGTTCTTCGGCGACCTGTTCGCCCACGTCGTGCAGCACGGGGGGAACATGTACCTGGAAGACGGGCTGCACCGTGCCGTGCGCGCGGCCCTGCAGGGGCGACGCGTGCTGCACGCACGGGTGCTCGAGCTGTGATGACCGGCACCGACCCGACCCGCCAGTGGCGTCGACGCACACAAGAGCGCCAGGCTGTCGTCTTCGGTGTCCTCTTCGCCACGCTCGCGATCATCGGCCTGGTCGGCGCGGCCGTCTACACCGAGACCATCCGGCTGCCGTTTCTCAGCCGCCCGTTCTCGACCCCGGCCCCGGCGGCAGAGTCGCTCGTGCCCTGCCCGTCCGACGGGGCGCTGCCCGTCCTGCCGCAGGAGATCACGGTCAACGTACGCAACACCACGACCCTGACCGGGCTGGCCGGGCAGACGGCGGAGAACCTCCACGTCGCCTACGGCTTCGTGATCGGGACCACCGACAACTACAAGATGACCATCGCCGTCCCCCAGATCGTGTTCGGGCCCGAGGCTGTGGTCCAGGCCTACACCCTGCGCGGCTACCTGCAGAACGCCCAGCTCGTCTTCGACCCTGAGAGGCCCGGCACCGCCGTCGACCTGATGGTCAACCCCGACGGCGTCGAGCTGGCCGAGACGGTCGGCCTCGAGCCCGACGTCCCGCTCGCGGGAGCGGTCGGCTGCGTCCCGCTCGCTGACCTCGTCCCGTGACCCCTGCGCCCACGGGCCAGGCCGACGACCGCCAGACGTCCGCGCCTGCCCCCGGCCGTCGACCGGTGCGGACGCTGACCTCGGGAAGGACCCCGACCACCGCCGTGGTGTGGGTGACGTTCGCCGTGGTCCACCTGTGGATCGCCTTCTGCGGGGTGGTGTGGATCCCCCAGGAGGTGTTCTGGGACCTGAGCCTCTACCGCTCCTGGATCTCCGAGGGCCTGCTCTCCGGTCACTGGCCGGTGCTGGACGAGCCCTGGGTGTACCCCGCCGGGGCCCTGGTGCCTCTGCTGGCCGTCGGCGCGCTGCTCGGTGGTGACGACACCGCGTTCGCGGCGGGATGGACCGTCCTGGTCACCGCGCTGAACCTGGTCACCGTGGCCTGGCTGCTGCGTCGACCTGGGGGCCGGGCTGCCGCGACGTGGTGGATGGCCTTCGTGCTCGCCCTCGGGCCGGTGGCCGTCGGACGCCTCGACGCCCTCGTCCCCCCGCTGGCGATCCTCGCCCTGCTGGCCGTCGCCCGCCGGCCGAGGGTCGCGGCCGTCCTGCTGACGGTCGGTGCCTGGGTCAAGGTGGCTCCCGGTGCCCTGCTCCTGCCGGTGGTCGCGGCGCTCCGACGCCCGTGGCGTGATGCCGTCGTGCCGGCGCTGGTTGTCAGCGCGCTGGTCGTCGGGACGGTCGTGGCGCTCGGCGGCGCGGGGCACCTCACGTCGTTCCTGTCCGCCCAGGGCGGTCGGGGGATGCAGCTCGAGGCGGTCGGCGCCTCCCCCTGGTTGCTGTGGGGCCTGTTCTCGCCGTCGGTCGAGCGCGCGTTCGACCCCGACATCATCACCTTCGAGGTCTACGGCCCTGGGGTCACGGCGGCGGTGCTGGTGCTCGACGTCGTCTTCGTCGTCGCGACGGCCGTCACGGCCTGGTTGGTGTGGCGACGGCGGCGGGGCGGGGCCGACCCGTTGCCGGCTCCTGAGCTGCTCGCCCGCGGGTCGCTGCTGGTGATGCTCACCCTGATCGTGACCAACAAGGTGCTGTCCCCGCAGTACATCGTCTGGCTGGTCGCACCTGTCGCGGTGGCGCTGGCGCTGGGGCTGCCCGGGTGGCGACGCACCGCGTGGTCGGTGCTCGCGGTCGCCACGGCCACCCAGGTCGTCTTCCCCTGGCTGTACGACGACGTGATCGACGGCTGGCCGTTCGCCACGCTGGTGCTCGTCGCCCGCAACGTCGCCCTCGTGGTGCTGTGGGTCGGTGCGGCCAGGGCGTGCCTGCGACCACCCAGCGCTGTCGAGGAACCAGGACAGCCGAGCCGGACCGAACCGGCGGCTGTCGGGGCCTGAGGGCCTGGTGTCAGAGCCCGACGGCGCCGAAGGCCGAGCCGAGGGCGAAGGTCGCGGCGGCCGCGCCCCACCCGATGGCCAGCTGACGCAGCGCCCGCCACAGCGGGGACGAGCCGGAGAGCACCCCGACGATCGCGCCGGTGGCGACCAGCGCGAACCCGACCAGCCCGGCCGACCAGACCACCGCCATCATGCCCTGGACGCCGAGCGCGTAAGGGATCACCGGGACGATGGCCCCGACGGAGAAGGCCGCGAACGACGAGCTCGCGGCGTGCCAGGCGGTGCCGACCACCTCGTCCCTGTCGTCCGACGGGGGGTCGTGCGGGGCGAGCACACCCTCGGGCAGCTCGGTGGAGGTCTCGAGCAGCGAGTCCGAGAGCAGGTGCATCCGCTCGTACTCGGCGACAGAGGCGAGCACCGCACGGGCGCGGGCGGCGGCGTCCTCCGCCGTCATCCCCCGGGCGCGATAGACCAGCGCGAGCTCGTTGGCCTCAGCGTCCAGCGCGGCGAGCACCTTGCCCGACTTGCGCGACGGGCGTCCTGCGGCGAGCAGCTCGCGCTGAGAGCTCACCGAGACGTACTCCCCCGCACCCATCGACAGCGCCCCGGCCAGCAGCCCCGCCACACCGGTCAACAGCACCGTGGAGTGAGACACCCCGCTGGCGCCGATGCCCAGCACCAGGGCCAGGTTGGAGACCAGCCCGTCGTTGGCGCCGAAGACGGCTGCCCTGAAGGAGCCTGAGATCTGCTGGCGTCCGCGCCGGGCCAGGCCACGGATCACCTCGGAGTGGATCTCCTCGTCAGCGATCATCTGCGGGGTGACGTCGGCGTCGGTGCGGTTGGCCAGCCGCGTCTCGGCGCGCTGGGCGAGGGCGAGCACGAACAGCGACCCGAACCGGCGTGCCGCCCAGCCCAGCGTGCGCGTGCGCCAGGTGCCCTTGTGCGGAGCGCCGACGCGATCCCCGAGCAGGGCCAACCAGTGCGCCTCGTGACGACGCTCCGCCTCGGCCAGGGCGAGCAGGATCTCCCGCTCCTCACCCTCACGACGCGCGGCCAGGTCCCGGTACACCGCGGCCTCGGACCGCTCGTCGGCCAGGTGGCGCCGCCAGCGCCGGAGGTCGGCGCGGGAGGGCTCGCTGCTCACAGACACGGTTCGCTCACGAGCATCATCCTCCCACCCGCGGCGCGATCCGCTCGGCCAGCCCGCTCGCCCTGGTCAGGGTCGGCATCGTGGCGAGCACGAGAACCCCGACCACGGCGCCGGCAGCGACCACCACGAGGAAGCCGCCGTGGGAGCCTGCCTGGTCGATCGCAGAGCCGGCCAGCGCCGCGCCCCCCGAGACGCCGACGACCAGCGAGGTCCCGACCCAGGTCAGCCCTTCGGTGAGGCGGTCGGGCGGGACGATCCGCGTGACGAGGGTGGTCCCGGTGATCATGGTCGGGGCGATGGCCCCGCCGGCGACCACCATGACGATCGCGAGCTGTCCGAGCGATCCGACCAGCACGAAGCTGCTCGCGCCGACCGCGAGCGCCACCCCCGACACCGCGAACCTGCGGGCCGGCGGCGACACCCACCTGCGGACGCCGTAGAGCAGACCCGCGACCAGGGAGCCCACCCCGAACGCGGCCAGCACGAGCCCTGTGAGCGGCCGCTGCCCCTTCTCGGTGGCGAACGCGACGGTCGCGACGTCGGCGGCGCCGAAGATCACACCCATGGCCGAGAACACCACGAGCAGCACCACCAGCCCCGGGGAGCGCAGCACCGTGCGAGATCGCGCCCGACGGCCCGACGGGAGCGGTTCGGTGCGCCGCTGGGCGAGGAACCACCAGCCGCCACCCAGCATCGCGACGGCGGCTACCACCAGCCCCGCCGAGGGGTGCACCGCCGTCGCCGCCAGGGTGGCGAGAACCGGCCCGACGACGAACACCACCTCGTCGAGCACCGACTCCCACGAGTACGCCACGTGAAGGGGCCCGGGCTCACCGTCGAGCGTCACGGACCAGCGTGCGCGCACGAGCGCACCGAACGACCCCTTGCCCAGCCCGGCGACCCCCGCCGCCAGGAAGGCCCACCCCACGGCGGGCTGGGCGACCCCGACCGCGACCAGCCCGGCCATCCCCACGCCGGACACGACCAGCGCGGGGCGCATCACCCGGGCCTGACCGTGCCTGTCGACCAGGGCGGCGAGCGCGGGGGCGGCGACCGCCGAGACGACCAGGTACACCGCGGCGACCTGCCCGGCCAGCGCGTAGCTGCCGTAGACGGCCTGCACCATGAGCACGGTGCCGATCCCGGCCATGGCCATCGGCATCCGGGCGAGCAGGGCCGCGGTGGAGAAGGACACGGCCCCCGGGCGGGTCAGCACGTCGCGGTAGGGCCGAAGCACCCGACCAGCGTCCCACGTCGGTGTGAGGGGCCACGAACGCACAGGGCGTACCGCCGCCGTGCCTCTGACCTGCGCGGGCTCACCGACCGAGAATCGTTCACCCGCTCGCCGTGCGAGCGGCACGAGGTCTTGCGACCATCGTAAGCATGGTTCTTGACGAGATGCTCGGTGACCTCGAGGTGCTCGAGGTGCCCGCTGCCCACAGGTTCGAGGCACGCGCGGCGGACGGCGAGCTGGTCGGCGTCGCCGAGTATCAGCAGATGGGCGACGCGATCGCCTTCACCCACACCGAGGTGCCTCCGGAGCACGGCGGGCACGGTGTCGCCTCACGGCTGGTCGGCGCCTCGATGGACCTCGTCCGCGAGTCTGGGCGTCAGGTGATCGCCTACTGCCCGTACGTGCGCGCCTGGCTGACCCGGCACCCCGAGTACCAAGACCTCGTGGCACGCCCACGCTCCCGGCAGGCACCCCGACCTGAGCAGACCCGGGCCTGACCCGCCGCCTCAGGCGAGCGCGGCCGAGACCACCTGCCTGGCCTCGGCCTGGACCTGGGCCAGGTGCTCGGCGGAGACGAACGACTCGGCGTAGATCTTGTAGACGTCCTCGGTGCCCGACGGGCGCGCGGCGAACCACGCGTCAGCCGTGGTGACCTTGAGCCCTCCGACGGCCTCTCCGTTGCCCGGGGCGGCGGTGAGCCGCGCGGTGATCGGCTGACCGGCCAGCGTCGTGGCCGTCACCTGCTGCGGCGACAGCACGGCCAGCGTCGCCTTCTCCTCACGGGTCGCCGGCGCGTCGACGCGGGCATACCAGGACTGACCGAACTTCGAGACGAGGTCGGCGTGGTGCTGGCTCGGGGACCTGCCCGTCCGGGCCAGGATCTCCGAGGCGAGCAGGGCGGGCAGGATCCCGTCCTTGTCGGTGGTCCACACGCTGCCGTCCATGCGCAGGAAGCTGGCCCCGGCCGACTCCTCGCCGCCGAACCCGACCGAGCCGTCGACCAGGCCGGGCACGAACCACTTGAACCCGACCGGCACCTCGATGAGCGTCCGGCCCAGCGACCCGGCCACCCGGTCGATCAGCGACGACGAGACCAGCGTCTTGCCGACGGCCGTGCCAGGCCCCCACCCGGGGCGGGAACCGCCGAACAGGTAGGAGATCGCCACGGCGAGGTAGTGGTTGGGGTTCATCAGCCCGGCGTCGGGGGTGACGATGCCGTGCCGGTCGGAGTCGGCGTCGTTGCCGGTGGCGATGTCGAAGGGGGCGTCCTTGCCCATGCGCGCGACCAGGCTGGCCATGGCGTACGGCGACGAGCAGTCCATGCGGATCTTGCCGTCCCAGTCCAGCGTCATGAACGCCCACCGGGGGTCGACCGTCGGGTTCACCACCGTGAGGTCCAGGCCGTAGCGCTCACCGATGGCCGCCCAGTACTCCACGGACGCCCCGCCGAGCGGGTCGGCGCCGATGCGCACCCCGGCGGCCCGGACGATCTCCAGGTCCACGACCTGCTCCAGGTCGTCGACGTAGGCCGACAGGTAGTCGTGCCTGCGGGTGGTCTGCGCGGCCAGCGCCGCCTCCGCGCCGACACGCGGCACCGCCCGCCACCCGTCACGCAAGATCTGGTTGGCCCGCTCGGCGATCCAGCCCGTGGCGTCGGAACCGGCCGGGCCCCCGTGCGGAGGGTTGTACTTGAACCCGCCGTCACGGGGCGGGTTGTGGCTCGGGGTGACGACGATCCCGTCGGCCAGGCCCGGCCCCTCGGTCCGCACGCCCTGCGCCGACCCGGCACCGTTGTGCCGCAGGATGGCGTGGCTGACCGCCGGGGTGGGGGTCCAGGAGTCGCGGGCGTCGATGCGGACCTCGACCTCCGCCGCCGCGAGCACCTCCAGGGCGGTGCGCCAGGCCGGCTCGGACAGCCCGTGGGTGTCACGGCCCAGGAACAACGGCCCGTCGGTGCCCCGCGCGTGGCGGTACTCGACGATCGCGGCGGTGGTCGCGACGATGTGCGCCTCGTTGAACGCCGTGTCCAGAGCGCTCCCCCGGTGGCCGCTCGTCCCGAACACCACCTGCTGACGGGGGTCGTCGGCATCGGGCACCCGGTCGTAGTACGCCGCCACCAGAGCGTCGACGTCGATGAGGTCTGAGAGCTGAGCGGGTGTTCCGGCGCGCGGGTCCATAGATCGATCCTCCCGCACCTACCCCCAGATGCACCCCGACGTCACCGACCAGATCGCAGTTTCTTCTCCTCCGCACCGCCTGTGAGGGACCTCCGCCCCGGGGCCACGACCTGCCGGCTCACCGGTGACGCTCCGCCCGAGAGCGGGGCCGGGCACAGGTGCGGGTAGCCTGCGAGGCATGGCCACTGGTGACTACGTCGCGCGTCCGTTCGAGGGACTCCCCGGGGAGCCGGACTGGATCGCGCTCAAAGAGCTCGTCCCGGCCGCGACGGCGACCGTGCGCACCACTGCGGAGCACGGCGCCCGCGACGTGCTCGTCACCACGGCGCTCCCGTCGGCGTGGGCGGCGCTGCACCGCACCGACGGGGTGCTGCTGCTCGCGCTGCAGACGGTCGGCGGCTCCGGCGACGCCAGCCGCGACCTGGCCACGGCCTTGCTGAAGGCGATGGAGGCCGAACCCGGCACGGCGATCGAGACCGTCGGGCAGCCGACCCCTGGTCCCCGCCTCCAGGACGTGCTGGACACCAGCGTGCCGTTCGAGGTGACCGTGCACTCCTCGTTCGAGTACTGGCTCGACCCGACCGTCGAGCGCACCCCCGAGGTGACCCGCGCGCTGGAGGACGCCGACGCCGGCATCATGGACAGCGCCCGGCTCACCGGGGTCGACGCCGCCTACTGGACCCGGATGGGCGCCAAGGAGTACCTGCGCTGGGCCCAGACCGACGACGAGCAGACCGTGCTCGACGGCCTGGCCCGCCTGCACACCCGATCGAGGCGAGAGAAGAGCGAGCTCGCTCGCTCTTCCGAGCCGATCGAGGGTGTTGAGCGCAGCGATCACGGCGCCCGGGTCTCGGCCATCGACGGTGGGCGATTCCTCGGCTACTTCCGCTCGTGCGGCCTGGTGGTCCCGGTGTGGGAGCTCGTCCGAGGCTCGGAGCCCGAGGACGTCGAGGCGGCCATGGTCGACTTCGCGCCGAGATTCACCGCCGCCCTGGCGGACACCGCCCCCCTGGACGCGAACGCCCGCCGCGCCCGCGCCGGCCTCGTCGCCCGCCAGGTCACCCTGCGCTAGCGGCCGCCCACCGGTGAGACGGCCAGACAGGCGGCTGCGAGGGTCTCACCGGCACCAGAGATCTCCTCACCGGCCGACGTCGGTGCGGCTCAGGGGTGGAGGACGGCGGTGAGGGCGAGGATCACCGGGACCGAGGCGAGGGTGCTGAGCAGGACGATGTCGCGGGTGAGGATCTGCGCCTGGCCGTAGCGCGCGGCGAAGTTGTTCATGTTCTGAGCGGTGGGCAGGGCCGCCATGACCACGGCGGTGAACAGCAGGTGGTCGGGCAGGTTCAGCGCCCGAGCGACGAGGTAGGCCACCGCGGGCATCACCACCGCTTTCAGCCCGGTGGCCACCAGCACCGCACGGCGCGGCGAGCCCGGCGCCAGGGGACGCTGCCCGCGCAGGGACATGCCGAAGGCCATGAGCACCATCGGCACCGCCGCCCCTCCGAGCACCTCCACCGGCGTGGCCACGACGTCGGGCACCGACCAGCCGCCCACGGCGACCACCGCGCCCAGGGCCGTGGCCGCCACCATCGGGTTGCGCACGGGCTGCGAGAGCACGTCGCGCACCCGCACCCGCCCACGGGTGGACAGGTCGAGCACCCCCAGGATGAACGGGGAGAACACCAGCACCTGCAGCAGCAGCTGCGGCACGACGTACTGGGCGTCGCCGACGATGTAGGTGGCCACGGGGAGCCCGATGTTGTTGGAGTTCACGTAGGCGGCGCCCGCCGCGCCCATCGTCGTGCCCGCCAGCGGGGCCCGGAACCACAGCCGCGACGCCACCACGTAGAGCGCGGCGGTCACGAGCGCGGCCACGGCAGCCACGAGGACGAACGACGAGAACAGGACGCTGACCTGCGCGCGGGAGACCACGGTGAACAGCAGCGCGGGCACCGCCACGAAGAACGCGACCCGGTTGAGCACCAGGCCGCCCTCAGGCGAGACCAGACGCGCGCGTGCGACCAGGTAGCCCGCACCGATGAGAACACCGATGACGACGAACCCCGTGAACGCACTCAGCACTCGTCCAGTCTGGACCCACGGCTTTGTGCGCGGGTGCCGGGGTGTGCGGAGTGTCTCGCGGAGCCAGGCGTGGAAGACTCGAGGACGACCCCGCACACCTCCGCCAGAGCAAGGAGAGCTCACGATGGGCATCGCAACCCCCGAGGTCTACGCCGAGATGATCGACCGCGCGAAGGCAGGCTCCTTCGCCTACCCGGCCGTGAACGTGACCAGCTCCCAGACCCTGACCGCGGCGTTGCAGGGCTTCGCGGCCGCCGAGTCCGACGGGATCATCCAGGTCTCGGTCGGCGGTGCCGAGTACGCCTCCGGCTCGACCGTCAAGGACCGCGTCGCGGGCACCCTCGGCCTGGCCGCCTACGCCGCCGAGGTCGCCAAGGGCTACCCGGTGACGGTCGCGCTGCACACCGACCACTGCACGAAGCAGAACCTGGACTCCTGGGTGCGTCCCCTGCTGGCCATCTCGACCGCCCAGGTCAAGGCTGGCGGGCTGCCGATCTTCCAGTCGCACATGTTCGACGGCTCGAACATCCCGCTGGACGAGAACCTGCGGATCGCCGCCGAGCTGCTCGATCTGTGCCAGGCCGCACGGATCATCCTCGAGATCGAGGTCGGCGTGGTCGGTGGCGAGGAGGACGGGCACGCCGCCGAGATCGACGAGAAGCTGTACACGACCGTCGAGGACGGCATGAAGACCGTCGCGGCGCTCGGCTCCGGCGAGAAGGGCCGCTACCTCACGGCGCTGACCTTCGGCAACGTGCACGGGGTGTACAAGCCGGGCGCGGTCCAGCTGCGCCCGGGTCTGCTCAAGGAGATCCAGGACGCGGTGGGGGCCCACCTGGGCAAGGACAAGCCGTTCGACCTGGTGTTCCACGGCGGTTCCGGCTCGACGGCCGAGGAGATCGGCGAGGCGGTGGACCACGGCGTCATCAAGATGAACATCGACACCGACACCCAGTACGCCTTCACCCGCCCGGTGGCCGGGCACATGTTCACCAGCTACGACGGCGTGCTGAAGGTGGACGGCGAGGTCGGCAACAAGAAGACCTACGACCCGCGGGTGTGGGGCAAGCTGGCCGAGGCCGGGATGGCCGCCCGCATCGTCGAGGCCGCGACCGAGCTGCGCTCTGCCGGCAAGAAGCTCTGAGCCGGCACGAAGCCCTGGCAGACGAAAAGCCCTGAGGATGCCCCTCGCGCCGCGTCCTGGTCCGCGTCTCGCGGGCCGGGACCGGCGGGGGCACGGGCATGGCCGCCCGCCCGATCAAACCGGGCGACGAGGGGTCGTGATCGTTCACCCTACAGTGGTCGACGGTGTTGACGAGCGGGGTGAAGAACAGGTCACGAACAACCCTCGCTCGTGCACGAAATGGGACGATATGTCCTATTCGACGTCGTCTTCGACGTCCAGGAGCTCACCGATCCGGGTGACTTCGAGCAGGAAGCGCACGGTCGGCGGGACCCGGAGCAGACGCACGCGGTGGGGGCTGCGGATGGACAGCCTGGCGAGGAAAGCCACGCCCGAGGAGTCCATGAACGTCACGTGCCTGGTGTCCACCTCGATGGGCAGGCTCTGCCGCTGCGCCTCGGCGGTAGCCTCGGCCAGCTCGCCGACAAGATCGGCATCGACCTCGCCAGACAGCACGATGCGCGTACGGTCTGGCTCGACCAGCACCTGGACGGCGCCAGGTTCTCCCAGCACCGAGGTACCACCGATCGGAGGCCCGCCGTTCGGGGGCCTGCTAGCGTCTCGCACCGTGCTCCTTCCGACGGCCTCGCGTCAGCCAGACGCAGAGACCACTCATCACACCATGCACAGTAGACGATGATGACGGCTGTGAACACCCCCCTTTCGGCGTGTGACGACGAGACGATCGAAAGAGCGCTCGGACGTGCACTGAGCTCGTCGGGTGTTCCCATGCTCGCGCTGAACCCCGAGCTGCGTCCTATCTGGGCCAACGCGGCATTCGCCTCGACGGTCGGCATAACCCTGGAACACCTCCAGAACCACCCGGGCCCGTTTTTCCAGCACCCGGGCATCCGCGTGCCCGACCTGCTCCAGATCACCTCGGCGATGTCGGAGCGGCGCGAGGCGAGCCAGGTGATGCAGATCCGGCACGGCGACCACCGCTGGGTGACGATGCTCGTGACGGGCACCCCGGCTCTCGAGGGCGACCAGATCGTGATGTGGATGCTCCGGCTGGACGACCTGAGCGCGACCTCGCCCGTCGAAGAGCTCACCAGCCGGTTGCTCGACCGCGAGCGCCAGGACCTCGAGGTGCTGGCCGGCGTGTCCCAGGTCGCGACGTACCTGCACGGCACCGCCGACCTCGAGCCCACCTCGCGCCTGCTGACCGGCTCGGTGGTGAGCCGCGCGCACTTCTTGGTCGACCTCGACGACCACCCCGTCTCGACGACCCCAGACGACCCGGCCCTGCGGGTGCTCACCGGCGACCGCGACGCCATGGCCGACCTCGACCTGACCATCACCCACCCTGACGGGTCGCTCTCCGCGGCGGTGAGCGAGCGTCTGCGCGAGCTGTGGCCGGACGAGACCACGGCCACCCTGCTGCCGGTCCCGGCCCGTCACTCGGTGGTGGGCCTGCTCGCCGTCGTCCCCCTCGCCGGCGAGGGCATCGACTGGATGGACGAGACGACGCTGCGGGTGCTGCGCGTGGCCGCCCGACGCGTCGGCACCGCGCTGGAGAGCTCGGCTCTGTATCTGCGCGAGCACCACCTCGCCGAGACCATGCAGCGCGCGATGCTGCCCCACCAGGTCGAGATCGACGACCTGGACGTGTGGACCTACTACGCACCGAACACCACCGACGCCCAGATCGGCGGGGACTGGTACGACATCTTGCCGATCCGCCCCGGCGTCGCCGGCGTCGTCATCGGGGACGTGGTCGGCCACGACGTCGAGGCCGCCGCGGCCATGGGCCAGCTGCGCTCGGTGGTGCACGCCTACGCGTTCGACGGGACCTCGCCCGACCAGGTGCTCGGCCGGGTCGACCAGGTGGTCGGGGGGATGCGCGTGCCCCGGGCGGCGGGCGTCGTCTGCTCCACCCTGACCGCTTTTGACGGCGGGTGGCGGCTGGACTACTGCCGCGCCGGGCACCTTCCTCCGCTGCTGCGCCGCGACCAGGACGTCACCTACCTCACCGACGGGCAGGGCCCGATGGTCGGGTTCGGCCAGCACGCGACGCGCGTCGCCGCGTCGGTCGACCTGCGGCCCGGCGACGTCGTCGTCTACTACACCGACGGCCTGGTGGAGACCCGCACCCGGTCGATGCGCGACGGCCTGGACGTGCTGGCTGACGTCCTCCGGAGCGCCTCGGGGTCGGACGCCTCTCGGATCGGTGAGGAGCTGCTCGCCCGCCTGGCCCGGCGGGCCGAGGACGACATCGCGATCGTCGTGGTCCGCATCCCCGACGCGACGCCCACCATCGCGGCCTCCCGCAGGAGGCGGTGGTCGCTGCCGCACGACCCCAGCGCGCTGCGCATGGCCCGTCAGGCGGCACGGGAGGCCTGCGCCGACTGGAACCTGCCCGGGAGGAAGTCTGCCGAGCTGGTGGCCTCCGAGCTGGTGGCCAACGCGGTGACCCACGGCTGGGGCGAGGTGACGTTGCAGCTGGCCGACACCGGCGACGGCCTGCGCATCGAGGTGGCCGACGCCAACCCCGCACCTCCCGTCTCCACCGACGGGCACCCCGACCGGATCGGCGGGTTCGGCATCAAGATCGTCCAGCGGCTGGCCGACTGGGGCTGGCGGCACACCTCGGACGGCGGCAAGGTGGTCTGGGCCAGGCTCCACGAGGACCCCGAGGCCTGGCCCGAGCCTCGAGGGACGCTCCAGGCCTCCGAGGCCTGATCTCCGCAGGCGCAGGGGCTCTGAGGGCCCTACAGGCCCTTCTGAGGGCTCTACAGGCCTGACGTCGCCGCACCCGAGGGCTGGGAGGCGACAGACACGCACCGGTGGTCCTGCTCGACCTGGAACAGCTCCAGGGCGCCGCAGATCTTCAGCACGAACTCGTCGCGCGCGTTGATGCCGCGCAGCACGGTCGTCCCGCCACGCTGGCTCTGGGCCTCGGCGAGGTGGATGAGGAACCCGGCTCCGGTGGAGTCCATGAAGGTGACCCGGCACATGTCGACGACGATCTGCGGGCGGGGCTGACCGAGCACCTGAGCCGCGACCCTGGGAAGCTGGTCACGCTCCGCCATGTCCAGGTCGCCGACGACGGCGAGGGTCACGGAGGTGGGTGAGATGGACGTCTCGATCACTCGCACGCTTCTTTCGTACTCGTGGCTGTCGCCCGCGCTCGTGGCTGGTCGCACCACAGCATGGCTCTGTGCACGAGGGTATGCCGGCTCGGGCGAGCCCGCACGTCCCTCCTGCCGGTGCCGTCCGATACGCTCGCACACGCACCCGGGTGCGGACGACGCCCGGGCGACGACGAAAGGGTTCGATATGCCTGCCGTGGTGGTGCTCGGTGCGCAATGGGGCGACGAGGGCAAGGGCAAGGCCACCGACCAGCTCGGTTCCGAGACCGACTACGTCGTCAAGTTCAACGGCGGCAACAACGCCGGGCACACGGTGGTGGTCGACGGGGAGCACTTCGCGCTGCACCTGCTGCCGTCGGGCATCCTCTCCCCCGGGGTGGTCCCGGTGATCGGCAACGGCGTGGTCATCGACCTGGAGGTGCTGTTTCGGGAGATCGACGACCTCACCGCCCGCGGGGTGGACGCGTCCCGGCTGCTGGTCTCGTCGAACGCCCACGTCATCGCCGCCTACAACCGCACGATGGACCGGGTGGTCGAGAGGTTCCTGGGTGCTCGGAAGATCGGCACCACCGGCCGTGGCATCGGCCCGACGTACGCCGACAAGATCAACCGGATCGGCATCCGGGTCCAAGACCTGTTCGACACGGACATCCTGACCCAGAAGGTCGCCGGCGCGCTGGCGCAGAAGAACGCGACGCTGGTCAAGGTCTACAACCGCAGGGCGGTGCCGGCCGACGAGATCGTCGAGGACCTGCTGCGCTACGCCGAGCGTCTGCGCCCGATGGTGGCCGACACCTCCCGGGTGCTCAACGACGCCCTCGACGCCGGGCGCACCGTGGTGTTCGAGGCCGGCCAGGCGACCATGCTCGACGTGGACCACGGCACCTACCCGTTCGTCACCTCCTCGTCGGCGACGGCGGGCGGGGTGTGCACCGGGTCGGGCATCGGGCCCACACGGATCGACCGTGTGGTCGGCGTGGCGAAGGCCTACACCACGCGCGTGGGCGAGGGACCGTTCCCGACCGAGCTGCACGGCGAGGAGGGCGACTGGCTGCGCGAGGCGGGCGGGGAGTACGGCACGACGACGGGCCGTCCTCGGCGCTGCGGCTGGTACGACTCGGTGGTGACGCGGTACTCGACCCGCATCAACGGACTGACCGACCTGGTGCTGACCAAGCTCGACGTGCTGACGGGCCTGGAGAAGATCCCCGTCGCGGTCGCCTACGAGGTCGACGGGCGACGTCTGGACGAGATGCCCGACAGCCAGTCCGACTTCCACCACGCCCGCCCGGTGTACGAGCACCTGGAGGGCTGGGAAGAGGACATCACCGGGGCCCGGGCTCTGAGCGACCTCCCTCCGGCCGCCCAGCGGTACGTGACGACGCTCGAGGAGATGTCGGGGACGCGGATCTCGGCCGTCGGGGTGGGCGCCGGGCGCGAGGCGACGATCGTCCGCCACGCCCTGCTCCCCTGAGACCGCGCTCTCGCACCTCGGCAGACGACCGATCACCCTCTCCGCGGCGGGCAGGTGCCTGCGCGAAGGTCCTGGTCAGGCATAGACTCAGTGTGGCGGTGATTGCACCTGCCAGAAGGTTTTTACTTCTTCGGTCGCGACGAGGCTTCAGGTTGTGCCAACGTTCCGCCATCGTAGAAGAACGGCCATCCTCACCGGCGAGTTGAGACCAGGAGCTGACACCATGACCACTTCAGCCAGCATCGAGATCCCGGCGGTTCCCCCGGCCCCCGCGGGCCCGGGTCACGCCCGTCTGCTGGCCTGGCTCAGCGAGATCGCCGAGCTGACCACCCCCGCGGAGATCGTCTGGGTCGACGGCTCCGAAGCCCAGCGCCAGGCGCTCACCACACAGCTGATCGACGCCGGCACGCTCATCCGCCTCAACCCCGAGCTGCGCCCCAACTCCTTCCTCGCTCGTTCCGACCCGTCCGACGTCGCCCGGGTCGAGGACCGCACCTTCATCGCCTCGAAGGACAAGGCCGACGCCGGCCCGACGAACAACTGGCGCGACCCGGTCGAGCTGCGCGCCGAGCTCAAGGGCGTCTTCGCCGGGTCGATGGCCGGCCGGACGATGTACGTCATCCCGTTCTCGATGGGTCCGCTCGGCGGCCCGATCTCCCAGCTCGGCGTCGAGGTCACCGACTCCCCCTACGTCGTGCTGTCCATGCTCATCATGACCAGGGCCGGCAACGAGGCGCTCGAGCTGCTGGGTTCCGACGGGTTCTTCGTGCCAGCGCTCCACTCGGTCGGTGCCCCGCTGGCCGAGGGCGAGGCGGACGTGCCGTGGCCCTGCAGCGACACCAAGTACATCGTGCAGTTCCCCGAGACCCGTGAGATCTGGTCGTACGGCTCTGGTTACGGCGGCAACGCCCTGCTGGGCAAGAAGTGCTTCGCGCTGCGCATCGCCTCGGTGATGGCCCGCGACGAGGGCTGGCTCGCCGAGCACATGCTGATCCTGCGGCTCACCTCGCCGGAGGGCAAGCAGTACCACATCACCGCGGCCTTCCCCTCGGCCTGCGGCAAGACGAACCTGGCCATGCTGCGCCCGACGCTGCCCGGCTGGGAGGTCGAGACCATCGGCGACGACATCGCCTGGCTGCGCCCCGGCAAGGACGGCCGCCTGCACGCGATCAACCCCGAGGCCGGCTTCTTCGGCGTGGCACCCGGCACCGGGATGTCGACCAACCCGACGGCGATCGACTCGCTGGCCCACGACGTGATCTTCACGAACGTGGCGCTCACCGACGACGGCGACGTGTGGTGGGAGGGCCTGACCGACGAGCCCCCCGCGCACCTCATCGACTGGCTGGGGAACGACTGGACGCCGGGCTCCG
Source organism: Micrococcales bacterium (assembly GCA_009785115.1). Lineage (GTDB taxonomy): Bacteria > Actinomycetota > Actinomycetes > Actinomycetales > Cellulomonadaceae > Cellulomonas. The sequence goes on from WQWY01000021.1 coordinate 25,261, forward strand.
GCCGGGTGGCCGCCCACCCGAACAGCCGGTTCGCCGTGCGGGCCGACCAGTGCCCGATCATCTCCTCCGACTGGGAGAAGCCCGAGGGCGTGCCGATCGACGCCATCCTGTTCGGCGGCCGCCGGGCCACGAACGTCCCGCTGGTGATGGCTGCCCGGGACTGGGCGCACGGGGTGTTCATCGGCGCCACGGTCGCCTCCGAGCAGACCGCTGCTGCCGAGGGCCCGGTGGGCGTGCTGCGTCGCGACCCGTTCGCGATGCTGCCGTTCTGCGGCTACGACATGGCCGACTACTGGGGCCACTGGCTGGACCTGGGCGCCGAGCTCGAGGCCAAGGGCGTGAGGCTCCCGGCAGTCTTCGGCGTCAACTGGTTCCGCAAGGGCGCCGACAAGAAGTTCCTGTGGCCGGGCTACGGCGACAACTCCCGGGTGATCGCCTGGGCGCTGAACCACATCGAGGGCAAGGCCCCCGGGGTCGAGAACGCGATCGGCGTGGTGCCCGCCGAAGGCGAGCTCGACCTGAACGGCCTCGACCTGCCCGAGGGCACGATGGAAGAGCTGTTCCGGGTGGACCCGGACGCCTGGCTGGCCGAGAGCGCCCTCACCGAGGAGTTCTTCGCGAAGTTCGGCGACAAGGTCCGCCCCGAGCTCCGTGACCAGCTCGCCGCCCTGCGGGCGCGCCTGGAGGCCGCCAAGCAGTCCTGACCTGACACGCTGAAGGCCGGGAGCCCAGACGGGCTCCCGGCCTTCGCCGCCTACAAGACGGGACCAGCATCGGCCTCATTCCGTCGAGGCCAGCCGCTCACCGCCCGTTGCGCCAGGATCAGCCTCCCCACACTGCCGCACCACGGCGCTGACGCTCGTCGCTGCGAGCCGCGATATCTCTGGCCGCAGCGGTCAGCAGCCGGACGATGCGCTCCAGCTCCGCCAGAGCGGTCGACCACTCACGGTGCGCCGCAGAGAAGGCCTCAGAAGCCTCTCCGTGCCACTGTCTGCCCAGCCGGGAAGCGGTCTCCTCCAGGTGTTCCAGACAAGCCCGGATAGCGCTCACCTCATCGTCGATCCGGTGCGTCGTCTTCACGATGCCCACCGAGTGGATCTTCAACCTCACCACGACCAAGCCCTCCCCGCCACTACTCGCCAACTCCTTGCGTGCAGCGAACGGCGCCATCGAGATAGGCGTTGTCCGGGGCATCCTTGATATAGGGAGCAGAACCCTCTACGACCTGGCCCCCATACCGTTCGAACTTCACCCGGTCACCGTCTCTATCGACAGAACCTCCCATGCTGACGAACTGACGATCCGCACCGAGCTCAACACTGACGTAGTCGCCCCGCTCTCCTCTCGTCTCGATAAACAGTTCCCCGATGGGCATACCTCCAGGACTCGGTGTGATGTTTCCTGCGCCACGGAACTCCCTGTCGTCGAGAGACGATCCGACGAAACACAGAACCTTGTCGAAAGTGATGCTCACCACCTGGCCATCACTGCTGGTCACCATCAGCACCCCTGCCGCTCCGCTCGCGACAGAGGAAGGCGTCTGCTCTGGCATCGACTGGCATCCAGCGAGCGCGACAAGAATCAGACCGAAACCCAACGACAGGCCCCTCATGCGACTACGCTTCATCGAAACCTTTCCCTTCTCGAATATCTTGCACCATCTTCGCTCGCTCTTCTGGCGACATCTGCTCCAGTTCTGCCTCCCACCTTCGTTGGACCTCGCTCAGAACTGAGGCAAACGCGGAAGAGAACATCAGGTCGCGGCCACTCTTTCGGCCGTCGAGAACATCCCGCAACTCCCCACGCAACTTTTCGTCAGTCACCTGGTCTCGCAAGCGCTCAAGAGTCCTTCGAAACTCCCGCCCTTCACGACCAGAGGGGTCGACCGAGGGCAGCAGCCACGGCTCTTCTTGCGAGTCGCCTGTCATCATTTCACTTCCTTCTGCGAGGTGAGGTTCTCTAGTTACCGACTGTCGGGTTGTCGTAGGGAACAGGGACGGGAAGGTCTGTACCTTCGATCGCCGCCGCCTGGAACACTCCCACAGCAGCGCCGAAGGTGCGAACGTACGTGATGACCATCTGCATCTCGTCCCATGCCTGTTTCGCGAGCCTTGCACCACGTGCCAACGCGGCCGAGGCACCGATGAACGGCCCGACCCCAGTCCCGGCGCTCGCGGCCGACACCACGACGATGATCACTTGGTCGAGGATCAGCGAGAAAAGACTTGCGACCAGATCAGCCTGAGCCTTGACGGACTCTGCAAGACTCAAAAACTGAGGAGCGAGCTCTTCTGCTCGACACCCAGCCTCGTCAACCATCCTCTCCATCCTTCGGAAGAAGACGGCAGCCGCCTCAGCTTCATATCCTTCCCATCCCAGAAATACTGCGCCCATGGCCTGGCGGAGACTCAGGCTCGAGCGCTCCAGATATATTCCGATCTGCTCGATAGAGGAGCCGACTCGATATAGCTCCGTCCAGTCACCGCCGAAAAACTTCCCCACCTCTTCGACCGGGTTGTAGTCGAACATGACCCCCAAGACGTGTCCGGCGACCTGGGTCGGACTCATCCAGTTGGTCAAGATCAGGTCTTCAAGATTTTCTTTCGGTCGACGCGCCGGCGGGTTTGTCAAGACGGCGGCCGGGTCAGGGTTGTTCCCATAACTGATAGAATGACCAGAAGAGAGATGCCCCAACGGATAGTCGCGACCCGGGACCGTCCCCCTGTGGCCTTGAGCGTACATATCCGAGACCCGGCCTTTGCGAGAAGCGTTGGATCTCGGGTCTATCGCCGCGTAGTCTAGATCTCTGCGGATCCGCTCGAGCTCGGTCACGCCACGTTCATCGTCATCCAAGGCGCGTTGATAGAGACGGCCGATCTCAAACGAGGACATCTCAAGCGACTGCTCATGGGCAGTGCTGAAACGAGCGATCTCTGCCCGGATCTCCTCTACTTTCTTCACAACACCGGCGAACATCACTGCTGTCGGGGTTGCCGAAGCGATCTGAACATATTCGTTTGTGTACCACGTCGCATAGCGCGCCGAAGCACTCAGATCATACAGCCAGCCACCAAAGGCTCTAACATAGTTGGTTTCCATGTCATACGTCACGTCTTTTCTCCTCAGGTTGCGACTACGACAAAGCGCCACTCGTTCTCAGGCCACCGACTTCTTCGTCGGCCAGCATCCTCGAATCTCGGCTTGAAGACGCCTGAAGGTTGTCAAGGTTCCAAACCGGTCATCACTCTACCCCGGGTACTTGGGCTGACAAGCCTCTCCCCAAAATTGGGGACACCTTTTTCACTCGATCCGGTGACAAGGCCCGCCCCGAGGTCCGCGAGCAGCTCGCCGCCCTGCGGGCGCGCCTGGAGGCCGCCAAGCAGGCCTGACCTGACACGCTGAAGGCCGGGAGCCCAGACGGGCTCCCGGCCTTCAGCGTCGGTGGGTCTATCTCGATGCTTGGGCAGCGATGTCGGTGCGATGCTGGGAGCCGGTGAGGTCGATGCGGGCTACGCCGGCGTAGGCGGCGGTGCGGGCGCTGGCCAGGTCGGAGCCGGTGCCGACGACCGACAGGACTCTTCCGCCGGCGGAGATCAGCAGGTTGTCGCCCTCGACGCCGTCGATCAGCGCAGTGCCGGCATGCAGCACGTGCACCCCGGGCACCTGCTCGGCGTCGTCGATGCCCGTGATCAGGTCTCCGGTGCGTGCGCCTCCGGGGTACCCGGCGCTGGCCACCACGACCGTCACCGCGGCCTCGTCACGCCACGTCAGCGGGGGGTGCTCGGCGAGCCGGCCGGTCGCGGCGGCCTTCAGCAGGCCGGCGAGCGGTGTGGCCAGCCGGGCCAGCACCACCTGGGTCTCAGGGTCACCGAACCGGGCGTTGAACTCGACCACCCTCATACCGCGCGAGGTCAGCGCGAGGCCGCAGTACAGCACCCCGGTGAACGGCGTGCCCCGGGCGGCCATCTCGACGACCGTCGGGCGGGCCACCCGCTCCAGCACCTCGTCGACCAGCCCGGGCGGCGCCCACGGCAGCGGCGAGTAGGCGCCCATGCCGCCGGTGTTCGGGCCGGTGTCCCCGTCGCCGATCCGCTTGAAGTCCTGCGCCGGGGCCAGCGCGACAACATCGCGGCCGTCGCTGAGCACGAACAGCGACACCTCGGGGCCGTCCAGGTACTCCTCGACCACCACCTGCCCGCCCGGGCGGTCCAGGCACGCGCCGGCGTGCGCCAGCGCGACGGCACGGTCGTCGGTGACCGCGACACCCTTGCCCGCCGCGAGCCCGTCCTCCTTGACCACGTGCGGGGCCCCGAACTCGTCTAGCGCGTCGGCCACCTGGGACAGGTCGGTACAGGTGCGCGAGGCGGCCGTGGGGACACCCGCCGCGGCCATCACCTCTTTGGCGAACGCCTTCGACCCCTCCAGCCGGGCGGCGTCGGCCGACGGGCCGAAGACGGGCACCCCCGCTGCCCGGACGGCGTCGGCGACCCCGGCGACCAACGGAGCCTCGGGCCCGACCACCACCAGGTCGACCCCCAGACCGGAGGCCAGGGCCGCGACGGCGGCCGGGTCGAGCGGGTCGACGTCGTGCGACGTGGCCAGCGCGGCCGTGCCGGGGTTGCCCGGAGCAGCGTGCAACGCGGTGACCTGCGGATCAGCAGCCAGGGCCCGGACCAGCGCGTGCTCGCGCGCACCGGTCCCGATGACGAGGATGTCCATGCGCCCGACCCTACATCCCTGCCTCTGCGCCTCTCCGTCTGTCTGCCTCTGTCGTCCGCGCCCTGTGTGCCCACCCGCTGGCTCGTCGGGCTCCCGCCGTGTCGTCGGGCTCACGCCGTGTGGTCGAGCATCTCCGACGAGGTGGCAGAAGATTCCGACGGTACGACGGAGGCCCGACCACGTGGTGGCGAGCTTACCGACAGGGGCCGGTCGTGGTTGGCTTAGAGCGTGACGACAGCGCTGCCTGGGTGGACCCAGACCTACGCGGGCAAGGTCCGCGACCTCTACGTGCCCGACGCGAGCCCTGAGGGCGACCAGGTCAAGGAGATGCACGGCGACGTGGTGCTCGTCGTCGCCTCCGACCGCATCTCCGCCTACGACCACGTGCTGACCCCGGAGATCCCCGACAAGGGGACCGTGCTCACCCAGCTCTCGCTGTGGTGGTTCACCCAGCTGGCCGACATCGTGCCCAACCACGTCGTGTCGACGATCGTCCCGGAGGCCGTCGACGGCCGGGCGATGATCTGCCGGCACCTGCAGATGTTCCCGGTCGAGTGCGTCGCCCGGGGGTACCTGACCGGCTCCGGGCTGGCCGAGTACCAGCAGCACGGGGCTGTCACCGGCATCAGGCTGCCCTCGGGGCTGGTGGACGGGTCACGGCTGCCTGAGCCGATCTTCACCCCGGCGACGAAGGCCGAGCTCGGCTCGCACGACCAGAACATCACCTTCGACGCCACGGTCGAGCTGCTCGGCCCGGAGAAGGCCGCCCTGCTGCGCGACCTGACGCTGAAGATCTACCGCCGGGCCGAGGCCATCACCGCGGAGCGGGGGATGATCCTGGCCGACACCAAGCTGGAGTTCGGCCTCGACCTCACCGGCGCCGTCACCCTCGCCGACGAGGTGCTCACCCCGGACTCCTCGCGCTTCTGGCCGGCCGACCTGTGGGAGCCGGGCCACCCTCAGCCCAGCTTCGACAAGCAGTACGTCCGCGACTGGCTGACCTCGACGGCCTCCGGCTGGGACCGCACGTCGGACGCCCCCCCGCCGCCGCTGCCCGCCGACGTGGTGACGCGCACGCGTGAGCGCTACCTCGAGGCCTACCGCTCGCTCACCGGCGAAGACCTCAACCTCTAGACTCTCTCCAGAGCACCACCAGCTGAGCACCGGGAGACCATCGTGGGACGTGTCGTCGTCGACGTCATGCCGAAGCCAGAGATGCTCGACCCCCAGGGCAAGGCCGTGGCTCGCGCCCTGCCCCGTCTGGGTATCGACGGGTTCGTGTCGGTGCGGCAGGGCAAGCGGTTCGAGCTCGAGGTCGAGGGGCCGGTGACCGAGCAGGTGCTGGCTGCCGCCCGCGAGGCGGCGGCGACGCTGCTGTCCAACCCGGTGATCGAGGACGTCGTGAACGTGGCCGAGGGCCAGCCCCGATGACCCGCGTCGGCGTGATCACCTTCCCGGGGACGCTCGACGACAGGGACGCCTCGCGCGCGGTACGGATCGCAGGGGCCGAGCCTGTCGACCTGTGGCACGCCGACGACGACCTGCGCGGGGTCGACGCGGTGGTGCTGCCGGGCGGCTTCTCCTACGGCGACTACCTGCGTGCCGGGGCGATCTCGCGCTTCGCACCGGTGATGACCTCGGTGATCGAGGCCGCGGGGCGGGGCCTGCCGGTGCTGGGCATCTGCAACGGCTTCCAGGTGCTGACCGAGTCGCACCTGCTGCCCGGGTCGATGATCAAGAACGACCACCTGCACTTCCTCTGCCGCGAGCAGGCCCTCGTCGTGGAGAACGACCAGACGCCTTGGACCCGGGACTTCACCGTCGGTGACCGCATCACGATCCCCCTGAAGAACCAGGACGGCCAGTACGTCGCTGACGACGAGACCCTGGCCCGCCTGGAGGGCGAGGGCCGGGTGGTGTTCCGGTATCACACGGTCAACCCCAACGGCTCGCGCCACGACATCGCGGGCATCTGCAACGAGGCGGGCAACGTCGTCGGCCTGATGCCCCACCCTGAGCACGCGGTCGAGCCCGGCTTCGGGCCCGACGGCCCCCAGGGCCCCCGCACCGGCACCGACGGCCTGCGCTTCTTCACCTCGGTCCTCACCACCCTGGTGGGCTGAGGGAGACGGCAGGATCGTCGGGTGCTGCACATCGTGCTCGTCGAGCCGCGGATCGCGGGCAACACCGGGGCCGCGATCCGGCTCGCCGCCGGGACCGGAGCCACGCTGCACCTGGTCGAGCCGCTCGGGTTCGAGATGGACGAGCCTCGGCTGCGGCGGGCCGGGCTGGACTACCACGACCTGGCCCATGTGGTGGTGCACCCCGGCTTCGGCGCGCTGACCGAGGCTCTGCCCTCGTCGCGGCTGGTCGCGTTCACCACCAGGGCGGAGCGCCGCTACACCGACGTGGACTGGCGCGACGGCGACGCGCTGGTGTTCGGGTCAGAGCCGACCGGGCTCGACCAGGCCGTCCTGGACCACCCCCGGGTCACCGAGCAGGTGCGGATCCCGATGCTGGCGGGGCGGCGGTCGATGAACCTGTCGAACGCCGCCGCGGTGGCCGTCTACGAGGCGTGGAGGGTGCTCGGTTTCCCTGGCGGGACCTGAGCTTCCCCGGTGGGACCTGAGCCCCTAGAGACGGGGCCGAACCTGCCTGACGGGACGTCCAGACTCCTCCGAAGGGGTGGGAATCACCCGTGCGGAAGGTGGCTGTTTGCCGGATTCGCCCCACAATCGGTCGAGATCGACGTACATTCTCTCCATGACCACTGTCGGAGAACGCCACAACGTCGGCCTCGGCGACCCCCTCGACGCCGCACCGGCGATCCGGTACGGCCTGCTCGACACCAGCGTGCTCGTGGCCGAGGAGAACGCCTGGCCGCTGATGACCGAGCGCTTCCCCGAGTACCTGTACGTCTCTCCGATCACTCTCGCCGAGCTCGAGGCGCGGATCCTCTCCGCCCCGGACCCCGAGACGCGGGCCGTCCGTCAGAGCACCCTGGACATGGTCTCGGGCATGACGGTGCTGGAGATCAACGAGCAGGTCGCGTCCTGCTGGTCGTCGCTGCTGGTCCAGCTCGCCTCGGTCGGACGACGGGTGGACTCCAACCACCTGTGGACCGCGGCCATCGCCTACGCCTACGGCGTGGGCCTCATCACCACCGACACCGACCTGCACGCGCTGGACGACCTGGACGGGCCGATCATCATCGACGTGTGAGCCCGACCACGGCGTCGGGCGCGATCCTCACCGGACGTCCGGTGAGGTCGAGCACCATACCGTCAGGAGTCGGCCTCACGGTGCGCAGCACGTCGGGCCTCTCAGGGTCGCGCTCGTCGGGGTTACGCACCGTCCACTCCATCCGTGCCGCGAGCCGGACCAGCACCGGGTGCCCCACGACCAGGCTCATCCAGGCCTCCCCCGACCAGGTCCTGCCGGTCGCGGCCGCCTCCTGGAGCCAGACCTCCTGCTGAGCCACCGTCGCACGCAGCTCGCGCCGCGCCTCGACGAGCAGCGCACGCGCCTCGTGCGCGGCTACCACGTCGTCGGTGACCAGCGGGGCGGGCAGCGACCTGACCCGGTACCCGTCCGGGTCTCGCAGCACGAACGCCGGCTGGTCGTCGAGCGTGGCGACGAAGACCCGATCACCGTAGGACAGCCGCAGGACCCCGGACTCGTCAGCACCCGCCGTCGGCACCGTCCGGGCGAGGAGGTCGGCGGCGGTCCACCCTCGACGCTCGGCCAGGGCGGCGACGGCCCGGCTGGCCTCAGCCTGGACCCCGGGGCTGCGAAACCTCGAGTGCACCTGGAGCAGCAGGGTCGTGGCAGCGGGGTCGTCCACCCAGCCCAGCATGGCCACCAGGGCACGGCTCTGGGCCACCCGTTGCGCGTGCCAGGCGGAGAGGTAGGCGGCGACGGTCGGGGCCACCCCGGAGCGACCCGTCGCGGCGACGAGCCCGAGCACCCCTGTCGAGGCGATCGCCGACCCGGCCGGGGTGCGCAGGTGACGCGGCAGCACCGCCGCTGTGAGCTCGTCGACCGACACCCCGATCCTCGTCTGGGCCTGGACGGCCGCCTCGGCCCGGGCTCGACGCTGGGCCTCCGCCGCGTCGATCGGTGCGAGGTCGGTCGCGATCCAGCCGCGCAGGAGCCACAGCCCCAGCTCGGTCGCGTCGGACTCACGCAGCAGGCTGGCGTAGGCGACGAGCCGTGCGGACGGTTCGGCCGACCTCATGCGCGACGCTCGTGCCACCAGCCACTTGACCACCGACACCCTGACTCGCTGCCCTGTCGCCCAGCGCACCCGGGGCGCACCGGACCAGTCGACCCAGTCGAGCTCGGCCGGCAGCCCGTCAGCCACGAGGGCGGCGGCACGAGCCGGCAGGGTGTGGGGCTCGAGGTACCGCTCGAGCGGCTGCCCCGCAGACACCAGGGCGTCGAAGAGGGCCGCTACCACCGCGTCGTCACGCTCAGCCTTCAGGGCCCGCTCCAGAAGGTGCACCACGTCGGGCGCCGGCACCCGGGCCAGCCAGCGCGCCGCGGCCAGACGCACCGTCGCGCGCGGCGAGGTCAAGGCGCTCACGACGACGGCGCGGTGGGCCTCGCCACGGGCGTCGAGGGCGTCCTGCACGGCTCGGCGCACGTCTGTCGGGCCTCCGAGCGCCACGGTGACCAGGCGCATCGTCCACGACTCCGGCCATACGTCGATCTCAGCGACCGCATCGAGGGCGCGGCCCGAGCCTTGGCTCAGCCGCGCGACCACCGTCTCCAGGTCGGGCAGCTCGGGGTCGATCGGCGGGGAGCCCTCGGAGAGCATCGTCATGCGGTCGTCGACCCGCTCATGCAACCGCTCCCTGAAGACGTCGCGCCCACCGCCGGGCGAGGGCGTCAGGCTACGACGAGCGACGCCTCCTGTCACCCTCCTTGAGAAGACTTCACCACAGCGTCAGCGACAGCATCATGCGTCTCTCGTATTACGAGAGACAAGTATCGTGTTGTCAGAGATATAGTTCGCGATGTGAGAGACGCACCGCCGCTGATCCCGATCTTCCGGTCACCGTTGCAGGCCGAGGTGCTGCTCCACGTGCTCACCGGCGACCGCCCGCTCACCGCGGCCGAGCTCTCCCGGATCCTCCACCGTCCCGAGCCCAGCGTCGCCCGCGAGGTCCGCCGCCTGCTCGACACCGGTGTCATCCGTGGTGAACCTCGTGGACGTCTGGTGCTCTTGCACCCCGACGAGGACAGTCCCGCCACCGCACCCTTGCGTCAGCTGCTGATCGTCACCTACGGACCGTCGGTGCACCTCGCCCACGCGCTGACCGGCGTGGCCGGGATCGAGGAGGCCTACGTCTACGGCCCGTGGGCCGCCCGACAGCACGGTGAACCCGGCCAGATGCCGCACCAGGTCGACCTGCTCCTCGTCGGCGCCCCCGCGCGCAGCGAGGTCGAGGAGGCCCTCGAGCCGGTGCGGACCCTGCTGCACCGACCGGTGGAGGTGCTCTACGTCACGGCCCGGCGCTGGGCCCTGGCCGACGTCGCCTTCCTCGCGCGGATCAAGGCAGGCCCTCTGACCAGCCTCGTCGGGCCCGCCACTCAGAGCTGAGCCGGCCCTCAGAGCTGAGCGGGGTGGCGCGGCTGCGGCACCGTCGTGATGAGCCGACCGAGCCTGGCCCACGACGGGCTCTGCAGCGGCTCGACGGTGATGGAGGGACGTGAGGCGTCGCGCCGCTGGATCAGCACGCGGGTGCTCGCACGCACGGTCGGGTCCGGGGACTGGGCCAGGGCGTCGATCACACCGCCATACATGCGCAAGGTGGTGGTCGAGGCCCGCCCCAGCATCCGGGTCGCGTGGCACTGGCCCTCAGGGTCGAGATCGAGGATGTGCGAGCGCAGCACGGCGGCGTGCCGGATCAGGGACTCGTCGTACCCGCGCATGGCCGTCAGCGTCAGGCAGGCACGCGACGGGATCGAGTCGCGAGCCTCAGGCCCAGGCTGGAAGGCTGAGAGCAGCACCGCGGAGTCGGGGAGACCGAGCTGGGCGGTCATCACCTCGAGCACGGCGACGTCGAGCGGCACCCGGTGGCTCGGTGCGCCGAACACGTCGGCGAGGTCGTCGAGCAGAGCCTCGATCAGACCGCCGCCGATGGGCACCATCGTCTTCGCGATGGGGTCCTGCAGGGACATCCACAGCCGGGCCCAGCGCAGCGCGACCCGCGCAGGGACGTCACCCAGGCCGGTCAGCACGATCCGGTGCGCGGCCTCGTAGCCGCTCAGCACGCTCTCCTGGGGGCGACCCCCGACGAAGTCCGGAGGCGTCGCGGGAGTGCCGGACAGCACGTAGTCCAGCGCGTCTTCGACGTCCTCCCAGCGGCGCGGCCCTGACCAGCCCAGCAGGGTGGACAGCGCGTCGACCCACCGGGTGGGCACCTCCGCCTCCGCGCTGGAGGCTTGCGTGGCGACCTGCTGGCCGTTCCAGGCGCTGGTCTGCGTCGTCCCGGGCATCGCGCCCTCCTCCGATCGAGGGCGCCGTGCCCTCGCAGCCTCAGTCGAGCCGACTGACCCGACCGTACAAGAGTGCCTGAGCAGGAATGTCACGTCCATAGCTGACACCCGGTCAGACTAGTCATGACGTTGTTGAAACCTCCGCACCGGGGAGAGGCTGTCGCAACGCCCGGACGTGCGAAGACCCCGGCCCTCCTCACCTGGAGAGCCGGGGTCTTCGTCGTGCGTCAGGCGGGCTTCAGGCCGGTGCCGCTGTCACCGGAACGGCCCGAGCCGCGCCGGGAAGAGGCTGAGACGTCGCTGCCCGACGTGCTCCCGACCGGGACGGGCTCCGCGTCGCTCTTGCGCTCGCTGATCGGCACCCCACGGAAGGTGAACTCCCCGAGCAGACCCTCGCCCTCCGCGTCCACGATCACCAGCTGCCCGGCCTTGAGCTCGCCGAACAGGATCTTCTCCGAGAGCTGGTCCTCGATGTCGCGCTGGATCGCGCGGCGCAGCGGCCTGGCGCCGAGCACCGGGTCGTAGCCCTTCTCGCTGAGCAGCGTCTTGGCCGCCTCGGTGACCTCGATGCCCATGTCCTTGTCGCGCAGCCGGGCGTCGAGCTTGGCGATCATCAGGTCCACGATCGCGAAGATCTCGGCCTGCGACAGCTGCGGGAACACCACCACGTCGTCCACACGGTTGAGGAACTCGGGGCGGAAGTGCTGCTTGAGCTCGTCGTTGACCTTCGCCTTCATCCGCTCATACGACGTCGACAGGTCGCCGCCGGCCTGGAAGCCGGTCTGCAGCCCCTTGGCGATGTCCCGGGTGCCGAGGTTGGTCGTCATGATGATGACGGTGTTCTTGAAGTCGACCGTCCGGCCCTGGGAGTCGGTCAGGCGGCCGTCTTCCAGGATCTGCAGCAGCGAGTTGAAGATGTCGGCGTGGGCCTTCTCCACCTCGTCGAACAGCACCACGGAGAACGGCCGGCGGCGCACCTTCTCGGTGAGCTGGCCGCCCTCGTCGTAGCCGACGTACCCGGGCGGGGAGCCGAACAGACGCGAGACGGTGTGCTTCTCGGAGAACTCGCTCATGTCGAGCTGGATCAGGGCGTCCTCGTCGCCGAACAGGAACTCCGCGAGGGCCTTGGCCAGCTCGGTCTTCCCGACGCCGGTGGGGCCCGCGAAGATGAACGACCCGCCGGGGCGCTTCGGGTCCTTCAGACCGGCCCGGGTGCGGCGGATGGCCTGCGACAGCGCCTTGATCGCCGCGTCCTGACCGACGACGCGCTTGTGCAGCTCGTCCTCCATGCGCAGCAGACGGCTGGACTCCTCTTCGGTGAGCTTGAACACCGGGATGCCCGTGGCGTTGGCCAGCACCTCGGCGATCAGCTCCTCGTCGACCTCGGCGACGGCGTCCATGTCGCCGTTCTTCCAGGCCTTCTCCTTCTCGACCCGCTGGGCGGTGAGCTGCTTCTCCTCGTCGCGCAGGCGCGCGGCCTTCTCGAAGTCCTGCTCGTCGATCGCCGACTCCTTGTCGCGGCGCGTCTCGGCGATCTTCTCGTCGAGCTCGCGCAGCTCGGGCGGGGCGGTCATCCGACGGATGCGCAGCCGGGCACCGGCCTCGTCCACCAGGTCGATGGCCTTGTCCGGCAGGTAGCGGTCGTTGACGTAGCGGTCGGCCAGCGTGGCGGCGGCGACGAGCGCCGCGTCGGTGATCGAGACGCGGTGGTGGGCCTCGTAGCGGTCGCGCAGACCCTTGAGGATCTCGATGGTGTGCGTCAGCGTCGGCTCGGCCACCTGGATCGGCTGGAAGCGACGCTCCAGGGCCGGATCCTTCTCGACGTACTTGCGGTACTCGTCCAGGGTGGTCGCACCGATGGTCTGCAGCTCGCCACGGGCGAGCATCGGCTTGAGGATCGACGCGGCGTCGATCGCACCCTCGGCGGCACCGGCGCCGACGAGGGTGTGGATCTCGTCGATGAACAAGATGATGTCGCCGCGGGTCTTGATCTCCTTGAGCACCTTCTTCAGGCGCTCCTCGAAGTCACCGCGGTACCGGGAACCCGCCACCAGCGCGCCCAGGTCGAGGGTGTACAGCTGCTTGTCCTTCAGGGTCTCGGGCACGTCGCCACGCACGATGTCCTGGGCCAGGCCCTCCACCACGGCGGTCTTGCCGACACCGGGCTCACCGATGAGCACGGGGTTGTTCTTGGTGCGGCGGGACAGCACCTGCATGACCCGCTCGATCTCCTTGCTGCGCCCGATCACCGGGTCGAGCTTGCCGTCGCGGGCGGCCTGGGTGAGGTTGCGGCCGAACTGGTCGAGCACCGCCGAGCCCGACGGCTGCCCCTCGGCCGGCCCGCCGGACGCGACCGGCTCCTTGCCCTGGTAGCCGGAGACGAGCTGGATCACCTGCTGACGCACCCGGTTGAGGTCGGCGCCCAGCTTGTTGAGCACCTGGGCGGCCACGCCCTCACCCTCGCGGATCAGCCCCAGCAGGATGTGCTCGGTGCCGATGTAGTTGTGGCCGAGCTGCAGCGCCTCGCGCAGCGACAGCTCGAGCACCTTCTTGGCGCGCGGGGTGAACGGGATGTGCCCCGACGGCGCCTGCTGGCCCTCGCCGATGATCTCCTGCACCTGGGCCCGTACGGCCTCCAGGCTGATGTTCAGGGACTCCAGCGCCTTCGCCGCCACACCCTCGCCCTCGTGGATGAGGCCGAGCAGGATGTGCTCCGTCCCGATGTAGTTGTGGTTGAGCATCCGCGCCTCCTCCTGGGCGAGGACCACCACACGTCGGGCACGGTCGGTGAAGCGTTCGAACATGGAGCCCACTCCTGTCGCTGGGCGGCCTGGCACGCACGCGCGTCACAAGCCTGGTGCTTACCGAGACTAACGGCAGCACGACCCCAGATCTGCCCATGTTCGCCACGGGCGTGACCCTGTCAGGCCCGTGGCGACACGGCCTACGGAGGCCCGGGCCGACCTGAGCCGGGCGGGAGAGACCGACAGGACTACCGTGACGCGGGGATCGAGGCCGTGGGCGTGGGCTACCTCCCAGGTCGGATGGGCACCTCGAACGACGCCGCGGGGAAGACGCCGGCGAGCACGATCTTCTTCTCGAGCGGAAGGCTGCCGACGATCTCCACCGTAGGACCAGGGACAGCCCGGACGTGGTAGACCGCGTTGAAGAGCGCAAGACTGCGAGCCTCACACCCAGGCTGCGTGCCCGGCGTGGTCGTGACGCCGCTCAGGTCGACATTCGCGCCGTCGATCTGCAGCGGGACCCCTGAGCTCGGGTAGCACGGGAGGGCGAGGTACCCGATCAGCCCTTCTCTCAGGCTCCAGCGTCCGTCGACGTAGCGATATCCCAGGCTGCCTCGACGGGTCTCGGAGTCGAGCACGAACGTCACGCTGACCGAACCGTCCGTGGCGCTCGAGCCCTGCTCGCCCTGGATGGCGTTGTTGACGCGGACGCTCTGGATCTGGACGTCGGAGATGCGCTCGGTCGCACCCCCCAGGACAGCGTCGGTGAGGAGGACGTCGCTGACAGGCTGCCCTCGAAGACTCTCCCCGTCGATCTCGTCAGAGAGCTCGAGCGCGCGCGACGCGTCGCCTGACGCGACAGCGTCGAGGTACGCCTGGGCATGGTCTCGCAACGCGCTTCCCGACGGCCCGGAGGTGACGGCGCACCCACCGAGCCCGACCGCCAGGGACACCGTCGCACACGCCCCGGTGAGCAATGCCCACAACTTTTTCCGGCTCAGATCCACAACCTCTCCTTCATCTCATCCTCGTCTACGCAAGGCTGGGGTTCCGGCCCGACCCCTAGACAAAGAGCGGGAAGCCTTCGCACTGGTCCCACTTCGGAGGGACCGCATCCTTCGCAGCATTGATGGATTGGCGGGAGTCCTGAGTGCTGGACTGGACCAGCTCGATCACACCGAGAATGACCGTCACCAGGCCGATGACGGCGGTGATGATCCCGAGGACGCCGACGACGATCGTCGACCAGCCCACGATCGTCGCGGCCAGTCCCACGACGACCTCGAGCAATCCGGTGGCCACCTGGATGATCCCGAGGTTGAACTTCTCGATGGAGTCTGCCATCGAGCGGAGAACCCCCCGCAAGGAGTCGACGCTGCCCTGCGCGATATCAAGCTCTCGAATCTGCTTGTCTTTCATGAGGGGATACAGACGAGATGCCGGGCCAGCGTCCCACGACCACACTCCAGCCAGCACCGCGGAGGACATCGCGTCGCGCAGCGCGAGCGTCGGCGTACCGACAAGCTCGTCCATCTTGGCGTCCGCGTCCCTCAGCACCTGCGGGCCGCCGATCCAGGGCACCAGCCTGTCCAGCTGGTCGATCCATCCGCGCAGCGTGCTACAAGCTTTCTTGACGAAGGTGATGAGCGGGTTCGCGATGAAGTCGATCATCGGGTTCTTCACCCAACCAGGGAGCATCGACCAGACGACGTTCCCGATCAGACCGCCCACGAAGGCACCGACCGCACCGCCGATGCTGCCGGCGACAGCACCGATCGAGATGAAACCGACCTGAAAAGCTCCCTCGACCATTTTGCGGATGACACCCGGACAGCTCGTGTCGATGGTGTCGACCACGTTCCGACCGTTGTCGAGCATTCCTTGCACCGTACTTCTGGTGTCGTCTACCCAGCTCATCGGATCGTTTCCGTCTCTGTGATGATGTGATCGCTCTCTTCTGTCGACGTACCCTCGGCCCCGTCGACGGCCAGAGCGGAGTCGTCACCCACCTCGCCACCGTCCATGTCGAGGGCTAGGGGATCGTCTGTGCCATCCATGTCGAGGTCGACAGCGTCACCTGCTCCGCCACCGTCTTGTGCCTCGACATCGACCCCCGGCACCTCAGCACCCGGCACCTCAGCACCCGGCACCTCAGCACCCGGCACCTCAGCACCCGGCACCTCAGCACCCGGC
>WQWY01000022.1 GCA_009785115.1 Micrococcales bacterium
ACGGCGGCCACAGCGGCAGAGACACGCCCGGACCCATCCCGAACCCGGAAGCTAAGCCTGCCAGCGCCGATGGTACTGCACCCGACAGGGCGTGGGAGAGTAGGACACCGCCGAACACCATTCTGAAGGCCCCCACCACCGGTGGGGGCCTTCAGCCATCCCAAGACGTTCTTTCTGGAACAGGACCCTTCATACAGGTAGGGCCCCGCTGTCTGGCGGGGCCCTACCTGTAGGCGCGGGAGAGGGAGTCAGCCCTTCTTCTTGGCTGTGCTCTTCTTCGGGGCTGCCTCGGTGGAGGCGGGGTCGCTCTCGGAGATGAGGATGATGCCACCTAGCGGGGGGACACGGACCGAGGCGGAGAACGGGCGCCCGTAGTACGGGACCTCCTCGGCGACGATCTCTCCGAGGTTGCCGACACCAGAGCCGCCGTACAGCGGAGAATCGGTGTTGATCGCCTCGCGCCACCTGCCACCGTGCGGCAGGGGGAGGCGGTACTCCTCGTGCGGGACGCCGGCGAAGTTCACCACGACGGCCACGGTCGGCGCGTCAGGGGCACGGCGCAGGTAGGCCAGCAGGTTGCGGTCCGCCGCGTCGGAGTCCAACCACTCGAACCCGTCGGGGGTGTGGTCGCGCTGCCACAGAGCCGGGGTCTCCTTGTACACCCGGTTCAGCTCGCGCACACAGTCGCGCACGCCCTGGTGGCCCGGGTCGTCGAGCGTGAACCAGTCGAGCTCGTGCCGCTCGGTCCACTCCCCGCCCTGGGCGTACTCCGACCCCATGAAGATCAGCTTCTTGCCCGGGTGGGTCCACTGGTACAGGTACAGCGCGCGGCAGCCGGCCAGCCGCTGCCAGTGGTCGCCAGGCATGCGACCGTAGATGGACCCCTTGCCGTGCACCACCTCGTCGTGAGACAGCGGCAGGACGTACTGCTCGGAGAACGCGTACACCATCGAGAACGTGATCTCGTTGTGGTGGTAGCGGCGGTTGATCGGGGCCTCCTGCAGGTAGCGCAGGGTGTCGTTCATCCAGCCCATGTTCCACTTCAGCCCGAAGCCCAGGCCGTCGGCGTCCGTCGGCTTGGTGACACCCGGCCAGGCGGTGGACTCCTCGGCGATCATGACGATGCCAGGGGTGCGCCTGTAGGCCGTCGCGTTGGCCTCCTGGACGAACGAGATCGCCTCGAGGTTCTCCCGGCCACCGAACTGGTTCGGGCGCCACTGGCCGTACTCGCGCGAGTAGTCCAGGTACAGCATCGAGGCGACGGCGTCGACGCGCAGGCCGTCGACGTGGAACTCCTCGAGCCAGAACGTCGCGTTGGCGACCAGGAAGTTGCGCACCTCGTTCCGGCCGTAGTTGAACACGTAGGTGCCCCAGTCCTGGTGCTCGCCGCGCAGCGGGTCCGGGTCCTCGTACAGCGCTGTGCCGTCGAAACGGCCCAGGGCCCAGTCGTCCTTCGGGAAGTGGGCTGGCACCCAGTCGACGATGACGCCGATGCCGGCCTTGTGCAGCGAGTCGACCAGGAAGCGGAAGTCGTCAGGCCCCCCGAAGCGCGCGGTCGGTGCGTAGTAGGACGAGACCTGGTAGCCCCACGAGCCCCCGAAGGGGTGCTCGGCGACCGGCATGAGCTCGACGTGCGTGAAACCCATGTCGACGACGTACTCGGTGAGCTCGGTCGCCAGGTCGCGGTATGAGCGTCCCCAGCGCCACGAGCCCAGGTGCACCTCGTAGATCGACATGGCCGAGTGGTAGGGGTCGCCCTTCGCCCGGGCGGCTATCCAGCGGTCGTCGCTCCAGGAGAAGCTCTCCTCGACGACCTTCGAGGCGGTCGCCGGCGGGACCTCTGTGGCGCGGGCCATCGGGTCGGCCTTCTGCCGCCAGCTGCCGTCGGCGGCGATGATCTCGTACTTGTAGACGGTGCCCGGGCCCAGGTCGGGCACGAACACCTCCCAGACGCCCGAGGAGCCCAGCGAGCGCATGGCGTGGGTGCGGCCCTGCCAGAAGTTGAAGTCGCCCACCACCCGCACCGCGCGCGCCGTCGGCGCCCACACGGCGAACGCCGTGCCGGTGACCTCGCCCATCGGGCCGGAGAAACGCTTGACGTTGGAGCCGAGCACGGTCCACAGCCGCTCGTGACGGCCCTCCCCGATGAGGTGCAGGTCTAGCTCGCCGAGCGTCGGCAGGAAGCGGTACGGGTCGTCCGAGGTCGTGGTCTCGCCCTCGTAGGTGACCTCGAGCCGGTAGTCGGGGATCTCGGTGCCCGGCAGGACGGCGACCCACACGCCCTCGAGCTCGTGGACCGCCTCCGTGCGTCCGTCCTCGGTGACGACGGCGACCGCGTCGGCACCAGGCCGGACCACCCGCACGGTCACCCCGCCCTCGCCCGGGTGAGCACCGAGGACGGAGTGCGGGTCGTAGTACGTGCCGTGCCCGACGGATCGTAAGACGTCGTCAGGCACGGGGAGCGGGTGTGGCGTGGTCATGCTCCAAGCCAACCATCGAATGAGCCGCGACGCAGGGTCGTGAGGTCCCGTGTCGCACTGAC
The DNA here is from genome assembly GCA_009785115.1 of Micrococcales bacterium. GTDB lineage: Bacteria > Actinomycetota > Actinomycetes > Actinomycetales > Cellulomonadaceae > Cellulomonas. The sequence goes on from WQWY01000022.1 coordinate 2,543, forward strand.
GACCAGGGTCTAGGCCAGCAGGCGGTCGAGGCCGTGCAGGGGGATGGAGACCCAGTCAGGGCGGTTGCGGGACTCGTAGACCACCTCGTAGATCACCTTGTCCAGCTCCAGGGCCGCCAGCACCTGTGCGTGCTGCGACGCGTCGCCCAGGCACGTGCCGAGGAAGGCGGAGCGGCACGACTCGACCCAGCCGTCCGCGGCCTCGCCGGTCAGGCCGCCCACCGCGGCCGCGTAGTCGAAGCTGCGCAGCACCCCGGCGACGTCCCGCAGGGCGAGATCTGGGCGGGTACGCGTCTCGACGGGGGCCAGCGGTTCGCCCTCGAAGTCCGTGACGAACCAGCGTCCGTGAGAACGGAGCACCTGGCCGAGGTGCAGGTCGCCGTGGACGCGCTGCCGTGGAGGAAGATCAGCGTGCTGCTCGAGCGCTCGGGCCTTGGCCTCGATCTCGTCGACCCGCTCGGCGAGGGTCGGCACGAAGGGCACGGCCCAGGCGAGACGCTCCCGCAGGGCGGCCGCGACCTGGGCCGCCCCTTGGTGCTCGTAGGTGCCGTAGGCCGTCACCAGGGCCCGGTGCATGCTCGCCACCACCGAGCCCAGGTCGGTGGCCAGGTCGGTGAACGAGGCTCCGCGTCGTGCGTGGTCGCAGGCCAGCTCGAACCCGTCGGCCGCGTCGGGGACGAACGTGGCCATCGCGGCCAGGTGGCCCGGGGCCTCCGCCCCTGGCCAGGTCGCCCGCAGCCATCCGAGCGGGGCCGGGACGGCGTCCCAGCCCGCCTCGACCAGGTGCCGGGGCACGTCGACGTCAGGGTTGTCCCCCGAGGTCAGCGAGCGCAGCACCTTGAGCACCGCCACCGGCCCGTCCGCGCCGGCCAGGACGACGGAGGTGTTCGACTGCTCGCCTGTGAGCACGCGAGAGGCGAGAGGGTCGATCTGGGCTCGCACGCTCGCCTCGGTGACCGGGCCCTCAGCGGCTGCCAGCCACGCCGCGACGAACGACGGCGCGCCGACGCCGTCGTGCACCGCCAGCCCGCTGCGCCAGGCGAGCGCCTCCGACGGCGGCTGCTCGGCATGGACGAGCAGCAGCGGGACCTGGAGCACGGTCCGGACGGCAGGGGCCTCCACCGCGACCAGCAGCACCCGCACCCGGGGCTCGCCGGAGCCCGCCGTCGCTGACGGGGAGGGCAGCGTCAGGTCGATCCCGCCCAGAGGCGTGCACGTGACCTCGGACCCCTTGACCGGGAACCAGCGCTGGGTGCGCAGCCACGGGTCCAGGGTGTCGACGAGCCACGGGTCCAGCGCGGCGTCGAGCGTCGCCACCAACGTCGCGGCTCCCCCCACCGGTCTCACAGCCTCACCGCCGGCCTCACGGCTCGACCACCAGCCAGAAGAACTCCCGAGAGCCCAGGGTGAACGTCACCTGCCGGTCGGCGTCGACGGTCGCCAGGACAGCACCGCCGAAGGCGTCGCGCAGCTCCCGGCCGGCCGGCGAGAGCAGCTCGGGCAGGGTCAGCGTCGCCGAGCGGGCGGTGGCGGCCAGGTTCGCGCAGACGAGGATCGTCTCGGTGGCGTTCTTGCGCAGGAAGGCCAGGACGGCCTCGTTGTCGCACTCGACGGTCTCGAAGTCGCCGTCACCGAGGCTCGGGTGAGCGCGACGGACCGTGAGCATCCCGTGCACCCAGTGCAGCAACGACGCGGGCTGGGCCAGCTGCGCCTCGACGTTGACGTGCCCGTAGTGGTGCACCAGCGACTGCACCAGGGGCAGGTAGAGCTTGCCCGGGTCTGCGGTGGAGAACCCTGCGTTGCGGTCCGGGGTCCACTGCATCGGGGTGCGCACCGCGTCGCGGTCGTTCAGCCAGATGTTGTCGCCCATCCCGATCTCGTCGCCGTAGTACAGGCACGGTGAGCCGGGCAGGGACAGCAGCAGCGCGTGGGCGAGCTCGATCTCCTTGCGGTTGTTGTCCAGCAGCGGCGCCAGCCTGCGTCGGATGCCCACGTTGGCGCGCATCCGGGAGTCGGTCGCGTACTTGCCGTACATGTACGCGCGCTCCTCGGTGGAGACCATCTCGAGGGTGAGCTCGTCGTGGTTGCGCAAGAACGTCGACCACTGCCCGCCGGCCGGGATCGGCGGGGTGCTGGCGAGGATGTCGACGATCGCCTTGGCCCGCTGGTCGCGCAGCGCGTAGAAGATGCGCGGCATCACCGGGAAGTGGAAGCACATGTGGCACTCAGGGTCGGTGTCGGTGCCGAAGTAGTGCACGACGTCCTCAGGCCACTGGTTGGCCTCCGCCAGCAGGATGCGGCCCGGGTACTCGTCGTCGATCATGCGGCGCATCGTCCGCAAGAACGCGTGCGTCGCGGGCAGGTTCTCGCAGTTGGTGCCCTCCTCCTCGAACAGGTAGGGCACCGCGTCGAGACGGAACCCGTCCACGCCGAGGTTCAGCCAGAACCGTGCCACGTCCATCATCGCGTGACGGACCTTCGGGTTCTCGTAGTTCAGGTCGGGCTGATGACTGAAGAACCGGTGCCAGAAGTACTGGCGGCGCACCGGGTCGAAGGTCCAGTTCGACGTCTCGGTGTCGACGAAGATGATCCGGGCGTCGGAGTAGCGGGTGTTGTCGTCGCTCCACACGTAGAAGTCGCCGTAGGGGCCGTCTGGGTCCGAGCGAGACGACTGGAACCACGGGTGGGCGTCGGAGGTGTGGTTCATCACCAGGTCGGTGATGACCCGGATGCCGCGCCGGTGCGCCTGCTCGATCAGCGCCGCGAAGTCCGACAGCCGTCCGTACTGCGACGCCACCGCGGTGAAGTCGGAGATGTCGTAGCCCCCGTCGCGCATCGGGGAGGTGTAGAACGGGGGCAGCCACAGGCAGTCGATGCCCAGCCACTGCAGATAGTCCAGCCGGGCGATCAGACCGCGCAGGTCGCCGACCCCGTCGCGGTCGGAGTCGGAGAAGCAGCGCAGCATGACCTCGTAGAACACCGCCCTGCGGAACCACTGGGGGTCGTCGGACAGGCCCCCGTGAGCGACGGGGTCTACCTGAGGCTGAGGAGGGCGGGGGAGCGCGGTCATCCCCAGCGCAGGGGTCTTCGGCGGCGGCTGGACGGCGCGGACCGGTGCGGCCGCCCAGCGATATCTGCCAGGAGCATGGGTCACGACGGGCTCACCGTCATGATGTGAGCACAGCTGCGTTCCGGTGCGAGCTGGACGAAGGAGTCCGCCCGCCAGGTGTAGGACTGCCCGGTGAGCTGGTCGACGACCTTCAGAGGCTCGTCCACCGGCAGGCCGAGCGCGGCCAGGTCCAGGTGGATCCAGCCCTCCTGGGCGTGCCACGGGTCGATGTTCACCACGGTGATGACCACGTCGCGGCGGCCCGTCGGGGAGTGCTCGGGCGCCAGGTGCCGGGAGAAGCACACCATCTGCTCGTTGTCGCACGGGTGGATGCGGACGTTGCGCAGCTGGCGCAGCGCCGGGTGGGCGTCGCGGATCTCGTTGAGCCGTCCCAGCAGCAGGGCGATGCCCCGCCCGTCGCCCGCCGACCAGTCTCGGGGCCGGAACTCGTACTTCTCGTTGTCGATCTGCTCCTCGACCCCCGGCCTGGCGATGTTCTCGACCAGCTCGTACCCGGAGTAGATGCCCCAGGTCGGTGCGCCGAGCGCGGCGAGCACAGCCCGGATCGCGAAGCCGGCCACCCCTCCGGTCTGCATGTAGGGGGTCAAGATGTCGTGGGTCGTCGGCCAGAAGCTCGGCCGCATCCAGGCGCCCTGCTCGCCACCCACGGTGGCCAGATACTCCTCGAGCTCGGCCTTGGTGTTGCGCCAGGCGAAGTAGGTGTACGACTGGTGGAACCCGCACTTGGCCAGCGTCAGCATCATCGCCGGCTTGGTGAACGCCTCGGACAGGAACAGCACGTCCGGGTGCTCAGCGCGGATGTCGGCCAGCAGCGACTGCCAGAACGGCAGCGGCTTGGTGTGCGGGTTGTCCACCCGGAAGGCCGTCACGCCGTGGTCGATCCACACCTGGATCACCCGGCGGATCTCGGCCTGGAGGCCCTTGGGGTCGGCGTCGAAGTACAGCGGGTAGATGTCCTGGTACTTCTTCGGCGGGTTCTCCGCATACGCGATGGTCCCGTCGGCGCGGTGCGCGAACCACTCCGGGTGCTCGGTGACCCACGGGTGGTCGGGCGAGCACTGGAGAGCCAGGTCGAGCGCGACCTCGAGACCGTTCGCACGGGCCACGGACACGAAGGCGTCGAAGTCCTCGAACGTGCCGAGCGTCGGCTCGATCGCGTCGTGGCCGCCGTCCGGCGAGCCGATCGCGTACGGCGAGCCCGGGTCGCCGGGCAGCGCCTCGAGCGAGCCGTTGCGACCCTTGCGGAACGTCGTGCCGATCGGGTGGATCGGAGTCAGGTACACCACGTCGAAGCCCATGGCCGCGATCCGGGGGATCTCCGACGCGGCGGTGCGCAGCGTGCCCGAGACCCACTGGCCCGTCGCCCTGTCGTACCACGCCCCGGCTGAGCGGGGGAACATCTCGTACCACGCCCCGGCCACGGCGAGCGGGCGGTCCACCTGCAACGGGTAGTCGGGGGAGACCGTCAGCAGGTCACGCACCGGGAAGCGTGCGAACGCGTCGTGCACCTGCGGCGACAGCACCGCCCGCAGCCGCTCGACAGGAACGGTCTCGGCGTCGGCCAGGGTGTCGGCCGCCGCCCGCAGCAGCGTGCGGGCCGCACGGTCGGGCTCCTGGGTGCCGCGACGGTTCGCAGCCCTGGCCAGCAGCCGGGCTCCCTCGGCCATCATCAGGTCGGCGTCGATGCCGGCGGGCACCTTGATCTGCGCGTCGTGGACCCACGTCGCCCACGGGTCCGACCAGCTCTCCACGCGGAACGTCCAGTCGCCCGTCGCGTCGGCGGAGACCCACGCCTCGTAGCGGCTCAGGCCGGTCCCGGTCTCGGCCATCCGCACACGGTCGGCCTCGGTGCCGTCGGGCCGGACGAGCACCGCCTCGGCGCCGAAGGCGTCGTGTCCCTCGCGGAACACCGTCGCGCTGATCGGGAACGCCTCGCCGACCGTGGACTTGGCCGGGAAACGCCCGGCCTCGGCCACCGGGGCGACATCGACCACCGGGATGCGCCCGACGGGGGCAGGGGGCAAGGGAGCGCGACGGGCCCGGGGCTGCGCCGCCGCGCGAGGACGCTGGGTGCTCACAGGACGAAACTATCGGGCTTTCGTCGCTGACGGCGGTCAGAGCGTCATCGTGTCACGTACACACGCATGGAAAGGGCCTCCATCGTGATCGTCACGCCGCCCGGCAGGTGCAGGACGCCGCCGATCGCCGCCTCCCGCTGCTCCTGCGGGTGCTCCCAGACCGAGTCCCAGACCAGCAGCCAGGGGTCTCCCTCGGTCTGGGCCAGCACGACCTCTTCGGGCTGCAACGAACCGTTGAACACCACCAGGACGATGTCGCGGAGCGGGGGGCGGGCCGTGCGCACCATCTGGAAGGTGCGCAGCGCCGGGTCGTGCCAACGGTCGTGGCTGAACACCTCGCCCGTCGGGTCGTACCAGGCCAGGTCAGGCAGGCCGCCGTCGGTGTGGGAGGTCCCGGTGTAGAACCGCAGCGAGCGCAGCGCCGGGTGCTCACGGCGCAGGGTGAGCAGGTGGGACGCGGTCTCCAGCAGGTCCGCCCGCCAGGCGGCCGTGCTGTCCCAGCGCACCCAGGAGATCTCGTTGTCCTGGCAGTAGGCGTTGTTGTTGCCCTGCTGGGTGCGGCCCATCTCGTCGCCCGCGGTGATCATCGGCGTGCCCGCCGACAGCACCAGGGTCGCGAACAGGTTGCGGATCGACCGGCGCCGCAGCGGCACCAGGTCGACGGCCGGAGAGTCGAGCGGCACCGGACCCTCGACCCCGTGGTTCCACGACCGGTTGTCGTCGGTGCCGTCCCGGTTGTTCTCGCCGTTGGCCAGGTTGTCCTTGTGCTCGTAGGCGACCAGGTCGGCCAGGGTGAACCCGTCGTGGGCGGTGACGTAGTTGATCGACGCCTCGGGCCCGCGTATCAGCGGCGGGCTGCCTCCCCCGAACAGGTCCACCGAGCCGGACAGCCGGGTGGCCAGCTCGCGCACCCGGTGCCCGGGCAGACCGTGGGCGGCCCGGGCCGGGTCGGCCAGCCAGAACGAGCGCACCGAGTTGCGGAAGCGGTCGTTCCACTCGGCCCACGGCAGCCCGAACTCGCCCGTCCTCCACCCGCCAGGGCCGACGTCCCACGGCTCGGCGATCAGCTTCAGACCGTGCAACGACGGGTCGGTGGCGGCCGCGACCAGCGTGGGGTGGTCCGGGGTGAACCCCTCGACACCACGGCCCAGCGTCACCGCCAGGTCGAAGCGGAAACCGTCGACACCCACCACGTCGGCCCAGTAGCGCAAGGAGTCCAGCGTCATGCGGACCACCTCGGGGCGGCGGAAGTCCAGGGAGTTGCCGGTGCCGGTGACGTCGGCGTAGGTGGCCGGGACGTTGCCGTCGTAGGCGTAGTACATCACCGAGTCCAGCCCGCGCCACGACAGGTGCTGACCTCCTGGCCCGCCCTCGGCGGTGTGGTTGTACACGACGTCGAGCAGCACCTCGAGCCCGGCGTCGTGCAGCGTGCGCACCATGGAGCGCACCTCGGCGAGCACCGCGGCCGGGCCCGCCTTGCGCGCCTTGGCTGTCGCGTAGGCGGCGTGCGGGGCGAAGAACCCGAGCGTGGAGTAGCCCCAGTAGTTGGTCAGCCCCTTGGCGACCAGGTGCGGCTCGGAGGTGAAGGCGTGGATCGGCAGCAGCTCGACTGCGGTGACGCCCAGGCGCAGCAGGTGGTCGATGACGCGAGGGTGCGCCAGGCCCGCGTAGGTCCCTCGCAGCTCTCGGGGCAAGAAGGCCGCCAGCCTGGTCAGCCCCTTCACGTGGGCCTCGTAGACCACCGTCTCCGACCACGGGGTCCACGGCCGGTTCGCGGCGGGGTCCTCCTCGGGCAGCGCGGCGAGGTCGACCACCACGCCGTGCGGCACGTCGGCGGCCGAGTCGCGCGGGTCGGCAAGGCCGAACACGTCCCCCTGCAGGTCGTCGTCCACCGTGTGCCCGTAGGTGGTCGGGCCGAAGCCCAGGGTGCCCACCAGGGCACGGGCATAGGGGTCGACCAGCAGCTTGGCCGGGTTGTAGCGCAGCCCGTGCATCGGGTCCCACGGGCCGTGGGCTCGCAGGCCGTAGCGCTGCCCGGCACCGACGCCGGGCACGTGGGCGCTGAACACCCCGTGGCGGGGGCCCTCGAGCCTGATCTGTCGCTCAGAGCCCACCGTGCCGTCGGCGTCGAACAGGCACAGGTCGATGCCGGTCGCGTGCGGCGCCAGCACCGCGACGTCGACACCGCCGTCCACCGGGTGCACCCCTAACCGGGGCGGCCGGGGGGCGTGCGACGGACGACTCACGAGCCATATTGTGACGCGGCACACCCACACGGCGCCATGCGCACCCCCGGGGGAAACGGATCGTGGACGCTCGGCCGAGGCCAGACGGGTGGTCGTGAGGCAGGACGGATGCCGTCCGGAGCGTCGCGACGGGTAGCCTGCTCGGGTGCGCATCGTGGTGACCGTCAAGGACGTCCCCGACATCTCGGGGGCCCGCCAGCTGGGTGCCGACGGGCGTCTGGTGCGCGACGACGGGGACTCCACGCTCAACGAGCTGGACGAGAACGCCGTGCAGGCCGCGGTCGACCTCCGGGCCGCCACCGGTGGTGAGGTCGTCGTGCTCAGCATCGGCCCCTCGCAGGCCGTGAGCGCGGTGCGTCGTGCCCTGCAGCTGGGTGCTGACCGTGGGGTTCTGGTCAGCGACGAGACCCTGGCGGGTCTGGACGCCCCCGCCACCGGTGTCGCGCTGGCCGCGGCGATCGCTGCCGACGGAGGTGCCGACCTGGTGCTGTGCGGCATGTCCGCCACCGACGGCATGACCTCGGTGGTGCCCGGTGCGCTCGCCGCCGCGCTCGGCGTCCCCGCGGTGACGCTGGCCGCCGCGCTGGAGGTGACAGACGGCCGCGTCATGGTTCGTCGTGAGCTGGCCGACGTCACCGAGCGGGTCGAGGTCGACCTCCCGGCGGTCGTCTCGGTGAGCGACCAGGTCAACGAGCCTGCGGTCCCGGGGTTCAAGGCGATCCTCGGGGCGCGCAAGAAGCCGGTCGAGCGTCTGGACGCCGCCGCTCTCGCGCCCGGCCTGGCAGCCCTCGGGCTCGCGGCCGCCGACCTGACCGCACGGACCAGGGTGGTCGACACCCACCTCCGCCCGCCCCGCACCGACCAGGTGCTCGTCGACGACGACGGGACGGCCGGAGCCACGCTCGCGGCCTGGCTCGTCGACCGCCACCTGGTCTGAGCCGCTGAAGGGCCCGTCTTGTGAGAGGGATGACGACGACGTGACTACCTGCGTGGTCTTGCTGGAACCCGCGTCGGCCGCCGCGGCCGGCGAGCTGGTCACCGCCGCGCGGCGCCTGGGCACCGTGATCGGGCTGGTGCTCGCCCGGGACGCCGAGAGCGGCTCTGCTGCTCTGGTCGACGCGCTCGGGGCGCACGGGGTCTCCCGGGTGCTGCGGGCTGTCCCCGATGCCGACCCGCTGGCCCCGGCCGTCGTCGCCGAGTGCGTCGTCGCGGCCGTCCGGGCCAGCGACGACGTCGTCGCGGTGCTGGCCCCAGCCAGCCCGGCCTTCCACGAGGTCGCCGGACGCGTGGCCGTGGCGACCCGTGGCGCGGTGGTCACCGACGTCGAGGACGTCACCGTGGCCGACGGCACGCTCCGGGTGGCCAAGCAGGTGCTGGCCGGGGCCTGGACCTCGACCGTCGAGGTGACCGCGACGCCGGTGACGCTCACGCTGAAGCCCCGCGCGATCAAGGCCGACGAGGTGCCGCCCGTCTCGCCTGAGGTGGTCGACCTTCCTGTGGCGTGCGGCCCCGCCGCTCGTGCGGCTCGCGTCACCCAGACCGTGCACCAGGCCACCGGACGCCCGCCGCTGACCTCGGCGGACGTGGTCGTCGTCGCCGGGCGCGGGGTGGACAGGCAGATGAGCCTCGTCACCGACCTGGCCGACGAGCTCGGTGCGGCGGTGGGGGCCACACGCGTGGTGGTGGACGAGGGCTGGGCGGACCACGACCTGCTGGTCGGCCAGACCGGGGTGAGCGTCGCCCCCCGCCTCTACATCGGCGCCGGGGTGTCCGGCCAGGTGCACCACCGTGGTGGCATGCAGGCGGCGAGCACGGTGGTCGCGATCAACACCGACCCTGACGCTCCCATCTTCGAGCACGCCGACTACGGGATCGTCGGCGACGTGGCCAAGGTGCTGCCCCAGCTCACGACCGAGCTCCACCGCCTGCGCTCCTGAACCAGCCTCGTCTCACCCGTTCCGTCCCCTGGCTCGTCGGACCTCCGCGGGTCGGTCGAAGATGCCCGCCGAGGTGACGGAGAGCCGACGGGGCGACAAGAGCGGGAAGGGCTCTCAGGCCAGGGTGCGCAGCCAGGAGAGGCTGGTGCGAGCCTGGGTGGTCTGGAAGGCGCGCAGGTTGGGCAGGCCTGGGGGGTCTGGCTGGAGGCCGGACCAGGTGAGGTAGCCGGTCAGGCCTGCCAGGGCGGCGCGCAGAGGCTCGGGCTCGACGGCGGCGCCGACAGGGTGCGCGGCGAAGATCGCGGCCGGGTCTCCGCCGCCCTCGGCAGCCACCGAGGGGAGCATGAAGGCCAGGTCGAGCCAGGGGGCGCCGACCGAGGCGTGAGGCCAGTCGATGACCCACACCTGGTGCTGCTCGTCGAGCATGACGTTGTCCGAACGCAGGTCGCCGTGCACCAGGTGGTCGCCTGCCAGCACCTGGAGCGCCTCCTCCTCCCAGCGCACCAGGGCGTCGAGGTTCTCGACCGCCCAGCGGCCGTCGTCACCGAACGTCGCGACCAGACGGTCTCGCAGCCCCGGGTCTGCCGAGGCGATGCGGGTCCACCCGGCGAAGTCCTCACGGAGCAGCTCGGGGGTGGTGGGCAGCGCGTGACCCGGCCGCGGGCGTGCCTGGGCCAGCCGGTCGATCGCGTCGAGCACCAGACGCAGCTCGTCGGCCTGCCACGGGATCTGCGGGGTGCGGCCCGAGACCGCCTCCCACCCTGAGACGACCCACTCCCCGTCGTCGTCCCACCACAGCAGCCGTGGCACGAGGATCTCGTCGGGCATCGCCGAGGCGTGACGGATCTCGGCCCGGGCGAGCTCGGGCGACCGGGGGTTCTCTCGGGGCGAGACCGCCTTGACGAAGACCGCGCGCCCGTCGGCCGTCTCGAGCACCGCGACGAAGCCGGGGGAGAACCCGCTCGTCGCGGAGGTCTCGGCGGTGACCTCGGCACCGGCCAGCGTGGCGATGCGTCGGCGCACGTGCACCGGGAGGTCCCGCCAGTCCAGCCGCTGGCCGGAGAAGGCCTGGGGTGGGTCGACTCCGTCATCGCTCACACCCGTCATCCTGGCAGAACTTCGCACGGCCCCGAGGTCGAAGCGCGATCCGTGAGACTCCGACCCGCCTGGCGGTTCGTAGACTTGTGGCCTGATGAGTTGTGATCTGGATGCCTCCGCCTGGGTGCGCTCGCGCACCGGGGTCGTGGTGGTCGGCTGATGCGGGTGCTCGCCGCCCTGTCCGGGGGAGTGGACTCCGCGGTCGCCGCTGCCCTGGCTGTGGAGGCCGGGCATGACGTCGTCGGGGTGCACCTGGCGCTGTCACGCGCTCCGGCGGCGGACGGGCAAGGCTGCTGGAGCGCCGACGACGCGCTCGACGCCCGCCGCGCCGCCGAGGTGCTCGGCATAGAGCTCGAGGTCTGGGACCTCTCCGAGACGTTCGCCGGGGTGGTGGTCGAGGACTTCCTCGCCGAGTACGCCGCCGGGCGCACGCCCAACCCGTGCGTGCGCTGCAACGACACGATCAAGCTGGGCGAGCTCGCCTCCCGCGCGCAGGCGCTGGGGTTCGACGCGGTGTGCACCGGGCACTACGCGCGCACGAGCCCCGACGGGACGTTGCGGCGTGCGGTGTGCGTGGCCAAGGACCAGTCTTACGTGCTGGCCGTCGCTGGCCCGCAGCGCCTCGCCCGCACGCTGCTCCCCCTCGGGGAGATCGCCAGCAAGGACGACGTGCGCGCGACGGCCGCGGCCCGTGGCCTGCCGATGGCGACCAAGCCGGACTCCTTCGACCTGTGCTTCGTCCCCGACGGCGACCTCTCAGGTTTCCTCTCCCGACGCCTCGGACCCCAGCCGGGCGACGTGGTGGACACCGAGGGGAACGTCGTCGGCCACCACGAGGGCACCTACGGTTTCACGGTCGGCCAGCGCCGCGGCCTGGCCCTGGGCCGCCCCGCCCCCGACGGTCGCCCCCGGTACGTGCTCGCGGTCGAGCCGGTGCGACGCCAGGTGGTCGTAGGCCCGGCGGAGGCGCTGGACGTGACCGCGCTGACGGCCTCCGCCCCGGTCTGGTTCGTCTCGCCCCAGCCCGCCTCGTGCCTGGTCCAGGTACGCGCCCACGCCACCCCCGTGCCAGGCACCGTGACCCCGACCGGCACCGGCGTCGAGGTACGCCTGGACGCCCCGATCCGTGGCGTGGCCGCAGGCCAGTCGGTGGTCTGCTACGACGACGACAGGGTGCTGGTCCAGGCCGTCATCACCACCGCCTCCACCAAGACCTGACCCCTGCCCAGCATCGAGCGTGATTCTTGTGACCTGCCGAGATGCGCCGGAAGCAGAGATATCCACAGGGCGAACCGAGGGCGGTCCTGGCGCTGGCAGGATCATCAGGACAGCCTGGGAGCCAGCGATCAAGGAGTGATATCGTGGTGATGATATCTGAGGAGAGCCTGGTGGGGGGTGCGCTGGTGGAACAGATGGTGATCAGGAACCTGCCGGACGGGACCAAGGCCGCCCTGCGCGCTCGGGCGGCGTCGCGCGGCAGGTCGGTGGAGGCCGAGGTGCGCCAGATCGTCGCAGACGCGCTCGCCAGCGACCCGGTGACCTTGGTCGACCTGCTCGCGGTGCCTGACGACGGCCTCGACTTCGAGCCGGAGCGCCTCGGTCTGCGAGCCAGGGATGCCGAGCTGTGACCTACCTCCTCGACACCAACGTGATCTCTGCGCTGCGGGTGCTCGGTCGAAACCCTGCCGTCGAAGCATGGGTGCGATCAGTGCCGGTGACCGACCTGTACACCACGGCCTTCACGATCGCTGAGATCGAACGTGGCATCGCGAAGAAGGAACGCTCTGACCCGGACCAGGGTGCGGTGCTGCGCCGCTGGTTCGACAACCACGTCCTGCCAGCGTTCTCCGACCGGGTGCTCGGGTTCGACCTCGCCGCCTCCCGCGTCCTAGGCCGGTTCGTCGGTCTTGAGCACGCCCCGTACGACGACGCCCTCATCGCCTCCGTCGCCGCTGCCCACGGCCTGATCGTCGTGACCCGCAACACCAAGCACTTCGTCACCCTCAGTGTCCCGACCCTCGACCCCTGGCGCTGAACATGATGAGTCCTGCGGCGACAGTTACCGCGACCGGTCGTCGCGTACCAGTGCCGCTGAGTCGGGCAGGGCATCGGCATCGATAGGGGGTTGCTGGTCAACGAGTTCCAGCACCCGGCGAGGTCGTTCCTGTCTGCCGTCAGCGTCCAGCTCTGCTCGTTCCAAGGTCATCTTGTCGCCTCCCGCGAGGATGCTTCGTCAACGGTGTACAGCATATAAGGTTCTTAGCGAAATTCCCCTGCTGCTTCCAACGCTACCTTCGGTGCCCGGACTTGCGAGTCAGAAGCGCTCTCTAGTCGGTTCGCTCGTTCAGCCAATTTAAAAACTGTCGTCCTACGGTACGCCAAAGGGTCGAGATTCCTGTCTTGTCGAACAGCAGCGCCAGGCCGCCAAGAAACATCGCCACGCCGCCCAGCGGCATCGCCGCACCCAGCAGGACCCATCCGTCGCGCAAGAAAGAGATTTCTCCTAGGAGCAGCGCTGTTCCCCACAGCGACACTGCGAGGGCTCCAACTATCATGGAGACGCCCCACAGCGTCCGAGTTCTAGACAGTATTGCCGCACTCGCCAACAATACTACGGAACCCCACAGCATAACCGCCGTCGCCTGCAACTTCCATCCGTGCTGCAGGAGCAACGCACCCCACAGCAGGATGGCGACACCTGCTGGTAGTAGAGAGCAGCCTCTTAAAGTCCACTCATCTCGAAACAGGGCGATCGCCCAGAGAAGCAGTGCTAAGATCCAGAGCGCCAGCGCGATAAGGTGAAGCGGAGACGTTTCCCATGGCGGCACCGTGATTCCGATGGTCGCTATTCCTCCAGCCAGCAAGGCCAGATCCCACAAGGTTCGAAATCTATGCAGCAACGCCAGGCCGAGCAGCAGCAGGGCGATACCCCACAGCAGCAGCGCCAAGCCGCCTAACAATGATCGTTCGGACAGCCAAGACATGCCCCACATCAACACCGCAACACCACCCAGCGCGGAGGTCGTCACCTGGAGTGCCTGTGGTGCGCGAAGTTTGGTTCCGGCAACGAGCAATGTCGTCACGGTCGCAGTAGCGGACACAGTCAATACGATGAGCTCTGCCCACCCGGTGAGTCGGGTGGTGGCCACCAGAGCAAGAGCCGTCGGATAGCCAGCCAGGCTGACAACAGCCAGGAGCCAGACCCAGCGGCGTCGGCCTCGGGCTGGGTCACTCAGGCCTCCAGGGCGGAAGTAGGAGAAGAGAACGCCTGCAAGGATCATCAGCCCGGTCGCGATGAGGTTGCTCGCGAGCGACCACCCAGGCATCAGGCCCAGCACAATAGTCGATGTTGCCCAGGCGGCCGACCCTGCGGTTATCCACGAATTTCTTCGATCAGCGTTCCCGGAGTCACTCTCTTGCAAGGGGCGATTTTTCATCGCAGGTTGCTGAACTGATTCGTCAGACAGGCGTTAGCGGCTCTCGCGGCGCGCAGGGATCCCTAGGCTGACCGTGTTGTCATCCGCATACAACTCGCAGGCAGCATGACCCTCCCGCCATCTGGCGAAGTCCTCAGGGTGATATTTACTTGGGCATCCCTCTCCTTGGCCAATACTTCTGAAGTCCGCCAGAAAACTAGATTCCATGATCTCATCGTAGGTCATGTCGTCGATATTGACCTTGGGGTTGTAGTAGCGGACGGCGATGCACGGTGTGACGTAGCCATCGCATGACAGGTGCACGTAGACGCCGCGATGGGCGGGACACCCGCCGATCAGGGCCGGGTCTGCCTCGGTGTTGATGAAGACGAACCTGGCACGCTTGTTGATCGTCGCCACGGCCTGGTTGATGTGCTCGCGTTCTTCTTCGCCTACAGGAAGTCCCGACATCTTTTCGCTCGCTGCTGCGCGCCCGAGAGGTTTGTAGTCGAAGATCCAGGTGAACATGCAGCCCTTGTCTTCCAGATACCTGACGAAATCATCTGAGACGATCTCTCGGTAGTTGAGCTTGTTGGCGGTGACAGAGACGCCGTACACGAGCCCGCTGCGACGCAGCGAGTCGAGCGCCTTGTCTGCCCAGTCGAACGAACGTGAGACACGGATGTCGTCCGTCAGCTCTCTGAAGCCTTCCATGCTGACGAAGAAAGAAAGGTTCCTGCGCTCCTTGAGCTTCGCGAGAGTCTTGTCGGTGACAAGGCTCCCGTTAGTGAAGACGACGATCGGCATGAAGGGGAACGCTTCCGCAATCTGTATGATACGGTTGGTCTCCAAAAGAGGTTCGCCACCGAGGATGGCAATGAAGCGACAGCCGCCACGGTCCACCGCTTCGCGGATGAAGTCGATCGCCTTTTCGGTGTCAAGAGTCTTCGTCTTTGTCGGTCCTGAGTTGGCGAAGCAGTGAGTGCACGTAATGTTGCATCGTTGTGTCACGTCGACAGTCACCGCGGTGACCCTGCGGTCCTTCGGAAGGAGCTCGCGGTGGATCTCGTTGAGGAGAAAAGATCGAGCGAGCTCTGCGAAGTAGGATCTGCGCTCCTTGTCCGAGGCTAGATACTCTCGCATATGGCGGTAGAACCCTGATCCGAACGCTTCGTCTGCAGAGGCGCCGCCGAGTCCCGAGAGGATGCGCTGCCAACTTGCACGGCCGAGCTGCCCCGTCTCAAGATCGACGTCCGCAAAGAACACGTTCAGGAACCAGTCGATCCGTTTCCTCGGATATTTTCCTCGAAGAAACTGGCTGCCCCCGAGGAGCCACAGCGTGGCAACGAAAGTCCGTCTGCTCCGAAGAATGATCCGGAGCAGGCCTTCGTGTCGGATGCGGATGGCGGAAGAAGAATTTGAAAGCATCTCTCTCCTTGTCGAGGCTAACTAAAACAGCCCTGCGACTGCAGCTTGTCGGAATCCTCTCTCTCTCTCTCTCTGTCAAGGGAGTTTGTGGGTGAGAGAGTGTCGGCTCGCCGCCGCGGATCAGGTGGGCTGGACGGCTTGGCTTCATGGAGGCGTGGCAACTGTGTCGCTGACTACGGCAGCCGTGGACGGCAGGTGTCCGCCAAGATGGGGGTGTGAGCGAACCTCAGAGCGTGCCTGTCGACGCCCGGCGGCGGTGGAGCGAGCTGGTGACGGGCATCGAGGCCGACCAGTTCGCCTACTACGTCAAGGACGCGCCGACGGCCTCGGACGCCGACTACGACGCACGGGTGCGCGAGCTGGAGCGGCTCGAGGCGGACTGGCCGCAGCTGGTGAGCGCGGACTCGCCGACGCAGCGGGTCGGGGGCACGTACTCCACAGACTTCGCCACCGTCGCGCACGTGGAGCGGATGCTGTCGCTGGACAACGTGTTCACGACCGACGAGCTGGCGGCGTGGGCGGAGCGCGTCGAGCGGGACCTGGAGGGGGAGCAGGTCCACTGGCTGTGCGAGCTGAAGATCGACGGGCTGGCCATAGCGCTGCTCTACGAGGACGGGCGGCTCGTGCGAGCGGCGACGCGGGGTGACGGGCGCACCGGCGAGGACGTCACGCTGAACGTGCGGACCATCGCCACGATCCCGCAGGTGCTCGCGGGCGACCCGGCCGACCACCCCGAGCTGTTGGAGGTGCGCGGGGAGGTGTTCCTGCCCGTCCGGGAGTTCGGCGAGCTCAACGCCGCCCAGGTCGCGGCGGGCAAGGCCCCGTTCGCGAACCCGCGCAACGCCGCCGCCGGGTCGCTGCGGCAGAAGGACCCGCGCGTCACCGCGACCCGGCCGCTGCGGATGTACGCCCACGGGCTCGGCGCCCTGCGCTGGGGACGTGGTGCGCCGCGCTGGCCGGACGGCACGCACGGCGCCCTCACCCGCCAGTCCCAGGTGTACGACCTGCTCGCCGCCTGGGGGCTGCCGACCTCCTCGCACACCCAGGTGCTCGACTCCCTGGCACAGGTCCAGGCGGCGGTCGCGGCGCAGGGCGAGCGCCGCCACGACATGGAGCACGAGGTCGACGGGTTCGTCGTCAAGGTCGACGAGCTCGCCGCCCAGCGGGCCCTGGGCGCCACGAGCCGCGCCCCGCGCTGGGCCGTCGCCTACAAATACCCGCCCGAGGAGGTCAACACCCGGCTGCTGGACATCAAGGTCGGTGTCGGCCGCACCGGGCGGGCCACCCCGTACGCGGTGATGGAGCCGGTGTTCGTCTCCGGGTCCACCGTGCGCCAGGCCACCTTGCACAACCAGGACGTGGTCAAGGCCAAAGGTGTCCGCATCGGTGACGTGGTGGTGCTGCGCAAGGCCGGTGACGTCATCCCGGAGATCCTCGGGCCGGCGCCGGCGCGTGAGGACGACGACGTGCCGCGCGTGGAGTTCGTCATGCCGACGACGTGCCCGGAGTGCGGCACCCCGCTGCGTCCGATGCGTGAGGGCGACGTGGACCTGCGCTGCCCCAACGCCAGAGCGTGCCCGGCCCAGGTGCGCGGACGGGTCGAGCACATCGGGTCACGCGGAGGCCTGGACATCGAGGCGCTGGGGGAGGTCACCGCGGCGGCTCTGACGCAGCCGGAGGTGCCCGCGACCCCGCCCGTGCCCAACGAGGCCGCCCTGTTCGACCTGGTGGGCTACCGCCTCGACGCCCCGGACGAGGTGCGCGAGCAGGTGCGCCGCCACAGCCTGGACCTGCTCGCCGGGGTCGAGGTGGTGGTGCGTGACCCGGAGACCGGGCTGCCGCGCACCGACGACGACGGCCAGACCCGACGTCGGGCCCCGTTCCGGAAGATGCTCAAGCACACCCGGGCCGCGCTGGCCGAGGCGGAGGCGGAAGGACGTGTGCTCGCCGAGCACGAGGCCTCCAAGAACGCGATCACCCTGCTCGACCAGCTCGACGCGGCGAAGACCAAAGAGCTGTGGCGCGTCCTCGTCTCGCTCTCGGTCCGCAACCTCGGACCCGCCGCGTCGAGGGCGCTCGCGACCGAGCTGGGGTCGATGGCCGCGCTGTGGGCGCTCGTGGTCGGAGGGTCGATCGGTGCCGACCCGCTGCCCGACGACGGCTCCCGCCGCGCCGAGGCCGTCGAGCGGCTGTCGGGCGTGGAGGGGATCGGCCCGGTGATCGCCGAGTCGGTCGTGGGCTGGTTCACCGGACCCGAGGGCGACTGGCACCGTGACATCGTCACCCGCTGGGCGCGCGCCGGGGTGGTGATGGCCGACGAGCGCGACGAGTCGTTCGAACGCACCCTGGAGGGCCTGACCGTCGTGGTCACCGGTTCGCTCGAGGGGTTCAGCCGCGACCAGGCCAAGGAGGCGATCTTGTCCAGAGGCGGCAAGGCCGCCGGCTCGGTGTCGAAGAAGACGGACTACGTCGTCGTCGGTGCCAACGCCGGCTCCAAGGAGACCAAGGCCCGTGAGCTGGGCCGCCCCGTCCTGGACGAGGACGGCTTCCGGGCCCTCCTGGCCGGTGGCCCCGACGCTGTCGCACCCTCGACCGTCTGACCCCGCACCGCCCTGCCGTGGCAGGCCAGCGGTGACGGGTCAGCGGCGGCGGGCGAGGCGGGAGACGGCGAACCCCACAGCCGCGGCGACCGCCGAGGGGAGGGCGACCAGCAGCAGCCAGGTGTTGACGCGGGGCGCCCAGCCGCCCGGGTCGAAGGGGCCCGGCAGGATCGCGGTCGGGGTGATCGCCAGGATCGGGAAGCGCTCGCCGGTCTCGTCCAGCGCGGTGTCGTCGTCCAGGTCGACCTCACCGACCATCATCGAGGCGAACGGCGCCGCGCCGAGCAGCGCGCGCAGAGCCGCGCGACGCCGTGCCCGGTCGGTGAGCAGCGACGCGGAGCCTCGCACCCTGGTGCCTGGCAGCACCACCTCGACCCGAGGGTCGGCCAGGGCGTTGCGGAACCAGCCGGCCTGGTTGTCGCCGGCCATCACGACGACCGCGCCGTCGGCGACGGCGTAGCCCAGCGGGGTGCGGCGAGGCTCGCCGCCGTCCTGGTCGATCGTGGTGAGCAGCAGCAGCGACCCGGTGAGCTCGGTGGCCATCGCCGAGCCGAGCCCGGAGGAGAGCATCGGGACCGCGCACCTCGCGCTGAACCGTCGCAGCAGCCCCGCCCTCAGACGTTCCAGGGGGTCGAGGCTCAGCGATGCCGACGTGCTCATGGTCACATCATCCCACCGGGCCCCGCCGTCTCCACAGGGCCCGCCCTCTGGGGCGGGTCATGCTCGTCGGTCGGACGCCTCCACTCTGGTGAGCTGTGACCAGCCAAGATGTGGACCAAAGAGGTGAATCCTGGCAAACCGGTACCAAGGAACGTGATCGGGTCGCTACCGTGGGTAGGCCGATGAAGAGGCGGCACTGTGACGTACCCGGTGCGCGCCGCGGCACCGGGCTAGCAAGCGTATGCCGCGCCGTGGGGCGCGCTCGCACGCCGAGACTGCCGGGGAGGTACGACCAGTGGCCCGAAGGGTCGGGGGCCGTGCGCCCGTGATCGCGGGGTACACCTATATCCGTCCCCTGGGTACCGGTGGCTTCGCCGACGTGTTCTGCTATGAGCAGAACATGCCGCGCCGTGTGGTCGCGGTCAAGGTTCTCGCCGCCGAGCTGACCGACCCCGCCTCGCGTCGTGCGTTCAACGCCGAGGCCGACGTCCTGGCCCGTCTCTCCGCCCACCCGGCGGTGGTGACCATCCACGACGCGTCGATCTCCTCTGACGGCCGCCCCTACCTGGTCATGGAGCACTGTCCCGACACCCTCGGCGCGAAGGCCAAGCGGGCGCCCCTGCCCGTGGGCGAGGTGCTGGACGCGGGCGTGCGGGTGGCCAGCGCCCTGGAGATGGCGCACCGCTCAGGGGTGCTGCACCGCGACATCAAGCCGTCGAACATCCTCGTCACCACCCTGGGCACCCCGGTGCTGGCCGACTTCGGCATCGCCACGGCGGTCGGCGGCGGCAAGCGCCTGGAGACCGTCGCGATGTCCATCCCCTGGAGCTCGCCGGAGGTGCTCCAGGAGAAGGTCGCCGGCTCGGTGGCCGCCGAGGTGTGGAGCCTGGCCGCGACGCTCTACACGCTGCTGGCCGGGAAAGCGCCGTTCGAGCTGCCCGACCGCGCCAAGAACTCTCGTGAGCAGATGATGCAGCGCATCGTGCACGGTCGCCCGACGCCGCTCGAGCGCCCCGACGTGCCGACGAAGGTGCAGGAGATCCTCACCCGGGCGATGACGCGCGACCCGTCGCGGCGTCAGCCGTCGATGCTCGCGCTCGCCGAAGAGCTCCGCTGGGCCCAGTACGAGTCCGGCCTCGTGCCGACCCCGGTCGACGTGCCGTCCGCCGACTGGGCGCGCGGGGCCGCGCCTGTCGACCTCGACGACGCCTCGGCCCGTGGCCCGGTGGTCTCCAGCGTCCGCGCCCGTGGGCGCCGTCAGGCCCGGGCGGAGCGCATGGCGCCGGAGGCCGTCGACCGTGACGGGCTGGTGCTCGCCGGGCCTCGTCGGGCGTCGTGGCGCCCGGTGCTGCTCGGGGCGCTCGCGGGCGCCGTCGTGCTCGGTCTCGGGGTTCTCGCCGTCGTCTGGTCTGGGGTGCTGCGATGATCACCAGCACGACACGGGCTCGGCGCAGGTTCCCGGTGCAGGGTGTCGCGGCCGGGGTTCTCGTCGGCGCTGTCGTCGTCGGCGCGGTGGTCGCCCAGGGGTACGACGCCCAGCGCACCTCGCGGGTCGAGTCCTCGGTGTGGGTGGTCCGGGACGCCGGCCAGTACGCCCGCTTCGACACCGACCTGGCTCAGATCGACACGGTGCGGACGGTCGAGGACCCGTCGGCGGTCGTCCAGCACGGGTCGTCGGCGGCGGTGCTCACCCAGGGGCTGCGCACCCTGTGGTCGGTGGACCCGGCTGTGCCGACGGACCTGAGCGCCGGTCAGGAGCACGCCCCCGGGTCTGTGACGACGCCTGACGGGACGGTCGCCGTGGCCGCCGCGGGCGACCGCGTGCTGTACCGCACCGACGTGGGCGCGGTCTGGGCCGGGACCCTGAGCGACGTGGAGGCTCCGCCGACCCGGCTGGAGCCCGACCCGGCGGCCGACCCGACGGCGACCACCCAGTACGCGGCCACCGCGGCGACCATCGACGCCGAGGGCCGGGTGGCGGTGTACTCGGCGGCTGAGAGGGCCGTCCGGCTGCTCGACGCGAGCACCGGCGCGCTGGTCTCCGGGCCGGTCACCGTCGCCGCGGCGCCGGCGAAGGACAGCGACGTCCAGCTCGCCCTGATCTCGGGCCGCTGGGTGATGCTCGACGCCGACGGGGGCCGGGTCTGGACGTCGGCCCACACCTCGCCGATCCGGGTGGAGCTCGGGGCTGACGCGAGGCTGGAGTCCTCGGGCGACCACGGCAGGTCCGTCTACGTGGCCGACGGCGACGGTCTGCTCGAGATCGACGTGCGGTCTGGCAGCGTGAACCGCGTGGTCCAGGCCAGGGGCACCCCGGCCCGGCCGGTCGTGATGAACGACGGCGTGGTGGTCGCGGCGTGGCTGACGCCCACCGGCGGGCAGATGTGGACCTCGGACCACAGCGCGACACGTCCGCTCGCCGTCGCCGACGGGGGGATCGACACCCAGCAGCAGCCGCACCCGGTGATCGCCACCAACGGCGACAGGGCGGTGCTTCAGGAGACCGGCACCGGGCTGATGTGGACCGTGCCGGACGGCACGGCGATCCCCGTGAGCCAGTGGTCGCGCATCGACCAGGAGACCACGACCACCGGGACCGCGAAGGTCACCGAGGTCACCGAGCAGATGCCGCCGGTCGCCGTCGACGACACCTTCGGGGTGCGTCCCGGGCAGCACGTGCGCCTGCCCGTGCTGCTCAACGACCACGACCCGAACTCCGGCGACGTGCTGACCATCGTGCCGGACTCGATCAGCCCGCTGTCCGACCCCGGGTTCGCCGAGCTGACCCTGACCGACAACGACCAGCTGCTGGTGGCTCGCGTGACCGCCACCGCGGGGTCGGCGACCTTCACCTATCAGGTCA
Source organism: Micrococcales bacterium (assembly GCA_009785115.1). Lineage (GTDB taxonomy): Bacteria > Actinomycetota > Actinomycetes > Actinomycetales > Cellulomonadaceae > Cellulomonas. The sequence continues at coordinate 23,999 of WQWY01000022.1, forward strand.
CCGACGGGACGGACTTCTCGGAGCCGGCGACGGTGACCCTCGTCGTGGTCGAGGAGTCGGCCAGCGCCGCACCGGAGTGGTGCGGGGTCGACCAGTGCACCCAGACCTGGCCGACGCCGAGCCTCGCGCCCGGCGGCACCGTGCGGGTGAGGGTGCTGGACGCGTGGGTGTCCCCGCAGGGTGACCCGTTCGTGCTCTCCTCGGCGCTGGTCGAGGACCAGTCCGCCCCGCTGCAGGTGGTGGCCGCCTCTGACGGCACCCTGACCATCCACCACACCGACCCGAACGGGTCGTCGGCGTCGGAGCAGGTGACCCTCACGGTGACGGACTCTCGTGGCCAAGAGGCCACGAGGGCGCTGAACGTGCAGGTCACCTCGTCACCGACGCTCGAGCTCGAGGCCGTCGCGCTGGTGACGGGCAAGGACACGCCAGCGACGATGACGGTGGCCGACCACGTGCGCAGCGGGTCGGGCTCGTACCGGCTCGTCGACGCGGTGCCGTCGGCCGCGTCGGCCGACGCGCTCGACGTGGTCACCAATCCGGCCGACGGCACACTCTCGGTGACCCCGCGCCGGCTGGGCCAGCACCAGATCACCTACACCGTGCACGACGAGGTGACCGGTGCGGAGAAGTCGGCGCTGCTGCGCATCAGCTGCCCCGAGGGTGCGTCGACGCTCTCGATGGCCCCGATGACGGCGTTCGTCCGCAGCCACCAGGACACCACGGTCGACGTGCTGGCGGCGGTGCACACGACCTCTGACCGCGTCTTGGTGCTCGCCCAGGCCACGGGCCAGACCGCGAACGAGGAGACGAGGCTCGGCGTCGACGTGGTCGACGGGTCGCTGCTGCGGCTGCGGGGCAGCACCCAGGGCGACCAGCCGGGGCTGGTCGGCACGGTCACGGTCACGGTCAGCGACGGGGCGAGCCTGTCGACCACGGGCACCGTCGCGGTGTTCTTGGTGCCGAGCGTGTTCGGGCAGCCGCCCATCGCGGTGCCCGACGCGGTGACGGTGCGGGCCGGTGCCCAGGTGGACATCCCGGTGACCGCGAACGACGTGGCGCCCGGTGGTGCCGAGCTCCAGCTCAGCCCCGAGGTCGTCGGGTCGGGCGCGGCGGGGGAGATGATCTTCACCTCGGGCAACACCCTGCGCTACGTGGCGCCCGACCAGCCTGGCAGCTACCAGCTGCGGTACTCGGTCTCGATCGCCGGGTACCCGGAGGCGCTGGCGACCTCGACGGTGCAGGTGACGGTGGTCCCGGTCGGGGTGAACCGCGACCCGACACCTCCGTCGCTGGTGGCCCGGGTGCCCGCGGGGCAGATCGTGCACATCCCGCACCGGCCGTTCGGTGCCGACCCGGACGGTGACCCGGTGGCCCTGGTCGGTGTGGACCAGCCGCCGGCCGGGCACGGGGCGGCGAGCATCGCTGACACCGGTGACGCGATCGTCTTCCAGGCCCCGGCCGCACCGGCCGGCGGTGGGCAGGTCACGTTCGCCTACCGGGTGCGAGACCCGGGCGGGGCGGAGGGCACCGGGACGGTGCGCGTCGCGGTGATGCCCGCCGACTCTGGCGCCGCACCGGTCGCCTACACCGACCGGGTACGGCTGAGGGCCGGCGACCCTGAGCCCGCGGTGATCGAGCCTCTGCTCAACGACCGTGACCCGTCCGGTGGTCGGCTCACGATCACAGCCGTCCGGCCTGACGCCCCGAGCACCGAGAACAACCCCGAGCGGGCCCGGCTGGAGGGCCTGCTCGACACGAGCACGATGGCCGACGGCCGGGTGACGGTCAGAGCCGGCGACGTGCTCGGCACGCACTCCTACGTGTACACGGTGAGGTCGTCGGCCACCGGCTCGACCGCGGAGGGTCTGCTGGTGGTCGAGGTCACCGCGGGCTCCAACCCGGACACGCCCGTCGTGCGCGACACGGTGGTGACCGCCGCGCAGCGCGCCGACCTGTCCCGCACCGGTGTCGACGTGGTGGCGGGGAAGGTCGTCTGGCCGGCCGGTGACGTGTCGCGTCTGACGCTGTCGGTCTGGGGTCGTGCGGCCGACCGGTACACGGTCTCCGGCACGCGCATCTCGGGCCCTCTGCCGAGCGGTGCCGAGCTGGTGCCGTTCCGGCTGACCGGCACCGACCGCACGGGGCGCGAGGTGAGCGCCTACGGATTCTTGCGCATCCCGGCCTTCGACGACATGCGGGTCTCTCCGAGCCCCGACGCGAAGGTCGTGGAGGTCGAGGAGGGCGGCACGGTCAAGATCCCCCTGTCTGGCTGGGTGGCGCTCGCCACCGGTGACACGCTCCAGGTGGCGGACGTCGCGTCGTTCCCGGTGCAGCGGCCCGAGGCGTCCTGCACCCGTGACGGCGCGAACGGGCTCACCTACCGGGCCGGCAACGGGGCGCCGTGGTCCGACACCTGCGTGGTGCGGGTGCGGCTGGCCGGGCAGACGACGTGGACCGACCTGTTCGTGGCGATCAGGGTGGCCCCCAAGGCGCCGCAGCCACAGCTGTCGTCGCTCAGCCGCACCGTCCCGCCGGGCAGCACCGAGACGATCGACCTGCGGTCGATGACGTCCTGGGAGGGCGGCCGGGTCGGCGACGAGTCGAGGCTGGTCTACCAGACCCACATGACCTCTCCCGCGTTCGAGATGTCCCAGGACGGCTCGACGCTGCGGGTGACGGCCTCGGCGCGGTCGGTGCCGGGCACCAGGGCGACGGTGAACGTCACGATGACGTCGTACGGCGGTCTGAGCTCGACCATCGAGCTCGTCGTCGGCCAGGCGTCGCCCGACACCCCGCGTGGTGCGACGGTGTCGGCCTCCTGCGACGTGAGCAGGCAGTCCAGCTGCACGATCCCCGTGGTGGGCGTGCCCGGTGAGCACGACCCCTTCGCCGGCAAGCTCGACGGCGGCCTGACCCTGGCGCACCTCGGCGCCGGTGCTGCCGAGTGCTCGGTGGCGACGGTGCGGGCGGCCGACACCCGTGCGATCACGGCGACCTGGCCGGCCGACCCGAAACCGGCCGGGGGCACGTGCCAGGTGGCGTTCACGGTGATCGACGCCCAGGGCCGGCCTGGCCCTGGGCTGCTGCTGCTCGATGTCCAGGGCTTCCCGCCCCGCCCGCAGAGCCTGACCCTGGCCGACTACTCCGCGGACAGCGTGACCCTCGACGTGACGCTGGGGGCGGCCAACCAGGCGCACCCGGCGGTCAGCGGCGCGGCGATCTACGAGGGTGGCCGCAGGGTCTCCGACGCGTGCGTCCCCTCCGGTGCCGGGACGTACCGCTGCACCGTCAGCTCGCTGAACAACGGCCAGCAGCACACCTTCACCGCCCGGGTGCGCAACGCGGTCGGAGAGTCTGAGGACACCACCCCCGTCACCGTGTGGGCCTACGACGCGCCCACGATCCACTCGGTGAGCGCGGAGCCTGTCTATGTCGCGGGCCGCACCACCGAGGCCACGGGTGTGGTCCGTGTGTCGATCACCTCCAGCCCTGACACCAACAGGTTCCGCATCGAGGGGCAGCCCGGGACGTTCGACCGTGAGGACGGTCCGGTGACCGTCGTCCTCGTGAACATGCCGGTCGGGCCGCAGACGGTCTCGGTGACCCCGGTGAACCAGGCCGGACCACCGAGGGGCGGTGACGGCGGTGGCGTCACCAGGCAGGTGTCGGTGCTGGTGGCCGGTTCTCCCAAGGTGAGCGTCGGGTCGGTGACACGGCCGACCCCGACCACGGTGACTGTCGCGGGTGCCGGGATCGACGCCAACGGCAGCACCCTCGGGACCTCGTTGACCTACGGGCGCTCGACCACCGCCGGGGTGACGTGCTCGGAGTCTGGTGTGCTGGTCGGTGGTGGCGTCCACACCCAGGCGTCGCCGACGTTCGCCGGGCTGGAGAACAACCAGCAGTACTGGTTCTGGGTCTGCGGCACCAACGGCTTCGGTGGTGCTGGCGGTCAGGTCGGCGGCTCGCCGCTGGTGATCTTCACAGCCGGGCCCCCGGAGGGTACGGCTCGGTACTCGATCAGCACGACCCCGAACGTCGACCAGCAGGGCAACAGGATCACGTTCACCTACAACCTGGGTGAACGCCCCAGCCTGACGGCGGTGGCGGGAGCGTCGGTGCAGTACTCGTTCGACGGAGGCGCGTCGTGGCGCGGTGACTTCGACGGCTGGCCTGGCTGGGGGAACAGGACCGTGCCGGGCACGATCCTGGCGCGCCAGTGCAGCAACGTCCACCCCAACGCCTGCTCGGAGGTCCGGGAGATCACACCGTCGGGCCAGGCCCGGGCCACCGTCGCGGTGACGTGCAGCCCTGGGAACGACCCGTTCAGCTTCTCCCCGCCGGCGGCGAGAGACTCGGCTGACGTCACACTGACGGAAGACGAGAACGGGTCCGTGTGGCGGCTCGACTGGCGAGCCGGTACCCCGTACACGGGGCTGGCTTCCCTCACGAGGACCAACAACGTTTGCGCAATCCCCTAGGTTCGGCCTGGCCGGCCGCGATCGGAAAGCAGCACATGACCATCTCACCCGAACAGACAGCATGGTTCGCCGAGACGTTCTCGACCCTGGCGGACAACGTCGAGCTCGCCCTGCTCGGCAAGCGGCACGTCGTCGAGCTGGTGCTGGCCACGGCGATCAGCGGCGGGCACGTGCTGCTCGAGGACTACCCGGGCACCGGCAAGACGGCCCTGGCCAGGACGATCGCCCAGACCATCCACGGCACGTCCACCCGGATCCAGTTCACCCCGGACCTGCTTCCCGGTGACGTGACCGGGATCAGCGTCTACGACCAGAAGCACGGGGAGTTCGAGTTCCACGCCGGCCCGGTGTTCGCGAACGTGGTGCTGGCCGACGAGATCAACCGTGCCAGCCCCAAGACGCAGTCGGCGCTGCTCGAGGTGATGGAGGAGGGCAACGTCACCGTCGACGGGGTGACCCGTCCGGTGGGTTCGCCGTTCTTGGTGCTGGCCACCCAGAACCCGATCGAGCAGTCGGGCACCTACCGGCTGCCGGAGGCCCAGCTGGACCGGTTCATGATCAAGACGGCGATCGGCTACCCCGACGACGCCTCGACGGTGCGCATCCTCCAGGGGATCACGAGCCCGCGCGGCCCGGTGCCCCCGGTGATCGAGGCGTCGATGATGGTGACGATGGGCGAGATCGCCAGGACGGTGTTCGTCAACCCCCTGCTGCTGGACTACATGGTGCGCCTGGTCAACGCGACGCGCGCCGCCAGCGAGGTGCGTCTGGGCGTGAGCGTGCGCGGGGCCATCGCGCTGTCGAAGCTGGCGACCACGTGGGCGGCGGCGCACGGTCGCGGCTACGTGGTGCCCGACGACGTCCGTGACCTGGTCGAGCCGGCGTTCGCCCACCGTCTGGTGCTGGAGCCGGAGGCCGAGTTCGACGGGGTGACCGCGAGCGAGGTCATCGCGCAGATATTGCTCGACGTCCCGGTGCCTGTGGAGAACGGCGCCGCGTGACGATGAAGGCTGAGTGACGATGAAGGCCGACCCACGGGACACGGACACCCGTCTGGAGATCACGGACACGTGGGGCTCCACCGCGACGCACACCCGCGCCGCGACGGTGACCCGCGTGGTGGCCGAGCGAGGGTCGGGCGCGGCGCTGCGTTTTCACGTGCGGCGTCTCGCGGTGGCGGTGCGTGCTCGTGCGCGGGCGGTGTGGGGCCAGGTGCGCGAGACGCTCACCGCGGCCGGCTGGATGGTGGTCGCGAGCCTCGTGGTGGGTGCGCTGGCCGGGCCGGTGGCCGGGTGGGCGCTGGGGTGGTTCCTGCTGGTGGGCGGGCTGGTGCTGCTCCTCGGCGCCACGCCCTTCATGCTCGGCGGGCACAGCTACCTGGTGCACCTGCGCCTGGACCGTGACCGTGTGGTGGCCGGCCACGAGGTGGGCGGTGCGGTCGAGGTGGTCAACGACAGCCGCCGCCCGGCGCTGCCCGCGATCATCGACGTGCCGGTCGGTGACGGTCTGGTCGAGGCGAACGTGCCGATGATGGGTCCAGGTGGACGGCACTCCGAGCCTCTGCGGATCGCGGCCCTGCGCCGTGGCGTGATCGAGGTCGGCCCGATGACCCTGGTCCGCTCGGACCCTGTGGGGCTGCTGCGTCGCGAGATGAGCTGGCCGGACACGCAGACGATCTTCGTGCACCCGGTGACGGTGGGCCTGCCGGCGACCAGCACGGGCGAGGTGCACGACCTGGAGGGGCTCGCGTCGACCCACATCGTCGCCGCCGACCTGGCCTTCCACGCGATCCGTGAGTACGTCCCGGGCGACTCGCTGCGTCACGTGCACTGGAAGTCGACCGCGAAGGTGGGCCGGCTCATGGTGCGCGAGTACGAGGAGTCGCGCCGTTCGCGCCTGGCGGTGCTGCTGGGCCTGGACGCCGGTGACTACCTGGACGAGGACGAGCTCGAGCTCGCGATCTCGGTCGCGGCCTCGCTGGCCTCCCAGGGCATCCGTGACGGACGGGACATGTACGTGGCGACGAGCGAGGAGCCGCCGCGGATCACCCGGGGGGCGACCGTCGCGATCCGCTCCCTGCCGTCGGTCTCGGCCCGCACGCTGCTCGACGCCACGTGCGAGCTGCGGGCCACCCCGCGCTCGACCCGGCTCGAGGACGTGACGGTGCTGGCCGCGCAGTCCTGCCCGGGCATGACCATGGCTTTCCTGGTGACCGGTTCTCAGCCTGACCTGACCCGGCTGGCCGCGGCCCGCGCGGCGCTGCCGTCGAGCACCCGGGCGGTGGCGGTGCGCTGCGAGATCGACGGAGAACCGTCGGTGCGTGCCACCGCCGCGATGACCGTCATCACCGTCGGGGCCCTCGGGGACCTGGGCAGGCTGCTGGCTCGAGGAGCGTTGGGGTGATGGCGCGCGCTGGGACGACGCCGCGCGGTGGGGCTGTCCGGCCCTCGCGCGCCGGCCGTGCGCGCGCGACGTCCGCCGGGGTGGTCTACGTGCTGCTCGCCGTGGCCCTGGCCACGGCGATGGTGTGGCCGGTCTTCCAGACCGAGCGCCTGCTGCTGGTGGCTGGGGTGGGCGCCGGGCTGGGTGTGCTGCTCGGGCTGGTCGCCAGCCGTGCTCGCTGGTCGGGCTGGTGGACGGCTCTGGCCGCGTTCGGGCTGTATGTCGTGGTCTCGGTGCCGGTCGCGGTCCCCTACCGGATGACCTCGCTGGACGGGATCGTCCGGGGTTCTGGGGAGGCGGTCGCCGAGGTGGTGCTGGGCTGGCGTCGGCTGCTGACGCTGCGCCTGCCGGTGGAGGACTACCAGGCGTCGCTGGCCCCGTGGCTCGCGGCGACGATCGCGGTGAGCCTGCTGGGTACCATGCTGGCCGTCCGTACCGACCGGCGCTCGCCGTGGGCGGTGCCGGTGGTGGGTGTGCTGCCGTTGCTCGCGGGCCTCCTCACCCCGGTGACGCCTGGCGCCGCGTGGGCGTGGGGCCCGTTCACCCTGCCGGACGCGCGCACCACGGTGCCCGGTGCGGTGTTCGTGATGGTGACGGTGGCCTGGCTGGTCGGCCGGGCGAGGCTGCGCCGCTCTCTGGCGCTGGCCATGGCGACCTCGGCGGCGGGCGGGAGCCGCCGGGCCCGCCGCTTCAGCCTGGCGGCGCTCGGCCCCGCGACGGCCGGGTTCGTGCTGGTCGGGGTCGCGGTGATGGCGGCGGTGGCGGTGACCCCGCTGGTGTCGTCGGCGGCCGACAGACGCACGGTCCGGGAGAACGTCGAGCCGATGCTGGCGGTGCAGGCGGCGTCGAGCCCGCTCGACGGTTTCAGGGCCGCGTTCTCCGGTGACGCTGCGGCGACCGAGATGTTCACGGTGACCGTGACGGGCGAGCCGGTCGACAGGCTGCGGATCGCGGTGCTGGACGCCTACGACGGCCAGCACTTCTCGACCTCGACCAGCGGGGCCGACAGGACGTTCGTGCGTCTGCCGCGCGTCTCGACGGCCGGTGCGGCGAGCCGCACCACGGTGACCATGGGCGAGGCGGCCTCGGGCGTCTGGATGCCGGTGCCGGACGGGCTGGTGGCGGCGCCGGTGTTCTCCGGGCCTCGTGCTGACCAGCTGGCGGCGGCGTTCTACGTCTCGCCGTGGGGTTCGTCGGCCATCAACGTGGCGACCACCGGGGTCGGTCAGCCCGGTCTGCGCCCGGGCGACAGGTACGTGGTCGCGTCCTCGCCCGTCTCGCCGGGCACGCTGGGGCGCCCCGCGGAGGTCTCGCTGCTGGACACCAAGGCCTACCCCGAGCTGGTCGCCTGGGTGAAGGCCCAGGGGCAGCCGCGCACGGGGGAGGGGCTCGTCGCGCTGGTCGACAGGCTGCGTGCCCGCGGGTACCTGAGCCACTGGGTGGACTCCGCCGACGCCTCGGTGTGGCTGGAGGGGCAGACGTCGTCGTTCACGGTGGTGCCCGCCTACGCGGGGCACTCCACCTCGCGGGTCGAGGACCTGTTTCTCCAGCTGAACAACCAGCAGGACGCGGTCGGTGTGGCGGCGTCGGACGCCGACCTGGTGGCCGCGGTCGGTGACGCCGAGCAGTTCGCGACGGCGGTGGCGCTCCTGGCCCGGTACCTGGGGTACGAGTCGCGGGTGGTGATGGGGGTGCGGCTGGACTCTGGCGACCCGTCGCTGCCGGTGTGCGACAGGGTCTGCACCGGGTCCCACCTGGCGGCCTGGGTCGAGGTCCGCTCCACCGGTGGGGCGTGGGTGGCCATGGACGCCGACCCGCAGAGGACGAACCTGCCTCGACCGGTGACCCAGGGCCAGGAGCCTCCGCAGAACCCCACCCAGGTGCAGCAGCCCGACCTCGAGGTGGTCCAGCCGCCTGACGCCGCACAGGACTCGACGGCGCGTGCGACCGCCACCGACACCGGTGACCAGGGCCGCCAGGTCTGGTGGCTCGGGGTGCTGCGGACCGTCGGGCTGACGCTCGGGGTGCTGCTGCTCAGCCTCATGCCGCTGCTGACGATCCCGATGGTCAAGGCGTTGCGACGGTGGCGGCGAGCACGAGCGCCGGTCCCGGAGGTCGCGGCGGTGGGAGCCTGGGCCGAGCTGAGCGACCGCTGCCTGGACCTGGGCGTCCCGCTGACCGGGCCCACCAGGCGGGTGGCGGCCACGGCCAGCGAGCGGCCGGGGGCGACCGCGCTGGCGGTGCTGGTCGACGAGGCCGTGTTCGGCTCTGCCCCGGCGGGCGCCGGGATCAGGGCAGAGGCGTGGGACCTGATCGAGCAGGACCTGGCGCAGCTGCACACCGAGGTCTCGCCGTGGGGCCGGTTCGTGGCCTGGGTGAGACCTCGGTCGATCGTGCGGGCGCTGCCGCTGCCGCCCGCGGGCCGTCCAGGCCGCCGGGCATCGATGTCGACGAGGGAGTCAGGATGAGCGGGTACGAGGCAGCACCACCTGCCACGGCCTTGGTGATCTCGATCATGCTGAGCGTGGTCGTGTCGATCGGGCTGTACTGCTGGTATGCCGCCGCGCTGGCCAGGGTGTTCGCCAAGATGCGTTCCCAGGCGTGGAAGGCGTGGGTGCCGATCGTCAACGAGATGGAGCTGCTGGAGCGAGGCGGCAGGCCGGGCTGGAACGTGGTGCTCCTCTTCATCCCGCTCGTGAACGTCTACGGGCTCTACCTGCGCATCGTCGCCGTGCACCGGATCACGGCGCTGTTCGGGTTCGGTGTCGGGCACACGGTGCTGGGCACGCTGCTGCCGCCGGCGTGGGCGAGCACGCTGGGCTTCTCCCTGGCCCAGCCCGACCACGAGCGGGGGCGGATGCCCACCCTGGCGAGGTCGAGCATGGGGACCGGCCCGCTGGCCGAGCCCGAGTCGATGCCGCTGTGGGCAGGGGCTCCGATGAGCACGGTGGCACCGGTGGCGTACGGGGGGTCGCCGTGGGAGTCCTCGGACCCGTCCGCCACGCGGTCCAGGGGTGCGATGCTCGATCAGCACGACCCGTTCGCCCAGCAGCACCAGCGTGTCCAGCAGGACCCGTTCGTCCAGCAAGATCCGTTCATCCAGCAGGGCCAGCTCGCCCACCAGCCGTCGGCCTATCAGCAGCAGCCTGCTCAGCAGCCGTTCGTCCCACCGGTCGCCAGCGCCCCCGCCGGGGTCGCGCCGTCGTACGGGGGCTCTCCGGTGTCCCCGATGGGCACGCCCGCGGTCTCTCTGCCGCCGGGTGCCTATGTCGCGACGCCCGTGCCTGAGACGCCCGCGCAGGCTCCCGGCGCTGAGCACGCGCCGCTCGTGTGGCCGCAGCAGGCCGCCCCGTCGTCCGCCTCGACCCCTCAGCCGGCGGCGTTCGGCACGGTGCCCGAGCCCACGGCGTTCGTATCTCTCGCCGAGCCCACGGCGTTCGCGTCGCTCGCGGAACCGGCGGCGTTCGCCTCGGCTGCTGAGCCGACGCCGCTCTCGCCTGTGCCCGCCGAGCACGCGACGCAGGCGGTCGCGCGAGACCCGTTCTTCGAGCAGGCGCCCGCACCGGCGGCGCTCGAGCCGAGCGCGCCTGCCCCTCAGCGTGCGGGGTCGTCGGCGCCGACGGTGCCCTTCCCGCCCCTGGGCCCCGAGCTCGGGGAGCCCGCCGTGACCCCGCCCGCGGCCCAGGCCCCCGCGGCGCCGTCTCCCGCCGCACCGGTCGCCGCGCCGGCCTCCGCCGCTCCTGCGCCCTCTCCGCCTCAGGCCGCCCCGCGGGTCTCGGCGGTCGAGAGCCACCCGACCGTGGTGATCCCGCCCCTGGGGCAGCCGGACCCGGACGACGACCTCGATGGCACCGTGGTGGTCTCGAGGTCGGTGTTCCAGCCCTGGTCGCTCACCCTGGACGACGGTCGCAGCTTTGAGATCACCGCACGGTCGGTCGTCGTGGGCCGTCGTCCGTCGTCGGTCGACCTGGGCGTGCAGATGCTGAAGATCCCCGACGAGGGGCGCACGCTGTCGAAGACGCACGCACGCTTCGACCTGGTCGACGGCACCTGGCAGGTCACCGACCTCGGCTCGACCAACGGCGTGGTCGTCACCGATACTGACGGCATGGAGGTCGAGGTCGAACCGGGCCAGAGGGTCCTCGTCCACGAGCACCTGGTGCTCGGGGCGGTCGGCATGCGGCTGGTGCGCGGCGAGACCTCGTGAGCGAGCAGACCGCGGTGGTCGCGGGAGTAGAGCTGGCGTGGGCCTCCGCCTCGGACCCGGGCCGCCTGCGCCCCGTCAACGAGGACGCCGTGGTCGCCGCCGTCCCGGTCTTCGTCGTCGCTGACGGGATGGGTGGTTACGAGGCCGGCGACCGGGCTTCGGCCGCCGTGGTCGAGTCGTTCCGCCGTCGCATGGTCGGGCAGCACCTGGCCACGCTGGACGCGGTGCGGGCCGCGCTGAGCGACGCGGACGAGGCGGTGCACCAGGTGGGGGCCTCCACCCGTCGCGGGGCGGGGTCGACGGTCACCGGCGCGGTGCTCGTGGAGCACCTGGGCATCCCGCACTGGCTGGTCTTCAACGTCGGTGACTCACGGGTGTACCGGCACGTGGGCGGCACGCTGGAGCAGGTCACGGTCGACCACTCGCTGGTCCAGGCGATGCTCGACGCCAAGGAGCTCACCGACGCCGACGTGCCGGGGTTCCAGGGCAGCAACGTCATCACCCGGGCGATCGGCTCCGCCGACGCGACCGCGGACTCCTGGCTGATGCCGGTGGTCGACGGGGAGCGCCTGCTGATGTGCACCGACGGTCTGCACCGTGAGCTGGCGGACGAGTCGATCCGGGCGGCGCTGACCATGTCGGGCCGGCCCAGCTCGGCGGCGGACGCCCTGGTGGCGCTCGCGAACCAGGCTGGGGGCCGCGACAACATCACCGTCGTGGTGGTCGACGTGCGCTCCGGGGGCCTGGTGGCCGGCGGGGACGGCGACGTGACGGGTTCGGCCACGCTGACGCGGGTGTCCATCGAGGACACCAACGAGAAGACCGTGGAGGTGGCGCGATGAGTGAGGACCACGGGGGCCCGCGGCCGGCGCCCCCCGCGGCGTCGGGCGGCGGTGTGTCACGTGGGGGCCCTGCGCCGTTCGGCGGCGCCGCACGGGGCGGCGGGGCACAAGGCGACAGAGCACAGGGTGACGGGGCGCAGGGTGGCGGCGCGCGGCCTGGCGTCGCCCGACCTGATGGTGCACGACCTGGCGAGGCTCTGCTCGACCCGGAGGCGATGGAAGAGACGATCTTCGACGGTGAGCGCACGGTGATGGCGTCGCACCATCCGGGTCTGCCCGCGGACGGGCCGACGATGGTCTTGCACATGCCGGACCCGTTGGCTGGCGGGAGGCCGATGGTGGCCTCGCGTCAGTCGGGCTCGCCGGCGGAGGGTCTTGTGGTGGCCTCGCGCCGCTCGGCCCCACCGCCTGACGGCAGCCCGGTGGCCCCGCCGCAGTCGGGCCCGCCGACGGACGGCACGGTCGTGGTGTCGCGAGGCTCGGGCCCGCCGACTGACGGCACGGTGGTCGTCTCTCGGCGGTCGTCCGGCCCGCCGACGGACGGGACGGTCGTGGTGGGCAGGCGTGGCTCGGGCCCGGGCTCGGTGATGGCCGACCCCGTGGTGCGGCCACGGCCTGGTCGTCCCGCTGGCGCGCGTCGAGACGACGCGGTCGCGGCGCCCCGTCCGGCGGACCGTCTCGCTGCTCCACCGGCCGCCCCTGTGCCCCCGCAGGAGCGCCCTCGCTACACCCCCCGCCAGGTGCCACCCCCACCTGGCTCGGTGATCCTGGTCAAGCCTGGCGACCCGGCCTCGCGAGGCGTCGCCTCCCAGATGCCGTCGGTCTCCGCCGCCACCCGTCGTGGTGCCTGGCTAGGCCTGGTGACCTGGCTGGTCCTCTCTGCCGCGAGCATCGCGGGCGCCATCTGGATGGCTCGCGTTCTCCTCGCCGGCTGAGCCCCGATCTCTGGCATGCTGCCTGACCGGGTGAGCGCTGCCACCACATCGTCGGGCTCTCGCCCTCTCGTGGGTCTGCACGCCCAGGCGGCCGCCGCTCTCTGTGACGTCGGGCTGCGAGCAGGTCTGTCGCGGTCACCGATCGGGTGACGGGTGTCCCCAGAAGTGGGGACAGCGGAACGCGACACCGGAATGTCCGGCTCGGGTAGGTTTTGTCGACAGGAGGTTCGTGGTGATTCACAAGGGATGGAGGTGGGTGTCGTGACCGGGTACACGGTGGACCGGGCGGCGTTGGCCGCGACGATCGCGACGCTGCGGCAGGAGGCCAAGCACATGTGTGCCGACATCGATCGCCTCGACCTCGAGGTCGCCGCGCTGCGAGGCGGGTGGTCTGGTGAGGCGCAGGAGGCCTACGACCTGGCTCAGGCCCAGTGGCTGCACGGGATGCGGGAGGTCGACGGTGTGCTGAGCCAGCTCGTCCAGGCCTGCGAGGCGGCGCTGGAGGCGTACACGCAGGCATACCGGGCGATGAACGCGGGCATGCCGTGAACCTTGGTCCTATGGACGATCTGCTGGCACGCCTGCAGCGCCTGGAGGAGACGGGTCAGGAGCTCCGGACGCAGGCGAAGGACCTCGAGGCGTGGATGCGCCCGATGATGACGGACCCGGCGCGGCTGGTGCGGGTCGAGCTGGACGAGGCTGGCGTGCCGGTGCGGGTGAGGTTCACAGGTCAGGTGCGGGAGGCGACACCCGAGCAGGTCGAGTCCGCGGTGAGCCAGGCCGTGGTGTCGGCCGTCCGAGAGCACCCCAGGGTTCCCCTGGACGCCGCGGCGGCTGAGGAGCTGTGCCGAGACATCGCTGAGAACGGGCTCCCCCAGCCGCGACCCGTCGCCGGCCCTGACGGTCGGGTCACGGTGGAGATGCTGGCCGGGCGCCCGGTGCGCTTGCTGTTCGCCCGGGGCTTCGTCGCCCACCGCAGGCCTGACGAGATCGCCCGGTCTGTGATCGATGCCTGCACCGTGGCACTGACAGGTTCTCTCGACCGGAAGGAGTGCTGAGCATGGCTGCCGATGAGGTCGATCCCCGAGCCCTCCGCATCGACGCGAACAACCACTGGACCCCTTGGAGCGAACAGCTCACGACCATCCAGAACGCGCTAGATGCGGCGACGAGCCATATCACCCCTGCGGACTGGGGCCTGGTTCCGGGCACCAGCAAGGCGCGCGATGCCTGGAAACAGCTTCGCGACAAGACGGTGACGTTCTATGGCGATGGTGCTGATGTGATGGACGGGGTCGCGACGAATCTACGGCGCCACGCCTCGATCGCCGAGAGGGCTGAGGTTACCGCTCAAGAGGCGTTCAGCAAGGTCCGCAGAGAGATGGAGAAGTCCTGATGTCGTGGGTGGACACTGTCAGAGCGCAGAACCACAACATGTGCCAGATCGGACGTGACACGCTCAAGACGATCCAGAAGGACTCTCCCGAGTCCATCCGGCGTGTGGTGCGACACGATCTCGCAACAGGCAGGATCTCGACAGGGCAGGCGTCGAGCAGCGGAGGGCTGGCCCTCACCGTCGCTACCTCCGTCGGTTGGCATGCCCTCTCCAAACCGACACAGGACAAATTGGTCGATCTCATCGCCGATCCGCAGATCAGGCTGGTCCGTGAATGCTGCACGTACCTGCTCAAGATCGTCGATCAGTTTGACTTGATGGTCGAGTGGATGGGCGGGCCCCAGGTTCTGCGGGACGCGGGCGAGATGATCGACGAGGCTGTCTCGGGCCCGACGAACAGCCTGGCGGAGAGGATAGACAAAGAAAAACGTCTCCCGGGGATGAGGTCCTGGAAGATGGGAGATGCGTCTGAGTACTACGACGGCCTTGCCGCCGACCAGCTGAGGTATCTCGATTTTGCGACCGAGTATGCTGGTGCCCTCAGGGATGCTCTGAAAAATCATGCCAACGCGATCGAGCAGTTCAACCTCGGGCTCATTGTGGCGATCGCCGGCCTTCTTGTGGAGATCGGCAGCTTCGCTGCGGCGGTGGTCACCGCGCCGGCAGGCCCGGTGGGGCCTATCGTCGCAGCCGCTATCGCCGCGGTAGGAGGCTATGTTGTCCACCTCGGCACTCTGCTCACCGTGATTCAGACGGCTATCCAGAGCACGAACGGTACGATAAGTGCGGTCAACAGTGCTTTCAAGCAGACGTGGCCTGTTCCAGAGTTCCTCGAGCATCCACCTTTCGAGGGCTATCGCGATCCAAAATCTTTCGTCAAGCCGCTGTGGCAGCCGGGGACTCTTGGCGGATCAGGACGCCAGCCCGGCTCCTGGTCGACGCCGTTTGCTCCTGGAGCGTTCCCCAAGGCCGACCCTTCGTCGAAGCCAGCATCCTCGGTGGAGGAGAAATGATGAGAGGAACTGTGAAGCGTCCCGGGGGTCGAGCGCTTTCCTTGAGCGGGTCCAAGCAGGACCATGGGCGCATGGCGCTCATCGTCATCGCGGCGGTGATCGCTAACTCGATGCTCACCATCTATGCGCTCATCATCTGGTATGCGGTCATCCCCATGTGGAAGTCAGGTCCGCTGCGTCAGCATGCCGAGGAGTACATAGCAGCTGTCGAGGCGGGGGACATCGAGCGCGTTCTCGAGCTCTCCGACGAGCTGGACGACGGGTATCTTGACGCGGGGGTGCGGGAGCGAGGCGTCACTCTTAGCGACGCTCTCCTCACCGCTGAGGTCTTGATGAACGCGAAGGAGCG
This sequence comes from Micrococcales bacterium, assembly GCA_009785115.1. Taxonomy (GTDB): domain Bacteria; phylum Actinomycetota; class Actinomycetes; order Actinomycetales; family Cellulomonadaceae; genus Cellulomonas. The sequence goes on from WQWY01000022.1 coordinate 39,667, forward strand.
TATCTCAGATGTCGTAATCAGGAGCGTCCGCGTCGAACCTCTTGGAAGAGGGAAGCGTAATGATCCGACCTCTCCGAACGATGGCTATGTTATGGTCGCATTCACCTTGGGGTCTGAAACTTACACGCAAGGAATGAATTACGTCCATGTCGACGGGGCTTGGGTCTTACGAAAAGGGTTGATCGGGATTCTTCATCTCGAGTGCGCTCCTGGCCCTGGAGTGTCGGTTCAGATCGCTGATGTGGACGTCGACCCGAACCTCCTGGATCCTGTTCTAGAAGAATTCACCATCGACGGTTCTTCCCCTGAAGAAGAGGGGATGTACCCGTGCTACAGCAGCTACGTCGCTCTCATCTTCGGGGTGTATCGAGTCCAGATGCTCCCTGACCCGTCGATCGAGATGATGTGGCAGAATCAGCAAAATGCTACGATCTCAGGTGCCTATCGATATGAGTTGATCTCGATAAGTTACGATCAACTTCGCGAGCCTCGCTCTTGGAGTGATGAGTGAGGCGTCGCGGCCCTGACTGCTGGGAATGCCACCGGTGGCTCGCGTGGTGGAGCGGGTCGCCCCCGTCGACCGAGCCTTCGGCGTGTGCGTAGGTAGGCCCCCCGAGAGCGATGAGATCACCTGGAGTGCGACGCGCCGGCCACTCTCTCAGTTCAGCGGCGGCCCTTGTCGGAGCCTGGTGGGAGCGTGGGTTCGGGGAGCTCGTCGTCGGGGGTCGGGTCGGTGTCGGGGTAGAGGCCGCCGGTGGACGGGAGCGGTTCGATGGTGGC
>WQWY01000023.1 GCA_009785115.1 Micrococcales bacterium
CCCGCACCCGCCGAGGGGGCGAGCCCCCTCGGAACCCCCGCTCGGCCGGCGCGGTGCGCCGACCTTCGGGGCCGACCTTCGGGCTGGGCGCCCTGTGCTCGTCTACGACGAGCCGGGGCGCCCCCCGTGACCCCCGCTCGGTCGGCGCGGTGCGCCGCGCCTCGTGTGGTCTTCCCTCGTGCGGCTCTCGGAAGCCCGCCCCTGTCCGGGGCACGTCTCCAGGCTCCCGTCCCGTCACCAGGTCCGCTCTTCTGCTCTTGCGGGTACCGGTGCTGTGCGGTCTGGGCAGCGCTGTGCCCAGGCCCCTGCAGAGGCCTGGGCACAGCGGTGACGATGTTCGTAGCCTCAGGGATCGAGGGCTACGGGGTGGGGAGGGTCAGGAGCCTTCCTCGATGATCTTGGCGATGTTGCGCTCGGCCATGGCGGTGATGGTGAGGACCGGGTTGACCGGGCCCGTCGAGCCAGGGATCAGAGCGCCGTCGAGCACGTACAGGCCCGGGTGGCCCAGCACGCGGCCGTAGCCGTCGGTCACCTTGCCGAGCACCGCACCGCCCAGGGGGTGGGCGGTGAAGTTCGCGTTGACGTCCGGCACCAGCCCGGGCACACCGGTCTTGATGTTGTTGGCGTCCGCCACGCGGTTGATGACCTCGCGCAAGGAACGGACCGTCTCGTCGTTGCCGCTCGACGGCCAGCCCAGGACGGCACCACCCTCAGGCTTGCCGTCCATGCGCAGCTGGGTGCGAGTGGTGGTGCGGTCCGTCCCCGGGTTGTAGGTGAACGACGACCGGGTGTCGTCCAAGGTCATGCCCAGAGAGGCGATCAGACCCAGGCCGATGAGAGACGGGTTCACCCCGACGCCCGGGACCGCCCAGTTCTCCAGGACCACCGGCAGACGGTTCTTGCCCTCGTCGAGGATGCGCGACGGAGACGGGTTGCCCTGGGTCAGCCCTGCCGACAGCGAGTGCCGCACGATGACCGCGGCGTCACCGTTGGTGCCCCAGCCCTGCCCGACGTGCTCGTTGAGGTTCTTCAGGGTGCCGGTGTGCCGAGCCCGCATCAGCAGCTCGGTGGTACCCATCGAACCGGCGCCCAGCACCAGGCGGTCGCAGGTCACGGTGACGTCCTTGCGCTCGACGTTGCCGAACGGGGTGATCAGGTCGAACCTCACCCAGTAACGGCCGCTCGGCTCCTGCCCGACAGCGGTGACCACACGCCGAGGGTGGATCGTGACCCTGCCCGTCGCCACAGCCTCGTTCAGAGCACCCTGGGTGAGGTCGAACTTGGCACCGTTGGAGTTGCCGAAGTTCGTCTCCCCCGCGGTGGCCGAAGGTCGCGACAGCCCGTCGAGCTCGTCCCGGATGACGTTCCAGGCGAAGTTCGAGTTCAGCTTCTCGGTGGTGTAGCCGGTCTTGCGGAACAGGCCGTCCCAGGTGCGACAGTGGCCGAACGGGTCAGGCTTGGGCCCGAGCCCGAGCAGCCCGAGGCTCTTGCCGTACCTGCCGTAGTAGATGTCGTCAGGCATGTGCGAGCCGCGCACGGTCGCCAGGGCCTTCGGGTACCAGGTCGAGCTCATCTCCTGGTAGCTCACAGAGCCCTTCCACACGTGGTCGAAGAAGCGCTGCTCGGGCGCGATCAGCACCCCGGTGTAGATGAGGGAACCCCCACCCACCCCCGAACCCTGCCAGACCTGGATGCCCGGGTGGTCCACGACCTCCAGGGCGCCGGCGAAGTAGTCGTTGGCCACCATCGGCAGGCCGTGCAGACCCTTGGGCACGCTCCTGCGGAACCACAGCGCCCGGCCGTCGGTGTCCTTGAAGAGCTGCTCCGGGGAGAAGGTGTCGCCCTGGTGGAGCAGCTTCTCTGTCGTCGTGCGGTACCGGGGGCGCAACGGCCAGCGCAGACCACGCTCGAGCATCGCGACCCGGACCCCCGCCTGGCCGAGCCGCAAGGCTGCCACGGCCGCGCCGAACCCGGTGCCGATGACGAGCACCTCGGTGTGCGAGGCGAGCGGGACAGGCTCCTGGAAGCTGGCGTTGAACAGCTCAGGGACCCGCGACCGGTAGAAGGCGTCCCCCTTGGGCAAGAACAGGGACGGGAGGGCCGACGGGGCCGGAGCAGCCGCCCCGGCCGCGGTCGCGGCGCCGACTCCTGTCGCTGCCGTCGCGACAACAGCAGCGGAGCCGGTGAGGAACGTGCGTCGAGAGAGCGTCATGACGATCCTTCCTGATGGTGTCAGAGGGTGCCTCGAGAACGACAACGCTATCGGCGCATACTGGTCGCAACTAGACCATACGGGTGAAAGGGATCGCGAATCTTCGCTCGCAGATGCCCCACCCGATCGGGTGAGGTCGAGGAAGAACCCCCGAACTTCGACCACCGTCACCTAGGCATGACGAGCCTGCTCACGGTGCCGCCATCAGTCAGCCTGATCCCGACAGACCAGGCTGGCCCGTCACCAGCGAGGGCCGCCTGCCATGGACTCGAGGCGGGCCACACGCTCGGCCATGGGGGGATGGGTCGCGAAGAGCTGAGACATCGAGCCACCTCGGAAGGGGTTGGCGATCATGAGGTGCGAGACGTCGACCAGCTTCGGGTCGGCCGGCAACGGCCGTGCCGAGGCGCCGGCCTCGATCTTGCGGAGCGCGGCGGCGAGGGCCAACGGGTCGCCGGTCAGCGCCGCACCCCCGGCGTCGGCGTCGTACTCGCGGCTGCGGCTGATCGCCATCTGGATCATCATGGCCGCCAGCGGGGCCAGGAACACCATGAGCAGCCCCACGAGCGGGTTGCCGCCCCGCTCCCGGGAGCCTCCGAAGAACATCAAGAACTGCGCCAGCGACGTGATGACCCCCGCGAGGGCCGCCGCCACCGACGAGGTCAGGATGTCGCGGTTGTAGACGTGCATGAGCTCGTGGCCGAGCACCCCGCGCAGCTCGCGCTCGTCGAGAAGGTCCAAGATGCCCTCGGTGCAGCACACGGCGGCGTTCGCCGGGTTGCGGCCGGTCGCGAAGGCGTTGGGCGCTCTCGTCGGTGAGACGTACAGGCGCGGCATCGGCTGACGGGCAGCGGTGGACAGCTCGCGCACGATGCGGTGCATCGCCGGCTGCTCCAGCTCGGAGACCGGCCGGGCGTGCATGGCACGGATCGCGATCTTGTCGCTGTTCCAGTAGCCGTACCCCGTCATCACCAGCCCGACGGCCACGAAGATCAGCAAGAACCTCGGGGTCCCCCCGCCGACGAGCCAGCCGATGCCCAGCAGCACGGCCCACAGCACACCGAACAGCGCGGCCGTCTTCAGCCCGTTGTGATGACTCCTACCCATCGTCGCCTTCTCGCCTTCCCGTCCAGGCGCACCGCGCGACGGCACGCCCCCTCGTCATGTCCGCACATCAGAACGCTCCCGGGCCCCCGCGCGTTCCCCCTCGCGTGCTCGAGCACCGTCGGACGCGTCGCTCAGGGTCGTTCGTGTCAGGCCCGGCGACCCAGCGAGATGTCGATCATGTCGTCCCGAGGCACGACCTTGACCCGCTCACGCCCCTGCGCGGCACCCAGCTGCTGCTCGTAGGCGTCCAACAGCTCCCAGCCGGTCCACGGGACCACCTGGACCTCTCGCGAGGCCAGCAGCGCGTCGACCGCGTCCGGGTCCGGGCTCGGTGCGCGGACCAGGCCGGGAGCGTCGGAGACCAGGTGGCGGACGGTCTCCTGCGCGTCGGACTTGGTGTGGCCGATCAGGCCGACCGGACCCCGCTTGATCCACCCGGTGCAGTACATGCCGGGGATCGGCTCGCCGTGGGCGTCGACCACCCGACCCTCACGGTTGGTGATGACCCCGGCCTCCGCGTCGAACGGCACGTCAGGCAGCGGCGAGCCGAAGTAGCCCACCGCCCGGTACACCGCCTGCACCGGCCAGTCGTGGAGCTCCCCCGTGCCGGTGGCGCTGCCGTCGCCGGTGAGCGCGGTCCGCTCGGTGCGCAGACCCACCACCGTGCCGTCCTCGCCGAGGATCTCGGCCGGACGGTGCAGGAAGTGCAGATGGATCCGTCTGCTCGCGGTCTGCTCCTCCGGGTCCTTCGCCGTCCAGTCCGTGAGGGTCTTCACCACCTGCTTGGTCTGGTTCGAGGAGTGGATGGCCGCCGTGGAGCCCTCGTCGAAGTCGTAGTCCTCCGGGTAGACGACGACGTCCACGTCTCGGACGTGGCCCAGCTCGCGCAGCTCCAGCGGGGAGAACTTCACCTGCGCCGGGCCGCGCCGGGCGAACACGTGCACGTCGGTGACCGGGGACCGCGCGAGCCCCTGCGCCACGTTGTCCGGGATCTCGGTGACCATGAGGTCTTCGACGTGCTTGGCCAGGATGCGCGCCACGTCGAGCGCGACGTTGCCGGCACCGATCACGGCCACGTGCTGGGCGTCCAGCGGCCAGGTGCGGGGCACGTCCGGGTGGCCGTCGTACCAGGAGACGAAGTCGGCCGCACCGAAGGACCCGTCCAGGTCGATGCCGGGGATCGGCAGCTCGGCGTCCTTGATCGCGCCCGTGGCGAAGATCACCGCGTCGTAGTGCTCACGCAGGTCTGCCAGGGTCAGGTCGGTGCCGTAGTCCACGTTGGCGAGCAGGCGGATGTCACCGCGCTCGAGCACCTTGTGCAGCGCGGTGATGATCTGCTTGATCCGTGGGTGGTCCGGGGCCACCCCATAACGGACCAGGCCATAGGGGGCGGGCAACCGCTCGATCAGGTCGACGGAGACGTCGAGACCGGAGCTGACGAGGATGTCCGCGGCGTAGGTACCGGCCGGGCCGGCGCCGACGACCGCGACGCGCAGAGCACTGCTCACGAGGGCCTTCGTTTCGCGGGGAGGGGAATCGGCGTCCAGTGTAGGCGGTCAGCGAGCGATGAAGGACGGAACGCGCTCGACGGCGACCCTGCGGTCGCCGAGCTGGATCTGCCAGCCCTCGGTCAAGGTGGCGCGTACCCCTGGGGGCAGCGGCACCGCCGCACCGTCGGGGCGCAGCAGGACGGTGCCGTTGGTCGAGCCCTCGTCGAGCACCCACAGGGCGTCGTGGGTCGGCTCTGGGCCGAACCTCAGGTGCACGCGCGAGATCGAGCGTGTCGGGTCCTCGATCACCACCGGGTGCACCGGCCGAGGCACCAGGTGGGACACGTCCCGGCCCACCGCACCAGGACCACGCACCTCGACGCGCTCCCCGGTGTCGAAGACCAGCCGGAGCCCGGCCGGCGCACCGGCAGGAGCATCGAGACGGGTCTGCTCCATCTCCTCGGGGGTCGGGGACCAGGGGGGCGAGACCGTCGGGTGCGCGGCCGGGCCAGCGTGCTGTGCCTCCATCGGCTGCGGGCCGAACGGCAGCGGCTCGGGAACCTGCGCCTCGGGTCTGCCCTGCTGGGGAACCTGCCCCAGGTTCTGCCCGGCGGCCTGCGCATTCCACCTCTCGGCCTGCCACGGGGACGGCACGACCTCGTGGCTGCCTGGCTGGGGGGCCTGCACAGGACCAGGCCAGCCGTCGTTCAGGCCCCATCTCGCCTCACGCCAGCTGGGGGTGCGTGACCGGCGCTTCGCGGCTCGGTGGCGCGGCTGCTGTCTCGCCGGTCCTTCATCTGGAGGTGCCTCAGCGTGCTGCCGCTCCGTTGTCTCGGGTCTCCGGCTGGGCGGTTCGGTGGGTCTGGGCTCGGGGGGCCTTCTCGGTTCGGCGGGTCTCGGCGCGACGGGTCGGCGTCTGGCCTCGGAAGGCCTGGGCTCGGCGAGCCGTGACGCGACAGGTCTGGACGCGACAGGCCTGGGCTCAGCGGGTCTCGGCTCGGCAGGTCTCGGCTCGCCAGGGCTGTACACGGTGCTCCCTGACCTCGCGGCGGCGCGACGCACCATGGTGCCGGTCAGGCGGTCGTGCCAGCCGCGTCCTGCCGGGGAGGAGTCCCAGGCCCCAGAGCCCGCGACCAACCAGGCTCCGAGCAGCGGGACGGTAACACCTGCCACCGTGACCGTGAGGCGGCGCACCAGCACCGCGACCAGGCTCGCCGGACGTCCGGTGCGCACCGACACGGTGCGCACCCGAGCCAGAAGGCCACCGAACGTGGCACCGGTGGACGACTCCGCGCGCACCTGCGCGAGCTCGACGGCGGAAGCCACGACGACCCAGGTGAGGAGCAGCCCCGGGCCGACCTCTCCACCGAGGCCCAGCCAGATCGCTCCGGCCCAGGCGCAGCAGACCACGACGAGCAGCTGGTCGACCAGCAGGGCCACCACGCGAGGGGTGATCGCCACCACCTCGCTGGCCCCGACCGGGACGGGCCGCGACCGCACGGGTCGTGACCAGGTCGACACGCTGTCTCGTGGGGGTGCGAGAGGTGTCCTCATCGCGTTCGCCGACACGGTCAGGCCGCCTTCCTTGGCTCAGCACCCCGCCATCCATGGCGGGTCTTGGCCGGTTCATCGGCCAGACCATGGGCGGTTCTGAGGCACGGTCTCGCAAGGACCATCCGATGACTCAAAGCCTCACCCGCCCGCTGCACGGGCGTGTGCCCGCCTACCGGTCAGTGTCGAGCATCGTCTCGATGCGGTCGAACGCACCCCGGGCCGTCACGGTGCCGACGGTGATGTCAGCGACGGTGCCGTCAGGGTTGACGAACACGTGGGTGGGCAGGCCCATCACGCGGTACGCCGAGGCGATGTCCGTATACCTGTCAGCGACCTGGACGTAGGTGAGCCCGACCCGTTCGGCGTAGGCGTCCACGGTGGTCAACGACTCCCCGACGTACACCCCGACGATCCGCACCTGGTCGCCGTACCGCTCCTGGACAGCCTGCACCTCCGGAGCCTCGGCCCGGCAGTTCGGGCACCAGGTGGCACCGAACACCAACCACACCGGCGTGCCTCGCATCTCTGAGAGGATCACCACCTCCCCCTGGGTGGAGAACGTGGTGAAGTCGGGGGCGACCGCCCCGACCTTCGGTGGCGCCCCCACCGGGCTGCCGGTGACCTCGACCTGCGAGACCCCGGGCACGGCAGACCCCGACGGGCTGGCCCGCGCGCCGTCGTCGCGGAGCGCGTTCACGACGAACACCCCCGCCACGATCACGAGCGTGGTGACCGCGATCACCACGACCTCCTTCACGCGGACGTCGGGGCGACGGGGAGAGATGTCGGTGTCGGGCATGCTGAGCTCCGTCTCAGGTCGCGGCCCTCCAGGGCCGGGGGGTCCAGGTCGGCGGCGCGGGTCACCCGTAGGAGTGCAGACCGCCGAAGAAGTGGTTGCCGAAGTACGCGAACAGCACGGCGGCGAACCCGAGGATCAACAACCACGCCGAGCGCTTGCCCTGCCAGCCACGCGACACCCGGGCGTGCAGGTAGGCGCCGTAGATCAGCCACGTCACCAGCGCGGCGGTCTCCTTCGGGTCCCACCCCCAGTAGCGGCCCCACGCGGTGTCGGCCCAGACGGCCCCGAGCACGATCATCACGGTGAGCGTCGGGAAGGTCACGACCGCGGCCTTGTAGCCGACCTCGTCGAACGTCTGACGGCCCGGCAGCGACCGCAGCCGCAGACGCGGGTGCACCAGGTAGAGCACCGCGGCGGCGAAGGACACGCACGCCGCGCCGTAGGCCACGACGGCGAACCCGACGTGCAGGGTCAGCAGCAGGCTGTTCTGCAACGCGGGCACGAGCGGCTGGACCCCGGCGTCCAGCTGCATCGCGTACAGCGTCAGGCCCGCCGCGACGGGGAGCGCCCCGATCGCGAGCGCGCGCACCCCCAGACGCCACTCGGCGACCAGGTAGGAGACGAGGATCCCCCAGACGAACGACACCGCGAACTCGTGCTGGTTGGAGAACGGACCGTGCCCGGTCTCCGCCCAGCGCACGGCGATGTAGACGGTCAGCAGCACCGTGGCGACCAGGGTGAACGCCGTCGCGTAGCTCGCGAGCCGCAGCCCTCGCGGCGCCGCGAGGGCTGCGGCGCCGGCGGCCGAGGCCTCGGAGGATCTCCTGTCACGGCTGTCGCCGCTCGCGCCGACGCCCACCGCGACGCGCTTCTCGGAGCCGGACCTGCGGGCGGCGTCAGGGCGGCGGCCGGCCACGACGACGACGTTGCACACCAGGGCGAGAAGAGTCAGCCCGAGCACCACCGGCAGAGCGATCTCGGCGAGGCGCAGCGTGTCGTTCATGATGTCCCTCCTTGGTTGCCGGACGTGACGTCCGGATGTTCGGCGACCGAGCCGAGCAGCTCGGCCAGACGACGCTCGAAGACGAGGTCCTTCTTGTCGTTGGAGGCGAAGCGGACGCGTGCCGGCGAGGAGCCGCAGACCCTGATCCACACCCGTCGGTGGCGGCAGGCGAAGGTGATGGTCATACCGACCACCAGCAGCACCGAGCCGACCCACATCCACACCGCGCCCGGGTCGTGACGCACGAGGATGCCGGTGTACTCCCGCTCCCGCTCGAACACCACGGTCAGGTCACCGAGCGGGGCAGGCGTGCCCTGGGCGACAGTCACCCCGTCAGACGCCGACGCGGCGTCCCCCACGTACAGGACGAACGACGCCTCTCCGGCCTCCATGCTCGCGCTCCTGCCCGCGCCGGAGGCGGCTGTGGCCACCAGCACCTCGGCGTCGTGGCCCGAGAGGTAGAAGCGGCCGATCATCGTCGACCCGTCGTCAGACCTCCACAGCAGCGGGACCGAGGCGGCGTAGAGCAGCCCCCCGGAGGCGTCCTGGACCCTCACGTCGGCCGCGATGCCGAAGCTGTTCTGGTGGAGCCTGACCCCGCCCCAGACCAGCGGCGCGTTGACCCTGGTGTCCTGGGCGACCTCGGTACCAGCCTCGTCACGCACGATCAGGTGCGACACGTAGTCCAACGGCCTGCCCTCGTCGTTGTACGTCGCGACGAACGACGTGGCCTCGACGGTCAGGCCGGTGCCGTGGCCGACCTCGACGGGCTCTCCCCCGACCGGGACGGACAGCATCTCGTCGATGCCGCTGCTCGAGCTGAGGACGAAGGCCCCGATGATGATCAGGAAGCTGGTGTGCGCCACGACGGTGCCGAACCCGCCCCAGGCGAACCGGTCAGCGTAGAGCCCGCGCTCGTCCCGAGGGTCCGGGATGACGCGGAACCCGCGAGAGCGCAGCGTCTTCTCGAGGTTCTGGCGCGTGGTCGCCTCGTCGGCGTCGATCGTGACCGAGCCTCGCAGCCGGGCGTTGTCGAAGAAGCGGTCTGACGGGTGGAGGCGAGGCTCGCGCCAGGCACGCCACAGGACGGGCGTGCGGTGGACGGTGCAGGCCATGATCGAGAGCGCCAGCAGCGTGATCGCCACGTAGAACAGCGGCGAGGTGAACACGCGGAACAGCCCGAGGGCCTCGAGCACCGGGGTGAAGCCACCGAACCTCGTACGCGCGTCGCTCAGGAAGCCCTCTCGGGACGCCGGGTCGGCCCAGGTGCCCGCGCTGGCCTGCCCGATCAGCACGCCGCACAGCATCAGCACGGTCACGACCAGGATGACCCACAGCCCGAAGATCTTGGAGTAGAACAGCTGGTAGGCGCGGCGGAACAGGTCGCCGACCGTCACCTCAGAGACGGTCCCGCCGCTCGGCGCGGCGGCCGCGGGCGGAGCGTCGTCAGCCGTGCTCACGGCCTCTCGATCACCAACGGTCATGGTCACTCACTCCTATACCGCGAGAGCCGGCAGACGGGCGAACAGGTCGGTGATCATGAGGAACCCGACGACGACGAGCAGCAGCCCGGTGACCACGCCGACGGCACGAGCGTGACGGGTGAACCACGACAGCCGCCGGGCGACGCCCGCGACACCCGCGGACACCAGCACGAACGGGATGCCCAGGCCGAGCGAGAACACCAGGAGCAGCCAGACCCCGCTGCCCACCGTGGGGGTGCTCACGGCCAGGCCGAGCACCCCTCCGAGCACCGGGCCGATGCACGGGGTCCACCCGGCGCCGAAGGCCAGGCCGAGCAAGAACGAGCGGCGCACCGTGGGCGACCGGCCCGTGTCCGGGTGGTAGTCGGCTCGCACGGTGCGGTCCAGGAACGGCAGGCGTATCCACGAGGCGGTGTGCAGACCGAGCAGCACCAGCACGATGCCGCCGCCGACGCGCAGCACGTCGCGATAGTCGCCCACGACCCACCCGACGAGCCCGACGAGCGCCCACAGCGAGACGAACACCATGGCGAACGCGGCCATGAACGTCGACGCGTGGCCGGCCGCCGCCCAGCGCTGCCCCCAGGCGCGCCCGCTCTCGCGCCAGGAGCCCTGGCCCGCCATGTACCCGGCGAACACCGGGACCACCGGCAGGAAGCACGGCGAGGCGAAGGAGACCACGCCGGCCAGCAGCACCACCGGCACCGTCAGCTGGGGGTCCATGGGTCAGCCCCCTGAACCCTCGTCACCGGGACCCTCGCCGCCGGCACCTGCCCCGGGGATGCTGATCCCGTCCAGGTGCGTCCGCACGGTGGCCGCCATAGGACTGTCGGGGTCGATCTCGAGGACCTTCCCCCAGGCTGCCCGTGCCGCGTCCGTGTCGGCCGGGTCGGTGGTCAGGTGGTAGAACCCGAGGTTGTACCAGGCCTGGGCCTGCGTCGGGTCGATCTCGAGCGCGACCTCCCAGTGCCCGCGCGCGACCTCGATGTCACCGAAGTTGAACTCCAGCACCCCCAGCTCCAGGAGTGCGTCGGTGTCCTGCGGGTCGGTCTTCAGCCTCGCCTCGAGCGCTGCCACGCGGGCCGCGACCTCGGTGCCGGTACCGGTGCCTGCCGACAGCGGCGGGCTCTCCCCGGTGCCGACCGTGCTCGGGGCGTCACCGAGCCCGGCGATCCACACCCCCAGCACCACCCCGACCACGACGGCGAGAAGCAGCAACCCTCGCGAGACCCGCGACCCGCCTCTGGCCGGCTGAGCGCCCCGGGGCTGGCCACGCGACGCCCTGCCACGCGGGCGGTACAGGATGTCGTCGTCCTCGTCGTCCGGTTCGTCGAAGCCCCCGACCGTCGCGGAGCAGGCCCCCTTCTCCGCTTCCTCGGCCTTCTCCGGCCCCTCGGTCTCTGTCCCCTCTGCTTCCTCAGGGGCAGGTGCCTCGGAGGCAGGCTCGGGAGCGCGCTCGTCGGAGGCGGCCTCCGACGAACCCTCGGCGCTCCGTCCGGTCTCTCCTTCCGCCTGCTCGACGAGCCAGCGGCGTACCTCTGGCGGAGCAGCAGCGAGGAAGGCGAGGACGTCGGTGACGCCCGCGCCCTCCCTCGCTACGTCGCCCTGCCCGGCGTCCTCCGACGAGTCGCCGGAGCTCTTGGTGCTCGAGGTGCCGTCGGCCGGCCCGTGAAGACCACCCGACGGCACCTCACCCTGGCGGGGCATGGTCAGATCCGGCCTGCGTCACGCGCTGAGGTCGCGTGCTGGGCAGACAGCTCTGACGGTTCGAGGGCCTCGATGCTCACTCCTCGCAGCACCAGCTGGCCCTTGCGGGAGGCGTCCAACGACTGGCTCAGCACCCGCTGCAGGTAGTCCGGTGCGTGGAAGCCGTAGGAGTTCTCCGAGTAGGCGTAGTCGACGTACATGCTCGCGAAGCGGTGGTACGCCTGCGCCTGCTCGATCTGCTCCGGCGTCGCCGTACCGTTCGCCTCGGCCGCCTCGATGTCCTCGATCAACGCGACCAGAGCGTCCAGCGCGCGGTCGCGGGAGTCCACGAACCGGTTCTGGATGGTGGTCACCCGGTTGACGATGACCTCGGTGCTGCCGCCGTGGCAGGTGCCGCAGGTGCCGTTGACGTCAGCCATCGGGCTGGCGATCTGGTGGTTGGACACCTTGAGCGAGCCGACGCGGGTGTACGCCATGTGGCAGTCGGCGCAGCTGACGCCGTTGTCGGCGTGGACGCCAGACGCCCACACCTCGTACTCCGGGTGCTGCATCTTCAGGATCGAGGCACCGGTGATGGCGTGCTCGAAGTCCCTGAACCCGATCTCCTCGTAGTACTCCCAGGCACCGTCGATGTCGATCCCGTTGTGCCACGGGAACGTCACCGTCCGGCCCTCGCCGGCGAAGTAGTACTCGACGTGGCACTGGGCGCAGACGAAGGAGCGCATCTCCTGCCGCGTGGCGTCCCGGTTCACGTCGAAGTCCTCGATGCCCTCGCTCGCCTTGAGCACCCTGATGCCCTCGATGGCCGCCGGCCTGGTGATCTGGATCGCCATCGTCTCCGGGTCGTGGCAGTCGATGCAGGTGATCGGGTGGGCCCCGACCCTCTCCAGCTCTTCGATCGCGTCGGCGTGAGGGATGATGGCGTTCATCGCGTGGAAGCCGGCGGTGAGGTCACCGTCGCCGAGGTCGAGCATGAGCCCCACGGTCGAGGCGTGGCAGTTCAGGCAGGCCCCGGGCTGAGGCTTCTCAGGATTCATCACGCGCCCGGTCCACTGCTGGTCCACGAGCATGTACTCGTGCCCGCGCAGGTGCCGGTAGTCCCCAGAGAACGGGTTGCCGGCCCACATCGTGACCAGCCTCGGGTCTTCCTCGATCTTGGACGCCGTGATCATCTCCCGCGGGTCGTCCGGGTGCTTGGGGTTGTCGTTGGGGACGAGCGCCGGCTGGTGCGTCGTCGGCGTGAAGTCGGCGGTGCGCAGGTACGCCTCGTACTGGATCGGGAAGTTCTGACCCCAGACCTCCGGGTCGATCGTGGTCCAGTCGAGCTCGACGACCTGCGCGAAGGACGCGGGCCCTTCGCTCTTGCGCTGCGTGATGCCCACGACCAGGGCGGTCACGAGAGCGGTGATGGCCGCGGTGACGACCACCAGACCGACCAGCACCCATCTGCTACGTCCGCGCGCCGGCGCGACCGTCATCTCCTTGCTCATGACGTCTTCTCCTCTCTCGTTCATCGGTGGCCGACACCCGAGTGGCATCGAGCGCAAGAGACATCACCGTCGGTCCCGGCGGTCGAGCGCATCTGCTCGACCACGTCACCGTGGCAGTACAGGCATGACCCGTCGACCACCCGCAGGCTCGAGTCACGGATGACGATGTTCTGCGGGTAGTCGAAGAAGCCCTCTCCCCCTGGGGTGCCGAACGTGAAGCTCGACACGTGCAGCGCCCCGGCGTCAGCCTTCACCAGGTACTTGCTGACGAGGTCGCCGTGGGGCAGGTGGCAGTCGTTGCAGGTGGCGACGTTGGCGTGCGAGCCTCGGTCCCACCTGTCGTAGTGGTCTTGCATGACGTGGCAGCTGGCACAGGTCTGGGGGTCGTCACCGAGATAGGCTGGCGCGTCGCCGTAGGCGATCGCGAAGCCGCTCATGCCGATGAGCACCCCCAACGAGACGGCTGCGACGCCCCGCAGGGGCGAGGGCAGCCACCGGCGCCTCTTCCGCGTCTTCGCGTGCGTGGCATCCATCGTGCGGTCCTCTCGTGGGCGGTACGCCTTCGTACCGACCTAGACCGCCGCTCCTGCTCCATCGCAGCTCGCCGGTCCGTCTCGGTACACCGTGAGCACGGCCTTGGTAGTTTTTACCATGTCGCAATCCTCGATGCTAGGCATTTCGTCCCTACTGTCGGCTTCGTCGCATCATCGGATGATTGTCTTGAATGCCTCATCGCAGGTACGGCGGCTCGACCTGCGGGATCGGCCGCAGAGGCTGACCGGGACTCCTGGTGAGGTCGTCGCACGGCGAGACAGACCGTCTCGACCTACGAGCGCACGAGGTCCGGGGTCCGGGGTCCGGGACGAGCGCCAGAGGACTCAGGCGTCTCGTTCGACGAGGATCTCCGCGAAGGCCACCAGCGCGTCCTTGGCCGGGCCGGCCGGGAGCGGGTCGAGCAGGGCGACAGCCTGCCGGGCGAGAGCCGTGGAGCGCTCGTGCGTCTGCTCCACCACACGGTGACGACCCAGGGCCGCGACCGCCTCGGCCAGCGTGGTGTCGTCCGACAGGTCTCCCGAGAGCAGGTCCAGCAGCGCCTGGTCGTCCGGGCCGGCCTCGCCGGAGGTGACCAGCGCGCGCAGCAGCAGCACCGGCATCGTCGCGACACCCTCGCGCAGGTCGGTGCCCGGGGTCTTGCCTGTCAGAGCACCGTCGGAGACCAGGTCGATGTAGTCGTCAGCCAGCTGGAACGCCACGCCGACCCGCTCACCGAAGGCCTCGAGCACGCTCACCGTCTCGGGCGGGCAGCCGGCGAACATCGCGCCGTAGCGGGCCGAGGTGCCGACCAGCGAGGCCGTCTTGTCCGACAGCACCCGCAGGTAGTGCTCGATCGGGTCGTCACCCGGGCCTGGGCCGACCGTCTCGGCCAGCTGGCCCAGACACAGCCGCTCGAACGTCTCGGCATGGATGCGCACCGCCTCGGGCCCCAGCCCGGCCACGGTCGCCGACGCCCTCGCGAACAGCAGGTCGCCGGTGAGGATCGCGACCGTGTTCCCCCAGACCTCGTGCGCCGAGGGCGCACCCCGACGCAGCGGCGCGGAGTCCATGACGTCGTCGTGGTACAGAGACGCCAGATGAGTGAGCTCCACAGCGACCGCGGCCTCGACCACCTCCGGGCGCTCGGCGTCACCGAGCTCGGCCGCCAGCAGCGTCAGCGCCGGACGCAGCCGCTTGCCACCGGCGTCGATCAGGTGCCGCGAGGCGTCGTGCGCCAGAGGGTCCGCCTGGGCGGCGACGTCGCGCAGACGGTCCTCGACAGCGGCGAGCCGTTCTTCGAGGCGACGCGCCAACGCGGGGTCGGCCAACGGGATCGAGGCGACGCGGGTCATGGCACCGACCTCGGCGACGTCCACCCACGCTCTGGCACGCAGGGCATGGGGCGGCGCGCCCGCGGGTGCGTGCTCGAGCACCGCGGGCGCGCGCGCCAGGTCTGCGACGTCACAGAAGGAACAGCGAGATCTGCTCGATCGCGTCGAGCACCGGCCCAGGCAGCACTCCCAAGAGCACTGTCAGGATCGCGGACACCCCGATCGCCACCGTCGCCCAGCCCTCGGTCCTCACCACCGTGACGGTCGTGGTCCGCGCCGGGGCGGCGACCAGGGTCGTCCCTGCCGCACCAGAGGTCGGTGCGGCCTCGCTCTCCTCGCCGTCGCCCTGGGTCCGCTCGGTGGTCGGGAAGTACATCGCCACGATCACCTTGACGTAGGCGAACGCGGCAGCGGCCGACGCGAGCACGCCGATCAGGGCCAGCGGCCAGGCGTCGCCCGACACCGCGGCGGAGAACACGGCGAACTTCCCGACGAAGCCCGCCGTCAGCGGGATACCGGCGAACGAGAGCAGGAACAGCACGAAGGCCGCACCGATCACCGGGTGCTCACGGCCCAGGCCCGACCACTGACCGAGCGAGGTCGCCTCGGCGGTGACCCCGCCCGACGCCGACCGCTCCCGGACCAGCGAGATCACGGCGAAGGCGCCGACCGTCGCCAACCCGTAGGCCAGCAGGTAGAACAGCACCGACGACGGGCCCCGCACGTCCAGCGCGGTGACCCCGACGAGGACGAAGCCCGCGTGCGCCACCGACGAGTAGGCCAGCAGGCGCTTGATGTCGTTCTGCACCAGCGCGGCGACCGTGCCGACGAGCATGGACGCGATGGTGACGGTCCACAGCACCGCGGTCAGCTCCCAGCCCAGGCCGTAGAGCATGACGTAGACCACCCGCAGGATCGCCAGGAACGCGGCGACCTTCGTCGCGGCCGCCATGAACCCGGTGATCGGCGTGGGAGCGCCCTGGTAGACGTCGGGAGCCCACAGGTGGAACGGCACCGCGCCGACCTTGAAGAACAGCCCGGTCAGCAGCAGCACCGCGCCGGCGAGCAGCAGCGGCTCGGTCCCGGTCGGGGTCGGCACGGCGGCCGCGATCCCCGAGAAGCTGATCGAGCCCGTGGCACCGTAGATCAGCGCGACCCCGAAGATGAACAGGGCCGAGGCGAACGCACCGAGCAGGAAGTACTTCAGCGAGGCCTCCTGCGACTGGAGCCTGCGACGCCGGGCCATGCCAGCCAGCAGGTACAGCGGCAGCGAGAGCACCTCGAGCGCGACGAACATGGTGAGCAGGTCACCGGTCGAACCGAAGATGAGCATGCCACCGGTCGCGAACAGCAGCAGCGGGTACACCTCGGTCTGCTGCATCCCGCGGCGCAGCGCGAGCCTCTCGTAGTCCGAGCCAGGGGAGGCCGAGACCATCGGCGCGAACGCGTCCTCCTTGGCGGCGGTGCGGTCAGCCATCACCAGCACCGACAGCATCGCCAGCAGCGCGATGAGGCCCTGGGCGACGAGCGTCGGGCCGTCGACGATCAACGACCCGCCGAGCACGTCGTACCCGCCGGTGTCCATCACCGGCCCCCACAGCACGGCGACGGCGATCAGCGCACCACCGGTCGCGAGCAGGGAGAGCCCGATCTGGACCGGGCGCCTGAGCCCGGCCGGCAAGAACGCCTCGAGCAGCACGCCGACGACGGCCGCTCCCAGGACGAAGAGGACCGGGGTCAGCGGGGCCCACTCGACGGTAGGCGTGACGAACTCGGGGATCACTGGTCGACCTCCGCGGTCCTGGTGGGCACGTCTTCCACGCCCACGTGCTGCAACGTCTGCTCCGCCGGCGGGCGGACCAGGGTGAGGGCCGGGCTCGGCCAGAAGCCGAGCACCAGCATGACGCCGATGAGCGGGGCCACCGCCCACCGCTCGATGCCACGCAGGTCAGGCAGGCTCGAGAGCGCGACCAGACCGCGTCTGGTCTGCTCCTCGGTGTCGGCGGGCACCCCACCGGTGAACACCCGCTGGTACAGCCACAGGATGTAGATCGCGGCCAGCACCACGCCCGACGCGGCGACGATCGCCGCAGCGGGGTGCCGGGCGAACGAGCCGACCAGCACGAGGAACTCCGAGACGAAGGTCGACAGGCCCGGCAGCGACAGCGCCGAGAGCCCGACGACCAGGAACAGCCCGGCCATGACCGGGGCCACCTTCTGCAGACCGCCGAAGTCGGCGATGCGCGCGGAGCCGCGCCGTGCCACCAAGAACCCGACCAGCAAGAACAGCGCGCCCGTGGACAACCCGTGGTTGACCATGTAGAACGACGAGCCCGCGACCGAGGTGCTGGTGAAGGCGAAGATGCCCAGCACGATGAACCCGAAGTGGGACACCGAGGTGTAGGCGACCAGGCGGTACATGTTCTTCTGGCCGATGGCCAGCAGCGCCCCGTAGACCACCGAGATCACCGCGAGCACGATGATGACCGGTGCGGCCCACTGGGAGGCGTTCGGGAACAGCGGCAGGCACAGCGTGAGCATCCCGAAGGTGCCGACCTTGTCGAGCACCCCGACCAGCAGCGCCGAGGTGCCGGCCGGAGCCTGCTCCGCCGCGTCGGGCAGCCAGGTGTGCACCGGGAACATCGGCGCCTTGATCGCGAAGGCGATGAAGAACGACAGGAAGAACCAGCGCTCGGTGACCGGGTCGAGAGCGAGCCCGGTCAGGTTCTCGGTGAGGAAGCGCCCCGGCCCGTCAGGCCCGTTCAGACCGATGCCGATGACGCCGAACAGCATGATGAGCCCGCCGAACAGCGAGTACAGCAGGAACTTCACCGCGGCGTGGCGACGGCGGGACGAGTCCTTGCCGTAGCCGCCGATCATGAAGTAGACCGGGATCAGCATCGCCTCGAACAGGACGTAGAACATGAACACGTCCCGGGCGGCGAACACCCCGATCATGAACGCCTCGAGCACCAGCGCCAGCGCCAGGTAGCGGCGCAGGTTGTCGGTCACGTGCGTGCCCGAGCCCTGCTCCCGCCAGGCGGCGAGGATCACCAGCGGCACCAGCAGCACCGACATGAGGATCAGGACGAGGCCGACACCGTCCACGCCCAGGGCGTAGGAGACCCCGAGCGAACCGATCCAGGAGTAGGTCTCGGTGAGCTGGTGGGTGCTGGCCGCGCTCGTGTCGAAGCTGAGGGCCGCGAGCCCTGCCACCACGAGCACGAGCACGCTGACGCCGAGCGCGATCTCACGGGCTCGAGCCCGCAACGAGGTGGGCAGCCACAGGACTGTCGCACCGAGCAGAGGCAGCACCATCAAGGTGGTGAGCCAGGGAAAGTTCTCCATCTTCTCGCTCTCCTCAGCTCTGCACTGCCAGGACGATGATGACGAGCGCGACCAGCCCGATCGCCATCATCGCGGCGTACTGCCTGACGAAACCTGTCTGCGGGCGCCGGGCGAGGTCGCCGACGGCGACCGTGCCACGAGCCACGGCTCGCACGGTCCCGTCCACCACCGCGCTGTCGGCGTACACCAGGGCGCGGGTGGCGTAGGTGCCCGGGATGACGAGCAGGCCGTTGTTGACCTTGTCCTGGTAGAGGTCGTCGCGCGCCGCCTCGGTCAGCGCGCTGGCCTTCGGCGCGGTGCGCGGGACGACGGTCGCGCTGGCCGCGTAGCGCTGCCAGGCCAGACCCACCGCGATCAGCACGAGGATCAGCACCGACCAGGTGATGAGGGCCGGAGGCAGCACCGGTGCGGGGTGCTCGACAGAGCCGGTCACCGGCACCAGCCAGTCCGCGAGACGACCCTTCCATCCGAACGCCACACCGAAGCCGACCGAGCCGAGCGCGAGCACCAGCATCGGCCAGGTCATCAGCCGTGGGGACTCGTGCGGCTCGACGTCGGGCTCCCAGCGACGCTTGCCCTCGAAGGTCATGAAGAACAGGCGCGACATGTAGAACGCGGTGAGCGCGGCGCCGAACAGGGCCACGGAGCCGAACACCCACGGCTGCCAGGTCTGGCCCTCCTGGGCGATGAACGCCGTCTCGATGATCGGGTCCTTGGTGAAGAACCCGGTGAACGGCCACATGCCGATGATCGCCAACCACCCCGCCATGAAGGTGTAGTAGGTGAGCGGCATCTTGCGGCCGAGCGCCCCGAACTTGCGCATGTCGACCTCGTCGCGCATCGCGTGCATGACCGACCCGGCGCCCAGGAACATCCCAGCCTTGAAGAAACCGTGGCCGACCAGGTGCAGGATCGCGATCGCGTAGCCGAGCGGGCCGAGACCGGCGGCGAGCATCATGTAGCCGATCTGGGACATCGTGGAGGCGGCCAGCGCCTTCTTGATGTCGTCCTTGGCGCACCCGACGATCGCCCCGAAGAGCAGCGTGATCGCCCCGACGACCGCGACCACCAGCCGGGCGTCCCCGGTGGCGTCGAAGATCGGCTGCGACCGCACGATGAGGTAGACCCCGGCGGTGACCATGGTCGCCGCGTGGATCAGCGCCGACACGGGTGTCGGGCCGGCCATCGCGTCACCGAGCCAGGACTGCAGCGGGAACTGGGCGGACTTGCCGACGGCCGCGAGCAGCAGCATCAGCCCGATCGCGGTGATCATCCCTGTCGAGAGCGCACCGGAGGCGACGCCCTCGTTGACCCCGGCGAAGCTCACGGTGCCGAGGTGGGCGAACAGCAGACCCATCGCGACGATCATGCCCAGGTCACCGACGCGGTTGGCCACGAACGCCTTCTTCGCGGCCACCGAGTTGTCCAGCGCCTGGTCGCCGCTGACCTTGTGCCCCTGGCGGACCTCGTGGTTCCAGAACCCGATGAGCAGGTAGGACGCCAGGCCCACACCCTCCCAGCCGAAGAAGAGCAGCAGGTAGGAGTCCGCGAGCACCAGCAGCAGCATCGCCGCGATGAACAGGTTCAGGTAGGCGAAGAACCGACGGCGGTTGACGTCCTCGGCCATGTAGGCCACCGAGTAGACGTGGATGAGCGAGCCGACGAAGGTGATGAGCAGCACGAACGTCACGGACAAGGGGTCAGCGAGCAGCCCGACGCGCAGGTCGAACGTCCCGGCCGTGATCCACGAGCCCAGGTCCAGGTGCTGCACCCGCTCGGTGACCGGCGAGGTGAGCATCTGCACAGCGATGATCGCGCCGACGAGGAAGGACGCCGCAGGCGCCGCGACCCCGAGCAGGTGGCCCCAGCCGTCGGCACGACGCCCGGCCAGCAGCAGGACGGCGGCGGAGAGCAGCGGCAGCAGGATCAGCAACCAGGCGGCCGAGGCCGCACCGGTCGCGGCGACGGCTGCCACCGGCTCGACCGCCTCGGCGGCCGGCAGACCGGTCAGGACTGCGGACAATGTGGTGATCACGCGGGGTCCCTCACGTCCTTGAGCAGGTTGACGTCGTCGACCGACACCGAGCGGCGGGCCCGGAAGATCGCGACGATGATCGCCAGGCCGACCACGACCTCAGCGGCAGCGACGACCATGACGAAGAAGGCGAGCACCTGACCGGACAGGTTGCCGTGCATCCGGGCGAAGGTCACCAGCGCCAGGTTGGTCGCGTTGAGCATCAGCTCGATGCCCATGAAGGCGATGATCGCGTTGCGGCGCACCAGCACCGTGGTGGTGCCGACGGCGAACAGCACCGCCGCCAGCACGACGTAACTCATCAGGCTCATCGGTCTGCCCCCGTCTCGGGTGCTGCCGAGGACGGACCGTCCCCGGGCTCGTCGGTCGCCGCACCGTCCGCCTCGGGCGCCGCGTCCACCTCGGGTGCGGCGGGTGCCTCGGTCACCTCGGGGGCGTCGGCCCAGCCACCAGCGAGCACACGGTCGACGCGTGCGGCGTACTCGTCGGCGTCGGCCTCCTGGCCGCGCACCTTGAGCACCCGGTTGACCGAGCTCTCGATCGGCCGGCCCTCAGGGTCGAGCGCGGGCACGTCCATGGCGTTGTGCCGGGCGTACACGCCCGGAGCCGGCAGCGGCGTCACGGTGCCGCCTCCGGCGAGGGCCCGCATCCGGGCGTCGAGGCGCGTCCTCTGGTCGAGCTTGGCGATGAGGCGCTCGCGGTGCGTGAGCACCAGCGCGCCGAGCGCGGCGGTGATCAGCAGCGCGCCGACCACCTCGAGGGCGAACGCGTGCTGGCCGAAGATGACGTAGGCCAGCCCCACCGGGTTGGTCACCGCCTCCTCCACGGCAGCCAGGCCCGACGGCTGGGAGTAGACCGCGGTCCCGACCACCCCGGAGAGCACCGCGAGCACACCGAGCCCACCGAGCACGCCGATGATGCGCTGACCCTTGACGGTCTCGACCAGCGAGTCGCCGGCGTCCACGCCGACGAGCATCAGCACGAACAGGAACAGCATCATGACCGCGCCGGTGTAGACGACCACCTGGACCATGCCGAGGAACGGAGCCTCCTGGGCCACGTAGAGGGCCGCCAGCATGATCATCACCGAGATCACCGAGACGGCCGCGTACACCGCCTTGCGGGCGAACACCAGGCCGAGGGAGGCGATCACGATGAGGGGCGCCAGCACCCAGAACAGGATGGCCTCTCCCGTGTCCATCTGGCCCGCGTCGGTCAGGGCCGTCAGCACCCCGCTCATCGGGCACCTCCTTCTCGGCGTGCGGCTGCCGTGATCTTCTGCTGCGCGGCGCGCGTCTCCCCCACCGGGACGGCCGCGGCCAGCCCCTCGGGGGTGCCGTCCAGCGACGGGTCGTCGGGACGGTGCTCGCGCACCCAGTCGCGCTGGGCGTCGGTGGCCCCGGTGACCTCGCCACGGTAGTAGTCGACGTCGGTGGTGCCCTCGACCATCGGGTGCGGCGGGGTGAGCATCCCCTCCGACAGCCCGGCGAGCAGGTCTTGCTTCTCCCAGATCAGCCCGGCGCGTGTCGGGCCGGCCAGCTCGAAGTCGTTCGTCATGGTCAGCGCCCGGGTCGGGCACGCCTCGATGCAGTACCCGCACAGGATGCAGCGCAGGTAGTTGATCTGGTAGACGCGGCCGTAGCGCTCACCGGGCGAGTACTGCTCCTCCGGGGTGTTGTCCGCGGCCTCGACGTAGATCGCGTCGGCCGGGCACGCCCAGGCGCACAGCTCGCACCCGATGCACTTCTCCAGCCCGTCGGGGTGCCGGTTGAGCTGGTGCCGCCCGTGGAAGCGGGGCTTGACGTTGGCGGGCTCGCGCGGGTACTGCTCGGTCACGCTCGGCCGGAACATGTTGCCGAACGAGACCCCGAACCCGGCGATGGGCGCGAAGAAGCTCGCCAGAGCGCCTCGCCCGGGCACCGCCGAGACGTAGGGGGGCATGTCGGCCGGGGTCGGCGGCACCTCAGGTGCCGGGATCCCACCCTCGGGCGACGCGGTGACGTCTTCAGGCTGGTCAGTCACGGTCAGCCTCCTCGCTGCTCTGCTCGGCGGGGGGTACCGGCTCGATCGTCGCACCGGCAGCGGCCATGGCCCGCAGCTTGCGCGGCGACAACGGCAGCTCTTGGCCGGGCATCGGCGGCACCGGGAAACCTCCCGCGTACGGGTCGAACGGTTCGGTGCTGGGCTCTGGTGGTGGCGCCTGCTTCTGCGGTATCAGGAAGGAGATCACGACGAACACCAGGAGCACGCCGGCGAGCACCCACAGGATGGTCGCGGGGGGGATGTCGGTGAACTGCTTCGTCCCCTCGACCACCACGACGCCGAACAGCCAGACCAGCGCCGTGGGGATGAGCACCTTCCAGCCCAGGTTCATGAACTGGTCGTACCGGAACCGCAGCAGCGTGCCACGGACCCAGACGAAGAAGAACATGAGCGCCCAGACCTTGAGGAGGAACCACAGGAAGCCCCACCAGCCCGAGTCCAGGGTCTCGCCGAACATGTTGAACGGGAACGGCGCGTGCCAACCGCCCAAGAACAGCGTGGTGGCCACAGCCGAGACGTTGAGCATGTTGATGTACTCGGCCAGGTAGAACCAGGCGAACTTCATCGCCGAGTACTCCGTCATGTACCCGGCCACGAGCTCGCCCTCGGCCTCGGGAAGGTCGAACGGCAGACGGTTGACCTCGGCCACCATCGAGATGACGTACAGGATGAACGCCAGCGGCAGGGCGGCGGCGTACCAGACGCCGCGCTGCGCCTCGACGATCTCCGAGGTCGACATGGACCCGGCCAGCACGAAGACGCTGACCAGCGACAGGCCCATCGCCAGCTCATAGCTGATGACCTGCGCGGTGGAGCGCACCGACCCGAGCAGCGGGTACGTCGAGCCCGACGACCAGCCGCCGAGCACCATCCCGTACACCCCGACCGCGGTGGCGGCGAGGATGAACAGCACGGCGACCGGGAAGTCCGTCATCTGCAGCGGGGTCTCGAAGCCGAACACCGACACCGTGCCGGCCATCGGGACGACCGACAGCGTGAGGAACGCCGCGAACACCGCGATCACCGGTGCGATGAGGTAGACCAGCCGGTCGGCGGCCCGGACGTTGATGTCCTCCTTGATGAGGAGCTTGAGGGCGTCGGCCGTGGTCTGCAGCAGCCCGAACGGGCCGTGCACGTTGGGGCCGGGCCGCACCTGCATCAGGCCGACCACCTTGCGCTCGAACCAGATCGCCACGATGACGCTGGTCAGCACGAAGAGGACGATGAACACGCCCTTGAGCAGGACGACCCAGATGTTGTCGTTGCTGAAGTCCGCCACGACGGCGGGCAGCTGGGCGATCATGCCTGCACCTCCTGAGCCTCGGGGGTGACCTCGACGACGTCACCGGGAACCGCTGCCAACGACTCGCGCACGCGGCAGTCGCTGGCGTTGGTGGGCAGCCAGATCACGTGGTCGGCCATGTCGACCACCTGCACCGGCACGGTCAGCGAGCCGCGGGCGGTGCGCACCGTGGCCGCGCCCCCGTCGGTCAGGCCGAGGTCGCTGGCGGTCGCCGCCGAGACCCGGGCCGACGTGCGCCGGACCGTCCCGGCCAAGAACGGCTCACCGTCCTGACCGCGCCCGGCGTCCAGCAGCAGGTGCCAGGTCGCCAGCACCGCGTGCCTGGCCGGGACGTCGACCGGTGCGGACGCCGGCACGGCAGGCGCTGCCGACCGCGCCCCCGACCAGCCGCCCAGCCGGCCCAGCTCGTCGTGCACCGCCGTGAGCGTGCCCAGGCCTAGCTGGCTGCCCATCGTGGTCGCCAGACGGTCGAGCACCCGGTGGTCGGCGATCTGCGTGGTGGTCAGCACCTGCGGGAACGGCCGTGGGCGGCCCTCCCAGGTCACGAACGTGCCGGGCTTCTCCATCGGCGGCGCGACCGGGAGCACCACGTGGGCACGGTCGGTCACCTCCGAGCGCCGGACCTCGAGGCTCACGAGGAAGCCCACCGCGTCCAGCGCCGTGCGCGCGCGCTTCGGGTCGGGCAGGTCGCCCACCTCCACACCACCGACGACCAGGGCACCGATCGCACCGCCCCAGGCGTTCGCCAGGATCTGCTCGGTCGGCAGGCCGGCCGCCCCGGGGAGGCGCTCGACCCCCCAGGCGGCGGCGACCTCGGCACGGGCCGCGGCGTCGGCCACCGGGCGGCCGCCCGGCAGCAGCGTCGGCAGGGTGCCGGCCTCGACCGCACCGCGCTCACCGGCGCGACGCGGCACCCAGGCCAGCCGTGCACCGGTGCGCTGCGCCAGGCGCAGCGCCGCGGAGAGCCCACCGGGGACGGCGGAGAGCCGCTCACCGACCAGGATCACCGCCCCCGGGGCGGAGAGCCGCTCGGCCAGACCGGCCAGCTCAGAGCCGCGCGAGCCGGCGACGACACCGTCGAGCACCTCGGCCTCGGTGCCGGGCGCGGCCGGGACCAGCGTGGCCTCCAGGCGCTGGGCGCCAGGGCTGGCCATGGCGGCGACCGTGGTCACCGACAGGTCTCCGGCGAGCACCTTCTCCCGCAGCCGCAGGTAGAGGACGCCGCCCTCCTCTTCCGGCTCGAGCCCGACCAGCGCGACGTGCGGCGCGGCCACCAGGTCGGCGAAGGTCACCTCGAGCGTGCGCCCGGCGACGTGGTGACCGAGGAACGCGGTCTCCTCCTCGCTGGCCGGCCGCGAACGGTGGTCGATGTCGTTGGTGCCGAGCACCACCCGCGCGAACTTCGCGTAGGCGTAGGCGTCCTCGAGCGTCAGCCGACCGCCGGGCAGCACACCCACGCTGCCGGCCTTCATCGCCGCGCGCAGCCCCTCGGCCGCGGTCTGGAGCGCCTCGACCCAGCTGACCGGGACCAGCTCGCCGTCGCGGCGCACCATCGGGGTGGTGATCCGGTCGTCGGCCGTCTGCCAGCGGTAGGCGAAGCGGTCCTTGTCGGTGACCCACTCCTGGTTGACCTGCGGGTCGTCACCGGCCAGGCGGCGCAGCACCGTGCCGCGCCGGTGGTCGACGCGGATCGCCGAGCCCATCGCGTCGTGCTCGGCCACCGACGGGGTGGAGACCAGGTCGAACGGGCGGCTGCGGAACCGGTAGGCCGCCGAGGTCAGCGCGCCGACCGGGCAGATCTGCACGGCGTTGCCGGAGAAGTAGGACGCGAACGGCCGACCGCTCGCGTCAGCGGCGGCCTTCCCCACCGGGGCGTCGCCGTCGAAGTCCAGCACCTGGGTGTCGAACGCTCCGACCTGCTGGCGCGCGCCGCGCATCTGCAGGTCGATGAACGCGTCCCCGGCGATCTCGCGGGAGAACCTGGTGCAGCGCTGGCACAGCACGCACCGCTCCCGGTCCAGCAGGATCTGCGTGGACACGTTGACCGGCTTGGGGAACTTCCGCTTGGTGTCGACGAACCGGCTGGTCGTCCTGCCGTTGCTCATCGCCTGGTTCTGCAGCGGGCACTCCCCGCCCTTGTCGCAGATCGGGCAGTCGAGCGGGTGGTTGATGAGCAGCAGCTCCATGACACCCTGCTGGGCGTCGTCGGCCTCCTGCGAGGTGCGCTGGGTGCGCACCTGCATGCCCGGGGCGCACTCGATCGCGCACGACGGCTGCGGCTTGGGCATCTTGGCGAGGTTGCCGTCACGGCCCGGTGCCCAGACCTCGACCAGGCACTGACGGCACGCGGCGACCGGAGCCAGCAGCGGGTGGTCGCAGAAGCGCGGGATCGCGATGCCGAGCTGCTCGGCGGCACGGACCACCAAGGTGCCCTTGGGCACGGTGATCGGCATGCCGTCGATGGTCAGGTCGACGGTCGCGGCCGGCACGACGGGTGCGGGCTCGGGTGCGGACGGCACCAGGGGGGCGCCGGCCGACGGCGGGGTGGCAATGGTCATCAGTGAGCTCCCGCCAGGTCAGCCCCGGACCGCGGCCGGGGGGTGTAGGCGAACAGGGCGCTGCGCTCCGGGGGGAACATCTCGTCGGCGGGCGTGTGCAGGCCCGCCTCGAACTCCTCCCGGAAGTACTTGATGCCGGAGACGACCGGGCTGACCGCCCCGTCGCCCAGCGCGCAGAAAGCCTTGCCGAAGATGTTGCCGCACAGCTCGTCGAGCAGCTCGATGTCACCAGGCTGGCCCTGGCCGGCCTCGAGCCGCTTGAGGACCTGGACCAGCCAGTACGTCCCCTCACGGCACGGGACGCACTTGCCGCACGACTCGTGCTTGTAGAACTCCAACCAGCGAGCGGCCACGCGGACCACCGACACGGTCTCGTCGAAGATCTGCAGGGCTCTGGTGCCGAGCATCGAGCCCGCCTGGGCGACCGACTCGTAGTCCAGCGGCACGTCGAGGTGCTCGGCGGTCAGGATCGGCGTGGACGACCCGCCCGGGGTCCAGAACTTCAGCTGGTGACCCTCACGGATGCCCCCGGCCATGTCGAGCAGCTCGCGCAGCGTGATGCCCAGCGGAGCCTCGTACTGCCCGGGCCGGGTGACGTGCCCGGACAGGGAGAACAGGCCGTAGCCGGTCGAGCGCTCGGTGCCCATCTCCTTGAACCAGTCGGCACCGCCGCGCACGATCGACGGGACCGACGCGACCGACTCGACGTTGTTGACCACGGTGGGCCTGGCGTACAGGCCGGCCACCGCCGGGAACGGCGGCTTCAGGCGCGGCTGACCGCGACGGCCCTCCAAGGAGTCCAGCAGCGCGGTCTCCTCACCACAGATGTAGGCGCCCGCACCGGCGTGCACGGTCAGCTCCAGGTCGAAGCCCGAGCCGAGGATGTTCGACCCCAGGTACCCGGACTTGCGAGCCTCGGCGGCGGCCTCGAGCAGGCGCCGGTAGACGTGCACCACCTCGCCGCGCAGGTAGATGAAGGCGTGGTGGCAGCCGATCGCGTACGACGTGATGACGATGCCCTCGATCAGGTGCTGCGGGCTGGCCATCATCAGCGGGATGTCCTTGCAGGTGCCCGGCTCGGACTCGTCGGCGTTGACCACCAGGTAGCGGGGGCCACCGTCCGGGGTGGGCAGGAAGCTCCACTTGACCCCGGTGGGGAACCCGGCGCCGCCACGACCGCGCAGCGCGGAGTCCTTGACCGCCGTGAGCACCTCCTCCGGCTTCATGGTCAGCGCCTTGCGCAGGCCGAGGTAGCCGCCGTTGCCCAGGTAGACGGGCATCGTCCAGGATCGGTCAGCGTCCCAGTCCCGCGACAGCACCGGGGTGAGCGTGGTCATCGCGACTCCTTCTTGCTGGTCGACCTCTGGCTGGTCGACGGCTTGCGTCGAGCACCCTCGTCGGGCAGGGCAGGGGCGACCCAGCCCTGCTCCTTGGCCAGCACCGTGCCGCGCAGGGTCGGCTCGCCCGGCAGGCCACCCTCGTCACCGCGCCCGTCAGGGAACCCGGCCAGCACGTGCGAGACCTCCTTGAACGTCCCCACCGTGTCGGCACCGCGCGTCGGACGCGCGGGCTTGCCGGCACGCAGGTCGTCCACGAGCGCCACGGTCGAGTCGGGCGTCTGGTTGTCGAAGAACTCCCAGTTCACCATGACGACCGGCGCGTAGTCGCACGCCGCGTTGCACTCGATCCGCTCCAGCGTGATCGACCCGTCGTCGGTGGTCTCGTCCTGGCCGATGCCCAGGTGAGCGGCGACCTCGTCCCAGATCGCGTCCCCGCCCATGACCGCGCACAGCGCGGTGGTGCACACCCCGACGGTGTAGGTGCCGTTGGGGTGGCGCTTGTACTGGGTGTAGAACGTCGCGACAGCCGAGACCTGCGCCGTGGTCAGGTCCAGCGTCGTGGCCGCGAACGCGACGCCTCGCGGGGAGACGTAGCCGTCCTCGGACTGCACCAGGTGCAGGATCGGCAGCAGGGCCGAGCGCGGGTTCGGGTAGCGGGCGACGATCTGCGCCGCCTCTCCCGTCAGGCGCTCCAGGGCCGCCTCGTCGTAGGCCGTGGCGTGCACGTCCGGCCTGTCAGCGTTCTCGATGGTCATCAGCGGTCTACCCCTCCGAGCACCGGGTCGATCGAGGCGACGGACACCACGACGTCGGCCACCTGCCCGCCCTCGCAGATCATGGACGTCGCCTGCAGGTTGTTGAACGACGGGTCACGGAAGTGAGCGCGGTAGGGCTTGGTGCCGCCGTCGGAGACCAGGTGCACGCCCATGGTGCCCTTGGCGTGCTCGATGGTCTGCCACACCTGCCCCTCCGGGACCCTGAAGCCCTCGGTGACCAGCTTGAAGTGGTGGATCAGGGCCTCCATGGAGGTGCCCATGATCTCCTTGACGTGCTCGGGCGAGGTGCCCATCCCGTCACCGGCGATGGCCAGCTGGGCCGGCCACGCGATCTTCTTGTCGGCGACCATCACCGGGGTGCCCCGCGAGGCGTCCAGCCGGTCCAGCACCTGCTCGATGATCCGCAACGACTGGTAGACCTCCTCGAGCCGCACGACCATCCGCGCGTAGTTGTCGCCCTCGGTCGCGGTCGGGATGTCGAAGTCGTAGGTCTCGTAGCCGCAGTACGGCTCGGTCTTGCGCACGTCGTACGGGAGCCCGGTGGCCCGCAGCAGCGGGCCGGTGACGCCCAGCGCCATGCAGGCCGCCGTCGACAGGTACCCGGTCTCCTTCATGCGCAGGTGGACGATCGGGTTCTCCATCACCAGGTCTTCGGCCTGACGCAGGTACTTGCGGACGCTGTCCATCTTCTTGCGGACGAAGGCCGTGGTGTTCTCCGGGAGGTCCTGCGCCACCCCGCCGGGGCGGACGTAGGCGTGGTTCATGCGCAGGCCCGTGACGAGCTCGAAGATCTCCAGGATGTCCTCACGCGCCTGGAAGCACATCATCATCACGGTAGTGGCGCCCATCTCGTTGCCACCGGTGCCCAGGAAGACCATGTGCGAGGAGATCCGCTGGAGCTCCATCATGAGCACCCGGATCTGGCTGGCTCGCTCGGGCACGTCAGCGGTGACGCCGAGCAGCTTCTCCACGGCCAGGCAGTAGGCGACCTCCTGGAACAGCGGGGCCACGTAGTCCATCCGCGTGCAGAACGTGACGCCCTGCGTCCAGGTGCGGTACTCCATGTTCTTCTCGATGCCGGTGTGCAGGTAGCCGATGCCCGCGCGGGCCTCGGTCACCGTCTCGCCGTCGATCTCCAGCAGCAGGCGCAGCACGCCGTGCGTGGACGGGTGCTGGGGGCCCATGTTGACGACGATGCGCTCCTCACCGAGGCGAGCAGCCTCGGCCGCGACGTCGGACCAGTCACCACCGACAGGGTGGAACGTGGGCACACCGTCCAGGTCGTCGTCGCGCAGCGCGCCCGTGGCGTGGGGGGTCTGGGTGCTCATCAGCGGTACGTCCTCCGCTCGTCGGCCGGGGGCACGGTGGCGCCCTTGAACTCGACCGGGATGCCGGCGAGCGGGTAGTCCTTGCGCTGCGGGTGGCCGACCCAGTCGTCGGGCATCATGATGCGAGCCAGCCCGGGGTGACCGTCGAAGACGATGCCGAAGAAGTCGTACGTCTCGCGCTCGTGCCAGTCGTTGGTCGGGTACACCGACGTGGTCGACGGGACGTGCGGGTCCGCCTCGCTCACCGCGACCTCGAGCCGCAGCTGGTGGCCGTGGGTGATCGACACCAGGTGGTACACCGCGTGCAGCTCGCGCCCCTGGTCGTGCGGGTAGTGCACGCCCGAGACCCCGAGGGACAGCTCGAAGCGCAGGTCTGGGTCGTCGCGCAGAGCCGAGCACACGGCGACCAGGTGCTCGGGCGCCACGTGCAGGTTCAGCTCGCCGTTCTCGACCACGACGTACTCGATCGCGGCGGCGTAGCCGGGGCCTTCCTCGTCCAGCACCTCGGCGAGGACGTCCACGACCTCGTCGAACCACCCGCCGTAGGGCCGCTCGCTGGGGCCGGGCATGACCACCGTCGTGACCAGCCCGCCGTAGCCGGACGTGTCACCAGACCCGGCGGGCCCGAACATGCCGTGACGCACGGCCACGACCTCCAGGAGCGGGTGCGCCTCGCCCGCGCTCGCGGCGGCCTTCGCGATCACCTGACCCGTGGTCGGCCGCAGCGCGGCGGTCTGGGGCTCGTCGTTCTTCTTCTCGGGGCTCATCGCAGCAGACCCGTCATGTGGGAGGTGGGCTCGGCAGCCAGCGCCGCCCTCTCGGCGGCGGCGGCGATCTCTCGCTTGTTCTTCAGCAGAGGCTCGTGCTGGATCTGGTCGTGCAGCGCCAGGAGCGCGTGCATCAGCATCTCCGGGCGCGGCGGGCAGCCGGGCAGGTAGATGTCCACCGGCAGCACGTGGTCCACACCCTGCACGATCGCGTAGTTGTTGAACATGCCGCCGGTGCTGGCGCACACGCCCATCGCCACGACCCACTTCGGCTCGGGCATCTGGTCGTAGACCTGGCGCGCCACCGGGGCCATCTTCTGGCTGAGGCGACCGGCCACGATCATCAGGTCGGCGTTGCGCGGCGAGCCGCGGAACACCTCCATGCCGATCCGGGAGATGTCGAACCGGGCGCACCCGGTGGCCATCATCTCGATCGAGCAGCACGCCAGGCCGAAGGTCGCCGGCCACACCGACGCCTTGCGCGCCCACCCGGCGACGCTCTCGACCGTACCCAGCAAGAAGCCGGCAGAACCTGTGTCGTCGACCTGCATCTCAGCCCTCCTGTCGACCGTAGGTACCACGCATCAGTCCCGCTCCACGCATCAGTCCCACTCCAGCCCGCCGCGGCGCCACTCGTAGATGAACGGGACGGTGATGAGCGCGAGGAACGACATCATCGCGACCGCACCGAACATCGCGAGCTCGGTGAAGCTCACCGCCCACGGGTAGAGGAAGACGACCTCGATGTCGAACACGATGAAGGTCATCGCGACCAGGTAGTACTTCACCGGGAAGCGCCCGCCGCCCACCGCGTGCGGCGTCGGCTGGATGCCGCACTCGTACGCCTCGAGCTTCGCCCGGTTGCGGCGCTTCGGCCCCAGGACGGCGCTCGCGACCACGCCGCCGACGGCGATCACCGCCGCCAGCCCCATCATGATCAGCAACGGGACATACGGGTTCGTCATCGCACGTACCTCCAGCTCGTCACAGGTGCGTCTCCCTCGTCGCGGTCATGCTGCCGGTACCAACCTAGCGAGCCCGGCGATGACCCTGTCAGACAGGTCACCGCCTGTCGGCTCGTAGCAGTCGGACAGCAGCTTGTGCGTGAACCGCATGACCGTGGGCCGAGGTAGACCGTACCGGGTGCAGGCCCACATGATGCGCGGGCTCTCGATGAGTCTCACGAATCCTCGACCCAACGTGTAGTAGCCGCCCAGGTCGTCCTTCATCCTGGACTGGTAGGTGGCGAGCGCCCGCTCCCTGCCAGCCCGCGAACCACGAGCCAGACCCTGGCCGATCGCGTCGGCCGCGACACGGCCGGCCTGGAGCCCGTAGGCGATCCCCTCGCCGTTGAACGGGCTGACCATGCCGCCGGCGTCACCGACGAGCATCAGGCCGTTCCCGTACAGCGGGCCACGGTTGAACCCCATCGGCAGCGCGGCCCCGCGCACCGGCCCGAGCTGGTGCTCCGGCGTGAAGTCCCAGCCCTCGGGGGCGTTGGCCATCCAGCGGGCGAAGAGGTCCTTGTAGTCGACCTTCGTCGCGGCGTTCGTCGACGACACCGAGCCCAGGCCGACGTTGACCGTGCCGTCTCCGAGCGGGAACACCCAGCCGTAGCCCGGCATCAGGTTCGAGCGCCCGGGCGCCCCGTCCCACAGCTCGAGGTGGCTCTCCATCCACGGGTCGTCATGACGCGGGGAGGTGAAGTATGTGCGCACCGCCACGCCCATCGGACGGTCGGTGCGCGGTGCCCGACCCAGCGCGGTCGCCAGCCGGGAGGAGACCCCGTCGGCGGCCACCACGACCCGGGCACGGAAGGTCTGCTCGTCCCCGGTGCGCCGTCCGCCGTCGGTGCCGCGCGCGACCACCCCGACCACCCGGCCGGTGCGCTCGTCGAGCACCGGGGCGGTGACCTGGGTGCGCTCGAGCACCTTGGCACCGGCAGCACGGGCGTGGTCCACCAGGATCTGGTCCAGCGACGTCCGACGCCGGGCCATGCCGTACGACGGGTAGCTGGACAGGTCTGGCCAGGCCAGCTCGACGACGTGCCCGCCGCCGAACACACGCAGCCCGCGGTTGCGGATCCAGCCGTCGGCCTCGCGGATCGAGACCCCCATGCGCACGAGCTCGGCCACCGCACGTGGGGTCAGACCGTCGCCGCAGACCTTCTCGCGGGGGAAGGAGGCCTTGTCCAGCAGGAGGACCGACAGCCCCGCCTGGGCGCACCAGTACGCGGTGGCCGACCCGGCAGGGCCGGCGCCGACGACGATGACGTCAGCGTCATCGCTCGGACCGCTCACGCGTGCCCCCCTCTCCACCATCGGACGAGCGGGAGTCTATCGGTGCCTCGGGGGGTGCTTGCGACGGGTGACCAAAGTCCCATGTTGCGTTCGTCACACCGGACGGGTCGCGCGGTGCAGCACGGCGATGCCACCGGACAGGTTCCGGTAGGCGACCTTGCCCCAGCCCGCCGCCCTGATCTGGTGGGCGAGGGCCACCTGGTCAGGCCAGTGCTGGATCGACTCCACCAGGTACCGGTACGCGTCGTCGCTGCTGGCCGTCGCCCTGGCCATGGCCGGGAGCACCAGCCGCAGGTACAGGTTGTGCGGCCCGCGCAGCACGCTCGCCGCCGGTGTGGAGAACTCGCAGACCACCAGCCGACCGCCCGGCTTGGTGACCCGCAGCATCTCCGCCAGCGCCGCGGACGCGTCAGGGACGTTGCGCAGGCCGAAGGAGATCGTCACCGCGTCGAACGACGCGTCAGCGAACGGCAGCGCCAGCGCGTCGCCTGCCACGAACGCCAGGTCGGGACGACGGCGCCTGCCCGCGCCCAGCATGCCGATCGACAGGTCGCACGCGACCACCCGCGCACCGGCCTCGGCGAACGGGGCCGTGGAGGTGCCGGTGCCGGCGGCCAGGTCGAGCACCGTCTCACCGATCTGGGGGTCGACGGCCCGTACCGTGGCGTGGCGCCACATCCTGGCCTGCCCCAGCGAGATGATGGCGTTGGTCAGGTCGTAGCGCGGGGCGATCCCGTCGAACATCGCCGCCACATCCCTCTGCTGCTTGTCCAGGCCGGCTCGCGACACGACCTCCATCTTTGCAGAACCTGCCGGCACGCACCGCACGCTCTTGGCGCTCTCTCAGCGAAGGCCGCCCGAAAGGTCGCCTATCGCGCGTCGGAGTGACGCCCGAGGGCATCTCATGGACTTCTCAAGAGGCGAGGCTCTCTGGTCAGTACAGTGACCAGACGATGAGCACGATCTCCACCCACGACGCGCCGACGCCGCTGGCGCTCGTCGTGCGCACCGTCGCCATCGACGACCCCGGTGACCTGCTGCGCCTCCTGCCGTCGACCTCACCGACAGCCTGGGTGCGCCGCGGCGACGGGCTGGTCGCCTGGGGCGAGGCCGCACGCGTCGAGGTCGGCACCGCCACCGACGCCCAGACCGCCTGGGAGGCCCTCGTGGAGCGGGCGGTGGTGCGCGACGAGGTCGGGCTGCCCGGCACCGGGCCGGTCGCGTTCGGCTCGTTCGCGTTCGACGACGCCTCCCCCGCCGGCGGGGTGCTCGTCGTCCCCTCGGTGCTGGTCGGCAGGCGCGACGGGCAGGCGTGGCTGACGACCGTCGGCACCGGCCTGTCGGCCCCTCCTACGCTCGTGGCCGACCCGGAGCCGGTGCGCGCCCCGGGCGCGGTGCGCTACCGCACCGGTGCCCTGGACCCGCAGACCTGGGCGGCACGCGTGGCTGAGGCCGTCGCGGCGATCCGGGCCGGTGCCGCGGAGAAGATCGTGCTCGCCCGCGACGTGCTGGCACGCACCGCCGAGCCTCTCGACGTGCGCTGGGCACTGGGCCGGCTGGCCGAGCGGTACGACTCGTGCTGGACGTTCAGCGTCGACGGGCTGATCGGTGCGACACCGGAGCTGCTGGTGCGCCTCGAGCGCGGTCTGGTGACCTCCCGGGTGCTGGCCGGCACCGTCCAGCGCACCGGCGACGACGACGCGGACCTGGCCCGTGCGGCGATCCTCGCCCACAGCTCCAAGGACCTGGAGGAGCACGAGTACGCCGTGCGGTCCGTCGCCCAGGCGCTCGCCCCGTTCTGCTCCTCGACCAACGTGCCTGACGTGCCCTTCGTCCTCTCCCTGCCCAACGTGCTGCACCTGGCCTCCGACATCACCGGGGTCGCCTCCGCGGAGGCCGGGGGCTCCCTGGGCCTCGCGGCGGCGCTGCACCCGTCGGCCGCCGTGTGCGGCACCCCGACCACCGACGCCCTCACGCTCATCCGCCGCCTCGAGCAGATGGACCGCGGCCGCTACGCCGGCCCCGTGGGCTGGACGGGGGCCTCCGGCGACGGCGAGTGGGGCATCGCCCTGCGCTCGGCCCACGTCGACCCCAGCGACCCCCACGAGGTCCGCCTCTTCGCCGGCTGCGGCGTCGTGGCCGCCTCCGACCCCACCGCCGAGCTCACCGAGTCCGAGGCCAAGCTCGACCCCATGCGCTACGCCCTCACCGACAGCTGACCCCGAGCCTCCCGTCGGGGAGGGACCGTCAGCCGGTCGGGGTGGGGGTCGGTTGGCTGGGCGGGGTGGCGGTCTCGGCGCGGACCGCGAGGGTGGCGTCGATGTTCATCGAGCGGCCGTCGCGCACGACCGTGAGCGTGACTCTGTCGCCCGCGCTCTGTGATCTGACGTAGGCGGTCAGGGACTCCGCGCCGGGGGTGGGGGCGTGGTTGAAGGCGACGATCACGTCGCCCACGCGCAGGCCGGCCTCGGACGCGGGGGAACCGTCGGAGACCGTGGTCACCTGTGCGCCGCGTCGGGTCACGCCCTCGGCCGTGACGAGGGCGTCGTTCATCCGCACCCCGAGGAACGCGTGCTTGGCCGAGCCGCTGTCGATCAGCTGGTCGGCGATCTTCTTGGCCAGGTTCACCGGGATCGCGAAGCCCAGGCCGATCGAGCCCGACCGTGCCGAGCCGTACGCGGGCGCCAGAGTGGCGATCGAGGACGTGATCCCGATGACCTTGCCCTCCCCGTCGAACACCGGACCACCGGAGTTGCCAGGATTCACCGCGGCGTCCACCTGGATCGCGTTGGTCACCACCACGTCGCTGGAGTCGGTGGTCATCGCGGTCACCGCCGGGCGGTTCACGGCCGAGACGATGCCGGTGGTCATGGTGTTCTGCAGCCCGAGCGGGTTGCCCGCCGCGAGCACCTGCTGACCGACCGCGACCGTGGAGGAATCACCGAGGACGGCCGGGGACAGGTTCGCGGGGGCGTCGGTGAGCCTCACCACGGCCAGGTCGGTCGTGGGGTCGAGACCGACGATCTCGGCGGGGTAGATGCGCCCGTCGAACAGGGTCACGGCGACGGTGTCGTCGTCGGCGCCCTGCACGACGTGGTTGTTGGTGAGCACGTCCCCGTCCGCGCTGATGATGACGCCGGACCCCTCGCCGTCGCCGTCAGAGGTGGTCACCGCGATGGCCACCACGGACGCCTGGACCGCGACCGCCACACGCTCCCAGTCCGGGGCGACGGTGCTGGAGCCGACGACCGGCACGCTCACGGTGGCTGCCGGGGTGTCGCGGTCGACGAACCACGTCGTGGCGAGCGCGGTGCCCGCCGCGACGACCAGCGCGGTGATCGCCGCGACCAGCACGGTCAGCCCGAGCGACCGCTGCCGCCGCACCGGTGCGGGCGGCACAGGAGCGGACAGCACAGACGCGGGCGCGGACGAGCCGTACGTGTGCGAGTACGGCGTAGGTGCCGCACCGGGGTAGGGCGAGGAAGCGGCCACCGGGGCGGGAGCACCTGGATAGCCGAACGTGGGAGAGGGTGCCGGGGGCGCGGGCGACGGTGCTGGCTGGTCAGGCTGCGGCACGGCCAGCTGGTCGGGCACCTGCCCTCCCGGCTGGGTCTCGTCACTCGGCACGGACATCAGGCTCCCCTTCGCTCACCGGCGATCCTATGATCGCCTCCCCCGCAGCGTCGTCGGACACCGAACCACCACCCGTCAACGGGTGAGAAGCCCGATCGCCTCCACGGTACGCGTCGCCAGGGCGAGCGCGAGGTCGCGCCGACCCTCTCGGTCTACCCGCACCTCGACCAGCGACAGCCCCGGGGCGGGAGACTCGAGCACCACCTCGAGGTCCTCGGCGTCCTGCACCAGCCGGTAGCGGATGCCGTAGGCCGAGGCCAGCGCCCCGAGGTCCACGCTGTGGGGGGTGGCGAACACCCGCTCGAAGCTGCGCTGGTAGGCCTCCTCCCCCGGTTCCAGGGTGTGGAAGATCGACCCGCCCTGATCGTTGGCGACGACGAGCTGCAGGTTGGGCACCTCGTCGTCGGGCGGCACCAGCAGGCTGCCGACGTCGTGCAAGAACGTCAGGTCACCGACCAGCGCACGCACCTGCCGGTCAGGCAGGGCCAGGGCGATGCCCGCCGCCGTGGACACCGTGCCGTCGATCCCGGAGAGGCCCCTGTTGGCCAGCACCAGCGGAGAGTCTTCCCAGCGGGCCACCAGGTCCAGGTCGCGGATCGGGTGCGACGCCCCGGCCACCAGCACGTCCTCGGGCTGGGAGGCCCGGGCCACCGCCCGGGCCAGGTACGGGCCGGTGATCTGGGGTGCGCTGCGGAACCGGCGCTGACGGCGCCGGGCGTCCTCGGCCTCGTCCAGCACCTCGTCGATGGCCTGGCCTGCGGCGTCGTCGGCGGCCGTCCACTCCCGCAACCAGCTGTCAGAACGTGACCCCCCGGAGCGCATCCGGGCGGGCACCTCGGTGAGCACCCGGGTGGCCGAGCGCGTCGGGTCTGACCAGTCGCGCCCGTGCGGGGCGACGACCACGACCTCGACGTCGTCACGGGCGAGCAGACGTTCCACGGCACGGGCCAGGGTCGGGCGGCCGAGCACGACCACACGACGCACCGCACCGCCCAGCTCTCGCAGCTCGACCAGCACCCGATAGGCGGCGATGGCGTTCGGACCGCCCCGAGCACCCGACGACGGCTCGGCCAGCAGGGGCCAGCCGTTCGCCTCGGCCACGCGGCGCGCGACCGGCCCGGCGCCGTCCCCGGCGAGCAGCACCGTCGGCGGTGTGCGCCCGTGGTGCAACGGGCCAGACGACGAGCCCTGCGCGTGGGGGTCGACGCCCGCCGCACCGCGCGGGGCGACGACGGTGAGGCCCACGGTCGACGGCTCCGGCCAGGGCGCCGACCCAGGCACCAGCGGCGGACGGTAGGCGAGGTTGAGGTGCACCGGCCCGGGCGACCCGGTGCGCGCACCGACCGCTGCCGCCACCGCACGAGAGGCGAGCTGGCGCAGGTCGCGGTGCTCGCGAGGGTCACCGACCGGGGCGGGCACGTCCACCGTCAGCCTGGTCGCCGCACCGAACATCCCGGCCTGCTCGACGGTGGCCTGGTTGGCTCCCACGCCCTGCAGCTCGTGCGGGCGGTCGGCGGTCAGCACCAGCAGCGGGAGCCCGGCGTGGTGGGCCTCCATCACGGCGGGCATCAGGTTGGCCACCGCGGTGCCCGAGGTGGTCACCACGGCGACCGGGCGCATCTCGTCGCCCGCGTCGGCGCCCTTGGCGAGCCCGAGCGCGAGGAACCCCGCCGCGCGCTCGTCGACGCGCACGTGCAGCCGCAGGGGCGGGACCTCGTCAGGTCGTTCCTCGTCGGGCTGCGCGGCGTCAGCGAGCGCGAAGGCGAGCGGGGCGCTGCGCGAGCCGGGGCAGAGCACCACGTCGCGCAGGCCGAGCGCGACCAGCGCTTGGAGGAGCACCCGGGCGCTGGTGGACGCGGGGAAGTGCACCGGGCCCTGGTCGGCGACCGGCTTCGTCGGGGTCACCAGGTCATTGTGCCTCGTCAACAGCGTCGGACGCTCCACTACAGGGTGATCGTGGCGTCCGATCCGGTGGTGCCGACCCCGGATTCATCCACTGACCGCCGTAATTCAGCGGCCGCGGGCACCTGGGCACCGTCCGTGGATCAGGCGCTGACGGCGGCGACCCGTCTCGCCCACCGCTCGGCCGTCGCCTCCGAGGCGGGCGGCAACGGCCACACCGGGACCGGTCGGCGCACCGCGAGCACGCCGTCCGTGGGCACCAGCGGCTCGGCCACCAGGTCGGCGGCCAGCAGGTGCGCGGTGGCCAGCCCGCACGCGTAGGGAAGCTCCGGCAGAGCGGCGGCCAGCGCCAGCCCGGCACCCAGCCCGACGGACGACTCCAGGGCCGAGGAGACCACCACCGGCAGGGCGAGCCTCTCGGCCAGCTCTAGACACGCCCGCACCCCGCCCAGGGGCTGCACCTTGAGCACCACGACGTCGGCCGCGTGCTTGGCGGCCACCGCGAGCGGGTCGTCGCTGCGGCGGATCGACTCGTCGGCGGCGATCGGCACGCTGGTACGTCTGCGCAGCGCGGCCAGGTCGTCGACGCTGGCCACCGGTTGCTCGGCGTACTCCAGGCCGCCGGCGGCCCGGTCCAGCACGGCCAGCCTCGCCACGGCGGTGTCCACGTCCCAGGCGGCGTTGGCGTCCACACGGATACGACCGTCCGGGCCGAGCGCGTCGCGCACCGCCTCGAGACGGGCCTGCTCCCGCGCGAGGGTCTGGTCCGGCTCGGCCACCTTGACCTTCGCGGTGCGACAGCCCGAGGCGGCGACGATGGCACGCGCCTCGGCGGCGCTCACCGCCGGCACCGTGACGTTGACCTCGACGGCATCCCGCACCGGTGCGGGCCAGCCGACGTCCGCCGCCTCCCTGGCCGCCCGCCACCACGCACGGGCCTCGGCGTCGTCGTAGTCCCAGAACGGGGAGAACTCCGCCCAGCCCGCGTCCCCGCGGATCAGCACCCCGTCACGAGAGGTCAGGCCACGGAACCGGGTGCGCAGCGGAACCTGCCAGACCGCCAGCTCGCTCGTCACGGGACCCATCTTTCCAGCGGTCCCGCCCCTGCCGGGCAGCACGCCCCGTCAGGCGACGTGGCTCGACGAATCGCTGGTCAGATCGCTGGTCAGACGGCTGGGCCGACCCGGGTGTCCTCGACCTGGCGGTCAGACGTCCCGCCCCGCGATCTCTGGTGGCCATCTGCCATGACCTACTCGAAGAGCCCGAAGGTCGGCTTGCTGCTCCACGCCATCACGCGACTCTGTGGCGACAGGCCTGGCCACCTGCTCAAACGTCACATCGCACCGGCCTCGACCGCCCCACGTCGAGCATCGACAACCGTCCGGCGCCTGACGGCCAAGCAGGTAGCCGAGGCCGCCCAGGCGCACCGATCCGGGCAGACCTTGGCAGCCATCGCTCGCAGGCTAGGTGTCAGCCGAGCGTCGTTGGCGGCGCATCTGGAGCGAGCCGGTGTCTACCAGCCCAGACGCACCATGACCGAGAAACAGGCCGACCAGGGGGAGTGTCTGATAAACGGTGGGCAAGGTGCTGGCGTCCTTAGTTGCTCGAGGGGTTGATGCGTCCCTCGAAGGTGATGGCGAACGCGTTGAGGGCGGCCTTCCACCGGTTGACCCATCGTGC
>WQWY01000024.1 GCA_009785115.1 Micrococcales bacterium
GAGAAAACAAACTGGCCAAAACAACCACACCACCCCAAAAGAGCAGCGCAGTCGAATCGACACCAAAAACGGCATCGACCATCAATCTCGACACACTGTTGAGTTCTCAAACAACACACGCACACTCGTCACCACCGGTTGACGGCAACTAGAGGGCTTGGGTCCTCACAGGGACTCAACGAAGCGACACGTCGCCCGCTGAACCTTGTTCGGGTTGGTTCCGTCCGATCCGGGACTGGCCACCTTGCGGTGTCCGTTCCTCCCTGCGACGGCTTGGAGTACATTACACGTCGGCTCCTGCGGGCGCAACTCCGCAGGTCAGAGGTCACACGGACGGTCCAGCGTCCACCACGGCGAGGGTCTTCCTCCCTCGACGCAGCACCGTCCACCGCCCTGCCAGCTGGTGCTCATGAGCGAGGGTGGCGTCGGCATCCGCGACCCGTTCGTTGTTCACCGACAGCCCTCCCTCGGCCACCGCCCGGCGAGCAGCGGCCTTGGAGTCCACCACGCCGCTGGCCGCGAACAGGTCGACCAGCCGGTCGCCCACCTGCCCAGGCACCGTCGGGAGCTCCGCGACAGCAGCGCCCAGGGTGGCGGCATCCAGATCGACCAGCGCGCCACGTCCGAACAGCGCCTGGCTCGCGGCGATCACCTGCTCGGTCGCCTCGTCCCCGTGCACCAGACGGGTCACGTCCTCAGCGAGCGCACGTTGCGCCTGGCGTGCCTGTGGTCGTGTCGCCACCGCCTCGGCCAGCTCGTCGATCTGAGCACGGGTGCGGAAGGTGAACACCTTGAGCAGCCCCACCACGTCGGCGTCGTCAGCGTTGAGCCAGAACTGGTAGAAGGCGTACGGAGAGGTCAGCCCCGGGTCCAGCCAGACCGTCCCGGACTCCGTCTTGCCGAACTTGGTCCCGTCCGCCTTCGTGATGAGCGGCGTCGTCAGCGCGTGCGCCGCGACACCCTCGACCTTGCGGATCAGCTCCACCCCCGACAGCAGGTTCCCCCACTGGTCCGACCCGCCGGTCTGCATCCGCACCCCGTGGCGTCGGAACAGCTCCAGGAAGTCCATGCCCTGCAAGATCTGGTAGCTGAACTCGGTGAAACTGATCCCCTGCTCGCTCGCGAGCCTCCGGGCCACCGTGTCCTTGGCGAGCATGGTGCCCAGTCGGTAGTGCTTGCCGACGTCGCGCAAGAACGTGATCGCCGACAGGTCTTGGGTCCAGTCCAGGTTGTTCACCATCGTGGCAGGGGCGGGGCCGTCGAAGCGCAGCAGCGGCGCGATCTGGCGGCGGATGTGCTCCACCCAGCCCGCCACGACCGACGGGTCGTTCAGGGTGCGCTCCCCCGCCATCTTCGGATCACCGATCAGCCCCGTCGCACCTCCGACCAGGGCAAACGGACGGTGCCCGGCGTCTTGCAGACGACGAAGCGTGAGGATCTGCACCAGGTTGCCGATGTGCAGGCTGGGTGCGGTCGGGTCGAACCCGCAGTACACGGTGACGGGCCCGGCTGCGAGCGCGGCCGCCAAGGCGTCACGGTCGGTGCTCTGGGCGATCAGGCCGCGCCAGTCCAGCTCGTCGAGGATCTCGGTCACGTCAGCACTCCTTCACCGGCCCGAGCGGCCGGAACATCAGCAAGAACAAAGTCAACGAAAGCAGGGACCACTCGTGCCGGCGTCGTCGTCCCCCGAGGGGACGCCTGTCGACGCCGGCGAGCGATACGCGTGCCGGTAGGCCGAGACCGTCGGCTCACCAGTCAGCCACAGGCGCCACGGATACCGCGTCGGGTCCGCGCCCGCACCACCGACACCCACCCGAGGCCCGCTCTCTACGGATGCAGAACCAGGGCCAGGGCCGTGCAGGACGACGCGACCTCCGGGCTGGGTGACGTCCACCCCGTCGTCACCCAGGTCGAGCCCGAGGCAGACGGCCAGCCGCGCGGGCCCACGCGCCAGGTCCCGGGCGCTCGTGACCCGGCCTGCCGCCTCACGCCGCGCCCAGGCCAGATCGGCCCCGGACACCACCTCACCGGCCCGCAGCAGCACGGCGGCCGCCTCGCCGGCGGACTGTGCGACGACGTTGAGACAGTGGTGCAGGCCCAGGTGCCGGTACACGTACAACCGGCCCGCCTCGCCGAACATCGTGGCGTTGCGGGCGGTGCGGCCTCGGTAGCCGTGCGAGGCGGGGTCTTCCGTCCCGGCGTACGCCTCGACCTCGGTCAGCCGCACGGTGACCTCGCCCTCGTCCGTCGTCGTGGTCACGACGCGGCCGAGCAGGTCACGGGCCACCTCCAGCACGTCGCGGGAGTACCACGCACGGGCCAGAGCCTGGCCCGCGTCGGAGGTGGTGGTCACGAGGGCATTCTGCCCCATGCGTCCACGCGGACGTCGGCGCGGGCCGCCGTGCCCTCGGCCGCGAAGTGACGCGCCTCGTCGTCCATCCAGGTCAGCCAGTGCTGACGAGCCCGCTCCCCGTCTCGGGCCAGACCTCGACGCAACCGCAGCTCCGCAGAGGCCTCGACCCAGACCAGGGCGGTCGTCAGCCCCGCCCCCGCCCGCCGACCTGAACCGCACCCCTCGATCACCAGGACAGAGGGCACCGGCACGTCGACCCAGCCGTCGAAGCGCTGGCTCTCCCAGTCGTAGCGCTGGTACCGGCCAGGCTCGCCTCGTCGCAACGGTTCGAGCACCTGGG
The DNA here is from genome assembly GCA_009785115.1 of Micrococcales bacterium. Taxonomy (GTDB): domain Bacteria; phylum Actinomycetota; class Actinomycetes; order Actinomycetales; family Cellulomonadaceae; genus Cellulomonas. Next base: position 2,694 of record WQWY01000024.1, read on the forward strand.
CGGACAGACGAGGCCACAGCGACCCCTCCAACCCCGACCAGCCCTCGTACAGGTCGTCCAGGTGGAGGACGGCCGTCCGGCCGGCCGTGGCCTCGTCGGCGTCCAAGCACGTGGCCAACCGCTGCGCGAACGTCGTCTTGCCCGACCCCGCCGGGCCGTCCACGCAGACCAGACGCACCGACCCGAGGCGCGCGGGACCAGCACGCACCGCGTCAGCGGCCACCGCCACCGGGTCCGGCATGTCAGCCGAGGAGACCACGCAGCTCGGCCGCAGCCGCACGAGCGGCTGCCATCTGCTCGGCGACCCGCACCGGTGCGGTGCCACCGACCGCGTCCCGCGAGGCCAACGAGCCCGCGACGGTCAGCACGTCACGGACCGCAGGGGTCAGGTGCTCGCTGATCCCGGCCAGCTCGTCGTCGCTCAGCTCCCACAGCTCGATCGGGGGGTCGTGCTGCTCACAAGCCCGCACGCACGCACCGGCCACCTCGTGGGCGACCCGGAACGGGACACCTTCGCGCACCAGCCACTCCGCGACGTCGGTCGCCAGAGAGAAACCCTGCGGGGCCAGGGTGGCCATGCGCTCGGTGTCGAAGGTCAGCGTCGCGACCATCCCGGCGAACGCGGGCAGCAAGACGTCGAGCTGGTCGACGGCGTCGAACACCGGCTCCTTGTCCTCTTGCAGGTCGCGGTTGTAGGCCAGCGGCAGACCCTTGAGGGTGGCTAGCAGCCCGGTCAGGTCACCGATCAGACGACCGGCTTTCCCGCGCGCCAGCTCGGCCACGTCGGGGTTCTTCTTCTGGGGCATGATCGACGACCCGGTGGAGAAGGCGTCGTGCAGGCGCACAAAGCCGAATTCCTGGGTGGACCACAGCACGACCTCCTCGGCCAGCCGCGACAGGTCGACGCCGACCATCGCCGCGACGAAGGAGAACTCCGCCACCACGTCACGGCTGGCGGTGCCGTCGATCGAGTTCTCCACCGGGCCGTCAAAACCGAGCTCGGCGGCCACCGCCGCCGGGTCCAGCCCGAGCGACGAGCCGGCCAGCGCCCCCGACCCGTACGGCGACCTGGCCGCGCGCACGTCCCAGTCGCGCCACCTTCGCACGTCGCGCAGCAACGGCCAGACGTGGGCCAGCAGATGGTGAGCCAGCAGCACCGGCTGGGCGTGCTGCAGGTGGGTGCGACCCGGCATCGGCGCGTCACCGGCCTGCTCCACCTGGGTGAGCAAGGCGTCGACCACGTCGAGCACCAGCCCGGACAGCTCGCGGGCCGAGCGGCGCAGGTACATGCGTACCAGCGTCGCGATCTGGTCGTTGCGAGAGCGCCCCGCGCGCAGCTTGCCGCCGAGCTCGGGCCCCGCCCGCTCGATCAGACCGCGCTCCAGGGCGGTGTGCACGTCCTCGTCGTCCGGCGCAGGGCCGAACGCACCCGACGCTACGTCGGCGCGCAGACGCTCCAGGGCGTCGACCATCGCGGAGGTCTCCGCCTGGGTGAGCAGACCCGCACGTGCGAGGACGTGGGCGTGCGCGATCGAGCCGGTGAGGTCGTCGTCGGCAAGCCGCCAGTCGAAGTGCGTCGACCGCGACAGGGCTTCCAGCGCGGCGGCCGGGCCGGCCGCGAACCGGCCGCCCCACAGTGCCGCACTCTGGTCAGACGCCACGCCCTGGTCAGACACCGGCGATCCCGCCCTGGGTGCCCAGGTCTGGGGCGTTGCCGAACTTCTCGTCGCGGGCGGCCGCCAGCTTGGACGAGAGCCCGAAGAGCTCGATGAACCCGCGAGCGGCGGACTGGTCGAACGAGTCACCGGTGTCGTAGGTAGCGAGGTTGAAGTCGTACAGCGCCGACTCCGAGCGTCGACCGTTGACCGTCGCACGCCCACCGTGCAGCTCCAGACGGACCTCACCCGAGACGTACCGCTGGGTGTCCTCGATGAACGCGTCCAGCGAGCCCTTCAGCGGGGAGAACCACTGGCCGTCGTAGACGAGCTCGGACCATCGCACCTCGACGAGCCTCTTGTACCGCGCCTGCTCGCGCTCGACGGTGACGTTCTCGAGCTCTTGGTGCGCGGCGATCAGCGCCATCGCGCCCGGCGCCTCGTACACCTCGCGGGACTTGATGCCGACCAGACGGTCCTCGACCATGTCGATACGCCCGACGCCCTGGGCGCCAGCCCGGCGGTTCATCTCCTGGATCGCCTGCAACGGGGTGACAGCGACGCCGTCGATGGCCACCGGGACGCCCCGCTCGAACCTGAGCACCAGCTCGTCGGCGACCGGGGGGAACTCCGGGGAGTCGGTGTAGGTGTAGACGTCCTTGGTCGGGCCGTTCCAGATGTCCTCGAGGAAACCGGTCTCGATCGCCCGGCCCCACACGTTCTGGTCGATCGAGAACGGGTTGGCCTTCGTCGTCGAGATAGGCAGGTCGTGGGTGGTCGCGTAGTCGATGGCCTTGTCCCGGGTCAGAGCCAGGTCGCGGATCGGGGCCAGGCACTTCAGGTCCGGGCCGAGGGAGGTGATGCCGACCTCGAAACGCACCTGGTCGTTGCCCTTGCCGGTGCAGCCGTGCGCGACGGTGGTCGCGCCGAACTGCCGGGCGGCCCGCACCAGGTGCTTGACGATCACCGGGCGCGACAGGGCCGAGACCAGCGGGTAGCGGCCCATGTACATCCCGTTGGCCTTCAGGGCGGGCATGCAGTACTCGTCCGCGAACTCGTCTCTGGCGTCGGCCACGTAGGCCTCGACCGCACCGCAGTCCAGCGCCCGGCGACGGATCGCCTCGAGGTCTTCCCCACCCTGGCCGACGTCCACGGCCACGGCGATGACCTCGGCCCCGGTGGCCTCGGCGATCCAGCCGATCCCCACAGAGGTGTCCAGACCCCCGGAGTAGGCGAGGACGACACGTTCGGTCATGGCGATGCTTCCTTCTTCTCGTGCTGGTGGTAGCGGTCAGGTCTGGTCGATGGTCAGGTCTCGGGCCGGGCGTCGCCAGCCAGGGCCACGAAGTGCGCGGCGAGGTCGGCACCAGCACCCGAGGGCATGGTCTCGGGCTCGCGGGCGACGACGAGCACCGTATCGTCTCCGGCGACCGTGCCGAGCACGCCAGGGACGACGGAACGGTCGATCGCTGAGGCCAGGAACTGCGCGGCGCCGGGCGGGGTCCGCAGCACGACCAGCGGGCCGGACGCCTCGGCGGTGATCAGCAGCTCGTTGCACAACCGGGCCAGCTTGGCTGCCGCGAGCCCTGGGTCCCCTGCCTGCGGGTCGGGCCGTTCGCCTTCGTCAGGCACCGTGTAGGCCATGGTGCCGTCGGCGGTGCGCACCTTGCGCGCACGCAGCTCGACCAGGTCTCGCGACAAGGTGGCCTGAGTGACCTGGATGCCGTCGGCGGCCAGCAGGTCCGCGAGCTCGGTCTGCGAGCGCACCGGGGTGCTGGACACCAGCACCGAGATCCGTGCCTGGCGCGCCGCTTTGGTGACGGGCGCAGCAGGAACACTCACGCGCATGAACATACACCATGATGCAAGTCGATACGTTGACCCAGAGGGTGACCTCGAGCGGAGAGCGAGACATGTCGCCACGCGGGGGCGGTAACGTGGCGATCATGCGGCTCGGCGTGCTCGACATCGGTTCCAACACCGGGCATCTCCTCGTGGTCGATGCTCATGGCGGGGCGGCGCCGTTGCCGGCGTACTCGTTCAAGCAGCCCCTGCGGCTCGCCGAGCACCTCGACGAGACCGGGGCGGTCAGCCAGCACGGGATCGAGGCGCTGACCGGCTTCGTGCGCGAGGCGCTGCACGTCGCCGAGGAGAAGGGCTGCTCGGAGATCCTCGGCTTCGCCACCTCGGCGGTGCGCGACGCCAACAACACCGACGACGTGCTCGCGTCGGTCGCAGACCGCACCGGGGTGAGCATCGACGTCCTGAGCGGCGAGGACGAGGCGCGCCTGACCTTCCTGGCCGTGCGCCGCTGGTTCGGATGGTCCGCCGGACGTCTGGCGGTGTTCGACATCGGCGGCGGCTCGCTGGAGATCGCCAGCGGGCGCGACGAGGCGCCGGACGTGGCGCAGTCGTTGCCGCTGGGTGCCGCCCGGCTCGCCAAGGTCTTCATCGGCGGGGCTCCCGACGAGGAGACGCTGCGCCGGCTGCGCAGGCAGATCCGCGCCGACATCGCCCGCGACGCAGGGCACCTGATCCGGGCAGGCGCCCCCGACAAGGCGGTCGCCACCAGCAAGACCTTCCGCAGCCTCGCACGGATCTGCGGTGCGGCGCCCTCGGCGGAGGGCCCGCTGCGCCACCGCGTCCTGGCCCTGGACGTGCTGCGCGAACGGTTTCCGCAGATGGTCACGATGTCGCACGACCAGCTGCGCGCGCTCCCAGGAGTCAGCGCCAGTCGCGTCCACCAGATCGTTCCTGGCGCGCTCGTCGCCGAGGCCTGCATGGACATCTTCGACCTGCCGGCGCTCGAGATCTGCCCGTGGGCGCTGCGCGAGGGGGTCATCCTCGACCGGCTCGACCGCCTCAGCGTCCTGCAGACGGCCGAATGAGCTAGCACCGAGCCAGCAGCACGAACCGGCGAGACGGTTCTGGTGCCAGCGAGGCGGACGCCACCGTCTCGCCGGCGTCGAGCCGTCTCGGTGGTGGTCGAGACCGGGGTCTCAGGCGCCTTCGAGGAGGAAGGTGATGACGGCCTTCTGGGCGTGGAGGCGGTTCTCGGCCTCGTCCCAGATGACCGACTGCGGGCCGTCGAGCACCTCGGCGGTGATCTCCTTGCCGCGATACGCCGGCAGACAGTGCAGGACGATCGCGTCCGGGGCCGCCAGGGCCATGCCGTCGGCGTCCAGGCGGAAGGGGACGAAGGGAGCCTCGCGCTGGGCCGCCTCGTCCTCCTTGCCCATCGACACCCAGGTGTCGGTCGCCACGACGTCAGCCCCGGACAGGGCCTCGTCACGGTCGGTGAGCACCGTGACCGAGCCGCCGGTCTGGGCGGCGCGAGCCGTCGCGTCAGCGAGGATCCGCGGGTCAGGGGCGAACTCGGGCGGACAGCCGATGCGCACGTGCAGACCGGCGGTCGCCCCACCGAGCAGGTAGGAGTGGGCCATGTTGCTCGACCCGTCCCCGACGTGGGCGAGCGTCTGGCCGGACAAGGCTTCGACCCCGCCACGATGCTGGGCGATCGTCGCGAGATCGGCCAGCACCTGGCACGGGTGGAAGGAGTCGGTCAGCGCGTTGATGACGGGGACCCCGGCGACCTCGGCCATCTCCTCGAGCCGGGTCTGCGCGTGGGTGCGCCACACGATCGCTGAGACCTGCCGGCCCAGCACGTGCGCGGAGTCGGAGATCGACTCGCGCACACCGATCTGAGCGAGGTTCCCGTCCACGACCATGGGGTAGCCGCCGAGCTCGACGACGCCGGTGACGAACGAGACCTGGGTGCGCAGCGTCGGCTTGTCGAAGATCACCGCGACCGACTGCGGGCCGGCCAGCGGGCGCCGGGAGAACCGGTCGGCGCGCAGCGTGGCGGTCAGCTCGAGGACCGTCCGCAGCTCGGCCGGGGTCAGGTCGTCGTCACGCAGGAAGTGCCGGAGAGCGGTGGTGCGCGTCGTCCCGGTGGTCGTCATCGCAGCTCCTCAGGGTCGGCGGGGAGGTTGCCCAGGAAGCGAGTGAACAGCTCGGTCTCGTCGCTGGTCAAGACATACGGCGGGGCGAGGCGCAGGGTCGTCGGGGTCGCGGCGTTGACGATGATGCCGGCGTCCAGCGCCCGGGTCGCCACGGCGGCGGCGACCGGTGCGGCCAGCTCGACACCGATGAGCAGCCCGAGCCCGCGCACCTCGCTCACCAGAGGGTGGCGGAGGTCGCGCAGCGCCGTCCGCCACGCCTCGCCCAGCTCGGTGACGTGAGCCAGGAGCCCGTCGCGCTCGATGACGCCGACCGTCGCCAGCCCCGCCGCTGCCGCGACCGGGTTGCCGCCGAACGTCGTGCCGTGCTGACCTCGCCCCAGCAGGCCGGCGACGCTCGGGCCATAGGCGATGAGCGCGCCCACCGGGAACCCCGCACCCAGAGCCTTGGCGACGGTCACCACGTCGGGCACGACACCGCCCCCGAGCCCAGACTGCTGGTGGGCGAACCACCGTCCGGTGCGCCCGATGCCGGACTGCACCTCGTCGAGCACCAGCAGAGCGCCGTGCTCGCTGGTCAGGCGCCGGGCCTCCGCGAGGTACCCGTCGGGCAGCGGACGCACCCCTGCCTCGCCCTGCACCGGCTCGGCGACCAGGGCGGCCACCTGGTCGCCGTCGGTCGCGAACGCGGCGCGCAGGGCCTCGAGGTCACCGAACGGCAGGAACTCCACCTGCGAGCCGAGCGGCTCGAACGGCTCCCGGTAGGCGGCCTTGTGGGTCAGCGCGAGCGCCCCGAGGGTGCGTCCGTGGAACGCTCCCTCCAGGGCCAGCAGGCGCGGGCGGGAGGCAGCGGAGTGCCGCCGGGTGAGCTTGACCGCGGCCTCCAGCGCCTCAGCACCGGAGTTCGTGAAGAACACCCGCGAGCCTTCCGGTGCGGCGGCGATGTCGAGCAGGGTCTCGGCCAGTGCGATCTGGGTGGGGCTGGCGAAGAAGTTGGAGATGTGACCGAGCGTGCCGAGCTGGGCGCTGACGGCGGCGGTGAGCGTCGGGTGGGCGTGCCCCAGCACGTTGACCGCGATCCCGCCGAGCAGGTCCAGGTAGCGCTTCCCGTCGGCGTCCCACACCCACACCCCGTCACCGCGCACCAGGACGCGCTGCGGCGGGCCGAAGGTGTCCATCACCGCGTGGGTGTAGCGCCGCGTCCACTGCTCGCCGGAACCAGCCAGGGCGCCGGTCTGGTCGGGCTCGCCGACGATCAGGCCGGTCACGGGCGGGTCTCCCGTCTCGAAGCGTGGCGTCCTGGGATCGGCTCGTGCTCGCTGCGCTGCTGGGCGAAGACCTGGTCGGCCAGGTACTGCCCGGCGACGACCGGCACCGCGGCACTCACCGAGCGCGTCGGCTGCTCGACGTCGGGGAACACCATGGTCCCGACGCCCTCGTCGGTGAACACCTCGACCAGGATCGAGTGCGGCGCCCGGCCGTCGATGACGTGAGCCCCAGGCACCCCGCCACGCACCGCGCGCAGGCACGCCTCCATCTTGGGTCGCATCCCAGAGTCCAGGCTGGGCAGCAGCTCGGCCAGCTCGGAGGCCCGGATCTGACGGACCAGCGACGAGCGGTCCGGCCATCGCTCGTACAGGCCCTCCACGTCGGTGAGCACCACCAGCTTGCGCGCACCGAGCGCGACAGCCAGCGCGGCGGCAGCGGAGTCGGCGTTGACGTTGAGCACCTGGGTGGGGTCGTCGAGGTCTGGCGCCACGGTGGACACCACGGGGATGCGGCCCGCGTCGAGCAGGTCGAGCACCGCACCGGGGTTGACCTGCACCACGTCGCCGACGAGCCCGACGTCCACCGGCTCGCCGTCCACCACGACCTCGCGGCGGCGCGCACCGAAGAGCCCGGCGTCCTCGCCCGAGAGGCCCACCGCGTGCGGGCCGTGAGCGTTGAGCAGGCCGACCAGATCACGGGAGACCTGTCCGGTGAGCACCATCCGGACCACGTCCATCGCCTCGGGCGTGGTCACCCGGAACCCGCCGCGGAACTCGCTGGGGATCTCCAGCCGGTCGAGCATCGCGCCGATCTGCGGGCCGCCGCCGTGCACGACGACCGGCCGCATGCCGACCTGGTGCAAGAACACCATGTCCTCGGCGAAGGCCCTCTTGAGGTCCTCGTCGATCATCGCGTTGCCGCCGTACTTGACGACGACCAGGGAGCCCTTGAGCTGCTGGAGCCAGGGCAGCGCCTGGATCAGCACCTCGGCCTTCTGGTCGGGGCGCAGGTCCGTGCGCGTGTCGATGGAGCGGGTGTCGAGGTCGTCAGTACCGGTCATGTGGAGTACGCGCTGTTCTCGTGGACGTAGTCGTGGGTGAGGTCGTTGGTCCACACGGTGGCGGACGCGGACCCGGCGTGCAGGTCGATCTCTACCGCGACCTCACGGGAGGCGGCCAGGTCGACCAGGTCGCGCGGCTCACCGACGCCTCCGGCCCGGCACACCCGCACACCGTTGATGGAGACGTCCAGGGCGTCGGCGTCGAAGGGCGCGACGGCGACGGGGACCGTGCCGGCGGCGGCGAGCACCCGACCCCAGTTCGGGTCGTTGCCGAACACCGCGGCCTTGAACAGGTTGGAGCGGGTCACCGCGCGAGCCACCTCGACAGCAGCCTCCTCGTCGGAGGCGTTGACGACGGTGACGGCGATGTCGTGGCTGGCGCCCTCCGCATCAGCGACCAGCGCCCGGGCGAGCGCGGCGCACGCCTCGTGCACCGCGGCGTCGAACGCGCCCGGCTCTGGGACGACCCCGGAGGCACCGGAGGCGAGCAGCAGCACCGTGTCGTTGGTGGACATGCAGCCGTCGGAGTCCACCCGGTCGAACGTCGCGCGGGTCGCCCGGCGCAACGCCGCGTCCGCGGTGTCCTGGTCGACGTCGGCGTCGGTGGTGAGCACGACGAGCATGGTGGCCAGGCCTGGGGCGAGCATGCCCGCACCCTTGGCCATCCCGCCGACGCACCAGCCGTCGCGGTCCACGATGACCTGCTTGGTCACGGTGTCGGTGGTCATGATCGCTGTCGCGGCGGCCTCGCCGTCGCCGTCGAGCACCGTCACGGCCAGGTCGACCCCAGCGAGCAGGCGGTCCATCACGAGCCTCTCACCGATCAGGCCGGTCGAGCAGACCAGCACGTCAGCGGGTGCGGCATCCAACGCGACGGCGACATGCTCGGCGGTGCGGCGCGTGTCGGCAAGACCCTCGGGGCCGGTGCAGGCGTTGGCGCCACCGGAGTTGAGCACGACGGCGCGGGCGGTCCCGTCCGCCACAGCCTGGCGCGACCACACCACCGGTGCGGCGACCACCCGGTTGGTGGTGAACACGCCGGCCGCCACCTGCCGGGGGCCGTCGTTGACGACCAGGGCCAGGTCAGGCAGGCCAGAGGCCTTGAGCCCTGCGGCGACCCCTGCGGCACGGAAGCCGGCGGGTGTCGTGACGCTCATGGAGCGACTCCTTCGCTGAGGAGACCGATGGTCTCGGGGATGCCGAGGGCGAGGTTCATCGACTGCAGCGCTGCCCCGGCGGTGCCCTTGACCAGGTTGTCGATCGCGGTGACGGTGACCAGGCGGCCGGCCTTGGCGTCGACGGCCACCTGGATCAGCGTCGTGTTCGCGCCGGTCACCATGGCCGTGGTCGGCCACTGGTCGTCGGGCAGCACCTCGATGAAAGGCTCGTCGGCGTAGGCGGCCCGGAACACCTCTCGGGCCTGGGCGGTGCTCACCCCCGGGGCGACGGGGGCGGTCACGGTGGCGAGGATGCCCCGCGACATGGGCACCAGCACAGGGGTGAAGGAGAGGCGTACCTGCCCGGCGCCGGCGGTGCGCAGGTTCTGCGCGATCTCGGGGACGTGCCGGTGGGTGCCTCCGACCGCGTAGGGGGCTGCCGACCCCAAGGCCTCGGCGGCCTGGAGGTGCGGCATGGGCGCCTTGCCCGCGCCGGAGTAGCCCACGGCGAGCACCGCGACCAGGTCGCCGGTGTCGACGATCCCCGCCGTGACGCCAGGCTGCAGGCCGAGCGTCACCGCTGTGGCGTTGCACCCTGGGACGGCGATCCGGTCGGCGGCGGCCAGCAGCTCCCGCTGGGTGGCGGGGGCTCTGTCGCTCGGCTCGGAGCCGTCGCCAGGCTCGGCGGCACGGACCAGCTCAGGCATCCCGTAGGTCCACGTGCCGGCGTGCTCGGTGCCGTAGTAGGCACACCAGTCGTCAGGGTCGACCAACCGGTGGTCGGCACCCAGGTCGATCACGAGGGCCCCAGCCCCGGACTGCTCCAGCTGAGCCGCGACCGCTCCGCTGGCTCCGTGCGGCAGGGCGAGCACGACGACGTCGTGACCGCTCAGGGCGTCGACGTCGGTGGCCACCAGCTCGCGGTCGGCGAGGCCGCGCAGGTGAGGGTGGTGCTGGCCCAGTCGTGTGCCGGCGCTCGCGTTGGCCGTCAACGCCCCCACGCTGACCTGCGGGTGGGCAGCCAGGAGGCGCAGCATCTCTCCCCCGGCGTATCCCGAGGCCCCTGCCACCGCCACCGTGACCGTCATGCGCATGAACATACACGATGATGCAAGTCAATACGTGTTCGCCGTGCCGCCACACCTCCCAGACAGCCGACCGGCACCGTCCGTCGCATGCCGCCTCGCCGCCCGCACCTGACGCATCGTGCGGTCAGCCTGAGGCCGCCCAGCAGGCGGGCGAGACGTGCTCGTGCGCCTCGAGGCGTCTCACGGACTGGTCACGACGGCTCCGTCGCGGAGCACCGAGCCGCGCTCGACGTACGGTTCCGGTATGGACGACACCAGACCACCGTTCGACCTCCACGTGGATGTCGTCGGGCTCGGTACCGACGCCGTCGACTACCAGCAAGCCTGGGACCTGCAACGGCGTGTCCACGCGGAGGTCCGTGACGGGCACCGACCCGCCACGTTGCTGCTGCTGGAGCACCCCGCGGTCTACACCGCCGGGCGCTCCACCCTGCCGGCAGAGCGCCCCACCGACGGCTCGCCGGTGGTCGACGTCGACCGGGGCGGGAAGATCACCTGGCACGGACCGGGCCAGCTGGTCGGGTACCCGATCGTTCGCCTGCCCGACCCTCGGCGCACCGTGGGGCACGTGCGCGACCTGGAACGCGGGATCATCGCCGCGTGCGCCTCCCTCGGTGTGACGGCGACCACCGTGGACGGTCGCACCGGGGTGTGGGTGCCCGCCGCTCGGCCCGGGGTGCCCGACCGGAAGATCGCAGCGATCGGGGTACGTGTGAGCCGAGGTGTGACGATGCACGGCTTCGCCCTGAACTGCGACGCCGACCTGAGCGCGTTCGACCGGATCGTGCCGTGCGGGCTCACCGACGCCGAGGTCACGTCGCTGACCGCCGAGCTCGACCGCCCGGTGACGACCACCGACGCGCTGCCGCTGGTCGTCGAGCACCTCGCCGCGGCGATGGGCGCCCGGCCGGTCGTCGCGGCCAGATCGACGAAGGCGGTCGGGTCGACGGCGGGGCCTGAGGTGACGGCGCTGGTCGGGTCGGCGGCCGGGGGCACGGCGTGATCGCCCCCGGCGGCAGGCGCCTGCTGCGCGTGGAGCAGCGCAACGCGCAGACCCCGATCGAGCGCAAGCCGGAGTGGATCCGGGTCACCGCCCGCACCGGGCCGCAGTACCGAGACCTCGACCGGCTGGTGCGCGACGAGGGTCTGCACACGGTGTGCCGAGAGGCTGGGTGCCCGAACGTCTACGAGTGCTGGGAAGACCGTGAGGCGACCTTCCTCATCGGCGGGTCGGTCTGCACCCGGCGGTGCGACTTCTGCCAGATCGGCTCGGGCCGTCCCGACCCGCTCGACCTGGACGAGCCACGCCGGGTGGCCGCCTCCGTCGCACGGCTGGGCCTGCGCTACGCGACGATCACCGGCGTCACCCGCGACGACCTGCCCGACGAGGGTGCCGCCCTGTGGGCGAGCACGGTACGGGCCATCCATGACACGGTGCCCGGCACAGGGGTGGAGCTGCTCGTCCCTGACTTCTCCGGCCGCCCCGAGCTGCTCCGGCAGGTCTTCGACGCCGCCCCGGAGGTCTTGGCTCACAACGTGGAGACCGTGCCGCGCGTGTTCCGCCGGGTCCGGCCGGCGTTCAGCTATGAACGGTCGCTGGGCGTGCTCACCGCCGCGCGCGACGCTGGGCTGATCACCAAGTCGAACCTGATCCTCGGCCTGGGCGAGACCCGCGACGAGGTCTCCCAGACGCTGCACGACCTGCACGACGCCGGTTGCGACCTGGTCACCATCACCCAGTACCTGCGCCCGTCGGCCCGTCACCACCCGGTCGAGCGCTGGGTGCGCCCGGAAGAGTTCGTCGAGCTGCGGCAGGAGGCCGAGCAGATCGGCTTCGCCGGGGTGCTGTCCGGCCCGCTGGTCCGCTCGTCATACCGGGCCGGACGCCTGTGGGCCCAGGCGGTCGAGAGCACCCCGTCGCGGCGTGCGGCAGACGGCCTCGCTCGACCGGCAGGGCCGAGCGAGGCCGGCGCTGCCGGTCACGAGGAGCGCCACGCGACAGCGCGCTGAGACAGTGCGCTGAGACATCGCACAGATAGCGCACCGAGGCGTCGCGCAGGTCAGGGCCTCCCGTGGCATGGTGGGTCCGTGCGCGCCATGGTCGCGACCGCTGCGGGCGGTCCTGAGGTCCTCGAGCTCCAGACCCTGCCCGACCCGGAGCCGGGGCCTGGTGAGGTGCTGGTCCGCGTCGCCGCGGCAGGGGTCAACTTCATCGACACCTACCGACGCTCTGGCCTGTACCCGATGCCCTTCCCGCACGTGGTGGGCACCGAAGGCGCCGGAGAGGTCGTCGCTGTCGGCGAGGACGTGACCTCGCTGGCCGTCGGGGACCGTGTGGCGTGGGCGGAGTCGGCGGGCTCCTACGCCGAGCTGCAGCTGGTCTCGGAGCGCCACGCGGTGCCGGTGCCGGGCACCGTCGACGACCGCACCGCCGCCGCGATGATGCTCCAGGGCCTCACCGCGCACTACCTGGCGACCTCGACCGTGCCTCTGGGGCCTGGCGACGACGTCCTGGTGCACGCGGCCGCCGGCGGCGTGGGGTTGCTGCTCACCCAGCTGGCGACGATCCGCGGGGCCCGGGTGATCGCGACGGTCGGCACCAAGACCAAGGAAGCCCTGGCCCGTGAGGCCGGTGCGGCCGAGGTGATCCGCTACACCGAGCTGGACGACCTGACCGCCGAGCTGCCAAGACTCGTCTCCACGCTGACCGGCGGGCGCGGCGTGCGCGCGGTCTACGACGGCGTCGGCAAAGACACCTTCGACGCCTCCCTGGCGAGCCTGCGCCCACGCGGCACCCTGGTGCTGTTCGGAGGTGCTTCCGGCCCGGTGCCCCCGGTCGACCCGCAACGGCTCAACGCGGCCGGGTCGGTCTACCTCACCCGCCCGTCGCTGGGCGCCTACGTCGCCACCCGCGAAGAGCTCACCTCCCGCACCGACGCCCTGTTCGGCCTGGTCGCCGGCGGACCGCTCCACATCCGCGTCGGCGCCACCTTCCCTCTCTCCGAGGCCGCCGACGCCCACCGCGCCCTCGAGTCCCGCAAGACCACCGGCAAGGTCCTGATCCTCCCCTGAGCGACGAGCCCAGGGTGTAGCCTCAGAAGATGTTGGGGTGCCCGCTGCGGCCGCTGGACCGCGATGCTAGATAAAGCCATACGGATCGCCAAATACATCCTGTACATCATCCTCACAAATATTACATTCGTGCTCCTGTTGTATTATGTGTTCTCATGGCTCGTCGGGCACTCTCTCCTGTACGCCTACCTCGGGAACCTCACGCTGATCGCCCTGGGTCTGTGGGCCGACACGTTCGCGCTGAGACAGATGCAGTCAGAGGCGTTCGTCGCGGAGGCCAGAAAGTCTCGGCTGTCTCGGGCGATAGTGGAGAACTTCGTCTCCTTCAAGGCGATCTTGTACCTGTCTTATACCTTCATCTTGGTCATCGCGCAGATGATCAACCTCGACTCGACGTCCCTCGGGGACGACGTGGAGCACTTCATCCTCGCGAACGAGTACAGCATCCTGGTCTTGATCGCGCTCGACGGAGCCTACGGACAGTTCCGCAGAGACAGAGACAAGGCGGGAAAGATATCAGCAAAGATTCGTCGCCAAGAATAGCGGACCTGATATTTTGGCTGAGATGATGGCGAAGATGCCTGAGACGACGGGGCGTGCTCGAAGGCCGACCGACGTCAGGTGGCCAGGACGGCGGCGGCCGCGGCGTCGTAGTCGGGCTCCTGGCCGAGGGACGGCACCAGCTGGACGTGACGCACCGTGCCGTGGGCGTCGGCGACGACCACGGCACGGGCTAGCAGGCCCCGCAGCGGGCCGTCGACCATGGTGACGCCGTAGTCCTCACCGAAGGAAGAGCGGAAGGCCGACCTCGTCACGACGTTCTCGATGCCCTCGGCGGCGCAGAAGCGACCCAGCGCGAACGGCAGGTCTTTCGACACCCCCACCACCGTGGTGCTCGGCAGCGAGGCCGCGAGCTGGTTGAACCGGCGGACGCTGGTGGCGCACACGCTCGTGTCGATGCTCGGGAAGATGTTGAGCACCAACCGCCGGCCCTCGAGGTCGGCGGAGGTGACATCGCTCAGGTCCGCGTCAGCCAGCGTGAACGTCGGCAGCGTCGCCCCGACAGCGGGCAGGTCGCCGACAGTGTGGACAGGGGTGCCGTCGAAGTCGATGGTCGCCATACCACCATGACAACCCCGTACCCGTCTGGTGGCAAGGCGAGCGAACCCGCACCGGGGACGACGCCCCGAAAGGCGCACGCCGAACGCTGAGGTCTTCTGCCCGCGAGGCAGCACGACCTCCGCTCCGTCACGCTCGCAGCCGGGCTCCGAAGCGCTCGGCCATGGCAGCGACCACCTGCGTGCGCACCGCCGTGGTGTCGTCGGCGGTCAGGGTGCGGTCAGCCGCCCGCAGACGCACCGCGAACGCCAAGGACCGGGTGCCCTCGGGCACCTGGGCACCGACGTACACGTCGAACAGCCGCACGTCTTCGGCCAGCTCTCCCGCGGCCTCGCGGATCACCTCCTCGACCCGCGACGCGGGCACGGAGGCGTCCACGACGAAAGCGAGGTCTTCCTTCGCGACCGGGAACGACGACACCGGACGAGCCTGGACCGGTTCGGTCCCGGCCGCCGCGGTCAGCGCGTCCAGGTCGAGCTCGAACGCGGCAGCCCTGGCTGGCAGGTCGAACGCGGCCACCACCTGGGGGTGCAGCTCTCCGGCGTGGCCGACCACCCGACCGTCACGGGTGCGCAGCGCGGCACACCGGCCCGGGTGCCACGGGGCGACGGCATCGGCCACCGGCTCCAGCGACGCCCCGACCACCGCCGCCACACGCAGCGCGACCTCGATCGCGTCGGTGGCCTCTGTCGCACGGCCCGCACCCCACCACCCGGACAGCTCACGCAGACCGGTGAGCACGGCTGCCACGTGACGCGGCTGGTCGGGCACCGCGTCGCGCACCGTGGCCAACGTGGCGGCGTCGGGGCGCCGACCGCCGACCAGCACGGGTGCGCTGGGCGCGCCCGCACGAGGCCGGGAGATCAGGCCGAGCTCGAACACCGCCACGTCCGCGTTGCCGCGAGCCACGTTGCGGCGAACCGTGTCGAGCAGCGTGGCCAGCAAGTTCGTGCGCATCAACGGTTGGGTGTCGCTCAACGGGTTGGCCAGGCGGACCGCGTGCCGGCGCGGGTCGTCGCCAGCCAATCCCATCGCGTCGAGAGCCTCGGCCCCGACGAACGGATAGCTGAGCACCTCCACCAGCCCGTCCGCGGCCAACGTGCCGGCGACCGCCCTGCGCACCCGCTGGGAACGGGTCAGGCCGGAACCAGGGACGGCCGAGGGCACCACGGACGGGATCTGATCGTACCCACGTATCCGCGCGACCTCCTCGACCAGGTCTTCTGGCTGGGTCAGGTCGGGGCGCCACGTCGGGACAGTGACCGAGACATGCTCGTCGCCGGGGCCGACCTGACAGCCGATGGCCGTCAGCGTCTCGCGCACCTGGTCAGCGGTGTAGGGCACGCCCACCAGACGCGCCGGGAAGCTCAGGTCCAGCGCGACAGGTTCCGGGACCGCCGGGCGGCAGACGTCGGTCGCGGCCTGGTCTGCGACTCCCCCGCCATACGTGGTCAGCAGGTCGACCACCATGGCGACGGCCACCCGTTGCAGGTCGGTGTCGACCCCGCGCTCGAAGCGCTTGGCCGCCTCGGACGAGAGCCGGTGCCGCCGGGCGGTGCGGGCGATGCTCACCGGGTCGAAGTGCGCGGCCTCCACGAGCAGATCGACGGTGGCGTCGGCGGTCCCCGACTCCTTGCCGCCCATGACCCCGGCCAGGCCGATGGCACGCGCCCCACGGCGCCCCACGGGCGAGTCGCAGATCAGGAGGTCCTCAGGATCGAGCGCCCGGTCTTGGCCGTCGAGGGTGACCAGGCGCTCCCCCGGCGCGGCACGGCGCACCACGATGGGCTCCGCGACCGAGGCCAGGTCGTAGGCGTGCAACGGCTGGCCCAGGTCGAGCATGACGTAGTTGGTGACGTCGACCGCCAGGCCTAGCGGGCGCATCCCGGCCTGGACGAGGCGGCGCCGCATCCACGCGGGCGACACCGCGTCGGCCGCGACACCACGGACGACCTGCGCGACGAACCGGTCGCAGCCTGGCACCCCGTCGATGGGCGCCTCGTCGGCCAGGTCGACACCGAAGCCACCAGAGACCGGCTCACGTTGAGCGGGTGTCGGCAGGCCACGGTCGGTGAACGGCGCTCCGGTCGACAGCGCGTACTCCCGCGCAACCCCGCGCATCGAGAAGCAGTAGCCCCGGTCAGGGGTGACGTTGATCTCGAGCACCTGCTCGTCCAGGCCGAGCAGCGCCAGCGCGTCCGCCCCCAGCGTCAGGTCGGCGGCGTCGAACCCCGCACGGGTGAGCACGAGGATCCCGGTGTGGTCGTCCCCGATGCCGAGCTCACGCACCGAGCAGATCATCCCGTCCGAGACATGCCCGTACGTCTTGCGTGCGGCGATCTCGAACCCGCCGGGCAGCACCGCACCGGGCAGGGCGACGACCACCCAGTCACCGGCGTCGAAGTTGTGCGCACCGCACACGACGCCTCGCGGAGCGTCCTCGCCGACGTCGACGTGGCACCAGTTGATCGTCTTGCCGTTCTTCTGCGGCTCGGGCGTGACGTCGAGCACCCGCCCGACGACGACAGGCCCGGTGACCTCGCCGGTGTGGACGGCCTCTTCCTCCAGGCCGACGCGC
This sequence comes from Micrococcales bacterium, assembly GCA_009785115.1. GTDB lineage: Bacteria > Actinomycetota > Actinomycetes > Actinomycetales > Cellulomonadaceae > Cellulomonas. The sequence goes on from WQWY01000024.1 coordinate 19,651, forward strand.
ACCAGGTCCGCCGCGAGCTGTTCGGCGGTCAGGCCATCCGGCAGCGTGACGTGGTCGCCCAACCAGGCAACAGGAACGAGTGGCATGTCAGCTCACCGCCTGGAACTGGGTGGAGAAGCGGACGTCACCCTCGACCATGTCGCGCATGTCCGCGATGGCGTTGCGCAGCATCAGCGTACGTTCGATGCCCATGCCGAAGGCGAAGCCGGAGTACACGCTCGGATCGACACCGGCCGAGCGGAGCACGTTCGGGTTGACCATCCCGCAGCCGCCCCACTCGATCCAGCCAGGCCCACCCTTCTTCTGCGGGAACCACAGGTCCATCTCGGCGCTGGGCTCGGTGAACGGGAAGAACGACGGGCGCAGCCGGGTGCGGGCCTCGGACCCGAACATGGCCTTGGCGAAGTGGTCGAGAGTCCCGCGCAGGTGGGCCATGGTCAGGCCCTTGTCGACAGCCAGACCCTCGACCTGGTGGAACACCGGGGTGTGCGTCGCGTCGAGGGCGTCGGTACGGAACACCTTGCCCGGGCAGGCGAGGTAGAACGGCAGGTCGCGGTCCAGGAGCGAGCGAGCCTGCACCGGGGAGGTGTGCGTGCGCAGCACCAGACCAGAGCGTTCGTCACGCTCGCCCGCCACGAAGAACGTGTCCTGCATGCCACGGGCCGGGTGGTCCTGACCGAAGTTCAGCGCGTCGAAGTTGAACCACTCGGCCTCGATCTCGGGGCCCTCGGCGATCTCCCACCCCATCGCGACGAACACGTCCGCAATCCGCTCAGAGAGCGTCTCCAGCGGGTGCCGGGCGCCGAGGGCATGGCGCTGAGCGGGCAGGGTGACGTCGATGGCCTCGTCGACCAGCACTCGCGCGTCGCGCTCGGCCTCGAGCACCGCGGCGCGGTCGGCGTAGGCCTGGTTGAGCGACTGGCGGGCCTGGCCGACGATCTTGCCCGCAGCGGCCTTGTCAGCCTTGTCGAGGCCACCGATCGCACGGTTGGCCAGCGCGAGCGGGCTCTTGTCCCCGAGGTGGGCGGTGCGAGCCTCCTTCAGCGCGGTGAGATCAGCAGCCCCGGTGAACGCGGCCGCCGCGTCGGCGACGACCGTCGCGATCGCGTCGGCGTCCAGAGGTGAGGGGGTGGGCATGGTGAACCTTCCGAAAGACGGCTGGACCGGCTAGGACGTCTGGTGTCGCCCACCGGCGGGTCTGCGACGACCGCGGTCAGCGGTGCGGCCCGGCGGTGGGCCCCGCAAATCGGCGCGGACGAGCCGAGAGCCGGTGGGAGGTCATAGGCACATGCTGCCACACGTCAGGCGGCGGACCAGGCCCGCCCGACCTGTGCCGCACCTGAGAGCAGGTGTCGGCCGAGCACGACCGATGAGTACGCTCGTCAGCGTGCTGGTCACCGTGCTGTGCTGCGAGCTCGACACCGACGGGCAGCTCGCTCTGCTCGGCCGGGCGCTGTGCCGCACCTTCTGGTCGGGAGCGGCCTCATGAGCACCGTGGCCGTCGTCGGTGCCGGCATCGGCGGGCTGTCGGTGGCGTCGGCGCTCGCCGCCGAGGGCCACCAGGTCACCGTGCTGGAACGCACCGGAGGCTTCGCGGCGGTCGGCGCCGGGCTGATCCTCACCCCGAACGCCGTGCGGACGCTCGCCCGGTTCGGCGTCGACCTGGACGACGAGGGGCAGGTGCTGACCGGCCTCAAGGTGTGCGGCCAGGACAGCCGCCCGCTCAGCACGATCGACCTGGGCGCGCTCGCCGGCACGTATGGTCCCAGCTACGGGATCGCCCGGCCCCGGCTCCACGCGCTGCTCGCGGCCGCCCTGCCCTCGTCGGTCGAGGTGGTGCTCGGTGCGCCGGTCTCCGGGGTCCGGGAGGACGACGAGACCGTGACGGTCACGTGGCCGGGAGCCGAACGGGCCTTCGACGTGGTCGTCGCCGCGGACGGGCTGCGCTCGACGGTCCGGACGACGATCGGCGGGCCGCAGCGGCTGCGCTACTCGCACAACACCTGCTGGCGCGGTGTCGTGCCCATGGATGTCGGCTCTGTCGCGGTGGAGTCCTGGGCGGGCGGGAGCCGGGTCGGGGTCGTCCCGATCGGTGACGGCCAGGCGTACTACTACCTCGTCCGGGTCTCTCCCGCGGGAGTCGAGGCCCCGGCCTCGCTGACGACGTTGAGAGACCTCTTCGCCGGGCACGCGGGGGCGGCCGGGCATCTGGTCGGTTCGCTGACGGAGCTGCCGCCTCTGCACCACGACCTGTTCGAGCTGGACGAGCCGTCCTGGGGTCGCGGCCGCGTGCTGCTGCTCGGTGACGCCGCCCACGCCATGACCCCGAACCAGGGACAGGGTGCGGCGATGGCGATCGAGGACGCGCTTGCCGTCGCGCTCGCGCTGCGCCCAGGGGTGGACGGAGCGCTCGAACGCTACCGGGCGTCCCGCGAGCGACGAGTCCGACAGGTACAGCTCACCTCGCGACGGATCGGCACCGTGGCGAACCTCCGTGGTCCCGGTGTCGCCCGGGTTCGGGAGACGATGATGCGCCTGGCCCCGTCGGGCGCCTCGACGTCCACGATGCGACGGCTCATCGCCTCGGGGTTGTCGATCGACCCCCTGGGCCTCGCCTGAGGCTTGTGCCCCGCGCGCCCGAGGCTGACGAGAAGCCGTCTGCCCGCGTCTGTCTGATCGCGCTGGGCTGATCGTGCGTGCTCGCTCAGCCCAGCGCCAGCTCGGTCAGGGGCGTGTAGCGCGGGCCTCCGCCACGTCCCGCACCGGGTTCGGAACGCATCAGGAACACCGACGACACGGTCCACGACGGGCCTTCGTAGACGGCGAGGGCTCGTACGATCCCGTCGATGCCGGCCAGCGGTGCGGGTTCCTCACCTGGGCCTCGGGACCTGCGGCGACGGCCCGGCGGGCGTGTGCCGGGCCGGGAGCGACCGACGGTGAGATGAGCCCGGTGCCGTTCGCGCTGGTCGTGGCGCAGGCCGAGATCGTCACCTACCTGCGCGGACAGCTCAGCGAGCCGCCGCTGCGCCTCGACGTCACCACCGACCCCGACCCACAGCGTGCGGTGTGCGAACACCCCCGCACCACGCAGCGCCAGCACATGAGGGGCCAGCGGTGCCAATGCTTCTTCGAGCCCGTGCTGGAGCGCCCCGACCGCACCGTCGGGCACCTCGCCGTAGAAGGCCACGGTGAGGTGCCAGGTCTCCCGGGCAGACCACCGCACCGACTCGTCGGCGCCGGCCGGCCCGCGCCGAGCGGACGCCAGGGCGAGGTCGAGATGGTCGAGCACCTCCGTGGGCGGGACGGCAGAGAGGAACAGGCGCACGGTCCCAGCCTGCCACGCGCGCGGCCAGCGGCGCCGTCCATCGAGAGGCTTCTCGCTCCGCTGAGACGCCTGCGAGCGTCTACCTGACGTGGGAGCGTCTCAGCGGCGGCCGTCAGCCCTTCCGCTGGGTGCGGGCCGAGGCGTAGAGGCAGACGGCGGCCGCAGTAGCCAGGTTCAGGGACTCGGCGGCGCCGTAGACCGGGATGCGTATCGTGGCGTCGGCGGTGCGCTGCACCTCGTCGGTGAGACCTTGCGCCTCGTTGCCGAACAGCCAGGCCGTGGGAGCGCTCAGGTCCGGTGCGTCTGAGAGAGCCCCGTCGAGCAGGTCGTCCAGGTCGTGCTGACCGTCACCCGCCGCGGCCAGCACGGTCAGTCCCGCGTCACGCAGGGTCTCCCCCAGGCTCTCGACGGGCACTCGGACGGCGACCGGCAGGTGGAACAGCGAGCCGGCGGTAGCCCTCACCACCTTGGGGTTGTGCAGGTCCACCGAGTCACCGGCGAGCAGCACGGCGTCAGCACCGGCAGCGTCGGCGGCGCGGAGCACCGTCCCGACGTTGCCCGGGTCGCGTCCCTCGACCAGCACGGCGACCAGGCGCGGGCTCCCGGCCAGCGCCTGGTCTAGCGGCACGTCGACCTGGTCGGCGACGGCCACGACCTCCTGGGCGTCGCCGCTCATCGCGGCAAGGACCTCCGGTGTTCCGTGCTGAGGCGAGACTCCCCGGCGGGTGGCCTCGGCAGCGATCTCCGGGTAGCGGTGCGCCGACGCCTCGGTCAGGTAGACCGCACGCAGCGTGACCGAGGACGCCTTGACCACCTCCCGCACCGCCTGGGGCCCCTCGACGAGGAAGCGTCCGGTGCGACGACGCGCCGGACGTGTGGTCAAGGCATGGACCTGTCGCACACGGTCGGCCTTCGGGTTGGTCAGCACGTCGCTCATCATCGCAGCCCGACCCCTGGTGACGAGCTCTGATCGGAACAGACTCCAGAGACACGTCTGGCCCCGCCGGCAAGATAACCGACGAGGCCAGACAGTGGTGTGCGTGGTGTCTCAGGCTGCCTTCGGGGCGTTCACGTCAGCCGGGAGGGCCTTCTTGGCCATGGTGACGAGCGCGGCGAACGCGGGAGCGTCGTTGACGGCCATCTCGGCCAGCATCCGACGGTCCACCTCGACCTCAGCGGCCTTCAGGCCCTGGATGAACCGGTTGTAGGTGATGCCCTCGGCGCGGCAGGCCGCGTTGATACGGGTGATCCACAGCTTGCGGAAGTCGCCCTTGCGCGCCTTGCGGTCGCGGTAGGCGTAGTGCAGGGAGTGGGTGACCTGCTCCTTGGCCTTGCGGTACAGCCGGGACCGCTGGCCACGGTAGCCGCTGGCCCGCTCCAGGGTGGTGCGGCGCTTCTTCTGGGCGTTGACCGCCCGCTTCACGCGTGCCACGTGATGCTCCTTCGTCGTCAGGTCGGACGCGGGCGCGCTCCAGGCGCGCCGCGGGGGTCAGCGTCCGAGCAGCTTCTTGTACTTGCGAGCGTCGGCGGGTGCGAGCTCTACGTCGTTGGCCAGGCGCCGGGTGATCCGGCTGGACTTGCGCTCGAACAGGTGGCGCACGCCGGCCCGCTCGCGCATGAGCTTTCCAGAGCCGGTGACGCGCACCCGCTTCTTGGTGCCGGAGTGCGTCTTGTTCTTCGGCATGGTGGGACTTCTCCTTGTTATCTCGTGCCGACCGTGCGGACGGCTCGTCTCGTAGGTCTCGGTAGGCGGCGTCAGTCGCCCGACGAGGGCCGAGGCCCAGGCCGTGGAGCGGGCCGGGCCGCCGCCTTGGGCGCAGAGGGCACCTTGGCCGCGGACGTCGCCTTCGCCGCGGGGGGACGAGGTGCCGCCGCCGCGGTGTCGTCGGCCGCGGGAGCAGGCTCCGCCGCCGGCGCGGGTGCGACAGGCGCTGCGACCTTGGCTGCCGGTGCGGGCTGTGCAGCCGGCTGTGCGGCTGGAGCCTGAGCCGGCGCGGCGCTCGTCTCGACCTTGGCCTGGGCAGCGGCCCGACGGGCCTCGTTGCGCTGCTCTGCCTTCTTCTTCACCGGGGCGATGACCATGACCATGTTCCGGCCGTCCTGCTTCGGCTGGCTCTCGACGAACCCGAGCTCGGCGATGTCGTCGGCGAGCCGCGACAGCAGCCTGATGCCCGCCTCCGGGCGCGACTGCTCGCGGCCCCGGAACTGGATCATCACCTTGACCTTGTCTCCGGCCCGCAAGAAGCGCTCGATGTGGCCCTTCTTGGTGCCGTAGTCGTGCGGGTCGATCTTCAGCCGGAAGCGGATCTCCTTGAGGACCGTGTTCGCCTGGTTGCGACGGGCCTCGCGGGCCTTCATGTCCGCCTCGTACTTGAACTTGCCGTAGTCCATGATCTTGACGACCGGCGGACGGGCGTCAGGTGCGACCTCCACGAGGTCGAGATCGGCGTCCTGCGCCAGGCGCAGGGCGTCTTCCAGCCGCACGATGCCGACCTGCTCACCGGCAGGGCCGACCAGGCGGACCTCGGCGACGCGGATCCGGTCGTTGATGCGGGGCTCGCTGATGTGGTGCTCCTCGTGCTAGTCGTCGGCGGACCCTGAAGACGAGGAAGGCCCCCGTCCAGGGCACAGGACGAAGGCCTCGTGGGTCCACCGGCACACCATCACCGATGCTGGCCGTGGCTGGGCCACGACCATGGACTCGACCCGGCCCCAGTCGCCTCGCGGCCTTCGGGGACGGGTGGGAGAGGTCTCCGCTTGCTCGCCTGCGCACGAGACACGCCCCGCGCAGGCTGGTCGGGCAGGATCGTAGCAGAGCCGCCCGGTGCCTCGCTCGTCCGAGACGTCTGGCAGGATGCCCGAGTGACCAGCGCACCGACCTCTCACGACGACGACCCCGTCACCACCGCCACCCGAGACATCGCGGACGTCGCGGCCGTCGAGATCATCACCACCGCCGCCGTCCACCTGATGAGCGCCGCGGCCGTCAAGTGCGGGCTCGCCGAGGAGGACGGAGAGCGAGAGCGAGACCTCGACGAGGCCCGCAAGCTCATCAACGCGCTGGCCGGGCTGGTCACGTCAGCGGCTCCCGACCTCGGCAACGAGCACGCACGGGCCCTGCGCGACGGGCTGCGCACCCTCCAGCTGGCGTTCCGCGAGGCCTCCGCGATCCCCGACGCTCCTGGCGAGGGCCCTGGCGAGAGGCTCACCGGCCCGGTGTCCTGAGGTCCACCGAGCCGAGCTGGCCTCGGCCGACCTATCCTGGACGACGTGAGCGACCTGGCCCTGGTACCGCGTCGACGTCGCGTCGTGACCGTCGCCCTGGCCGCCGCGCTCGTGCTCTCGCTCACCCTCTCGACCTACCTGATCGTCGCGGCCTCCTCGTGGCGCGGCGCCGCCAGCGGGTGGGAGCGTCTGGCCGAGGCTCACGCCACCGAGGCCGCCCAGGCCACCGAAGACCTGGCAGCCGCCCGCACCGAGCTGGCCGCCACCCGAGAACAGCTCGACACCGCTCAGGCGCGGATCACCGCGCTGGCCGACGAGAAGGCCCAGCTCGGCGACTCCAACGAGGTGCAGCGCCAGCTCACCGACTACCAGGCGCGGGTCAGCGCGGCCGCGGCCAACGTGGCCACCTCCCTGGCCTCGTGCGTCGACGCCCAGAACCAGCTCATCGGGTATCTCGGTGAGAGGGAGCGCTACGACGCGGCGTCGTTGGAGCGCTTCGCCGGCGAGGTGCGCGGCTTCTGCGCCGAGGCCTCCTCAGCCAACCGGCGGCTTCAGCAAGAGCTAGCCCGGTGAGAACCGACCCTGTGAGCACCAACCTCGCCAGACGTGCCCTCACGACGGCTCGCGCCGGGCTGCTGCTCCTCACCTGCGCGGGGCTCGCCGCCTGCGGCGTCCTGCCGCCGGTCGCCGACCCGGTGCCGACCTCGGTCACCCCCACGGCGCTGGCCGTCCCCTCGCCCGCCACCTCGTCAGACCTGCTGTCGCCGGACGGTTTCGACGCGGTGCAGCGCATGGCGGTGCGCATCCGCAACGTCGGCTGCGGGAGGCTGTCCACCGGGTCGGGCTTCGCCCTGGACCCGCACACCCTGGTGACCAACAAGCACGTCGTCGCGGACTCCGCACAGCTGCAGATCAGCACCTACGACGGGCACGACCTGACCGCGAGCGCCACGAGCACCGCCGAGCTGGCCGACCTGGCGCTGGTGCGCACCGACGGTGAGCTGCCCTCGTGGGCGACCCTGGCCGACACCGACCCGAAGGTCGGTGACCGGATCACGGTGGTCGGCTACCCGGAGGGTCGCGCGCTGACCGTGACCGACGGCACGGTGGTGGCCACCACGACCGACCCCCTGAACCTCTCGCTGGGCGAGGTGCTGGTGACCGACGCCCCGGTCGAGCCCGGCAGCTCTGGCTCGGCGGCCCTGGACGCCGACGGGCGCGTCGTCGGCGTGGTGTACGCCAAGAGCGCCAGCGGGCACTCCTACCTGCTGCCGGTCAGCACGCTGCGCCAGGTGCTCGAGCAGGCCACGTTCGGCCCAGCGCCCTCCTGCACGACACGCTGAACACCGCGTGAGGCATCATGCTGGTTATCACAGCACGTCCGACGAGGAGGACACGATGGGTACAGAGGACGGCACGACGGGCACACCGGACTTCGACCCGGGTCAGTTCATCGACGCGGCGAAGGACACCCTGACGATCCGTCGCGTGTACGGAGAGGCGTACGAGCACGAGGGGACGCTGGTGATCCCCGTGGCCAAGGTGGCCGGATGCCTCGGGACCGGTGTCGGGAGGGGTGGTGACGACGACGGAGCCTCAGCAGAGGGTCGCGGCGGCGGCTTCGGTGCGCTCGTGCGGCCGCTCGGGGTGTTCGTCGTCGACGAGAAGGGTGTGCACTGGCAGCCGGCGATCGACGTGAACCGTGCGGTGCTCGTGGGGCAGCTGGTGTTCGGGACCGTGCTGGTGGTGGGTATCGTCGCAGCCAAGGCTGCCGGCGTCCTGCGCAGGCCTGGCGGGCGAGGCTGCTGGAAGAAGGCCATGACCCGCACCCTGGCCGGTGCCGTGCGGGGCGGCCGTTGAACCGAGGGCAGGCTGAGGTGAGGCTCAGCGGCCCGCCACGTCCAAGGCCTCGGGCAGGGTGAACGCCCTGGCGTACAGGGCCTTGCCGACGATGGCGCCCTCGACCCCGAGCGGCACCAGCTCGCGCAGGGCTCGCAGGTCGTCGAGGGTCGACACCCCGCCCGAGGCGATGACGGGCGCGTCGGTGCGCGCGCAGACCTCGCGCAGCAGGTCCAGGTTCGGGCCGCGCAGCGTCCCGTCCTTGGTCACGTCGGTCACCACGTAGCGGGCGCAGCCGGCGGCGTCGAGACGTTCCAGCACCTCCCAGAGGTCGCCGCCCTCCTTGGTCCAGCCACGAGCGGCGAGCGTCGTGCCGCGCACGTCCAGGCCGACCGCGATCCGCTCGCCGTGGGCGGCGATCGCCGACGCGGTCCACTCCGGGTCTTCCAGGGCGGCGGTGCCAAGGTTGACCCGGGTCGCGCCGGCATCGAGCGCCCGGGCGAGGCTCACGTCGTCTCGGATGCCGCCGGAGAGCTCCACGTTCACCCCGGCACCGGTGAGGAAGGCCGTCACCTGGGCCAGGCGGGAGACGTTGTCGCCGCGACCGAAGGCCGCGTCGAGGTCGACCAGGTGCACCCACTCCGCTCCGGCCGACTGCCACCCGAGGGCGGCGTCGAGCGGGTCCCCGTAGGAGGTCTCCGAGCCGGCCTCCCCCTGGACCAGACGGACGGCCTGCCCGTCGGCCACATCGACCGCGGGCAGCAGGATCAGACGATCGTTCACGAGGTTCCTCAGCTCTTTCTACGACAGACGTGCGGCACGACGACAGACAGACGGACAGGACGGCTAGGACAGCGTGGCGACCCAGCTCTCCAACAGCCGGGCCCCAGCGTCGCCGGACTTCTCCGGGTGGAACTGGGTGGCTGACAGCGGACCGTTCTCCACGGCGGCGACGAACCGACCACCGTGGTCGGACCAGGTGACCGTCGGCGCGGCGAACGGACCAGACCGGGTGCCGAGCGGGAAGGAGCGCGCCGCATAGGAGTGCACGAAGTAGAACCGCTCGTCACCGATCCCGTCGAACAGCACCGATCCCTCGGGAGCCTCGACGGTGGACCAGCCCATGTGCGGCACCACCTCAGCCTCCAGACGATCCACCACCCCCGGCCACTCCCCCAGCCCGTCGGTGGCCAGATCATGTTCCACCCCTCGAGAGAACATCACCTGCATCCCCACGCAGATGCCCAGCACCGGACGTCCGCCCGCGAGCCGCCGGTCGACGATCTGGTCACCACCCACCGCACGCAGGCCCGCCATCACCGCCGCGAACGCGCCGACCCCGGGCACCACCAGGCCGTCGGCCTCCTGAGCCGCGGCACGGTCAGCGGTCAGCGCGACCTGGGCACCGACACGCTCCAGCGCCCGCACAGCGGACCGGACGTTGCCGAAACCGTAGTCGAGGACGACGACGCTGGGCGCAGACACACGGACCAGCCTACCTGGCCGGCGCGAGAGCCGACCTGGCGGGAGCCGTGGGGCGAGCAGCGCGGCGCTAGCCCTTGCGCGCCTGCCTGGCGATCTTGGTGAGCACCCGCACCGCCTTGAACCGGGAGATGTCCGCGCTGGAGACCACCCCGTCGAGGTCACCGGGCACGACGTCACCGAGCAGCAGGTCTTCGAGGACCGCCGGGCCGGAGTCGAGCAGCAGGCCCGGTGCCAGGTCTTCGTCATGAGACCCCAGCGACCAGCGCGACGCCGCGATCGCCCCGGCGCGGCGCTCGCACAGCACCAGGTCGGTGCCCTTGAGCAGGCGAGAGACCGCAGCGGCGGCCTGCGGGCCTGTCGTCGGGTCTTCCAGCACGGCGATCGAGCCGATCGCGACCGCTCTCACCCCCGCCAAGGTGCAGACCGCGGCCAGCGGCTCCGCCGCGACCACCTGGGTCAGCAGCAGCGCGACCGTGACGGGCTCCTCCAGCGCCGAGGCGTCGTCAGGGACCACGACGTCAGGGGCGTCGTCCGCCTCAGGGCTCACCGTGCACCACCGTTCACAACGAACCCTTGGTCGAGGGCACGCCCGCCTCGCGCGGGTCGATCGCGACAGCGACGCGCAACGCGCGCGCCAGCGCCTTGAACTGGGCCTCGGCGATGTGGTGCGGGTCGCGCCCCGCGAGCACCCGCATGTGCAGGGTGAGGTGGGCGTGGTGGGCGAGCGACTCCAGCACGTGGCGCGTCAGCGACCCGGTGAAGTGACCGCCGATCAGGTGGTGCTCGTACCCCTCGGGCTCGCCGGAGTGGACCAGGTAGGGCCTTCCCGACATGTCCACGACCGCCTGGGCGAGCGCCTCGTCCAGGGGCACCGTGGCCTCGCCGTAACGGACGATCCCAGACTTGTCTCCCAGCGCCGTCCTCAGGGCCTGGCCCAGACAGATCGCGACGTCCTCGACGGTGTGGTGCGCGTCGATGTGGGTGTCGCCGGTGGCGCGGATCGTCAGGTCGATCAACGAGTGCCTGCCCAGCGCGGTCAGCATGTGGTCGTAGAACGGCACCGTGGTGGCGATCTCGGTGCGGCCGGTGCCGTCCAGGTCGACCTCGACGCGCACGTCCGACTCGCTCGTCCTGCGCTCCACCACGCCGGTGCGACGTGTGCTCACTGGTCCACCACCTCGTCCAGGGCGGTCCCGAAGGCCGCCATCTCGTCCGGGGTGCCGATCGACACCCTCAGCCAGCCGTCGGGGCCGGTCTCGCGGATCAGCACACCACGGTCGAGCAGACCTTGCCAGACCGCGTGCCGATCGTCGAACACCCCGAACAGCACGAAGTTCGCGTCGGAGTCGCACGCTCTCAGGCCGCGCGCGCGCAGCCTGTCCACCCAGCGGTCCCGCTCGTCGCGCAGCGCGCCGACCTGAGCCATGAGCTCGTCGCGGTGCGCCAGGGCCGCGCGGGCCACCGCCTGGGTGACCGCCGAGAGGTGGTACGGCAGCCGCACCACCCGCAGTGCGTCCACCACCTCCCTCGACGCCGCCAGGTAGCCCACCCGGGCCCCGGCGAGCCCGAAGGCCTTGGACATGGTGCGGGCCACCGCCAGGTGCGGGTGCTCGTCCAGCAGCTCCAGGGCCGAGGGGGTGCCGGTGCGCCGGAACTCCCCGTAGGCCTCGTCCACGACGACGACGCAACCGCCGGGCACCCGCGCGGCCGCGTCCAGCACGGCGCGGGTGACCTCGAGGGGCAGCGCCGTCCCCGTCGGGTTGTTCGGGCTGGCCAGCAAGACCACCGAGGGCTCGACCTCGGCGATCGTCTCGGCGGCGTGCTCAGGGTCGAGAGCGAAGTCGTCCGCCCGACGCCCGAGCACCCAGCCGGTCGACGTGTCACGGGCGTACTCGGGGTACATCGAGTACGTCGGCGCGAAGCTCAGGGCGGTGCGCCCGGGGCCGCCGAAGGCCTGGAGAAGATGCAGCATCACCTCGTTGGACCCGTTGGCCGCCCACACCTGGTCAGGGTCGAGCCGCACCCCGGACTCCGCCGTGAGGTAGTCGGCCAGGTCGCCGCGCAGCGCGGCGAAGTCACGGTCCGGGTAACGGTTCAGCCCGCCGGCTGCTGCCCGGACCGCCTCGGCGATGTCGTCCACGACCGCCCGCGACGGCGGGTACGGGTTCTCGTTGACGTTGAGCAGCACCGGCACGTCCAGCTGCGGGGCGCCGTACGGGGACAGGCCCGCGAGCTCAGCACGCAGAGGAAGCTCTGCTCGGGGCCGAGGGGAGGTCACGACGACGATTCTAGGGACGGCGACCCCGAAGGCGTGGTGCCGCGCCTCCTGAACCACCACCACCCGAGCATCACCAGCGTCCCGATCACAGCACCCGAGGTGTTCGCCACGACGTCACGGATGTCGGTGACCCGCCCGGGGACGGCCAGCTGGGTGAGCTCGATGGCGCAGGTCAGGACGAAGCCGGCGACGACGACCCACCACCATCGGTCACGCCCGACCAGCGGCACGCCCAGCAGCCCGAGAGGGACGAACATCACGACGTTGGCCGTGAGCTCCAGCCCTGACAAGGTCACCCACCCGGTCGTGGGGAAGCCGTCGAGCAGCCGCATGACGTACCACATCGGCCCTCGACCCTCGGAGGTCGCCGGGGTCAGGGTGATGAGGCCGACCAGCAGCAGGTAGGCCGCCATCGTGCCGACGAGCAGACGACGTGCGGACCCCTGAGGCGTCACGCGTCGTTCTCGAGCCGGACCCGCACGGCCGCCCCGTGCGCGGGCAGCCGCTCGGCGTCGGCCAGGGCCACCACGTGGTCAGCGACCTCAGCCAGGGCGTCGGCGTCGTACTCGATCACCTGCACAGCACGGACGTAGGAGTGGACCCCCAGACCCGACGCGTAGTGCGCGGCCCCGGCGGTCGGCAGCACGTGGTTGGACCCAGCCACGTAGTCACCGAGCGAGACCGGTGACCACGGCCCGACGAAGATCGCCCCGGCGCTGGTCACCTGGTCGGCCAGCCGCTCGGCGTCGACCGTCTGGATCTCCAGGTGCTCCGCGCCGTAGGCGTCGACCACCTCGAGCCCGGCCGCCATGTCGTCCACCAGCACGATCGCTGACTGCGGGCCCGCCAGCGCGGTGGCGGCCCTCTCACGGTTGGCCGTCACGGCCAGCTGGGCCGCCAGCGCCTCGGCGGTCGCGTCGGCCAGAGCGAGATCGTCGGTGACCAGCACGGAGGCGGCCATCGGGTCGTGCTCGGCCTGCGAGAGCAGGTCGGCGGCCACGTGGCGCGGGTCGGCCGTCGCGTCGGCCAGGATCGCGACCTCGGTGGGCCCCGCCTCCGCGTCGATCCCGACCACGCCGCGCACCAGTCGCTTGGCGGCGGCGACGTAGACGTTGCCCGGTCCGGTGATGACGTCCACCGGCTCGCAGACCACCGTGCCGTCAGCCTCGGCAGCACCGTAGGCGAGCATCGCGACAGCCTGAGCCCCGCCGGCCGCGTACACCTCGTCCACCCCGAGCAGACCGCAGGTGCCGAGCACCACCGGGTCCGGCAGGCCGTTGTTGGTCGCCTGCGGCGGAGAGGTCACAGCGAGCGAGCCCACCCCGGCCTCCTGCGCGGCGACCACGTTCATCACCACCGACGACGGGTACATCGCCAGCCCGCCCGGCACGTACAGGCCGACCCGACGCACCGGGATCCACCGCTGACGCACGCGAGCACCCGGCGCCACCTCGACGGTGAAGTCAGAGGGTCGCTGCGCGGCGTGCACGCGGCGCACTCTCGCGATGGCCTCGACCAGACCGGCACGCACCGCCGGGTCCAACGCCTCGACCGACGCCTGGATCACCTCACCCGGCACCCGCAGGCGCTCCGGGCGGACGCGGTCGAACTTCTCGGCGTAGTCACGCAGCGCGTCCGCCCCACGCTCGCGCACGTCGTCCACCACCGGCGCGATCCGCGCCGCGGCGTGCTCGACGTCCATCTCGGCACGAGGCAGGGTCGCGATCAGCTCGCGTCGGGTCAGGGTGCGGCCACGCAGGTCGATCCGGGAGATCACACCAAGGAGTCTATGCGGCCGTCCGACCTTGGGTCTCGCTGATTCAGCAGGTCGCCGACGGTTCGCAGGACTCGCCCCCCAGAGCGTCGGTGATGGCACGGGCCGCGGAACGCAAGGCGTGCTGGGCATCAGGGGCCAGCGTGTCGAGCACGAACCGACGGACCGACGCCACGTGGCCGGGTGCTGCCCGGACCAGGTAGGCGTACCCGACGTCGGTCAGCATCGCGTTGGTGAAGCGGCCGTCGGACGGATCGGGCGCGCGGCGCACCAGGCCCCGCTTCTCTAGCCGGGCCATCAGGTGAGAGAGCCGCGACAGCTCGGCGTTCGCCAGGCTCGCCAGCCGGCTCATCCGCAGGGTGTGCTCAGGGGCGTCGGAGAGCATGGCCAGCACGTAGTACTCCACGAGGCTCAGCCCCGAGTCGGACTGGAGCTGGTCTCCCAGCGCTACCGGCAGCCGGTCGAGCATCAGGTGCAGGGCCCGCCAGGTCTCCATCTCGTCGGGCGTGAGCCAACGCGGTTCACTTGCTGCCTGTGCCGTCTCGTGCTCGGCTGTCTCATGCTCGCCCACGAGGCCACGGTACCCGGCAACCCCGAGGCTTGAAGGTTCAAGCGAGACCGATTACTGTGAGTTGAACGTTCACGTCACCGCTCGAAGCTCGGAGGCATCATGTCTGACCTGAAGATCGCCGTCGTCGTCGGCAGCACTCGCCCTGGCCGCAACGGCAAGGCCGTGGCCGACTGGGTGCTGGCCCAGGCCCAGCAGCGCGGCACCGCCACCTACGAGCTCGTCGACCTGCTCGACCACTCGCTGCCCCACCTGGACGAGCCTCTTCCGGCTGCTGCTGGCAGATACCAGAACGACCACACCAAGCGGTGGGCCGCGACGATCGCCCCCTACGACGGCTTCGTGTTCGTCACCCCCGAGTACAACCACTCGGTGCCTGGCGTGCTGAAGAACGCGATCGACTACCTGTTCGCCGAGTGGACCGACAAGGCCGCCGCGCTCGTCGGCTACGGGAGCGTCGGCGGCGCGCGTTCCATCGAGCACCTGCGCGGCATCCTCAGCCAGCTGCAGGTCGCCCACGTGGGCCAGACGCTGACGTTCTCGCTGGCCACCGACTTCGAGAACCTCTCACAGTTCACCCCTGCCGGCTACCACCTCGCGTCAGCCACCACCATGCTCGACCAGCTCGAGTCTTGGACCGGCGCCCTCAAGCGGGTGCGCACCGCCTGACCACCCTGGACCTGACGACCAACAGCGCTGCTCGCGGTCGCACCCCTCACAACGCCCAGGCGAGGCCGAAGCGCTACCCATCGGCCGTGCGAGGACGAAGACAGGGGCATGTGGGTGGTCAGCGGCAAGGTGAACCCATGACGGCAACGACAGAGACGCACACTGGTCTGGTCTTGATCCATACGATCAGACCACGCCGTCACAGAACCTGTCTTTCCACAAGGCCAAGACGCACCCGTCCCGCCGCGTGGTCCAGGTCGAGAACGGGGAAAGGTGGGAGCCTGACCCGGTTTCCCGGACAGTGTTGGTGTGGTGATCATCATGCCGCGTTGGTCGCGGCGGTGTGCAGGTCCTCGAAGTCGTTCGGGGACCGGTAGCCCAGCGCGGAGTGGCGTCGGA
>WQWY01000025.1 GCA_009785115.1 Micrococcales bacterium
GGAAGGGATGGACAGTGAGCGAAGGTGCGGGGTTCTGGCCGAAGGTCGATCAGGCGTACATCGAGCTGGACAAGGCCAAAGAGGCTGCCGCCGGGATGCGTCGGGAGGCTGAAGATCTTCTGCGCAGGGACGGGTGGGGGGACCAGGAGCGGGCACGCTCGATCTTGGAGTTCCTCGCCCACGCTGAGGGTGTTGTCGCGCGCGCTGAGCGTGCGCTCACGCAAGCCGCTGACCACGTGATCTGCGGTTCTGGTTCAGACGAGAAGCCCGATCGTCCCACGACAGTTCGCGACTGAACGGTTCAGGACGCTGTCGGCGGGCGATCGACAGGCAGTTGTGGTGCGCACCAAGGCGACGGTCGGACAAGAAGCAGCACGCCGCGAGACTGTCGCTCGGGACAAGAGCTCGTCGCCTCGCGTCAGCCGACGGCGTGAACCTGTGCTGGGAGGGGTGTGCCGGACATGTCGCGGCGGGGGTCTGGTTCGGGGAGGGTCACCGGTTGGCCGCTCGGGGCGGTGGCGGCTGCGGGGGCGGGGCCGACCCAGGCGAGGATCAGGGCGTCCTCGCCCTTGAGGAAGCGGTGGGAGCGGACGCCGCCGGTGGCGCGGCCCTTGGCGGGGTAGGCCTCGAAGGGGCTGACCTTGGCCGAGCCGGTCTCGGTGCCGGGCAGGGCGTCGGACGAACCTGCGACGGTGACGACCTGGGCGGGTGTCCCGGCCGGGACGACGCCGGCGAAGACGACCTTGTGGCCTGCGCTGAGCTTGATGCCGGCCATGCCTCCGGCGGCGCGGCCCTGCGGGCGCACCGTGGAGGCGGGGAAGTGCAGCAGCGAGGAGTCTGAGGAGACCAGGACCATCTCGTCGTCGTCGCCGGCCAGGGTGGCTCCGACCACCTCGTCGCCGTCCTTGAGGGCGATAACTTCCCAGGTGTCGCGGTTCCCGGGCACATCGCCAGGGGTGACCCTCTTGACCACCCCGGCCGCCGTACCCAGCATCAGCGGGGGAGCGGTCGGGTCCAGCGAGACCAGAGCCAGGGCGCGTTCGCCCTTCTCCAGCGCCACCAGCTCGCCCACCTTCGCGCCGCCGGCCACCGAGGCCCGCCCGTCGGTCGGCGGCAAGCCCGGCAGGTCTACGACGTCCATGCGCAGCAGGCGACCCCGGTTGGTCACCAGGCCCACCTGGGCGCGGGTAGAGGCCAGCACCTCGGAGGCGATCACGTCGTGTCGCACACGCCTGCCCTCGCGCTCCAGAGGTGCGTCGTCGGCGGTGCGGGCGAGCAGACCGGTCGCTGAGAGCAGCACCCGGCACGGGGTGTCGGCGATCTCGAGCGAGACCTGCTCGCCACGGCGCGGTGCCGGTGCTGCCGAGGCGGTGCCCCCGGCCGACTCCAGCAGCACGGTGCGGCGAGGGGTGCCGTAGGTCTGGGCGACCTCGGCCATGGCGTCGGCGACGGTGGTGCGCAGCAGGTGGTCGTCGGCGAGGATCGCCTCGAGCTCGGCGATCTCCTTGGCGAGCTGGTCCTGCTCCTTCTCCAGCTCGATCCGCGAGAACTTCGTCAACCTGCGCAGACGCAGCTCCAGGATGTACTCGGCCTGCTTCTCGGACAGGTCGAACACCGTCATCAGACGGGCGCGCGCCACGTCGGCGTCATCGGCGGCGCGGATGATCTGGATCACCTCGTCGATGTCCAAGATCGCGGTGAGCAGGCCCAGGACCAGGTGCAGCCGCTCACGGCGGCGCTCCAGCCGGAACGTGGTGCGTCGGCGGGTGACCGTGATCCGGTGGTCCACCCACACCGTCAGCATCTCGCGCAGGCCCAGCGTACGGGGCTGGCCCTCGACCAAGGCCACGTTGTTGATGGAGAAGGAGTCTTCCATCGGGGTGTGCCGGTACAGCTGGGCGAGCACCGCCTCAGGTTCGAAGCCCGACTTGATCTCGATCAGCAGGCGGAGCCCGTGGTGGCGGTCGGTCAGGTCGTTGGCGTCGGCGATGCCGATGAGCTTCTTGGCCTGCACGCCCTCCTTGATCTTCTCCAGCACCCGCTCAGGGCTGACCATGTAGGGCAGCTCGGTGACCACGATGCCCCGACGGCGCGCGGTGACGTTCTCGATGCGGCAGGTCGCCCGGGTGCGGAACTGGCCCCGCCCGGTCGCATACGCCTCACGCACCCCTTCGAGCCCGACGACCGTGCCGCCACCGGGCAGGTCCGGACCGGGGACGAAGCGCATGAGCTCGTCCAGGGTCGCCTCGGGGTTCATCACCAGGTGGCGGGCCGCCGAGACCACCTCGACCAGGTTGTGCGGGGCCAGGTTGGTGGCCATCCCGACCGCGATCCCCGAACCGCCGTTGACCAGCAGGTTCGGGATCGCTGCGGGCAGCACCGCCGGCTGGGTGAGCTTGTTGTCGTAGTTGGGGACGAAGTCGACGGCGTCCTCGTCGATCCCGGCCAGCATCGCCACCGTCGCCGGGGCCATGCGCGCCTCGGTGTAGCGGGGGGCGGCCGGGCCCTGGTCCAACGACCCGAAGTTCCCGTGACCGTCCACCAGTGGCAGGCGCATCGCGAACGGCTGGGCCAGGCGCACCATCGCGTCGTAGATCGCCACGTCACCGTGCGGGTGCAGCTTGCCCATGACGTCGCCCACCACGCGCGACGACTTCACGTACGGCCGGTCGGGGCGCAGCCCCATCTCGCCCATCTGGTACAGGATGCGCCGCTGCACGGGCTTGAGGCCGTCACGGGCGTCGGGCAGAGCACGGGCGTAGATGACCGAGTAGGCGTACTCCAAGAACGACGTCTGCATCTCCGCCGAGACGTCGATGTCGATGATCCGTTCGTCGACGGCCTCGGGCGGGCTCGAGCGGCGGGCCACGTCGGTTCTCCTCGTGCGCAGGGGCGGAACAGCGGTAACAGTACTGTTAGTGCCGACAGTACCGTTTTAGTACTACAGTTCGATCATAGGAGCGGAAGGCGCCGGCCGCGGCGCGTCGCACATCGTCGCACACCTGATCGAGACGGGAGACGTGCCAGCCTACGGGCGTGTCCGAGTCGATCGAGGACGAGGAACGCTGACGGCACGCCTCGCAGAGGTGGGCAGACGTGCCGCTGTGAGATGGGAGGATTGCCGGATGCCTGCTGTCTCCGCGCTGCGTCGTGACCTTGACCGTGCCGGCTACTACCCCGAGCTGGTCGCCGACGTCCTCGACGTCGCCCTCGCTGACGAGGACGTGGTCGCCCACCTGGTGCTGCCCGAGACCACGCTGGACGACGTCGAGCTGCGCCGCCACCTGACGGTGCTGGTGCTCACCGGCACCCGGCTCGTCGTCGCGCACGTGGACGACGTGCCCGCGAACACCGAGCACTCCGCGGGCGACGCCGCCGCGACCACCGAGGCCGTCCCGCTGAGCCAGGTGCGTTCGGTCGGGCTGACCCACGTGGTGGCCGACCCCGCGCGATACCGGTCGGGGCGAAGCCGACCGTCCGCGCTCACCCTCGCCGTCAGCTGGGGGTCGATCAGCCGGGTCGACCTCGAGCCGGCCTCGTGCGACGACCCCCACTGCACGGCCGACCACGGCCTGAGCGGGTCGCTGGTCGCCGACGACGTCGCCGTGCGGGTGAGCGCGGCGGCGGAGGGCGCAGACGCGGTGCGCACGGCGGTGAAGTTCGCCAGGCTCCTGTCGCGGGCCACCGCGCGGGCAGCGCGATGACCGCCCGCGACGACCTGTCCAGGGCCTGCGCCCAGGTCGGGCTGATCTGGCCGCCGCCGGCGGAGCAGCCCTGGCTCGGCGAGGTGCTGCCAGGTGCGGCCGGTGCGCTCGGGACGGACGCCCCCGAGGCGGTCGCCGCCGCCCGTCGGCTCGGGCTGCCCGCCGTGGATCGTGTGGTCGTCGTGCTGGTCGACGGCATGGGCCGGGTCAACCTCGCCGAGCGTGGCGGGCACGCGCCGTTCATGCGTCGGCTGCTGGCGGGGTCGCCCTCGCTGACGAGCGCCTTCCCCTCGACCACCGCCACGTCTCTCGCGTCTCTCGGCACCGGCCTGGCCCCCGGCGCCACCGGGATGCTCGGCTACACGGTGCGCAACCCGACCACCGGGGGCCTGGCCAACCTGGTGTCGTGGACCGGCCTGCCTGACCCGGAGCAGTGGCAGGTCCAGCCCACCTGGTTCGAGCGGCTGGTCGCGGCCGGGGTCACGGTGCACAGCGTCGGCCCCGCCGCGTTCGACGGCTCAGGGCTCACCCGGGCCGCCCTGCGCGGCTCGACCTACCTCGCGGCGGAGTCGCTGCCTGACCGGGTCGACGCAGCGGTGGCTGCGGCACGCAAGCCAGGGCTGGTCTACCTGTACTGGGGGGAGGTCGACAAGATCGGCCACCATCAGGGGTGGCAGTCCCACGCCTGGGGAGACGCGCTCCAGGCCACCGACTCCGAGCTGGCGCGCCTCGCCCGGTCGCTGCGGCCCGGCACGCTGCTGCTCATCACCGCCGACCACGGCATGGTGGACGTCGACCGGTCGCTGCGCTGGGACGTCGCCACGTCCCCAGCCCTGGCCGAGGGCGTCGCGCTGGTCACGGGTGAGCCCCGGGCCATGCAGCTGCACCTGGAACCGGGCACCGACCTGGCCGAGGTCGTCACCCGGTGGCGCGAGACACTGGGGGAGCACGCGGTGGTGGTGACCGGGCACGACGCGGTCGACGCCGGGCTCTTCGGAGAGGTCACCTCGCACGCGGCTCCCGTGGTGGGCGGCGTCGTGGTGGCCATGGCGGGCCGGGCCACCGTGGTCGACTCCCGCACCCAGACCCCGTTCTCCCTCGAGCTGGTCGGCGTGCACGGCTCGCTCACCGAGCACGAGACCACCATCCCCCTGCTGTTGGTAGAGACCTGAGCCCGGTCTGCTGCTCGGGCTGGCACCGAAGACGATGCCGTCCCGGCTCGTTCACCTTGGCTTGCTTAGCCCTTGCGGACGAATCCTCTCTAGCGATCTAGAACAGATACTAGGTAGGCGGTAGACTGGGCCTTGTGAAAACGCTGACGCTCACCGAGTTCAACCAGAACCCGTCCCGGGCGACCCGTCTGGCCGACGAGGACGATGTGGTGATCCTGCGGCGAGGAGCGGCGGCCTACCGGCTCGTGCGCGTCCACGACGAACCAGTCGACCCGGTCGAGAGGCTGCTCGCCACCGGCTTCCTGACCCCGCCGCGCGCCGCGCGTCGACCCCACCGCCGCAGCGTCAGCACGTCTGTCGACCTGGGGGCGATGCTCGACGCGGACAGGGGACGCCTCGATGGCTGAGACGCGCGTCTGGTACGTCGACTCCTCGGTCCTGCTGCGCGCGATCGTCGAGCAGTCTCCAGCGGCACGAACCTGGTTCGAGAACGCCGCTGCCGCTGGCGACCGTTTCGTGGCGTCCCGGCTCATGGAGCTAGAGGTGCGCCGGGTGACGAAGAACGCCGGTGTCGACCAGAACATCGTCTCGGAGTGGGTCGACGAGTTCTTGCTCATGTCTGTCACCGACGAGCTTCTCAGCGAGGCCATAGCACTGGACGTCCCGCTCGGCGTCGCCGACTCGATCCACGTAGCCTCCGCACTACGCCTGGGGCCGACCGTCGTGACCCTCGTCACCCACGACCGCCAGATGGCGACCGGCGCCACAGCACTTGGGTTCGACGTCCACGATCCCGTCACCGACGACCCAGGCAGGGGCCCGGTCGCCTGAACTCCGCTGGCGTCCGATTATCGTGCGATCGCGAGCGTGGAGAGCGCCGAGAGCGGCATCTACCTGCTCCGGCTGGCCCTGGCCCTGGCCCTGGCCCTGGGCCTGGGCCTGGGAAGGGGCCGACCTGGAGACATGAGCCTGCGAGAAGGCCCATCAGACACTCCCGTGTCGCTGTGTCGGAACCAGACGCTACGGTCAACACCGTGACGTTGCCTCGTTCGAATCAGAAGAACGGCCCGCTTGCTGGCCATGTCAGGAAGGGGCGCGTCTACAAACCACCGATGGCGCGAGCCGTAGCGCAGGTAGCGGAGGGCTCGACCGGTCAACCTGAGTTGGGTCCAACGGGCCTTCTGTGCTACGAGCGTGGCCCACGCCCCTTCGTGCCGACGGCGCGCGACCTGCACGAGCCTGACCTGCTTGCTCCGCGCCCCTGTGGACGGCGTGCCCGCGCAGGTCTCAAGCGGAACGGGATCACGACGACCGGGCGCACCAGGTGGTGGTGACCGGGCACGACGCGATCGACGCCGGGCTCTTCGGGGAGGTCACCTCTCACGTGGCTCCTGTGGTGGGCGGCGTCGTGGTGGCCATGGCTGGCCGGGCCACCGTGGTCGACTCCCGCACCCAGACCGCGTTCTCCCTCGAGCTGGTCGGCGTGCACGGTTCGCTCACCGAGCACGAGACCACCATCCCCCTGCTGTTGGTGGAGACCTGAGCCCTGCTCTCCTTACTCGGGCTTGGCGCCGAAGACGATCTCGTCCCAGCTGGGGACCTTGGCGCGGCCCTTGCGGCGGCCTCCCCGGTGGGACGAGGTCGTGCGGGTGGCGGTCTCGGAGGCGCCTGAGGGTGGCGAGGTGGATGCCGTCGGGGTGGGGGTGCTGGGGGGTTTGCTGATCGGGGCGGTGGGTACGTCGGTCGTGATCGGTGCCGGGGGCTTGGCGGGGGGAGCGCCAGGCAGGTCGAAGGCCTGCTTCGGGCCGAAGCCCTCGAAATCCTCGGTGGGGTCTGTGCCGACCGGGCGTCGACGGCCTCGCCGGTGCCCGAGCTCGTCCAGCAGGTTCGCCGTGGCGCTCGCCGGGGTCGGGGTTGACGGCTGCTCACCGGTCACGGGCCGGTCGATGTCGAAGACGACCTGGCGCACCGCAGCGAGATGGCGTCGCGAGGGCTCCTCGAGCTCGGTCTCCGACAGCCAGCGGGCCTCGTCCTCGTCCGCGGTGAGAGCCCGCGTCGCCGGGTCGAACCTCCACCGAGCCTCACGGTGCTGGTCACCGGCGGTGAAGCGGGCGACCACCGTCCAGGGCCCTGCTCCGTGGCGCGCCGCGTCCCAGGTCAACGACATGACATCGGCCCCTCGGGCGGCGAGGCGGTCGGCCACGAGGTCACCCAGCACCGGGGAGTCGTGGTCACGGCCGATCCTGGCGGTGCGCGCCTGCTCGGCGACGTACTCGCGCTCGGCGAGCACCGGACCCTCGAAGCGGCGGACGTGCTCGACCGGCATGTCAGCCGCCGCCGCGACCTCCTCGGCCGTCTGGCCGGCGCGGATCCGCGCCTGGATCTCGCGTGGAGCGAGCGTGCCGGTGGTGATGGTACGGATCTGCTCGAGCTGGGGTCGGTCACGGCGTACCGCCGCTCGCAGCGGCTCGTCGATGCGCAGCAGGCACCTGCGCCCGTCGAGCCCGCGCAGGACGACGTGCTCGCCGTCGTCGTGCAGACCGATCAGCTCCAGCTCTTCCATCACACCTCCCGGGGGCCAGCCTGCCACCCGCGAAGGTGCTTTGGGGGGATCTGGACCGGTGAGCCGTCGCCGTGGTACCTCCGAGGGGTGTCGACGAGGCAGGATGTGGGTGTGAACGACGCAGAACCAGACCTCGCCGCCCTCGTAGCGATCGCTGAACGAGCCGCCCGCACCGCCGGAGCCCTGATCCGTGACGAGCGGCCCGACCGTGTCGAGGTCGCCACGACCAAGACCAGCCCTCAAGACGTGGTCACCGCGATGGACCTGGCCGCCGAGACGAGCCTCCGCGAGACCCTCGGCGCAGCCCGGCCCGACGACGCGATCCTCGGGGAGGAGCAGGGCCTCACCCCGGGCACCAGCGGCATCACCTGGGTGATCGACCCGATCGACGGCACGGTGAACTACCTGTACGGCTGGCCACCGGGCTACGCGGTGCTGGTGGCTGCGGTGAGCACCCCTCCCGGCGTCGAGCCAGACCCCGCGACCTGGACCGTGCTGGCCGCCTGTGTGCACTCCGGTGACGGCCAGACGTGGACCGCCACCCGTGGGGGTGGTGCGTTCCGCGACGGGCGACGTCTGGAGCTGGGCGAGCCGCCCGCGCTGCCTCTGTGCCTGGTCGGCACGGGGTTCGGCTACCGGCGCGAGGTCCGCGAGCTGCAGGGCAGGGTGGTCGCGCGGCTGCTGCCCCAGGTGCGCGACCTGCGCCGGGTGGGTTCGGCGGGGCTGGACCTGTGCGCCGTCGCTGAAGGTCGCCTGGATCTGTTCTACGAGCAAGGCCTGAAGCCGTGGGACATGGCTGCCGGCTCTCTCATCGCGACCGAGGCGGGTGCGCAGGTCAGCGGTCTGCGGGGGAGCCCTGCGGGCCAGGCCATGACGGTGGTGGGGCACCCTCAGCGCGTCGGCGAGCTGATCGCGCTGCTGGAGCAGGCAGGGGCCGACGAGCAGGTGTGAGAGCAGCCCACCGGCGTGGCGCCGCTTCACATCTGCGAGTCGATGGTGCACAATCCGTGCCGCCCGTGCGACCGAGGAACAAAACTGGACCCACGCGCATTGAGCCCCGTACAGATGCACGACCCGCGAAGAGAGTGACGTCACCGATGGCTACCGACTACGACGCGCCGCGCAAGACCGAGGAGGAGCTCTCCGAGGACTCCCTCCAGGAGCTTCAGGCCCGCCGGACCGACAAGAACTCGGGCGTGGTCGACGAGGACGAGACCGAGGCCGCCGAGGGGTTCGAGCTGCCTGGCGCCGACCTCTCCGGCGAAGAGCTGTCCGTCCGGGTGCTTCCGCGCCAGGCCGACGAGTTCACCTGCTCGCACTGCTTCCTGGTGCACCACCGCAGCCAGCTGGCCTACGAGAAGGACGGGCTCCCGGTCTGCTCGGAGTGCGCGGCCTGACCATGCCCACGACGGACGAGCAGGTCACGGCCGGCGAGGACGTGACGGTGCTGCTGCACCGCCTCGACCCCGACCTGCCGCCGCCCGCCTACGCCCGCGAGGGTGACGCGGGCGCCGACCTGATGACGGCGGTCGACATCGAGCTCGCCCCGGGTGAGCGCGCGACGGTGCCCACCGGTGTCGCGATCGCCCTGCCGCAGGGGTGGGCCGCCTTCGTGCACCCGCGCTCAGGGCTGGCGGCCCGGCACGGGCTCACCGTGGTCAACGCGCCCGGCACCATCGACGCCGGCTACCGCGGCGAGATCCAGGTCGTCCTGCTCAACACCGACACCACCCAGCCCGTGGTGCTGCGCCGTGGCGACCGGATCGCCCAGCTCGTCGTGCAGCGGGTCGCCAGGGCCCGCTTCGAGGAGGTGTCCGAGCTTCCCTCCTCAGACCGCGGAGCGGCAGGGTTCGGCTCGTCGGGCGGCTGGTCGGGTTAGGCTCGACCGCGGCAGGCAGTCAGACACGCACTGGACAGCACGTACTGGACGAGGAGTCGATCGTGGGTCTGTTCCGCAACATGAGGTCGGTCATGACCGACGGCACCCAGAGCGACGACGTCGCCGGGGAGCCCGAGGACGAAGCGGTCGAGGAGACCGCCCCTCGGACGACGGGACCGTGGGACGACACCGACGAGCAGCCCGACGGCCCCTATCTGGACCTGGGCGGGCTGAAGGTGCCCGCACCGCCCGGCCTGAAGATGCACATGGACACCGACAAGACGGGTCGGGTGATCCTGGTGCGCGTCGAGGTGGCGGGCTCCGAGCTGCAGCTCGCCCCGTTCGCCGCGCCCCGCACCGAGGGCATCTGGGACGAGATCCGCACGGAGATCGCGGAGCAGATCACCTCCGACGGCGGCAAGGCCGAGGAGCGCTCCGGGCCGTTCGGCCTCGAGCTGGCGACCAGTGTCATGGTGCGGACCCCCGAGGGGCGTTCCGGCAAGCGCACGGTGCGGTGGATCGGCGCGGACGGGCCTCGCTGGTTCCTGCGCGGGGTCATCACCGGCCCCGCCGCGACCGACCCCACGGCGGCCGAGCCCGTCGAGCGGCTGTTCGCCGGGTGCGTCGTGGTGCGGGGGACCGCCGCGATCCCTCCCCGTGACATGCTCGAGATGCGCCTGCCCGACCAGCAGGTCGCGGAAGAGCCGACAGAGCCGTCCTTCGACCCGCTCACCCGAGGGCCAGAGATCACCGAGATCAGATGACCTCGCTGCGAGAGCGCGCCCGCTCCTTGTTCGTCTCCCTCGACCAGGCGGAGGCCGCCGCGGAGCGTGAGGACGCCGCTGCCGTCGCGGGGAGCACGCCCGTCGCTGACCTGTGCGACCGGCACCGGGCGACGGTGTCCGGGGTGCTGCGCTCGGTGACCCTGCGCCCGCGAGAGGGCGTGCCCGCCCTGGAGGCCGAGCTCTACGACGGCTCGGGCGCCCTGGACCTGATCTGGCTGGGCCGCCGTGAGATCGCCGGGATCGTCCCCGGCCGACGGCTGACCGCCGAGGGGATGGTCACCCGTAACCATGGGCGTCGTGTGATCTTCAACCCTCGCTACCAGCTGCGGACGTGGCCCGGTGAGTGAGCCGCAGGAGAGCGACGAGCCGCAGGAGAGCCCTGACCCGACGACGGGCCGTGGGGTGCGCGCGCTGACCGGGGAGCAGTTCTCGTTCTGGGACACCGTCGGCGGGGTGCGAGGGCTGGTCGAGTCCATCGCCCCAGGGCTGCTGTTCGTCGTGGTGTACCTGCTCTCGGGCCAGCGGCTGCTGCCGGCGGTGATCGCCTCGGTGGTCGCGGCCGTCGTCGCGGTGGCTGCCCGTCTCATCGGCCGCACCCCGGTGACCCAGGCCCTGTCAGGGGTGCTCGGTGTGGGTATCGGTGTCATCTGGGCCCTGGCCTCGGGACGGGCCGAGAACTACTTCGCCTGGGGGCTGTGGACCAATGTCGGCTATCTGGTCGGCACGCTCGTCACGATCCTCGTCGGCTGGCCGCTGGTCGGGCTGCTGGTCGGTGTGTTCTCCTCCGACGGCCCTCTGGCCGGGGGGCCGTGGTCGAGCGTCGGGCGCTTCCGTGCCGACCCGGCCCAGCGCCGTCGCGCCACCTGGGCCACGTGGATCTGGGTGGGTGTGTTCGGCGCGCGCCTGGCGGTCCAGGTCCCGCTCTACTTCTCCGCCAAGGTCGCGTGGCTGGGCACCGCGAAGCTCATCATGGGGGTGCCGCTGTTCGCCCTCGCGCTGTGGCTCAGCTGGGTCCTCGTCCGGTCAGCACCCGTTCCAGAGCAGCCTCGTCCGCGTCCCGACCCGTGACGAGCAGCAGCTCGTCACGACCTTCGAGGACGTCGTCAGGGCTGGGGATCAACGGCCGGGCGTCGCGCACGACGCAGGCCAGCACCGTGTCGTGGGGCCAGGGGATCTGACCGACCAGCCTGCCCACCAGCGGGGAGTCCTCCGGCAGGGTGATCTCGCGGATGTCCGCCCCGGACTGGTGGAACGTGAAGATCTTCACCAGCTCGCCGACGCTGACCGCCTCCTCGACCATCGCCGTCATGATCCTCGGGGTGGAGACGGCGACGTCGACACCCCAGGCCTCGTCGAACATCCACTCGTTCTTCGGGTTGTTCACCCGGGCCACGGTGCGCGGCACGCCGAACTCGGTCTTGGCCAGCAGGGAGACCACGAGGTTCGCCTTGTCGTCGCCCGTGGCCGCCACCATGACGTCGCACTCGTCGGTGCGGATCTCGCGCAGCGTCGGCATCTCGCAGGCGTCCCCGAGCACCCAGTCGGCGCCGGCGACCTGGTCGGTGAGCATCCGGGAGGGCAGCCGCTCCACGAGGGTCACCTCGTGCCCGTGTGCCAACAGCTCGCGGGCGATGGACCGGCCGACCGCCCCGGCTCCGGCGACGACGACCCTCATGACGTCACCGGCGCGGGCCCGGTCAGGGTGCGCTCGACGGCCGGGCCGTCCTCGGTGCGCATCACCACGTGCACCACGTCGTTCTCCTGGAGCACGGTCGAGCCGGTGGTCAGCACGCCGTCGCCGTACCGGGTGAGGTAGGCGACGCGTGCGCCGCTGGCCTCCTCGAGACGCCGCACCGGCAGCCCGACCCACGACGGGTCGACGTCCACCTGGGCCAGCACGACCTTCCCGGAGGGGTCTCGGTACTCCTCGGTGGCCCCCATCGGCAGCAGGCGCCGCAGC
Source organism: Micrococcales bacterium (assembly GCA_009785115.1). GTDB lineage: Bacteria > Actinomycetota > Actinomycetes > Actinomycetales > Cellulomonadaceae > Cellulomonas. The sequence continues at coordinate 12,064 of WQWY01000025.1, forward strand.
ACCTGGTCGGTGGTCCAGCGGACGGTCGCGACGGTGGGGATGCCCAGGCGCTGGTAGACCTCGGCGCGCTGCGGGTCGTAGATGCGTGCCACGACGTGGCCGACGCCGAACGTCTCGCGCACCACACGCGCGGCGATCACGTTGGAGTTGTCCCCGTCGGCCACCGCGGCGAAGCCGTAGGCGTCCGCGATGCCCGCCGAGGTCAGGGTGTCCCGGTCGAAGCCGAGCCCGGTGACCTTGCTGCCCTCGAACTCCTCGGGCAGCCGACGGAACGCCTCCGGGTCCTGGTCGATCACCGCGACCGAGTGACCACGTTCTTCCAGACAGAGCGCGAGCGCGGCACCGACCCGCCCGCACCCCATGATGACGAAGTGCACGACTCGTGAGAGTACTCCGTCGCGCGCTCGGACAGCGCGGAGACAGACGCCGTGCCCGCGCCGTGACCGCTGAGAGGCGACAGAGGGCGCCGAGGTGAGGGAGGCCACGCGGCACTAGGCTGACGGCGTGCAGCAGGGAGAAGAGGACCGTCCGAAGGGCTGGATGCTGGGTCGGGTGGCGGGGGCGCCGGTGGTGCTGGCGCCCAGCGCGCTCGTCGGCGCCGTCATCATCGCTCTCATCTTCTATCCGGCGGTGTCGTCGCTGGGGTCGACGGGCATCGTGGTGGCGGCGGCGTTCGTGGTGCTGCTGTTCGCCTCGATCCTGGCTCACGAGCTCGCGCACGGGCTGACCGCCAAGGCGTGCGGGCAGCAGCCGCACGCGTTCGTGCTGACCCTGTGGGGCGGGCACACCGCGTTCCAGGGTGCTTCGCTGACTCCGGGCGTCACCGCGCTGGTCGCCGTGGTGGGCCCGGTGACGAACCTGGTGCTGGCGCTGGGGTTCTACGTCGCGGTCTCTCTGGCCGCGCCGTACTCGGTCGTCGCCTGGCTGCTCGGGGCCGGGGCGGTGACCAACGCCTTCGTCGGGGTGTTCAACCTGCTGCCCGGTCTGCCGCTGGACGGCGGACGGATCTTGGAGGCGGCGGTCTGGGCTGCCACCGGCCGTCGGAGCGCCGGGACGATGGCAGCCGGGTGGTCCGGGCGGGTCGTGGCGATCCTCACGGTGGTGCTCGCGATGGGTCTGCCGGTGCTGCGCGGCGGCGTGCCGAGCATGTGGACGGTGGTCTGGTCGGTGTTCATCGCCCTGTTCTTGTGGTCGGGTGCCACCGGGGCGATCCGCTACGCCCGCCAGACCCGCAACATCGGCACGCTGAGCGTGGCCTCCGTCGGGCGCCCCGCCGTGGGGGTGCTCCACAGCTCCACGCTGGAGCAGGCGCTGCACACCGCGCGCGCCGCCCAGGTCGAGATCGTGGTGCTGCTCGGCGACGACGGCCAGCCCGTCGGCTACGTCGACCCGCAGGCCGTGGCGAGCGTGCCACCGGCACGGCTCGGCGTGACCCCTGTCTCTGCGGTCGCTGTCGAGCTGCCCGGGCAGCCGGTGGTGGACGCCTCGGTCAGCGGCGAGGCGCTGCTCGCAGCTGTCGGCAAGGGGACCTCGCCGCTGATCGCCACGCGCGGCGGTCTGGTGGTCGCTGTGGTCGTGCCCGCCGATGTGGTCCACGCGCTGCGGGTCTGAGCCCGGAGCGCGGCCCCGGCGGGTGGACGGACGCGGTGGCGGGTGGTCCGAGAGGCGCACGTCGGGCACGCCTACACTGGCCGCTCGTGACCACTGACCCGACCGGCACCGATCTTCCGAGCGCTGTTGATCTCCCGAGCGGCCCTGACCTTCCGACCGGCGCTGAGCGCTGTCGTGGTGCGTTGCGGGTCGGTGAGCGCGTCCAGCTCACCGACGCCAAGGGGCGCCCGTTCACCATCACGCTGGCGACGGGCGGGGTGTTCCACACTCATCGCGGCGCGCTGGCCCACGACGACCTCATCGGTGCCAGCGAGGGCGTCGTGGTCACCACCACCGGAGGGGTGGAGTACCTCGCGCTGCGCCCGCTGCTGGCCGACCACGTGATGTCGATGCCTCGTGGTGCGGCGGTGGTGTACCCCAAGGACGCCGCGCAGATCGTCACCATGGGCGACGTCTTCCCTGGTGCGCGCGTCGTCGAGGCCGGGGTGGGCTCGGGTGCGCTGACCATGTCGCTGCTGCGGGCGGTGGGGGACAGGGGCTCCCTGCTGTCGGTGGAGCGCCGTGAGGACTTCGCACAGGTCGCGCGCGCCAACGTCGAGAGCTTCTTCGGCGGCCCCCACCCGGCCTGGACCCTTCAGGTCGGTGATCTGGCCGACGCGCTGGACGCGGGGGATGCCGGCTCGGTCGACCGGGTGGTGATGGACATGCTCGCCCCGTGGGAGAACCTGGCCTCCGCTGCCCGCGCCATGGTGCCTGGCGGGGTGCTGACGGCATACGTGGCCACCACCACCCAGCTGTCCCGCCTCGCTGAGGCGGTGCGCACCGACGGACGGTTCACCGAGCCGTCAGCCTGGGAGTCGATGGTGCGCGGCTGGCACCTGGAAGGCCTGGCCGTGCGCCCCGACCACCGGATGGTCGCCCACACCGGCTTCCTCCTGACCACCCGCCGCCTGGCCGACGGCGTGGTCGCCCCGCCGCGCCGCCGCCGCCCCGCCAAGGGCGCCTACCCCACCGACCCCGACGCCTGGTCGCCCGAAGACCTGGGGGAGCAGCCGGTCTCGGAGAAAAAGGTCCGCAGAGTTCGCCGGACTCTCGACGCCGAGCCGTGATCCGCCCTGACCGTGCCTGAGCACGGCGGTCGGTTTCCGCCCCGTCTGCCGGGAGCATGTCAGGTGGTCGGCCGGGGCTGGCCTCGGTGCTCGGCGCTACTCTCGGTAGGGGAAAGTATGGCGTGAGACGCGACGAGGCAGGAACGGAAGGGGTGACCGTGACCGACCCGGCGGCACGAGACGTGCACCGTGAGCTCGCGGTGCTCACGGCCAAGAACGAGCGTCTGACGGCGGCCCTGATCGCGGCACGCGAGCAGATCGTCGAGCTCAAGCGGCAGGTTGACGACCTGGCCAAGCCGCCGGGCACCTATGCGACGCTGCTGGCCGTCCACGACGACGACACGGTGGACGTCGTCTCAGCGGGCCGCAAGATGCATGTCGCGGTGAGTCCTGGTCTCGATCTGGAGGCTCTGCGCCCGGGGCAGGAGGTCAGGCTCAACGAGGCGCTGACCGTGGTGGGGGCCTACGGGTACGAGCGGGTCGGTGAGGTGGTCACCGTCAAGGAGATGCTCGGCGAGGGCCGCGCTCTCGTGGTCGGGCGCGGGGACGAGGAGCGCGTGGTCCGGCTCGCCGGTCAGGTCACCGACGCGGGTGTGCGGGTCGGTGACGCTCTGACGATCGACTCGCGCAGCGGGTTCGTCTTCGAGGTGATCCCCAAGGCCGAGGTCGAAGACCTGGTGCTCGAGGAGGTCCCCGACGTCGGGTACGAGGACATCGGTGGCCTCGGCCCGCAGATCGAGGTCATCCGCGACGCGGTCGAGCTGCCCTTCTTGCACCCTGACCTGTACGCCGAGCACGGGTTGAAGGCTCCCAAGGGCGTGCTGCTGTACGGCCCTCCGGGCTGCGGCAAGACGCTCATCGCCAAGGCGGTCGCACGTTCGCTGGCGGACGCTGTCGCGCGCAGCCGGGGCGAGGAGGCCGACGCCCGGGCGTTCTTCCTCAACGTCAAGGGCCCCGAGCTGCTCAACAAGTACGTGGGGGAGACCGAGCGGCACATCCGGCTGATCTTCGCCCGAGCCCGGGAGAAGGCCTCCGAGGGGCACCCGGTGGTCGTGTTCTTCGACGAGATGGAGTCGTTGTTCCGCACCCGGGGCACCGGGGTCTCCTCGGACGTGGAGACCACGATCGTGCCCCAGCTGCTCAGCGAGATCGACGGCGTGGAGCGCCTGGAGAACGTCATCGTCATCGGTGCGTCGAACCGCGAAGACATGATCGACCCGGCGATCCTGCGCCCCGGGCGCCTGGACGTGAAGATCAAGATCGAGCGCCCCGACGCCGAGGGCGCGCGCGAGATCTTCGCCAAGTACCTGACCACCGACCTGCCGATCCACGCCGACGACGTCGCTGAGCACGACGGTGACGAGGCGCGCACGGTCGAGCAGATGATCACCCGTGCCGTGGAGCGGATGTACGCGGAGTCGGAGGAGAACAGGTTCCTCGAGGTGACCTACGCCTCGGGTGACAAGGAGATCTTGTACTTCAAGGACTTCAGCTCTGGCGCGATGATCCGCAACATCGTCGACCGCGCGAAGAAGACGGCGATCAAACAGCTGCTCGCTGACGGTCAGCGCGGCATCCGCGTGGAGCACCTGATCGCCGCGTGCTTGGAGGAGTTCCGCGAGAACGAGGATCTCCCCAACACCACCAACCCTGACGACTGGGCTCGCATCTCCGGCAAGAAGGGCGAGCGCATCGTCTTCGTCCGCACCATCACCGCCGGCCGCAAGACCAGCGGCTCGGCCCGCCGCATCGAGAACGTCTCCAGCACGGGGCAGTACCTGTGACCTGCGTGGCACCGCTGCTCCTGTAGCAGGCGGCGTCGAACCTTCCGCGCAGCCAGGACCTGAGCACGCCTCTGGAGATCGGTTGCATCGAACCGTCCTCAGGCACGCTGACGACGTACCAGGCCATGTCATCGCTGTCGCGCCGTGCCCCGCGTGCGGGTGGTCGACCTAGCGTCGACAACATGGCAGAGATCGCGGGCAACACCTCCCTGACCGGTAGCGGCACAGCGCTCTCCCCGGTATCGGCAGCGCTCGAGGCCAGCGGTGCACCGCCTGGCTACGGCGCATGGTTGAACGACCTGAGAGCCAGAGTGCGCACGACGCAGGTGCGCGCCGCACGGGCCGCCAACACCGAGATCCTGCGGCTGTACTGGTCGGTCGGGCACGATATCTTGACCCGCCAGCAGCAGGACGGCTGGGGCAGCAGCGTCGTGGAGCGCCTGTCGCGCGACATGCGGGCCGAGTTCCCTGACCAGCGAGGCTGGTCACCGTCGAACCTGCGCTACATGCGCAGGGCCGCACAGGTCTGGCCGACCGAGGCAGACTTTCTCCAACACGGCGTTGGAGAATTGCCCTGGGGGCACGTCACCGTGCTCCTGGACCGGCTGTCCACCCGTGAGGACCGTGACTGGTACGCGGCCCGGGCGGTCGCCGAGGGGTGGAAGCGCAACGTCCTGGAGTACTTCATCAAGGTCGGTCTGCGCTCCCAGGTCGGGTCCGCCCCGACGAACTTCGCGACCACGCTGGATCCATCAGACTCAGAGCTGGCCCAGCAGCTGGTCAAGGACCCTTACGTGTTCGAGCACCTGGCCCATGTGGAGCGGGCCACGGAACGGGCTGTCGATCAGGCTCTGATGGACCGGCTGCAAGACACCTTGACCGAGTTCGGACGCGGTATGGCGTTCGTCGGTCGACAGCTGCGTTTCGAGGTCACCGATCGCAAGGGTGACACTGACGAGCTGGTGCTCGACCTGCTGCTGTTCCACATCCCCCAAGCCCGCTACGTCGTCGTCGAGCTGAAGGTCGGCCGGTTCCGACCAGCGTTCGCCGGACAGCTTGCCGCGTACGTCGGCCTGATCGACGACCGGCTGCGCGACCCGGCCAAGCATGCCCCGACCATCGGTCTCTTGTTGTGCATGGGCAAGAACGAGTCGATCGTCCGCTACACCCTGGCCAGCATGTCCAGCGCTGTCGGAGTCGCCGACTACGAGGGTCTACCGGCCGATGTGCGAGCGGCGGTGCCCTCCGCAGAGGAGCTGCGAGTGCTGTTATCTCCTGCACAAGCTGAGGATGAGTCATCATGCGTTCACCGCCCGACAGAGCCCCATACGTACGACTGAGGCTGAAGCGCGCGGGACTTGGCTGCTTGAAGGGTCCTGTGCTCGGGCCTGCAGCGGCTGGTTAGGGTGTGGCGGTGAGCGTGCGACGGGTGATGGGGATCGAGACCGAGTACGGGGTGGTCGAGCCGGGGAACTCCTATGCGAACCCGATGCTGCTGTCCAGCCATGTGGTCACGGTGCAGGCGGTGGCGCGTGCTGAGGGGCGTGGGCGGGCTCGGTGGGACTACCTCGACGAGGACCCGTTGCACGATGCGCGCGGGTTCCGGCTGGAACGGGCGGCGGCGCTCCCCTCGATGCTGACCGACGACCCGGACCGCCCCGCGCCCTCGGGGGAGGAGGACCGGCCCCAGGACCTGCCTCGGCTGGCCGAGGAGTACGAGGACTCGGGTGCGGCGAACGTGATCCTCACCAACGGGGCCCGGCTGTACGTCGACCACGCCCACCCGGAGTACTCCTCGCCGGAGGTCACCAACCCCTACGACCTGGTGGTGTTCGACAAGGCTGGCGAGCTGGTGATGCTGGACTGCGTGCGCGCCCTGGCGTCCACCCCGGCGCTGCCCGACGTGACCTTGTACAAGAACAACGTCGACGGCAAGGGCGCCACCTACGGCACGCACGAGAACTACCTCGTCTCCCGGGCCGTGCCGTTCTCCGACCTGGTCGCGTGGGTCACGCCGTTCCTGGTCACTCGTCAGGTGTTCTGCGGGGCCGGGCGTGTCGGGCTCGGCCAGCGCGGGGAGACCCCGGGGTTCCAGATCTCGCAACGGGCCGACTACATCGAGGCTGAGGTCGGGCTCGAGACCACGCTGCGCCGCCCCATCGTCAACACCCGCGACGAGCCGCACGCCGACCCGACCCTGTGGCGTCGGCTGCACGTGATCGTCGGGGACGCGACCATGCTGGAACCCACGACGTATCTGCGCGCGGGCACCACGGCCGCGGTGCTGTGGCTGATGGAGCGTGCGGTAGACCGTGGCCTGGAGCTGCCGCGGGTCACGGCGCTGGCGTTGCGCGACCCGGTCGACGCGGTGCACGCCGTCAGCCGCGACCTGACGGTGAGCCAGCCCCTGGAGCTGGCCGACGGGCGGTGGGCCACCGCGCTCGACATCCAGCGGGTCTACCTGGACGCGGTGCGCGAGGCTCTGGCCGAGGACGGCGAGCCTGACGAGCAGACCGCCGACGTGCTCGCCCGCTGGGAGGACGTGCTGGACCGACTGGCCGACGACCCGTCGCGCTGCGCCCGCGACGTGGAGTGGGTCGCCAAGCTGCGGCTGCTGGAGGGGATGCGTCGCCGCGAGCACCTGGCTTGGGACCACGCCAAGCTCGCCGCTGTCGATCTGCAGTGGTCTGACGTGCGCCCAGAGCGCGGGCTGTACCACCGGCTGGTGGCCGCCGGTGCGGTGGACACCCTCGTGGACCCTGAGCGGGTGCAGCGGGCAGCGACCCACCCGCCGGAGGACACCCGCGCGTACTTCCGGGGAGAGGCGATGGCCCGCTACGCCGGGCAGGTGTCGGCCGCCAGCTGGGACTCGGTGATCTTCGACGTGCCCGGCCGGGCCACCTTGCAACGTGTGCCGATGCGCGACCCTCTGCGCGGCACCCGGGAGCACGTCGGCGCGCTGCTGGACGCCAGCCCCGACGCCGAGGCGTTGCTGACCGCGCTGGGTTCTTGACGGGAGCCGGGCGTGGCCAGAGCGTAGGGTAGAGACGAGATCCGGACGGTTCGGGGAGGTAGGACGTGGCAGGTCAGGAGCAGGTGAGCCCGCGTCGTCGTGACGAGGAGCCCGAGGACGCGGGCGTCCCGGCCTCGCCCACGGTGACGAGCCGGGACATGGAGGTCGACGCCCTCCTGGACGAGATCGACGACGTGCTGGAGGAGAACGCCGAGCAGTTCGTGCGCGGGTTCGTGCAGAAGGGTGGCCAGTGACTGCCGACCTCACGGCCGGGCGTCTCCCGGCCGCCTTCACCACCCCGGGGTCGTCGTCCTTCGTGGAGTTCGTCGCCGAGGTCGCCCCGACGCTGCTGCCCGGCCACCGGCCGGTGACCGGTGGCGGTGAGCTCGCCGTCCCGAGCGCCACGACGATCGTCGCGCTGGTGTTCGCCGAGGGCATCGTCATGGCTGGTGACCGACGGGCCACGGCCGGGTCCATGATCGCGTCGCGCCACATCGAGAAGGTGTTCCCCGCCGACGACCTCTCCGCCGTCGGCGTCGCCGGCTCGGCGGGCATCGCGATCGAGCTGGTGCGTCTGTTCCAGCTGGAGCTGGAGCACTTCGAGAAGATCGAGGGCATGCCGCTGTCGTTGGAGGGCAAGGCCAACCGGCTCGCGACCATCCTGCGCGGCAACCTGTCGCTGGCTTTGCAGGGCCTGGCGGTGGTGCCGCTGTTCGGCGGCTTCGACACCGAGCGCGACGCGGGGCGCATCTTCTCCTACGACGTCACCGGTGGCCGCTACGAGGAGCTCGACCACCACGCGATCGGCTCGGGCTCCGTCTTCGCTCGCGGCTCGCTGAAGAAGCGTTGGTCGCCGGGCATGGATGCTGACCGTGCCGTGGCCGTGGCCGTCGAGGCGTTGATCGACGCCGCCGACGACGACTCGGCGACCGGCGGCCCGGACCACCAGCGGCGCATCTACCCGGTGGTCGCGACCGTGACCGCCGCGGGCTACCAGCGGGTGCCTGACGGTGATCTCCGTGCGGCGGTCGACCAGATCGAGGCGGACCGGGCAGGTGAGCAGCCGTGAGCATGCCGTTCTACGTCCCGCCCGAGCAGCTGATGAAGGACCGGGCGGACTACGCGCGCAAGGGCATCGCCCGGGGGCGCTCGGTGGTGGTGCTGGCCTACGACGAGGGCATCGTGCTCGTCTCGGAGAACCCCTCACGGGCGCTGCACAAGATCTCGGAGATCTACGACCGGATCGCGTTCGCGGCGGTCGGCAAGTACAACGAGTTCGAGAACCTGCGGGTCGCGGGTGTGCGCTACGCGGACCTGCGCGGCTACTCCTACGACAGGGTCGACGTCACCGCGCGGGGCCTGGCCAACGCCTACGCCCAGACGCTGGGCACGGTGTTCACCACCGAGTCCAAGCCGCTCGAGGTCGAGATCGTGGTCGCCGAGCTCGGTCGTGAGCCGGCTGACGACCAGATCTACCGGCTCACCTACGACGGCTCGGTGGCCGACGAGCAGGGCTACGTCGTCATGGGAGGCCAGGCCGACCGTCTCGGCGCCGTCCTGGCCGAGCGCTACGCCCCGGGCCTGTCGCTGCGCGAGGCGCTGAGGCTGGCTGTCGAGGTGCTGGGCACCCCGGCGGACGACAGCGCCCAGGCGCTCCCGCCTGCCGCCCACCAGCTCGAGGTCGCGATCTTGGACCGCACCCGGCCCCGACGGGCGTTCCGTCGGTTGACCGGGCCGGTGCTGGAAGACCTCCTCGCCGACGACAAGAGCTAGCCCCTCTTGGGCTCGACGCGACACCGACCACCCGCTGGGCGAGGGAGAGACCGATGGAACGACGCGTCTTCGGCCTGGAGACCGAGTACGGCGTGACCTGCGCGTCGTCGGAGGGTCGCGGGCTGGGTGCCGACGAGGTCGCGCGCTACCTGTTCCGCACGGTGGTGGCCTGGGGTCGCTCCTCGAACGTGTTCTTGCGCAACGGGTCCAGGCTGTACCTGGACGTGGGCTCGCACCCGGAGTACGCGACGGCGGAGTGCGACAGCTGGCACCAGCTGGTGGTCCACGACCGGGCGGGGGAGCGGATCTTGGAGGGGCTGGTCGTGGACGGCCAGCAGCGTCTGGCCGAGGAGGGCCTGCCCGGCACGATCCACCTGTTCAAGAACAACACCGACTCCGCCGGCAACTCCTACGGCTGCCACGAGAACTACCTGATCCGGCGGGTGGGGGACTTCTCTCGCGTCGCCGACGTCCTGGTGCCGTTCTTCATCACCCGGCAGGTGCTCACCGGTGCCGGGAAGGTGCTGACCTCCCCGCGCGGTGCCTCGTACGTGCTGTCCCAGCGGGCCGACCACATCTGGGAGGCCATGTCGAGCGCGACCACCCGGTCACGCCCGATCATCAACACCCGCGACGAGCCCCACGCCGACCCCGAGCTGTACCGGCGTCTGCACGTCATCTCCGGTGACTCGTCGATGGCCGAGCCGACCACCATGCTCAAGGTCGGGGCGACGGACCTGGTGCTCCAGGTGCTCGAGGCGGGCATGCCCGTGCGTGACCTGACCCTGGAGAACCCGATCCGGGCGATCCGCGAGATCAGCCGCGACCTGACCGGGCGCCACCTGGTGACCCTGACCAACGGCAAGACCGCCACGGCGCTGGACGTCCAGGAGGAGTACCTGGCACGGGCCACCGCGCTGGTCGAGCGTGAGCTGGACGTCGACCCGCAGGTCACCTTCGTGCTGGAGCTGTGGGAGCGGGGTCTGCGTGCGGTGCGCACCGGTGACCTGTCTCTGGTGGAGCGTGAGCTGGACTGGGTCATCAAGCACCAGATGATCGAGCGCTACCGCGCCAAGCACGGCCTAGAGCTCTCCGACGCGCGCGTGCTGCGCCTGGACCTGGCCTACCACGACATCTCCCGCACCGAGGGCCTGTACAACCTGATGGCGGCCCGCGGGCTGGTGGACAGGGTCGCCACCGACCTGGAGGTGTTCGAGGCGACGGCACAGCCGCCGCAGACCACCAGGGCCAAGCTGCGCGGCGACTTCGTGCGTGCCGCCCAGGAGGCCCGCCGCGACTACACAGTGGACTGGGTGCACCTGAAGCTCAACGACCAGGCCCAGCGCACCGTGCTGTGCAAGGACCCGTTCCGGGCAGCAGACGACCGCGTCGAACGGCTCATCGAGTCCATGTGACGCGGACGGGCCGTCTTTCGCGGTGCTCTCGAGCTAAGGTGGCGGCGTGCGCGCGTGGAAACGCTGGCAGCTGGCTGTGCTGCTCGTGGTCGTCCCTGTGGCGGCCTGCTCTCCGACGGGCTCGACCCCCCCGGCCGTGGACGTCAGCGGCGAACCGGGCCAGGCCCCGGTCGTCACCTATGTGACACCGCTGGAGATCGGCTCGACCTACCGGGAGACGATCTGGGAGGGCACCGGGCCTGAGCTGGTCGACGGCGGCCCTGTGCTGTTCGACTTCTGGTTGGAGGACGCGACCGATGCTTCTGTCGTCTCCCAGACCTACGACTCTCGGCCGGAGACGAGGCAGCTGACCCGCGAGGCGCTCGGTGAGGACCTCTACCTCTCGCTGCGAGGCCAGCGGGTGGGTGCGCGCGTCCTCCAGGTGTCTCCGGCGTCGTCGTCGGGGTCGGCCAACTTCCCCTCGGTCACGGTGCTCGACATCTTGCCGCTGCGTGCCAGCGGCGAGCCGATCGACCCCCGTGCGGACCTCCCTGCCGTCACCCTGGGCGGTGACGGCGCGCCGTCGATCGTCTCGACAGGCACCGACCCGCCGTCGTACCTGATCGCCCAGCCGCTGATCCGTGGCTCCGGTCCGCAGGTCGGCACCCTCGACACGGTGACGTTCCAGTACTCGGTCTTCACCTGGTCCGGTGAGCCGATCGACTCCTCGTGGTCGCGGGCCAAACCTGAGAGCCAGTCCATGCTCGACCTGCCGAAGGCTTTGGCGGACGGGCTGCTCGAGCAGACGGTGGGCAGCCAGATCGAGCTGGTGGTGCCGCCGAGCGAGCCGATGCAGATCACCAAGTCCTTGGAGTACAAGGATCAGACGATCGTGCTCGTGATCGACATCTTGGCCACCCGGACCCCGACCTCGGAGGGATAGCGTGTCTCCCGCACTTCGTGTCATCACCTGCCTGGACGTCGACGCCGGGCGCGTCGTCAAGGGCGTGAACTTCGCCGGGCTGCGCGACGCCGGCGACCCTGTCGAGCTCGCCCGCCGCTACGGCACGGAGGGCGCTGACGAGATCACCTTCCTCGACGTGTCGGCGTCCGCGTCTGGCCGCCAGACCATGGTTGACGTGGTGGAGCGCACCGCCGACGAGGTGTTCGTGCCTCTGACCGTGGGGGGCGGGGTGCGTTCGGTCGAGGACGTCGACCGGCTCTTGCGGGCAGGTGCGGACAAGGTCGGGGTGAACACCGCGGCCGTCGCCGACCCTGAGCTGATCGCCCAGATCGCCGAGCGCTTCGGCTCCCAGGTGCTGGTGCTGTCGGTCGACGCCCGCAGGGTCACCGGAGACACCCGCACACCGTCGGGCTACGAGGTGACCACGCACGGCGGGCGGCGTGGCACCGGGGTCGACGCGGTGGAGTGGGCCCGGCGCGGGGCCGAGCTCGGTGCGGGGGAGATCCTGCTGAACTCCATGGACGCCGACGGCACCACCGCCGGCTTCGACCTGGAGATGCTCGCCGACGTGCGCCGCGAGGTGCGGGTGCCTCTCATCGCCTCCGGTGGTGCCGGGACCGCCGAGCACTTCGTGGCCGCCGCACAGGCAGGGGCTGACGCGGTGCTGGCCGCGTCGGTGTTCCACTTCGGCACCCTCACGGTGGGTCAGGTGAAGGACGCCCTGCGCGCCGCCGGGGTCACTGTCCGCTGAGTGCCTGTGCGCTGCGTGACTGGCGTGAGATTGCGCGCCAAGGACTCGTCGCCGAGTCGGGCTGGTGGCAGGCCGGTGGACGAGGGGCTCAGGCGGCAGCAGGGGCGATGACGAGGGTGCCGCCCAGGGCGTGGGCGATCCGGGCGAGCATGACGCCCCCCGGGGCCTGGGCACCGTTCTCGATGGCGGAGATCACCGACTGGCTCGTGCCGGCACGGCGGGCGAGCTCTGCCTGGCTGAGCCCGGCACCGGTGCGGGCGTTGTAGACCAGGTCGGCCAGGTCCATGCGGGCCTCGGCCTCCACGGCGGCCGCGTCGTACTCGGCGCGCTCTGTGGTGGTCATGGCAGCCAGGGACTCGTCCCTGACCTGCTCCCACGGGGTGGTGGTCATCGTCCCTCGCCCTTCCTCCTGGTCTGGTGCGCCGCCTGTGCGCGTCGTGCTCGCAGGACCTCGCCCCGCTCGTTCTGCCGCTGCTTGCGGAACGTGGTCAGCGTGACGGCCTGGCGGTCTGGGTCCAGCACGTAGGTGATGCGTCGGGCCACGTGCTCGCAGGTGAACCGCAGCTCGTGCAGTCCCTCGCCCAGCGGGCGCGAGTGAGGCATCCGCAGCAGGTGCCCTTGCGAGGCAAGACGTTCGATGATCCGGTCGGCCGCCGCCTTGCCCGCCGGGCTCAGGCCGACGTACCAGGTGCGCACCTCCTCGGAGAGCTCGACCGTCCATCTCACGGACCGAATATACGTCATGTCTGATATCAGGTCAAGGGGATGTCTGGTGCTTGTGCGCTTGCTGCTCGTGCGGTCAGAGCCCGTGCTGTGCGGGCCTTGGTCACAGCAGCCCTGCTGTGATGATGCCGAGGGGCAGGAGTGCGGCCAGGCAGGTGATCTCGGCGGCGTCGTGCAGTCTGCTCAGCCGGATGCGTGCTCTTTCGGTGAGCATGGCCAGCCCTACGAGGATCACTGTGGCGGTGAGCAGGCCGCCGAGGAGCCAGGTGTGGTCGATCGACTCGGTGATGGCGATGGTGGTGCCGGTGAGGGCCAGGCCGAGGGTGCCTGTGCCCATGAGCGTGCCGACCTCGACGCGGGCGTAGACCTGGCGGGACTCGAACATCATGCCGGTGAACACCAGGACGCACAGCAGCGCCCCGGCCACCCCGGTGGAGGCGACCATGGGGGTGGCGGTCAGCACGGTCAGGCCCAGGGCGAGCCTGAGGGCCAGCAGGAGGGTGTGGCTCTGGGAGGTGCGTCGGTCGACGTCGTTCTCGTCGACCTTCGGGGCGTCGCCGAGGATGTCCGTCTCGCTCTGGGGGGCGAGGGCGGTGAGCCTGGTGGAGGCCAGCACCATCCAGGGCAGCGCGTTCGAGAGGGTGCCGAGCACGGCGACGAGCAGCGCGTAGGGGGCCACGGGTGGTGGGCCGCCGTCGGCGAGGAGCGCGGCGGCGGCGGCCGTGAGGCCGAGCGTGGTGCCGGTGATGATGGGGACCAGGTGCACCCGTGGGGCGCTGCCGGTGGTGGCCAGGGCGGTGCCGCCGGCCACGATCATGCCCAGGCCGGCGGCGGCCAGGGGCCATGCCCACAGGCTGTCGCCGGGGGTGAGCAGGTAGGCCCCGACACCGCCGTAGACGGCGGCGGCCAGCCCGAGCCCGTGCCCGGCCTCGGGCTGTCTGGCTCGCACCAGCACCGTGCCGGTGGCGACGAGCGCGACCGCCCCGCCCAGGGCGATCGTGGCGGTGAGCATCGACGCTCGAGGGATGGTCACCAGCACCGTGGCGCCGAGGGCGAGCAGGGTCAGTGCGACACCGAGGGCGGTGCGTGCGTGGTCTTGGGGTGTCCAGGCGGCTCTGCGGCCGGTGGCCGTGATGACGGCCTCGACCATGTCGTCGTACAGGTGCGCCCGGGTGGCGATGGCGCCGCGCACCAGGTTCAGCCGTTCGCCGTCGTCGACGCCCTGGGCTGCCAGGCTCTGGTCCGGGTCGAGCGTCTGGTGGCCCAGCCGTTGCAGCTGGTACCCGGCGCCGACCGCGGTGGGGCCCAGCCCTCCGAGCTGTCGGACGATGAAGGGTGTCAGCGCGACCACGGGAACCTGGGCGGGCACGTGGACACCCAGGTTGCGGCCCAGGCCGCTGACGGTCACGCGCAGCATGGTCCGCTCTGCTGTCGCGGGTTGGTTCATGACACCCCTTGTCGTTCTCGTCGCCTCCTGGGTCTGCCTGGCACAGGGTACCGGCAGATAGGGCGTTTCGGGTGTTTCGGCCGTGGTCAGGGGCAGAAACTCACCTTTCGGGTGGTTCGTGTCCCCAGTTCTGGGGACACGATCTTGGTCTGGATCGCCCCGTCTGCTGGGTAAGGTGCGTGCGAGCGGCCCGCGAGCGAGGTCATGCGTGCGTGACTGGTGCGGACGGCCGGTGCCGTGACGACGAAGATCGGAGAGTGACTGTGGCGGCGAGGGGCCAGAGCGCGACGTCAGGCGCTCTTCACGGCTGCGACGAGCGCGACCCCCACAGGTGCGGGTGTCTGCCGCCGTCGAGCCGCCGGTGGTGCTGCTGATGGGTGGTTCGCGGCGATGAGCAGGGCATCTGGTCAGGTTCGTCACCTGCTCATCCAGGACGGGGGCCGTCGGGTCGCGGTCCGGGTCCCGGTCGGTGCGGTGCTGGGGGACGCCCTGGACGCGGCCGGTGCCGACCGTGATGGTGGTCGTCTTCGGGTGATCGACGCCGACCGTATGTGCGCCGTCGACCCGGGTGTGGCGGTCGCCGGGCTGGAGGACGGTGCGTCGTTCACGGTGGTCGACCCGGTGGCCACGCACGGGCAGGAGCGGCCACGTGGGGAACGGGCTGCCGAGGGTGGGCGGTCGCGCGCGGCGGGGCCGTGGTGGGGCCTGGTAGCGGTCGGGCTGGTCGTGGTGGCGTTGGTGCTGACCGGTTCGTCGGTGCTCGCCGACACCTCCGCACCGTGGCGGCTGCTGGTCGTGGTGATCTTGGGTGCGGCGGCGCTGGCCGGTACCGCGGTCGCGGTACGGCAGGGAGCCTCGCCCCAGGACGGGCCCCTGGCCTCCACGGGTGACCGGGGGTCGACGACCACCCCGGGGGCGGTCTCGACGGCGACTGGTGAGGGTCGTGCGGGTGCGGTCGGTGACGGGGTGCGTGTGGCGAGGGTGGCGGGCCCGGCCGCGCTGGGTGCGGGTGCGGCGGTGGTCGCCGTGCCGACCGGCGGGCCTGGGGGCGCGCACCTGATGCTGATGGCCGCGGCGCTGGTCGTGGTGGTGCTGCTGTCACTGGCGGTGACGGTCGACCCCTCGGCGCGCTCGCGGCCCGCGCTGGGTGCGGCGGCGGTGATCGTGGCGGTGGTGGCCGGGGTGTGGGGGTTGACGCTCGAGCTCGGGTGGGACGTCCAGGTGGGGGCGGCGGTGCTGGTGGGGGCGGTGCCGGTGGCGTTGCGAGCTCTGCCGGTGTTTCTGATGGATGTTCCTGACGGGTTCTTCATCGATTATGAGCGGTTCCAGGACACCCGCTGGTCGGTGCGCGGCCGTATGCCCGCGCCTGAGGGCAAGGTCGACGGTGGTGCGGCACGCACGCGGGTGCGCGGTGCGGTGGCGGCGCAGGTGACCGCCACGGTCATGCTCTCGGTGATCGGGGCCGCGGCGTTGCCGTTCGCGGTGACCGCAGACCCGGGGTCGTTGCTGGTGCGGATCGGGCAGATCGTGCTGCTGGTGTGCTTCGCGGCGGCGATGACCCTGCTGGGCCGCAGGGTCGGGGTGCCGCACCTGCACTGGGTGCCGCGCGGCGCCGCGCTGGTCGCCGTGGGGGTGGCGGCCTGGGTGCTGCTGGCCGGGTCGACCGCTACCGGGCTGCTGATGCTGGGTGCGGTCGGGGCCGTGCTGGTGGGGCTGGCCGCCGGAGGGCTGGCGGTGGCGCTGGGCCGTGGTGCCAGGTCGCTGGTGCTGTCACGGGCTGGCGACGGGGTCGAGGCGACCACGGTCGCGCTGTGCCTGCCTGCCGGGATGCTGGCTGCGAACATGCTCGAGGCGATCAGGTCGGCGGTCGCATGAGCACCTGCCACGTCTGCCACCACACCAGCCCAGGTGCGAGCCTGTGCCCGCACTGCGGGACGCTGCTGCACGCACCTGTGCTCCCTGTGCCAGCGGTGGTGCCTGCCGGGCCTGTGCCAGCCCGTCCTGGTCCCCCTGAGGCCCTTGGTGTCGCGGGTGCCGCTGCGCGGGCCGCGCTCCCGGCTGGGCAGGTGCGGGAGAAGAAGCATCCGAAGGATGTGACCGTGGGTGTGCCTGCCTCGACGGCGGCCCAGGTCGCGGCGTTCGGCATCGACGTGGTCACCATCGGGACGGTGGCCGGGGTGGCCGCGGTGTGGAGCGGGTCGGTCGCGTTCACGGTCGTGGCCGCGTCGCAGGTGGCGTTCTTGCTCGGCCTGTGGGAGGCACGCACAGGGCTGACCGTGGGCAACGCGGCGCTGCGACAGCGCACCATCATGGACCAGAGCCCGGACTCGCCAGGGTTCGGCCCGGTGCTCGTGCGCGGGATGCTGCTGGGCCTGGGCTTGGCCCTCTTCGTGGTCGGGGCTCTGGTCATCGTGCTGTCGAGCCAGGCAGACCAGGTGCGCCGCCAGACCTTCGTCGACAGGCACCTGGGCCTCATGGTCGTCTCCATGCCTCGTAAGAGCACGACGACACCGGTGGCACAGGCCCCGCGGATGCCGGTGCTCGCACCGGTGCCCCACCACGAACCACGTCCGCCGGTGCCGCTGGTCCCGCCGGCCGGCGCGGTGCCCATGGCTGCCCCGCATGCCGCCCCGCCGACCACCGCTCTGCCCGCCGTGCCTCCCGTGCCGGCCGTGCCGCCGACAGCTGCCATGCCCGTGGCGTCCGCCATGCCTGCCGTGCCGCCATCCTTGGCGCCTGCTGCGCCGCCGACGCTTGCGGTACCCATCGCGTCGGCCATGTCCGCCGCACCTGCTGTGCCTGCTGTGCCGCCATCTTTGGTGCCTGCGGCACCGCCGACGGTCGCCGTGCCCGTCCTGCCCGTCGCACCTGCCGCATCTGCCGCGCTTCCTGTGGTGCCTCGACCGGCGGCCCCGCCTGGTGTCGTGCTGGTGCTGGTGCTCGACACCGGGCAGCGCCACCAGGTCACCCAGGGGGCCACCGTCGTCCTGGGCAGAGGGCCCACGATCGTGGCCCCGGGCGATCAGGCGGTGGTGCTGCACGACGAGGAGGGCACCGTGTCGAAGAACCACGTGCGTGTCGAGCACGGGAGCGACGGGGTGTGGCTGACCGACCTGGGTTCGACCAACGGCACCGACCTGCTCGACGGCCCCGCCCCGCCTCGCACCCTGCCGCCGGGGGTCCGTACCCGTCTGGGCGAGGGTGTGCGTGTGCGCATGGGCAACCGTGTGCTCACCGTCTCACGCACCGTCCAAGGAGCCGGGCCATGAGCGAAGAGGGGGGTGGTGCCAGGTGTGAGGGTGGCGACCTGAGCGGTGAGGGTCGGTCGCGGCGGACATGCGTGCTGTCGGGGCAGCGCCCGGTCGCTCGTGCTCGTCGTTCGTGTCGGTACAGGTGTTCGGCAAGGTTTCCGGCCCGTGGTGGGTCGGTGGGTTCATCGAGTCAGAGGGAGTGTGGTCATGTCTGGTAGCTCAGCGAGCGTGCCGGGTTCGGGGGTGCCGTCGGGGTCCGGGGGGCCGTTGACGGTTGGCGATGCCACCAGGCTCGCGGTGCAGTACGGGGAGGTCAGGGCCAGGGTCAGGCACCTCCAGCAGCTGGCGGAGCAGCTCCCCAGGTCTGACCGGATGGGCGGCTGGGAGGGCAGGACCCAGTGCCCGCTGTCGTCGGCCCCTGAGGAGGCGATCAACGGGCTCGCTGTCGAGCTGGCTTCGCGTGCTGGTGGTCTTGAGGGGTTGATGGCCGGGTACAGCCAGGTGCTGTGGGCAGCGGCCGACGACCTGGCCATGATCGACCAGGACGGCGCCGACGCCTTTCGCCAGCTGTTGTGGCAGATCGAGAACCAGGACGGGGAGGGCTCGTGAGCGCGGGGTACGGCGCCGGTGGTGCGAGGAGGTTCGCTCGGCCTTGGGGCAGCTCTAGGTCGGCCGGTGTGCGTCGGGCGGTGCTGGTCGCTGCGGTGGGGTTCGGGTTGGTCGCAGTGGTGCCTGCCCCGGCTGTGGCAGCTGAGCCGGGGTGGTGGTACGAGCAGATGGGCGTGCGGCAGGCTCATGCGGCTGGGTTCACCGGGAAGGGGGTGAAGATCGCCGTCCTGGATTCCTCGATCAACCTGGGAGCCCCTTCGTTGCGGGGGGCGAACATCCGTGTGGCCGACCCGGTGTGCGTGAAGGACAGCCAGACTCGTGAGTACTTCCCGACGACCTCTGACCAGTACCTGAGGCCTGTGCGTCATGGTGTGGACGTGGTCGCCCAGATCGTGGGGCAGGACACCGGTGGTGGTCGTGGCGGTGGTGTCGCGGGGATCGCTCCGGAC
>WQWY01000026.1 GCA_009785115.1 Micrococcales bacterium
CGCACCGCGCCGGCCGAGCGGGGGTTCCGAGGGGGCTCGCCCCCTCGGCGGGTGCGGGGCTGGGCCCCGCACAACATGACGAGGGCGCCCCGGCTCGTCGTAGACGAGCACAGGGCGCCCAGCGCACTCGTGGCGGATGAGGGATTCGAACCCCCGTAGGCATTGCCAGCTGATTTACAGTCAGCCCCCTTTGGCCACTCGGGTAATCCGCCTCAGGGTGTGCCACGCGCGGACGCGTAGCGTGCGGATGGAAGGATAGCAGGCGAACCCCGGGCGCTCGAACCGCGAGGCCCTTGGCTGCTGGAGGGTGTGCGCATGGCTGGCGACTCGTCGTTCGACGTGGTGAGCAAGGTGGACCGTCAGGAGGTCGACAACGCGCTGAACCAGGCCGCGAAGGAGATCGCGCAGCGCTACGACTTCAAGGGGGTCGGTGCGTCGATCACCTGGAGCGGTGAGACGCAGGTGGTGATGGTCGCGAGCTCCGCGGAGCGGGTGAAGGCGGTGCTGGACGTCTTCGAGACCAAGCTGATCAGGCGCGGGATCTCGCTGAAGGCTCTGGACCTGGGTGACGGTGAGCCGAAGCCGTCGGGCAAGGAGCACCGGCTGACGGCCACCCTCAAGGAGGGGTTGTCGTCGGAGACGGCGAAGAAGCTGGCCAAGATGGTCCGTGACGAGGGCCCGAAGAGCGTGAAGACTCAGATCCAGGGTGACGAGCTGCGGGTCTCGTCCAAGAGCCGTGACGACCTGCAGGCGGTGATCGCCCTGCTCAAGGGTGCTGAGGTGGACGCGGCTCTCCAGTTCGTCAACTACCGCTGACGTCGCTTGTCTCCTGGCGGGGTGCTCGTCGGCGCCGCCCCGCTCTCGGCCGGGCTCCGTTCTTGGCTGAGGGTGGGGCGTCAGGGGGCAGAGCGGGGCATCTCGGGCGCTGGGGGCTGGGATTTCGTGCGGGGGCCGCGGCTCGGGTACCCTTGTGCGCGCTGCCCCGATAGCTCAGTCGGCAGAGCGTCTCCATGGTAAGGAGAAGGTCCAGGGTTCGATTCCCTGTCGGGGCTCAGTGCATGGCTTCGGCCATGTTCGCGGCGGGGTAGCTCAGTAGGTGAGAGCGCACGACTCATAATCGTGAGGTCGCGGGTTCGAGTCCCGCTCCCGCTACCGAGACCGTCGGGCGACGTCCCGGCGGGAGGCGTGGCGGGTACAAGCACACAGGCTCGGAGAGGTAGCAAGGCCATGGCCAGCAAGGCGCAGGACGTCCGTCCGAAGATCACGCTCGCGTGCACGGAGTGCAAGGAGCGCAACTACATCACCAAGAAGAACCGGCGTAACGATCCCGACCGGCTGGAGCTGAAGAAGTTCTGCCCGCGTGACGGTCGCCACACGGTGCACCGCGAGACTCGCTGATCTTGCGGGTCGATCCCTCCTTCGCCGGTCGCGTCTACCCGCCGACCGGTGTCTATGAGGTCGCGCGTACGGCTGTCGCCGCGTTCGCGGAGGCGACGGGTGCGTCTCACTCCGCCTACACCGATCCGGCTGCCGCGCAGGCGCTGGGTCATCCTGACGTCATCGCGCCGCCGACGTTCGCGGTCGTCGTCGCCCAGGCCGCGGAGGCTCAGTACATCGCTGACCCGGCTGCCGGTGTCGACTTCTCCCGGGTGGTGCACGCTGACGAGAGGTTCACCCACCACCGTCCGATCCGTGCTGGTGATCGGCTGGTCACGGTGCTGCACGTCGAGTCTGTGACCGAGCGTGCCGGGATCAGCCTGGTCTCCACGCGCTGCGAGATCGCCGACGAGTCGGGCGAGCCGGTGAGCACGGTGCGTTCCACCCTCGCTGTCAGGGGGGAGGGCTGATGAACGTCGGTGACGAGCTGGCCCGCCGTGAGATCGCCGTGGACCGTGCCCGGCTGGTGCGCTACGCGGGTGCTTCCGGGGACTTCAACCCGATCCACTGGAACGACCGCGTGGCTCGTGACGTCGGCCTGCCGGGGGTCATCGCCCACGGCATGTGGACGATGGGCGCGGCGGTCGACGTCGTCGTGGACGCGCTGGGTGACCCGGGTGCGGTTCTCGACTATCAGGTCCGTTTCTCTCGACCTGTGCCTGTGCCCGACCCTGGCGAGGCGGTGCTGACGGTGGTCGCCACGGTCGGTGCGGTCGACCCGCAGGTCCAGACCGCCCGCGTCGACCTCCAGGTCACGCTCGACGGGCAGCGGGTGCTCGGCAAGGCCCAGGCGGTGGTCAGGCTTCCTGCCTGATCGTCGGGTGAGCCCCGCCCGCCCTTCTCGTCCGACGCTTCCTGACCTCTTCGTGGGGCGGCCCGTCGTGCCTCTCCCGGTCGTCACCTGATCTTCTTCTGGTCGATGTGCGGCGTTCGCCCGTCGTCTCACCACATCTTGGATGCTTGCGCTCTGTGCACGGGTGGCAGGGCTCCTCCGAGGCACGGATGATCGTCGTGGCGCGCGTGCATCGCGTCGCACCACGACGAGCCGGGCCACGACGAGGAGCAGGTGATGGACCAGCAGGTGGTGCGCCGGGCGTCTGTCGCTGTCTTCGTGGTCTTCTTCGCCAACGGCTGGGTCTTCGCGAGCTGGGCGGCACGCCTCCCGGCGGTCCGCGACGGCCTGGGGCTGCGCCCTGACCAGATGGGTCTGCTCCTGCTGGTCGCCGCGCTCGGCGCGCTGGTCGCGCTCCCGGTGTCCGGGTTGATCGTCGAGCGGGTCGGTGTGCACCGAGCGATCGGTGGGGCAGCGGCGCTCTACGCGGTGTCGATGGTGGCCGTGGCTGTCGGGGTGCAGCTCGGGGCGGCCTGGCTGGTGGTGCCCGCGCTGCCGTTCCTGGGCATGGCGATGGGGCTGTGGGACGCCGCGATGAACCTCGAGGGCGCCGTCGTGGAGCAGCGCCTCGGGCGGACCACCATGCCGAGATATCACGCCGGTTTCTCCCTCGGCACGGTCGTGGCGGCGGGGGTCGCCGCCGTGGTGGCCTGGCTGCACGTGCCGCTGGTGGCGCACCTGCCGGTCGCCGTCGGGCTGGGTCTGTTCGCGGTGGTGGTGGCGCTGCGGCTCTTCCTGCCCGAGAGCGAGCCGCGTTTCGCGGCCCGTCACGAGTGCCCTGCCGGGGTCCGCCGGTCGTCGTTCACCGCGTGGGCCGAGCCGCGCACGGTGCTGATCGGGCTGGGCGTGCTCGGGGTGGCGCTCGCCGAGGGGGCGGCGAACGACTGGTTGTCGCTGGCCGTGGTGGACGGCCTGGGCACGTCTCATGCGCTCGGTGCGGTCGGCTTCGGCCTGTTCGTCGCCGCGATGACGGCGGTGCGCTTCGGCGGCACCGCGCTGATCGACCGCTTGGGGCGGGTGACGGTGCTGCGGGCCGGTGCGCTGGTCGCGCTGGCCGGTCTCGGGCTGTTCGGGCTGGCGGGGCCTGTGTGGTTGGCGCTGGTCGGTGCGGCGGCGTGGGGTGCGGGGGTGGCGCTCGGTTTCCCGGTGGGGATGAGCGCCGCCGCCGACGACCCCTTCCGTGCCCCGGGGCGCGTCGCCGTCGTGTCGACCATCGGGTACACCGCGTTCCTGGCCGGGCCGCCGGTGCTGGGGTTCTTGGCCCAGCACGTCGGCTACCGGCACGCGCTGCTCGCGGTGACCGTGCCGGTGCTGCTCGGCATGCTGCTGTCAGGTGCGACCGCCCCGCTGAGAGCGCGCGGCACCGAGCAGCCCGCCACCCTGGAGCACGCCTCAGGGACGGGCGCACGCTCCTAGGTACGGTGTGGTCTGGGGCACGGGAACGGTCGGTGCGCGTCTGCGCGTGTGCCCGTGAGGCTGTCTGCGCTGCCTCCGTCAGGGCTCGGGGCCGCTGGCTGTGCTGCCGTCCGCCTAGGCTGGTGCCCGTGACGTCTTCCGCACCGCTCGCTCTGGCCGGGCTGACCACGTTGGGTGTCGGTGGTCCGGCGCGTCGCTATGTCGAGACGAGCACGCAGGACGCGCTGGTCGCGGCGGTGGTCGAGGCCGACGAGGCCCGAGAGCCGCTGCTGGTGCTGGGCGGCGGGTCCAACGTGGTGGTCGGCGACGACGGGTTCGACGGGGTCGTCGTCCGTGATCGCCGCGACGACCTGCGGGTGACCGACCGCTCGGACTGTGCGGGCATCACCGTGGTGGCCACCGCCGGGACGCCGTGGGCCAGGTTCGTGGACCACGCCGTCGAGCACGGGCTGACCGGGGTGGAGGCGCTGGCAGGCATCCCCGGGTCGGTCGGCGCCACCCCGGTGCAGAACGTCGGCGCCTACGGCCAGGAGGTCGCCCAGACCATCGCCTCGGTGCGGGTCTGGGACCGGGCCGCGCGTGCGGTCCGCACCATGCCGGTGGGAGACCTGCGGTTCGGCTACCGCACGTCGCTGCTCAAGGCGTCCATGCGCCCCGACCCGGCCGACCCAGTGGCCCCCTGGGGGCCCACGCCGCGCTACGTCGTGCTCGAGGTGACCTTCCAGCTGCGCGAGGCGTCGCTGTCCCGCCCGGTCGCCTACCCCGAGCTCGCTGCCACGCTGGGCGTCGCCGTGGGGGACCGTGCACCGCTCGCGGAGGTGCACGAGGCGGTGCTGAACCTGCGCGCGGGCAAGGGGATGCTGCTGGACCCGGCTGACCCGGACACCCGCTCGGCCGGCTCGTTCTTCACCAACCCGGTGCTCGACGCCGCGACCGCCGCGACCTTGCCCCCCGAGGCCCCCCGCTTCGACACCGACGGCCGTATCAAGACCAGCGCCGCCTGGCTGATCTCCCGTGCTGGCTTCGCCAAGGGCCACGGCCTCCCCGGCCCAGCAGCCCTCTCGACCAAGCACGTCCTCGCCCTGACCAACCGCGGCGGAGCCACGGCCTCGGACGTCCTGGCGCTCGCCCGCGAGATCCGCGAGGGCGTGCGCGCCCGCTTCGGCCTGACCCTGGAACCCGAGCCCGTCCTCGTCGGCTGCACCCTCTGACGTCACCTGTGGGTCAGGAAGGAGCGGGCAGCGCGGCGCGAACCAGGTCGGGTACAGCCGCGTCACCGAGCCCTGTTGCGCGGGTGGCCTCGACGTAGCGCCGCGGGCAGCCGCACACCACGCTCGGCGGTGCTGCTCACCTCGGGCTGAGGTGTCGGCGACGGCCGTCCCGGTGGGGCAGACTGGTCGGGATGCGTGATCTCGTCGCTCTGCCCAAGGCGCACCTGCACCTGCACTTCACCGGGTCGATGCGCCCGGCCACGCTGGCCGAGCTCGCCGCCGAGCGTGGTGTGCGGCTGCCCGCAGCGCTGCTCGACGGTGACCCGCTGCACGTGCCGGGGGACGAGCGCGGCTGGTTCCGGTTCCAGCGCCTCTACGACGCGGCCCGGGCCGTGGTGCGTGACGAGGACGCGATGCGGCGGGTGGTCACCGAGGCGGTGGCCGACGACGCCACCGAGGGCTCGGTGCGGCTGGAGATCCAGGTAGACCCGACCTCCTACGCCCCCTTCGTGGGCGGGATCACCCCGGCGGTCGAGATCGTGCTCGACGCTGCCCGGCAGGCCGCGGCCACGCACGGCATCGAGGTCGGCGTGATCGTCGCCGCCTCGCGTCTGCGTCACCCGATGGACGCGCGGGCCCTGGCCCGGCTGGCGGTGCGCCACGCGGGGTCTGGGTCGGGGGAGGTGATCGGCTTCGGGCTGTCCAACGACGAGCGGCGCGGCGAGACCGAGGCGTTCGCGCCGGCCTTCGCCATCGCCGGGCGCGCGGGGCTCGCCCTCGTGCCGCACGCCGGTGAGCTGCTCGGCCCGGCGCACGTGGACACGGTGCTCGACTTCCTGCGGCCGGACCGCCTGGGCCACGGCGTGCGCTCCGTGGAGGACCCTCGGGTGCTCGACCGGGTGCTCGAGGAGCAGGTGGTGCTCGAGGTGTGCCCCGCGTCGAACGTCTCGCTCGGGGTGTACCACCAGATGATCGACGTACCGCTGCCCAGCCTGGTCGAGGCCGGGGCGCGGGTGGCGCTGGGCGCTGACGACCCGCTGCTGTTCCGCTCCCGCCTGGTCGACCAGTACCAGGCCGCCCGTGACGTCTTCGGCCTCGAGGACGCCGCTCTGGCGGCCCTGGCCAGATCATCCGTCCTGGCCTCGCGAGCTGGGCCGACCACCAAGGCGACCGCGCTCGCCCGTGTCGATGCCTGGCTCGCGGGTCCGGCACCGTCGACCTCCCCCGCGTGAGGCTCGGTGTGCACCCGGGTCTACGGGTGTGGTCGGTGCGTCGGTGGTCTCCGGCGGTGCCGCTCGGTGAGCCGGGGGCTGTCGCCGAGCCTCAGCGCGCCTGGTGGCGTCGGTGTGCGACCACGGCGGCGAGCGTCAGGCCCCTCATGGCCTCTCGGCTCGGGTCGTCTGCGCGGAGGGGGAGTGCTTCTTCTGGCGGTGCGCGGCGATGGCGGCGCCGAGGATCAGGGCGACCGCCGCGGAGGCCAGGAGGACACCGGCGGTGTTCGCACCGGGGGTGGGCGTCGCCGGGGTGGTCGTGGCGGGTTCGAGGCTGAGAGCGCCAGGCAGGTGCAGGGCCACGACCGGGGGCGATACGTCCAGGGGCGTGAGGTTCGCGTGAGCGCTCGGCGGGGTGCCGAGCACCGTGCCGAGACCGAGGATCGCGATCACGGCGACGCGGATCAGGTGTCGAGACATCAGGCGCCTTGCTGTGAGCAGATGACACCGGCCGGGAGGTCAGGTCCTCTTCCTCAGTATCCGCGCCTGCCTCATAGGGCGCACCCGGTGGTGCGCCCTATGAGATGCCCCGAGTCAGCGAGCCTCGGCGAGCAGGGTCTGGATGCGACCGACGCCCTCGACCAGGTCGTCGTCGCCCAGCGCGTACGACAGCCGCAGGTAGCCGCTCGGCCCGAAGGCCTCACCAGGCACCACGGCAACCTCGACCTCGTCCAGGATCAGCGCGGCCAGGTCGGCCGAGGTCGTCGGGGTGACCCCACGGATCGTGCGGCCGAGCACCCCGGCCACCGACGGGTAGGCGTAGAACGCGCCCAGGGGAGTGGGGGTCTGGACACCGTCGATCTGGTCGAGCATCGAGACCATGGTGCGCCGGCGCCGGTCGAACGCCGTGCGCATCGCCTCGACCGCGCTCAGGTCACCGGTCAGCGCCGCGACGGCCGCGTGCTGGGAGACGTTGGCCACGTTGCTCGTCAGGTGCGACTGGAGGTTGGTGGCGGCCTTGATGACGTCGGACGGGCCGATCATCCACCCGACCCGCCAACCGGTCATCGCGTAGGTCTTGGCCACGCCGTTGAGGACGATGGTCGTCTCTGCCAGCTCGGGCACCGCACGGACGATCGGGGTGAACGTCGCGTCGTCGTAGACCAGGTGCTCGTAGATCTCGTCGGTGATGACCCAGATGCCGTGCTCGAGCGCCCACCGGCCGATCTCGGCCGTCTGCTCGGGGGAGTAGACCCCGCCGGTCGGGTTGGACGGGGAGTTGAACAGCAGCACCTTGGTGCGCGGCGTCCGGGCCGCCTCCAGCTGTTCGACGCTGACGGTGTACCCGGTCTCGGGCCCGGCCAGCACCTCCACCGGCACACCACCGGCCAGGGCGATCGCCTCGGGGTAGGTGGTCCAGTAGGGGGTGGGCATCAGCACCTCGTCGCCCGGGTCCAGCACGGTGGCGAACGCCTGGTACACGGCCTGCTTGCCGCCGTTGGTGACCAGCACGTCGGCCGGCGACACCTCGTAGCCGGAGTCGCGCAGCGTCTTGGCCGCGATCGCCTCCTTCAGGGCGGGCAGCCCGGCGGCGGGGGTGTAGCGGTGGTTGGCCGGGTCCTTGGCCGCCCGCACCGCCGCCTCGACGATCGGCTCGGGCGTCGGAAAGTCCGGCTCGCCGGCGCCGAAGCCGATCACCGGGCGCCCGGCGGCCTTCAGCGCCTTGGCCTTGGCGTCGACGGCGAGCGTCGCCGACGGGGCGATGCGTGCGATCCGGGCAGAGACGCGGGGGCGGGAGAGCTGGCTCACGATCACTATCGTGA
The DNA here is from genome assembly GCA_009785115.1 of Micrococcales bacterium. Lineage (GTDB taxonomy): Bacteria > Actinomycetota > Actinomycetes > Actinomycetales > Cellulomonadaceae > Cellulomonas. The sequence continues at coordinate 7,991 of WQWY01000026.1, forward strand.
CAGAACGCCCCGGCAGTTGTCCTCGTCGCCCGCACCTCGACCGCTCCTCGTTCCCGAGTTCGACCGCTCCGCCTCTTGTCGCGTAGAGTGGCCCACGGCGGTTGACGTTCGCCATGCTGTGTCGCGCCTGAGCGGTGCGTCGTCGGTCGACGGCGCGGGGCTCAGGTCGAGACCGAGCAGGGTGCGTCTTCTCCAAGGGCAGTGGCGCAATTGGTAGCGCAGCGGTCTCCAACACCGCAGGTTGCAGGTTCGAGTCCTGTCTGCCCTGCGCATCCGGCACGGCTAGAGGTCGGTCGGCGTGCACCACCACGACGGACGAAGGATGAACGTGAGCGACGAGCTATCTCAGGGGGGCGCCGGCGCGACTCCTGCGCGTCGCGACTCCGCTGTCAAGGAGAACCTGGGGCTGTTCGCGCGCACCGTGCGGTTCGTCCGCGAGGTGGTCGCCGAGCTGAAGAAGGTCGTCCGTCCGACCAGGGCCGAGGTCATGACCTACACCTCGACCGTCCTGGTGTTCGTGGCGGTCGTGATGGCTTTCGTGACGGTCATCGACCTGGGGATCGGCCGGCTCACCTTCTTGATCTTCGCGCGCTAGCCCCCCTCGCCGCGCCACACCTTCCCGCCGTCCCGAGTCAGAGAGCAGGTTCGCACGTGTCGACAGACAGCCAGCCAGCCCCGGCCGAGCTTGCCGACGCCGTCGAGCCGTCGAGCCCGGTCGACACCCCCGTCCCCGAGGCTGGCCCTGAGCCTGACGCTCACGAGATCGACCCCGACGTCGATCCTGTCGCCGCCTACAAGGCGAAGCTGCGCACCCTGCCTGGTGACTGGTACGTCGTGCACTCCTACGCCGGGTACGAGAACCGTGTGAAGGCCAACCTGGAGTCGCGCATCCAGAGCCTCAACATGGAGGACTACATCTTCGGGGCCGAGGTGCCCATGGAAGAGGTCGTCGAGATCAAGAACGGCCAGCGCAAGCTGGTCAAGCGGGTCCGCATCCCCGGCTACGTGCTGGTCCGCATGGACCTGACCGACGAGTCGTGGGGCGCGGTGCGCCACACCCCGGGTGTCACCGGGTTCGTCGGCCACTCCCACCAACCGGTGCCGCTGACGCTGGACGAGGTCTTCTCGATGCTCGCGCCGACGCTGCAGACCAAGCCCGCGGAGAAGGCCGCCGCGAAGACGACGGCCAAGGTCGAGGTGGACTTCGAGGTCGGCGAGTCGGTCACCGTGACCGACGGCGGGCCGTTCGACACGCTGCCGGCGACCATCTCGGAGATCAACGCCGAGAGTCAGAAGCTCAAGGTGCTCGTCTCTCTGTTCGGCCGGGAGACCCCGGTCGAGCTGTCGTTCAGCCAGGTCTCCAAGATCTGAGCCGGACGTCGCCCTCGCCGTCTGCGAGGACGTTGCAACCGGGTCATCGCCCACGGCGTCGGCCCACGACACAGTAAGGAAACCGCACGTGCCCCCCAAGAAGAAGAAGGTCGCCGGGTTCATCAAGCTCCAGATCAACGCTGGTGCTGCCACCCCGGCCCCGCCGATCGGCCCCGCGCTGGGTCAGCACGGCGTGAACATCATGGAGTTCTGCAAGGCGTACAACGCGGCGACCGAGGCCCAGCGCGGCAACGTCGTCCCGGTCGAGATCACCGTGTACGAGGACCGCTCGTTCACATTCATCACCAAGACCCCGCCGGCCTCCGAGCTCATCAAGAAGGCCGCCGGCGTGGCCAAGGGCTCACCGACCCCGCACACCGCCAAGGTCGGCACCCTGACCGCCGAGCAGGTGCGCGAGATCGCCGCCACCAAGCTCGCGGACCTCAACGCCAACGACCTGGACGCCGCCAGCAAGATCATCGCTGGCACCGCCCGCTCGATGGGCATCACGGTCACCGGCTGACCGAGCACCACCCACCCACCCCCTGTGGCAGGGCCGGCGCGGCCCGCAGACCACGACTGCTGAAGGAGAGAGCAGATGGCAAAGCGCAGCAAGGCCTACAGGGCCGCGGCCGAGAAGATCGAGGCCGGGCGCCTGTACAGCCCCCTGGAGGCGGTCCGCCTGGCGAAGGCGACCTCCACCGTCAAGTACGACGCGACCGTCGAGGTCGCGTTTCGCCTCGGGGTCGACCCCCGCAAGGCCGACCAGATGGTGCGCGGCACCGTCAACCTGCCGCACGGCACCGGCAAGACCGCCCGGGTCTTGGTGTTCGCCGTGGGTGAGCGTGCCGAGCAGGCGCGCGCCGCGGGTGCCGACGAGGTCGGTGGCGACGAGCTGATCGAGAAGGTCGCCGGTGGCTACACCGACTTCGACGCCGCCGTCGCCACGCCCGACCTCATGGGCAAGGTCGGCCGTCTGGGCAAGGTGCTGGGCCCGCGCGGCCTGATGCCGAACCCGAAGACGGGCACGGTCACCATGGACGTGGCCAAGGCCGTCACCGACATCAAGGGCGGCAAGATCGAGTTCCGCGTCGACCGGCACTCGAACCTGAACTTCATCATCGGCAAGGTCTCGTTCTCCGAGGCTGCCCTGGTCGAGAACTACGCCGCTGCTCTCGAGGAGATCCTCCGCCTCAAGCCGTCCTCCTCGAAGGGCCGCTACCTGCTCAAGGCCACCTTCTCCACCACGATGGGCCCCGGCATCCTCGTCGACCCCACCCGTCAGCACCACCTCACCGAGGACGACGCAGCCTGACCCCCGCGCTCTTTCCCAGACGGCCCTCCCAGCATGCTGGGAGGGCCGTCTGTCTTGCGGAACCTGGTCCGCAAGACCCCGAGTGGCTCGGACCTGCACCTCGCCTATCCTGCGGACAGGCCTGATGCTACTTATAAGTCTGTAGACCTTCAAGTAGCAGCCCGCGAGGCTCGATCCGGTGGAAGGCGATCTGCAGCGGACGTTCGGCCGCAACCTGCGCGCCTACCGTGAGGCGCAGGGCCTCAGCCAAGAGGCGTTCGCCGAAGTCCTGGGCGTCCACCGCACCTACATGGGCGGTGTCGAGCGCGGCGAACGCAACCTCACTCTCCGCAGCGTCGAACGGCTGGCGGAGCGGATCGGGGTAGAACCGATGGTGCTGCTGGGATCGCACGGGCCGGCTCTGTAGACGTTCCTAGCCTTCGCGACGTGAACGGGCACGAGGATCGCTCGGAGTCCCACGGTCGCTACGTCGATCAGGATCTAGCGAAGCGGCTTCCATCCCCTGATCTTGATCGGCCCGTCGTGCACGGATCGCACCAGCTGCCACGGCGCCAGCGGTGATGATGATGAGAAGAGCGATCAGCCAAGCATGGTCTCGAACCTCGGGCACGAGCATCAAAGCCGCCAACGCGGCAACCAGCAAGAGTCCAGAGGTTGTCCATGAGCGTCTGCTGCGCGCCGGCATCAGCTGATCGTCTCGATCTTGATGGGCTCGTCGGTGAGGAGAAGCCGCAGGTCTTCGGGGTCGCAGGTCAGCACGACGACTGGTGGGTGCAGCGTGAGAGCCGTGGCGACGATGATGGCGTCGACCGTCAGGTCTCGAGGCCTGCGCCGTGCCGTGGCGGCGGCAGCGCGCAGCCGGCCTGCCGTATAGGCGATGTCTGCGGTGACCTCTGCTGTCCGTAGCGTCTTGACGGCTCGGCGCACGAGCGCGTCGCGCGAGGTTCCGTCGGTCGTCTCTGTGAGAGTGACGGTCGAGACGTGCAGCGTCGAGTCGGTGCGCCGTGCGATGGCCGCCCATGCCTGCATCCGACGCTCATGGTTGGCCAGGGCTGAGAGGGCCTCAGCGTCCAGCAGGATGGAGTGGGGGCGGACGATCACTCGGCGAGCCGTCCCATGATCGCGGTGATCTCGTCGTCGTCGACAGGGCCGTGCTCGGCCTCCATGCGCGCGAGCACGTCATCGAGAGCGTCGCGCTCTAGCTGACGTGCGACGGCGTTGGAGACGTACGCGGAGAAGCCGCGCGACCCGACGCGGGCTCTGACGTCTTCGGACGTGGCCGCAGGCATGGAGACGGAGTGCTTCTCGGTAGCGGTGGAAGTCCTCATGCCCATAATCCTACTTCAAGTAGGACTTGCGGTCTACGTCCCTGGCGAGGAGCAGGGGCTCTGCCTCTGCGTGCGCCGACCAGAGGACCTCATCGGCGGGTTGGTGGGTGGGGGTGGGGGATGTAGACTGCGCGTGCCCAAGACCGCAGGTGTCGGTGTCGGGCTCGTCTGCCTTCAGGTGGGCGGGCACGGGATCGGCCGAAGTCCCGCAGCAGCGGGGGCCAGCGCAGGTGAGAGTTCAGCAGGACGGCTGTGTCGCCCTGGTCGAGCCCCGCGCCTGCGCGGGGCTCTTGTCGTATGAGGGGGCGGTGGACGGGTGCCGAAGTTCTGTCCACTGAGAGGATTGCCATGGCGAGGCCGGACAAGGTGGCCGCGGTCGCCGAGCTGACGGAACGCTTCCGCAGCTCGAACGCCGCTGTGCTGACCGAGTACCGCGGGCTTTCTGTGGCGCAGCTCAAGGAGCTGCGTCGAGTGCTGGGGGACGACGCCCAGTACGCCGTGGTGAAGAACACGCTGACCTCCATCGCCGCCCGTGAGGCCGGGTACGAGTCGCTGACCGACGACCTCAAGGGTCCGTCGGCCATCGCCTTCGTCACCGGCGACCCGGTCGCGGTGGCCAAGGGTCTGCGTGACTTCGCCAAGGCTCATCCCGCGCTGGTCGTCAAGGGTGGTGTGCTCGACGGGCGCCCCCTGACCGCCGCGGAGATCACCACGCTCGCCGACCTGGAGTCGCGCGAGGTTCTGCTGGCCAAGGTGGCCGGCGCCGTCACCGCGTCGCTGTACCAGGCGGCGTACCTGTTCACGGCTCCCGCGGCACAGGCCGCACGGGTCGTCGAGGCTCTGCGCGCCCAGCGCGAAGAGCAGCAGGCCGCCTGACCTCAGGCTCGAACCCCACATCTGACGTAGCAAGACCCACCAGGAAGGAACCACCATGGCGAAGCTCTCCACCACCGAGCTCATCGAGCAGTTCAAGGGCCTCACGCTGATCGAGCTCTCCGAGTTCGTGAAGGCTTTCGAGGAGGAGTTCGGCGTCACCGCCGCCGCTCCGGTCGCCGTCGCGGCCGCCCCCGCCGCCGGCGGTGGCGCTGCTGCCGCTGCCGAGGAGGAGGAGAAGGACTCCTTCGACGTGATCCTCGAGGCCGCTGGTGACAAGAAGATCCAGGTCATCAAGGAGGTCCGTGCGCTGACCAGCCTCGGGCTGAAGGAGGCCAAGGACCTCGTCGACGGCGCCCCCAAGCCGGTGCTGGAAGGCGCCAACAAGGAGGCCGCCGAGAAGGCCAAGGAGGCCCTCGAGGGCGCCGGCGCCACCGTCACCCTCAAGTGACCACGCGCCCCTGAGCTCTACCGGACGAGGCCCGGCCCCCACGGGGGCCGGGCCTCGTCCGTCCACCAGCACGTACGGTTTTGGGGCGGCGCTCGGCTGACAGGTACCGTGCTCGAGTGGTGCGGTCGGGGTGGGACAGAGAGGGAAACCAGTGAGAACCAGGCGAGGCGGGCTCGACCGGGATGCTCTGAGGGCGTCTGGTCGCCGTGGTGCGGGAGCGCGGTGGCTCGTGCTCGTGGTGGCCCTGGCGCTGATGCCCCTGGCACCGGGAGCCGCCAGCGCGGCAGACGACGGCGACTGGTGGAACCGACAGCTGGGCACGGTCGCGGCGAACCAGCGCGGCGCGGACGGCGCCGGGGTGAAGGTGGCGGTGGTCGACACCGCGATCACGACGAGCCTGCCCATGCTCGAGGGCGTCGACCTGAGAGTCCGTGAGCCGTCGTTCTGCGTCTTCTCCATCACGAGCGCCACCCCGGTCCCGGCCGACGCCCCCCGGCTGACGTCCAACACGTCCCACGGGTCGAACGCGGTCGCCCTCGTGGCGGGCAACGGCAAGGGTTTCGCCGGTGGTACCTCGGTGCGCGGGGTCGCACCCAAGGCCACCGTCTCGTTCTACGCCATCGCCAACTCCGGGTCGAACGAGCCGTTCAAGAGGGACTGCGAGGGGACGGCGTCGCTGGGGAGGGCCATCGGCCAGGCGGTGGCCGACGGGGCCGACATCATCTCGATCTCGATCGCGGCGGAGGCCAGCGCCGGGACCTCGGTCCACAGGGCGGTGGCGTGGGCGCTGAGCCAGGGTGTGGTGGTTGTCGCTGCGCTGCGCAACGACGACCCCGGGCAGGACTCCATGGCGCGGCTCAACGGTGTGGTGGCGGTCGCCGCGCACGACTCTCAGGGACGGTTGGGGTCGGAGGAGGTCGAGTACGGCAGGGTCACGGTGAGAGCCCCGGGCGTGGGCATGCTGCTCCAGGGGAACAGAGACACCGGTGACTGGACGGCGACGCGGACGGGCCAGGGGACGTCGTACGCCACGCCGGTGGTGACGGGGGTGCTGGCGGCGGCGTGGTCGAAGTATCCGGACGCCACGGGCAACCAGATGATCCAGGCGCTGATCCACGCAGCCGGGAACGGGGACGGGCTGGAGTACGACCCGAGGTCGGGGTACGGCCACGTGTCGTTGCAGCGGATGCTCGAGCGCGACCCGACCACCTACCCGGACGTGAACCCGCTGATAACCCCTGAGCCCCAGTTCGACGGCGACCTGTCCGCCGCGGACATCCGGAACGCTCCCGCTCCGGCGTGGGTGGAGGCCGAGACGCCCTCGCCCTCGGTCTCCGACCCATACCCGGACCCGGACCAGGACCAGGGCCTCGTCGCCGCTCCCGCCCCCGACCCCGGGCCCTCGCTGCGGGCGGGGGTGCTGCTCGTCGGGGTGCTGCTGGTCGGGCTGCTGGTCGTGACAGGCGTGATCGTCACCGTGGTCGTCGTCGTGGTTCGCAGCCAGAGGCGAACCTGAGCCGTCCGTCGTCTGGGGGCTGTTCTGGCAGGGGTCTGCTGTGCCACCATGGTCGGGCGACGACGATGAGGTCGTCGGGGTAGACCAGGTCTGTGGTGGCCGCGTCCGTCGGCGAGCCGCAGGCCTCGGTGGACTTTGCGCGCTGAGCGATATAGGCTCACGCATTGCGCTTGTCTGTGCCCTCGATCCCGTATAACCCGAGCCTGCTGGTCGTCGTACGTGCGCCGACGTCCGGGGTGCTCCGTGGCCGGGGGGTCGTGCTCCGCCAGCGGCGCAGCGTGCACACAGACCCGCAGGGAAGGACCCCTCTTGGCTGCCTCGCGCATCCCTTCTGCACCCTCTGCTGACGATGTCGCCCACCGCACCGCTCCCCGCCGCGTGTCTTTCGCGCGGATCCACGAGCCGCTCGAGGTGCCCGACCTGCTCGGGCTGCAGACCGACAGCTTCGACTGGTTGCTCGGCAACGAGCGCTGGCAGGCCCGTGCCGCCCGCGCGACGGAGGAGGGGCGCAACGACGTCCCGGTGACGGCGGGGCTGGAGGAGATCTTCGAGGAGATCTCCCCGATCGAGGACTTCGGCAACACCATGTCGCTGTCGTTCCGCGACCACCGCTTCGAGGAGCCGAAGTACAGCGCGGAGGAGTGCAAGGAGAAGGACTTCACCTACTCCCAGCCGCTGTTCGTCACCGCCGAGTTCGTCAACTACACCACCGGTGAGATCAAGTCCCAGACGGTGTTCATGGGCGACTTCCCGATCATGACCGACCGGGGCACGTTCATCATCAACGGCACCGAGCGCGTCGTGGTCTCCCAGCTGGTGCGTTCTCCCGGCGTGTACTTCGAGCGCACGGCCGACAAGACGTCCGACAAGGACGTGCTGACCGCCCGGGTGATTCCCAGCCGTGGCGCGTGGCTGGAGTTCGAGATCGACAAGCGCGACAACGTCGGCGTGCGCGTGGACCGCAAGCGCAAGCAGAACGTCACCGTCATGCTCAAGGCCCTCGGCATGGACGAGGCGTCGATCCGCGAGGAGTTCGCCCAGTTCCCGGCGCTGCTGGACACCCTGGAGAAGGACAACGTCCACACCCAGGACGAGGCGCTGCTGGACCTGTACCGCAAGATCCGCCCCGGTGAGCCGCCGACGGTCGAGGCTGGGCGCGCGCTGCTGGACAACTTCTACTTCAACGGCAAGCGCTACGACCTGGCGAAGGTCGGCCGGTACAAGATCAACAAGAAGCTGGGCCGTGACGCCCCGCTGACCGACTCGGTGCTGGTGCTGGAAGACATCGTCGCGACGGTCAAGTACCTGTGCGCCCTGCACGCCGAGGTCGGCCTGACCGGCATGCGCGACGGTGAGCCGGTCGACGTGCGCGTCGAGACCGACGACATCGACCACTTCGGCAACCGTCGCATCCGCGCGGTGGGAGAGCTGATCCAGAACCAGGTGCGCACCGGGCTGTCCCGCATGGAGCGTGTGGTCCGCGACCGCATGACCACCCAGGACGTCGAGGCGATCACGCCGCAGACGCTCATCAACATCCGTCCCGTGGTGGCGAGCATCAAGGAGTTCTTCGGGACCTCCCAGCTCAGCCAGTTCATGGACCAGAACAACCCGCTGGCCGGGCTCACGCACAAGCGGCGTCTCTCGGCCCTGGGCCCGGGTGGTCTGTCTCGCGACCGTGCCGGCATGGAGGTCCGTGACGTCCACCCGTCGCACTACGGCCGCATGTGCCCGATCGAGACCCCTGAGGGCCCGAACATCGGCCTCATCGGCTCGTTGGCGACGTACGGGCGCATCAACCCGTTCGGCTTCGTCGAGACCCCGTACCGCAAGGTGGTGGACGGCAAGGTCAGTGACGAGGTGGACTACCTGACCGCCGACGACGAGGACCAGCACGTCATCGCCCAGGCGAACGCCGCGCTCAAGGCTGACGGGTCGTTCGTGGACGACCGTGTGCTGGTGCGCACCCGCGGTGGTGAGCCCGACCTGGTCTCCGGCGACGTCGTGGACTACATGGACGTCTCCCCGCGCCAGATGGTGTCGGTCGCGACAGCCCTGATCCCGTTCCTGGAGCACGACGACGCCAACCGTGCGCTCATGGGCGCGAACATGCAGCGCCAGGCGGTGCCGCTGGTGCGGTCGGAGACCCCGCTGGTCGGCACCGGCATGGAGTGGCGTGCCGCGGTCGACGCCGGTGACGCGGTGGTGGCGAAGAAGCCGGGCGTGGTCACCGAGGTCTCCGCTGATCTGGTGGTGGTCGCGAACGACGACGGCACCTACACGAACTACTCGATCGCGAAGTTCCGTCGTTCGAACCAGGGCACCAGCTACAACCAGCGTGTGCTGGTCTCGGGCGGGGAGCGGGTCGAGACCGGCTCGGTGCTGGCCGACGGCCCGGCGACCGCTGACGGCGAGCTGGCTCTGGGTCGCAACCTGCTGGTCGCGTTCATGTCCTGGGAAGGGCACAACTACGAGGACGCGATCATCCTCTCCCAGAGGCTGGTCTCCGAAGACGTGCTCTCCTCGATCCACATCGAGGAGCACGAGGTCGACGCCCGCGACACCAAGCTGGGCCCGGAGGAGATCACCCGGGACATCCCCAACGTCTCCGAAGAGGTGCTGGCGGACCTGGACGAGCGCGGCATCGTGCGGATCGGGGCGGAGGTCGCCGCGGGCGACGTCCTGGTCGGCAAGGTCACACCGAAGGGCGAGACCGAGCTGACTCCCGAGGAGCGCCTGCTGCGGGCGATCTTCGGAGAGAAGGCCCGGGAGGTCCGCGACACCTCGCTGAAGGTGCCGCACGGGGAGTCCGGCACGATCATCGGCGTGCGGGAGTTCAACCGCGACGAGGGTGACGAGCTGCCGGCCGGTGTGAACCAGCTGGTGCGCGTGTACATCGCTCAGCGCCGCAAGATCACCCAGGGCGACAAGCTCGCCGGACGTCACGGCAACAAGGGCGTCATCTCCGTGGTGCTGCCCGAGGAGGACATGCCCTTCCTGCCTGACGGCACCCCGGTCGACATCATCCTCAACCCGATGGGTGTGCCGGGCCGTATGAACGTCGGCCAGGTGCTCGAGGTGCACCTGGGCTGGGTCGCCAAGCAAGGCTGGGACCTGGACCTCGACACCGGCGACCAGGTGTGGAAGGACGGGGTGCCCGCCACGGCGGTCACCTCCGAGGCCGGTACACCCGTGGCCACCCCGGTGTTCGACGGCGTCCCGGAGGAGACCCTCAACGGTCTGCTGCGCTCCACGCTGCCGAACCGGGACGGTGACCGCATGGTCGGCACCGACGGGAAGGTGCAGCTGTTCGACGGGCGTTCCGGTGAGCCGTTCCCGGAGCCGGTGTCGGTCGGCTACATGTACATCCTCAAGCTGCACCACCTGGTGGACGACAAGATCCACGCCCGCTCGACGGGTCCGTACTCGATGATCACCCAGCAGCCGCTCGGTGGTAAGGCGCAGTTCGGCGGTCAGCGCTTCGGTGAGATGGAGGTGTGGGCGCTCGAGGCCTATGGCGCGGCGCACACGCTGCAAGAGCTGCTCACCATCAAGTCCGACGACGTGCCGGGCCGGGTCAAGGTCTACGAGGCGATCGTCAAGGGCGAGAACATCCCCGACTCGGGCATCCCGGAGTCGTTCAAGGTGCTGCTCAAGGAGATGCAGTCGCTCTGCCTGAACGTCGAGGTGCTGTCGGCCGACGGCCAGACCATCGACATGAAGGACTCCGACGACGAGGTCTACCGCGCCGCGGAAGAGCTCGGCATCGACCTGTCCCGGCGTCCCAACGCCTCCAGCATCGACGAGATCTGATCCGAGCCCCGGCGCCCTGAGCGCCGGGAGCCCGCACCATCAGCGAAGTTTTCGCCGGGACCACCCGGCAGACGACAGGGAAGTGGGAAGTCTTGCTCGACGTCAACGCTTTCGACCAGATTCGCATCGGCCTGGCCACGGCCGACGACATCCGCGCCTGGTCGCACGGCGAGGTGAAGAAGCCCGAGACCATCAACTACCGGACGCTCAAGCCGGAGAAGGACGGTCTGTTCTGCGAGAAGATCTTCGGTCCCACCAGGGACTGGGAGTGCTACTGCGGCAAGTACAAGAGGGTGCGCTTCAAGGGCATCGTCTGCGAGCGCTGCGGGGTGGAGGTCACCCGCTCGAAGGTGCGCCGTGAGCGCATGGGTCACATCGAGCTCGCGACCCCGGTGACGCACATCTGGTTCTTCAAGGGCGTGCCCTCGAGGCTCGGGTACCTGCTGGACCTGGCCCCGAAGGACCTGGAGAAGGTCATCTACTTCGCGGCCTACATGATCACGTGGGTCGACGAGGACGGCCGCACCGAGGATCTGCCGAACCTCCAGGCCGAGATCGACGTGGAGCGCAAGGAGATCGAGAACCGGCGCGACAACGACATCAACACCCGTGCGCTGAAGCTCGAGACCGACCTGGCCGAGCTCGAGGCCGAGGGCGCCAAGGCGGACGCGCGCCGCAAGGTGCGTGACTCCGCCGAGCGGGAGATGGCCCAGCTGCGCAAGCGCGCCGATGCCGAGCTCGAGCGGCTCGACCAGGTCTGGGACAGGTTCAAGAACCTCAAGGTCTCCGACCTGGAGGGTGACGAGACGCTGTACCGGGCCATGCAGGACCGCTACGGCAACTACTTCTCCGGCTCGATGGGCGCCTCGGCGATCCAGAAGCGCCTGCAGTCGTTCGACCTGGACGCCGAGGCGGCGTCGCTGCGCGAGACCATCCGCACCGGCAAGGGCCAGCGCAAGACCAGGGCGCTGAAGCGTCTCAAGGTCGTCAACGCCTTCCTCACCACGAACAACTCGCCCACGGGCATGGTGCTCGACGCGGTGCCGGTGATCCCTCCAGACCTGCGCCCCATGGTCCAGCTCGACGGTGGCCGCTTCGCGACCTCCGACCTGAACGACCTGTACCGGCGCGTCATCAACCGCAACAACCGGCTCAAGCGTCTGCTGGACCTGGGCGCGCCGGAGATGATCGTCAACAACGAGAAGCGGATGCTCCAAGAGGCCGTGGACTCGCTGTTCGACAACGGCCGTCGTGGCCGTCCGGTCACCGGCCCGGGCAACCGTCCGCTGAAGTCGATCTCCGACATGCTCAAGGGCAAGCAGGGGCGGTTCCGCCAGAACCTGCTCGGCAAGCGCGTGGACTACTCAGGCCGTTCGGTGATCGTCGTCGGCCCCCAGCTCAAGCTGCACCAGTGCGGCCTGCCCAAGCAGATGGCGCTGGAGCTGTTCAAGCCGTTCGTCATGAAGCGGCTGGTGGACCTGGGCCACGCCCAGAACATCAAGTCGGCCAAGCGCATGGTCGAGCGTGCTCGCCCGGTGGTGTGGGACGTGCTGGAAGAGGTCATCACCGAGCACCCGGTGCTGCTCAACCGTGCGCCCACGCTGCACCGCCTGGGCATCCAGGCGTTCGAGCCGCAGCTGGTCGAGGGCAAGGCCATCCACCTGCACCCGCTGGTGTGCGCGGCGTTCAACGCCGACTTCGACGGCGACCAGATGGCGGTGCACCTGCCGCTGAGCGCCGAGGCCCAGGCCGAGGCCCGCATCCTGATGCTGTCGAGCAACAACATCCTCAAGCCGTCGGACGGTCGCCCGGTGACCATGCCTTCTCAGGACATGATCATCGGCCTGTACCACCTGACCTCTCACCTGGAGAGCACGACGGGGGAGGGCCGGGCGTTCAGCTCGGTGGCCGAGGCGATCATGGCCTACGACGCGGGCGAGCTGGACCTGGCCGCCATGGTCAAGATCCGCATGGACGACCTCGTCCTCGCCGAGGAGGACCAGCCCGAGGGCTGGGAGCCGGGCATGCCTCTGCTGTTCGAGACCACGCTGGGCCGGGCCCTGTTCAACGAGCTGCTGCCGGTGGACTACCCGTACGAGAACGGCGTGGTCGACAAGAAGCGCCTCTCGGTGATCGTCAACGACCTCGCCGAGCGGTACGCCAAGGTCGAGGTCGCGGCATCCCTGGACGCGCTGATGGACGCCGGTTTCCACTGGGCCACCCGGTCCGGGGTCACCATCGCCATCTCTGACGTGGCCACCCCGGACGCCAAGCCGGCGATCCTGGAGGAGCACGAGGCGATGGCCGCCAAGGTGCAGGGCCAGTACGACAAGGGCCTCATCACCGACGAGGAGCGCCGTCAGGACCTCATCGAGATCTGGACCAGGGCGACCGAGGCCGTGGCCAAGGAGATGCAGGACAGCTTCCCCGAGCGCAACACCGTGCTGCAGATGGTCGGCTCGGGTGCTCGAGGCAACTGGATGCAGATCCGGCAGATCGCCGGGATGCGTGGTCTGGTGGCCAACCCGAAGGGCGAGATCATGCCTCGCCCGATCAAGTCGAACTACCGCGAGGGCCTGTCGGTCCTGGAGTACTTCATCGCCACGCACGGTGCCCGCAAGGGTCTGGCCGACACCGCGCTGCGCACCGCCGACTCCGGGTACCTGACCCGGCGTCTGGTGGACGTGTCGCAGGACGTGATCGTGCGCGAGGAGGACTGCGCGACCGAGCGTGGCCTGACCATGCCGATCGCCCAGCCGGACTCCGCCGGTGTGCTGCGGCGTGACGACAAGGTGCCCACCAGCGTGTTCTCCCGCACGCTGGCCGAGGACGTGTCCATCGACGGCGAGGTCATCGGCCGTGCCGGGGACGACGTGGGTGACGTGCTGCTGGACCGGCTCATCGAGTCTGGCGTCACCGACCTCAAGGTGCGCTCGGTGCTGACCTGCGAGTCGCGCGTGGGCACGTGCGCGAAGTGCTACGGGCGCTCGCTGGCCACGGGCAAGCTGGTCGACATCGGTGAGGCTGTCGGCATCATCGCCGCCCAGTCCATCGGTGAGCCTGGCACCCAGCTGACGATGCGTACCTTCCACACCGGTGGTGTGGCCTCCGCCGAGGACATCACCCAGGGTCTGCCGCGCGTCCAGGAGCTCTTCGAGGCCCGCACCCCCAAGGGTGAGGCGCCGATCGCGGAGTTCTCCGGCCGGGTGGCCATCGAGGAGCTCGACCGCTCCCGGCGCATCGTGCTCACCCCCGACGACGGGTCGGAGGAGATCGCCTACCCGATCACCAAGCGTTCGCGCCTGCTGGTCGAGGACGGCCAGCACGTGACCGTCGGCACCCAGCTGGTGCAGGGTGCGGTGGACCCGAAGAAGGTGCTGCGCATCCTCGGCCCCCGCGCCACCCAGAAGCACCTGGTGGACGAGGTCCAGGAGGTCTACCGCTCCCAGGGCGTGGACATCCACGACAAGCACATCGAGGTCATCGTCCGCCAGATGCTGCGCCGGGTGACGGTGCTGGACTCTGGCGACACCGACCTGCTGCCGGGCGAGCTGGCCGAGCGTGGCAAGTTCGAGGACGTCAACCGTCGGGCGGTCTCCGAGTCCGGCCAGCCGGCCTCTGGCAGGCCCGAGCTCATGGGGATCACCAAGGCGTCGCTGGCGACCGACTCGTGGCTCTCGGCCGCGTCGTTCCAGGAGACCACCAAGGTGCTCACCGAGGCGGCCATGTCCTCCAGGTCTGACCCGTTGCTGGGGCTGAAGGAGAACGTGATCCTCGGCAAGCTGATCCCTGCCGGGACGGGCCTGCAGCGCTACCGCGACGTGGAGGTGGAGCCCACGGAGGAGGCGAAGGCCGAGCTGTACCCGACCTTCGGCTACGACGAGATCGACTTCCCGACCCTCGGTCTGGGCACGGGCGAGGCGATCCCGCTGGACGACATCGACTTCGGCGACTTCCGCTGAGATCGACCACGACGGGCCCGGTCCCAGGGTTTTCGCCCTGGGACCGGGCCCGTCCGTCTCTCGGTCCGCTTTGACGCTGTTCGGGTCGGCGGGTAGGGTGACGTTCCGTGCCCGCGTCGTCGGGCCCTTGTGCGTGCATGCGTCTGAGGTCTTCTGCCAGGTCCACGGCCTGGGAGGGCGCCGGGGCGGCACCGGGTGGTGGAACCCACCTCATGTCATCGGACGGGATCCGCTCCCGCCCTGTGCCATGGGGTGCGGAGAGCCTCCAGGGCGCAGGGGTCGCAGAAAGGCGGGACGACAGACCCGCGGGGTAGCCGAGCGACACGGCGATCCGCACCCCTGCCGGCCGTCCTAGGTGACGGGTGCCGGTCGACGAGAAGCGGTAGACGAAAGACGGAGAACACGTAGTGCCTACGATCCAGCAGCTGGTCCGCAAGGGCCGCAAGGCGAAGTCGAACAAGTCGAAGACGCCTGCCCTCAAGGGCTCTCCCCAGCGTCGTGGTGTGTGCACCCGGGTGTACACCACCACCCCCAAGAAGCCGAACTCGGCGCTGCGCAAGGTCGCGCGCGTGCGGCTCTCCTCGGGCGTGGAGGTCACCGCCTACATCCCCGGTGTCGGCCACAACCTCCAGGAGCACTCGATCGTGCTCGTGCGCGGCGGGCGTGTGAAGGACCTGCCCGGTGTGCGCTACAAGATCGTCCGTGGCGCGCTGGACACCCAGGGCGTGAAGAACCGTCAGCAGGCGCGTAGCCGCTACGGCGCGAAGAAGGGCTGACGCAGATGCCTCGCAAGGGTCCGGCTCCTCGCCGCGTGCTGATCTCCGACCCCGTGTACGGGTCCCCGGTGGTCACCCAGCTCATCAACAAGATCCTCCTGGACGGCAAGAAGACCGTCGCGGAGTCGATCGTCTACGGCGCCATGGAGGGGGTGCGCGAGAAGACCGGCTCCGACCCGGTGACGGTGCTCAAGCGCGCCCTGGACAACGTGCGTCCTTCCATCGAGGTCAAGTCCCGCCGTGTCGGTGGCGCGACCTACCAGGTGCCCGTCGAGGTGCGTCCCGTCCGGGCCACCACGCTCGCCCTGCGCTGGCTGACCGACTTCTCCCGCCAGCGTCGGGAGAAGACGATGACCGAGCGTCTGATGAACGAGATCCTCGACGCTGCCAACGGTCTGGGTGCCGCGGTGAAGCGCCGTGAGGACATGCACAAGATGGCCGAGTCCAACCGGGCCTTCGCGCACTACCGCTGGTGACCTGACGCGGTCCGCGACCGCGGGCCGCACCCTCACATTCGAGCCGACCGACAAGGGGCGGAACACGTGGCACTGGACGTGCTCACGGACCTGACCAAGGTCCGCAACATCGGCATCATGGCCCACATCGATGCTGGTAAGACGACGACCACCGAGCGGATCCTCTTCTACACCGGGGTCAACTACAAGGTCGGGGAGACGCACGACGGCTCCGCGACCATGGACTGGATGGCCCAGGAGCAAGAGCGCGGCATCACGATCACGTCGGCCGCGACGACGGCGTTCTGGAAAGACCACCAGATCAACATCATCGACACCCCTGGGCACGTCGACTTCACCGTCGAGGTGGAGCGCAGCCTGCGCGTGCTCGACGGTGCCGTCGCTGTCTTCGACGGGAAGGAGGGGGTCGAGCCGCAGTCCGAGACGGTGTGGCGCCAGGCCGACAAGTACGACGTGCCGCGCATCTGCTTCGTCAACAAGATGGACAAGCTCGGTGCCGACTTCTTCTTCACCGTGCGCACCATCAAGGAGCGTCTGAAGGCCCGGCCGCTGGTGCTGCAGGTGCCGATCGGGGCGGAGGCCGACTTCGTCGGCGTCGTCGACCTGATCGAGAACCGGGCCCTGGTCTGGCGCGGCGAGACCGCCATGGGTGAGAAGTACCAGGTCGAGGAGATCCCGGCCGACCTCGCCGAGACGGTCGAGCAGTACCGGGCCGAGCTGGTCGAGGCTGTCGCCGAGACCGACGAGGCTCTGCTGGAGAAGTACCTGGGTGGGGAGGAGCTCACGGTCGCCGAGATCAAGGCCGGCGTCCGCAAGCTCGTCATCGCCTCCGAGGCGTACCCGGTGCTGTGCGGGTCGGCGTTCAAGAACAAGGGCGTCCAGCCCATGCTCGACGCGGTGGTGGACTACCTGCCCTCGCCGCTGGACGTGCCGGCCGTGCACGGTCACGACGTCAAGGACGAGTCCGTCGCGATGGAGCGTCCCGCCGACGCGGCCGCCCCGTTCGCGGCGCTGGCCTTCAAGGTGGCGGTGCACCCGTTCTTCGGCAAGCTCACCTACGTGCGGGTCTACTCCGGCAAGGCGACCACCGGCACCCAGGTGATGAACTCGACCAAGGGCAAGAAGGAGCGCATCGGGAAGCTCTTCCAGATGCACGCCAACAAGGAGAACCCTGTCGACGAGGCCCAGGCCGGGCACATCTACGCGTTCATCGGCCTGAAGGACGTCACGACCGGTGACACCCTGTGCGCCATGGACGCCCCGGTGATCCTGGAGTCCATGAGCTTCCCCGAGCCCGTCATCGACGTGGCGATCGAGCCGAAGACCAAGGGTGACCAGGAGAAGCTCTCGACCGCGATCCAGAAGCTCGCCGAGGAGGACCCGACCTTCCGGGTCCGGCTCGACGAGGAGACAGGCCAGACCGTCATCGGCGGGATGGGCGAGCTGCACCTGGACATCCTGGTCGACCGGATGCGCCGGGAGTTCAAGGTCGAGGCGAACGTCGGCAAGCCGCAGGTCGCCTACCGCGAGACGATCCGTCGCGCGGTGGAGAAGATCGACTACACCCACAAGAAGCAGACCGGTGGCTCTGGGCAGTACGCGAAGGTCCAGATGTCCTTCGAGCCGCTCGACGCGGGTGAAGGCGAGCTGTACCAGTTCGAGAACAAGGTCACCGGTGGCCGCATCCCGCGCGAGTACATCCCGAGCGTGGACGCTGGCATCCAGTCGGCCATGCAGCTCGGTGTCCTGGCCGGGTTCCCGCTGGTCGGCATCAAGGCGACGCTCCTGGACGGGGCGTCCCACGACGTCGACTCCTCGGAGATGGCGTTCAAGATCGCCGGCTCGATGATCCTCAAGGAAGCGGTCCGCAAGGCTGACCCGGCTCTGCTGGAGCCGATCATGGCGGTCGAGGTCCGCACCCCTGAGGACTACATGGGCGACGTCATCGGCGACCTCAACTCCCGGCGCGGCATGATCCAGTCCATGGAGGACGCGACCGGGGTCAAGGTGATCCGGGCGCTCGTGCCGCTGTCCGAGATGTTCGGGTACGTGGGGGACCTGCGTTCCAAGACGCAGGGCCGCGCCGTGTACTCGATGCAGTTCGACAGCTACGCGGAGGTCCCGCGCAACGTGGCTGACGAGATCATCAAGAAGACCCGGGGCGAGTGACTCGCACCCGCAAGCTCACCAAGAGCAAGATCGACCCGTAGGATCGTCCGGGGGCAGGGACCACCAGGTCTCCGCTGCCGGGCACAGACTCCCCGAGTCCTGAGGAGGACACGCAAGTGGGCAAGGCGAAGTTCGAGCGGAGCAAACCGCACGTCAACATCGGCACGATCGGCCACGTCGACCACGGTAAGACGACGCTGACCGCCGCCATCACCAAGGTGCTGCACGACAAGTACCCCGACCTGAACCCCTTCACGCCGTTCGACGAGATCGACAAGGCGCCGGAGGAGAAGCAGCGCGGCATCACGATCAACATCTCGCACGTCGAGTACCAGACGGACAAGCGCCACTACGCGCACGTCGACGCCCCTGGTCACGCCGACTACATCAAGAACATGATCACCGGTGCCGCCCAGATGGACGGCGCGATCCTGGTGGTCGCGGCGACCGACGGCCCGATGGCCCAGACCCACGAGCACATCCTGCTCGCCCGTCAGGTCGGCGTGCCGTACCTGCTGGTGGCGCTGAACAAGTCGGACGCCGTCGAGGACGAGGAGCTCCTGGAGCTCGTCGAGATGGAGGTCCGCGAGGCCCTCAGCAAGCAGGGCTTCCCCGGCGACGACGCCCCGGTGATCCGGGTGTCGGCGCTCAAGGCCCTCGAGGGTGACCCGAAGTGGGCCGCCTCGGTGCTCGAGCTGATGGACGCGGTGGACGAGAACGTCCCGGAGCCGGTGCGCGACGTCGACAAGCCGTTCCTCATGCCGATCGAGGACGTGAACACGATCACCGGTCGTGGCACCGTCATCACCGGCCGTGTCGAGCGTGGCCGTCTCCAGGCGAACGAGGAGGTCGAGATCGTCGGCATCCGCGAGAAGTCGATCAAGACGACCGTCACCAGCATGGAGATGTTCCGCAAGACCCTCGACTACGTCGAGGCTGGCGAGAACGTCGGTCTGCTGCTGCGCGGCACCAAGCGTGACGAGGTGGAGCGCGGCCAGGTCGTCGTGAAGCCCGGCTCGATCACCCCGCACACGGAGTTCGAGGGCCAGGTCTACATCCTCACCAAGGAGGAGGGTGGCCGGCACAACCCGTTCTACTCGAACTACCGGCCGCAGTTCTACTTCCGGACCACGGACGTCACCGGCGTCATCACGCTGCCCGAGGGCACCGAGATGGTCATGCCTGGCGACAACACCGAGATCCACGTGAACCTCATCCAGCCCATCGCCATGGAGGAGGGCCTCGGTTTCGCCATCCGTGAGGGTGGCCGCACCGTCGGCTCGGGCCGGGTCACCAAGATCCTCAAGTGATCCTGCTGCCTGCCTAGGCACGCTCACGAAGGGCCGGACGCCACGATGGCGTCCGGCCCTTCGTCGTCGCCGGCGAGGCGAGCACCCGGACAGGGTGTCGCACACTCGCACCGTGTCGTGTACTCTGTACACATGGTGAGCGCGGGGAGGCACCCGAAGAACGCGATCAACGCCGCGCTGACCAGCCTCTCGGACGACTTCGAGGTCGAGGAGGTCCACAAGGGTCACCGCTGGGGTCTGGTCCGGTGCGCGGTCTGCGGCGAGACGGCCCCGGTCTGGTCCACCCCGAGGGTGCCCGAGCACAACGCACGGCTGATCGAACGGTTCGTCGATCGGCACCGACGGCAGCACGCGACGGAAGGGGAATAGGGAGATGCTCAACGAGTTCACGGTCTACCTGGACCGTCAGCCCACCGACGACGAGCTCGACCTGCTGTACGAGGCCGGGTTCGACGACTCGATGCCCACGACCGGTGGTGGTCGTGGTCTGATCCAGGTGGCCCGCGAGGCGGACACTCTCGCCGAGGCGATCGTCTCGGTCGTCGCCGACGCCGAGCGCGCCGGGTTCCGCGTCGTGGCCATCGAGGACGAAGACCTGGTGTCGCTGCGCACCGTCGCCGAGCGCGTCGGTCGTTCCTACGAGTCCGTGCGCAAGCTCGCTACCGGCCAACGCGGCCCCGGCGGGTTCCCCCCGCCTGCCGCCGGAGACGGGTGGTCGCTGGTGTCCTGGACCGCCGCCGCCGCCTGGTTTGGCGAGCACTACGGCCTCGAGGTGTCCACCAGCGACCGCGATCGTGTCCTGGCCGCCGCCGACCACCTGCTGCGCGCCCGTGCTCTAGGGATCGACCTCCACCCGTTGGCACCGCTGGCCGCATGACGTAGAGCCCTAGCGGGCCTCACAACACCACGAGCCGGTCACGGTCGAGCAGGAGGGACGCCAGCGGCCATGACGCTCAGGCCCTACCGGCCTGCCTCCCGGGTCGCCAGCACTGGCGGGGCGAACCTGCCGCCGGACGCTGAGTGTCGCGACAACCAGGACAGTTGCTGCTGCGAATCACGACCGATGGGACTGGTCCCCAGAGGATCCGGGCACCGGTAATGCTGGA
This sequence comes from Micrococcales bacterium, assembly GCA_009785115.1. Taxonomy (GTDB): domain Bacteria; phylum Actinomycetota; class Actinomycetes; order Actinomycetales; family Cellulomonadaceae; genus Cellulomonas. Next base: position 28,457 of record WQWY01000026.1, read on the forward strand.
ACGGATGCTCGCCGTGCGTTAGCCTGGCGTTCAGGCTCTGACTCCTGCAGCAGCCTGCATGACCCGTTAGGCTGTGCCCAGAGGCAGCGTTCGACGCGCTGACCAGCACTGTTGATCACGGTGCCCGACGTGTCGAGCTGTCGAGAAGGACTGTTTCACCGAAGTTCGCCGGACGTCCCTGACCGTGAGGTGTCTGAGAGGCCGCCGATATGCGCCGTGCAGTGCGACTCGTGCCCGTCCTCCTCTTCCTGCTGCTGGCTACCGTCCTGACGTCGCAGAGTTCGTCGGCTGAGCCCGGTGACACCGCCCAGACCGAGGCCCCGGAAACTTCCGACAGCCTGCTGGCGCTGGCTCTCTCCCCGGAAACCTCTAACAGCGCAGACGACACCGTGACCCTGCCGTGGCCTGTCAGCGCGGCCTTCCTCCCGGCGGAGCTGTCGTGGTTCTCGGGGGGAGGGTCGGATCGGTATTTCTCTCCTGGTCTCGGGCAGAACGAGTCGTTCTCGTTCCGGTACAACTTGTCGCAGCCGGCGAACGTCACCTCGGTGGTGGTGGATGCTGAGGGGCGGACGGTGCGGGTGCTGGAGCAGGGGGTCGCGCGCTCGGCGGGCAATGGAGCCTCGCCGTGGGTGAACTGGGACGGCAAGGACGACCAGGGGCGGGTCGTTCCTGATGGTGTGTATGTGGTGCGGGTGGTGGGGGAGGGCCAGGTCGGGCCGACGAACGAGATCACGGTGCGCGCGGGTGTGGACACCCGGATCCCTGGGGCGCTGACCGCGCCCGCGCCAGGGGACGTGGTGTCGGGGTCGTCGCCGGTGCGTTGGGTGTTCACCCCGACCGAGGGGTTCACGCTGTCGTCGGTGAC
>WQWY01000027.1 GCA_009785115.1 Micrococcales bacterium
CGACCGGGCCAGGTCCACAGCCCGACGGCGGAACTCCGGCGGCTTGGCAGCAGGCATCCAGGACTCCTCTCCGAGACGATCATCGCCTCAGACCAGGTGTCCGGAGAAACGGGTCAGGCTCCGGGCGTCTTCTTCTTGGGAGACGTCCCGGGGGTCGATGTGGCGGGCGTCGATGTTCATCTCGTGGGCTCTTCTGGTCGATGGTCTGAGGTGAGAGCGGATCGTCAGTGTCGGGGACCACCGAGCCTCGGGTGCCAGCAGCGGCTGAGGCTCGACCCCACGCTTCAGCGTGCCATCGCCTGCTGTCTCAGAGCTGGGGGCATCTTCTCGATGGCGTAGCGCAGGGAGGTGCGCGGCATCGTGTCCTTGTGCCGCATCACGTAGTCGAAGACCGCCTGCTGGTCGTGGTCGGCCGCGGCCTTGAGCATCCAGCCGTAGCCCTTGCGCACGAGGTCGTCGGTGTCGGTGAGGAGGGCGTCTGCGACACGGAAGACCAACGGGTGGAACAGGCCCTTGCGTGCCGGGACGATCAGGCTGACAGCCGACGCCCGTCTCGCCCAGCGATTGGTCGAGGTGGTCCAACCCAGCAGCCGTTCAGCCAGCTCGGGAAAATCTATCAGCAGGTTGCCCACCGTGTGGTTGCACAGCGTGTCGCAGGTCGCCCAGCTGGTGACGTAACCGTGCACCCAGCCTTCGAAGACCTCGAAGTCCGCCGGCTCGTAGCGACTGCGCTGAGACTCCGAGAAGATGCACGCGACAAGAGCCTCTTCCAGATAGCCAGACTCCCAGAGGCCCTGGCACAGCCCATAGACCTCGCCCTTGCTCAGACCGGCATCCTTGATCTCTTCGAGGTACCGCCTCCCGATGGCGTTGACCACCGGGATCCTCACCCCGTGCGACAAGATCTCTTCTTTGAAGTATCGCTTTCCCGACTCCTTCACCGCAGGATCGAAAGACCCGATCAGGTCAGCGCGGACACGCTGGACGACCTCACGCGACAAGACAGCACCTCCTCAATACCTCGTGGACCATCATGGCCCGTCTGGGCATCAGCGCCGGAGGGCCGCGCCGACCAGAGGCCAGCACCACCGCTTGACAGCCCGCCCGTGAGGGCGCAGCAGAGGGTCTGTGAACCGTCCTCGAACACCGCTACCACGGCGTCGACGGCAGCCGGTGCTCAGGGGAGCTTTTCCTGTCTGGACGTCGCCCTCGTGCGGTCGAGGTCCTGCTCAGCCGGTCGAGGTCTGGCTCTTCCGGACGGTGCTCCGGGCGAGTGCCCCGGCGGCGATCAGGAGGAGCGCCAGCAGGGTGAGCGGCGCACAGTCTCCGCCGGTGCTGGCCAGGACCTGAGAGCGGAAGTCGAAGAGGTTGTCGACCGTGACGGAGGCCGCGGCGCCGGGCTGGACCGTCACGACCGCTCTTGTCGGGTCGGTGGGGTCGGCGGGGGTGAAGGTCACGGTGCTCGCCCCGCCGGAGTCCGTCTCGGTGACCGCGCACCGGGCGCCCACCGGCAGGTTCTCGTACCTGACACCGGTGGTGGTCGTCAGGGCGCGATCAGCGCCGCCGGGGATGGTGACGGGCCCTCCCCGCCACTGGCAGGCGAGGAGCACGACGAACGTCTGGCCGGCGTGGCCGCTCGCCTCGGGGCCTGAGACGGTCTTCGTCACCGTGATCGCGCCGAGGTCGAAGGTGTTCGTCACGACGAGCTCGAGCTGTTCGTCCTGCACGATCGTGATCTCACCGACCGGGTTGCCGTCGCTGTCGGTGATCGTCGTGCTCGTCGCACCGCCGGTGCCGGTCTCGGTCAGGGTGCAGCGCAGGCCGTGCAGCAGCGGGTCGTACGAGGCGGTGAAGGCGTTGAGGGTCGAGAGCCGGCGCGTGGCACCACCGGGGATGGCGACCGCTGCGCCCTGCTCGGTGCGGCACTCCAAGGTGACCTCGAACGGACCGGCACCCCACATCTGCGCCCCCTGACCGTCCATGACCTTGCGCACCGTCAGAGAACCCGCCTCGAAGGTGTTCGTGGCGGTGACCGTGACGGTCTCCCCGCTGGCGATCTGGACCCCTGTGTCGGGGTCGATCACCGTGCTGGTCGCGGCACCGTCGTCGGTCTCCGCCACCGTGCAGACCGCGCCGGCGGCGATGTCGTCGATCGTCGTCGAGAGCGGGTTGCCGCCGCCGAGCGTCACGTCACCGTCCCAGACGGGCACCTCCCCCTCGCCGGTGTCGAGGACGCACTGGACGTGGAGGACGAAGGGGCCGACGCCGAAGACAGCCGCTGGTCCGTCGACGATCTTCTGCAGCTCGAGCGAGCCGACGCCGAACCTGTTCACGCCCATGACCGAGATGGCATAGGTCTGCTCGATGTCGACCGTCACGGTGTCGCCGTCCACCGGGGGCTGCAAGCGGCCGCCCTCGTTGACGACCATCTGGACGCTCTGCGCGCCGAGGGAGTCTGTCTCGGTCACGGTGCACTGCGTACCGGTGGGAAGGCCGCTCAGCGCCCAGACGTTCCCTGGCCACAGGTCAGCGACCATCGGGTTGTCGACGTCGTACCCGTCAGCCCAGATCGGCTGCGGGCCGAGGTCGGGGACGTCCCCAGGCTCGTCGTAGAGACACTCGACGGTGAACGTGAACGGACCGTACCCGACAGGGTCGCCCTCCGCGTCCACCGCCGAGGAGATGACCCTCTTGAGGATGACCAGGTCGGCGATGCCGAAGATGTTGCTCACCGTGACCAGCCCGATCGTGTCCTCAGGCCCGCCAACGACCGCCGTGTCGATGAACTGGCTGGTCTGGCCCTGGGGCTCCTCGGTCGCCGTGCACTCGGCACCCCACGGGAGCCCGTCGATCTGCGTCGGGTCCGCACCCGGCACCAAGGTCACCTCGGGCAGGTTCTGCAACGGGACGTTCGGGGTGCTCGGGTTCTGGTCGTCGTCGTAGGTGCACACCAGCTGCACCCGGAACGAGCCCGGGGCGTGCGCGGCGGCCTCGCCAGAGACGAGCTTCTGGAGCTGGATCGGCCCGGTCGGATAGCTGATGCCGACCCGACGGCCCTCCGTCGCCGGGACCAGCTGGGCATCGTCGGAAAACCCGCTGGTCGCGACCGTGTTCCAGGCGATCGGGAAGCTCGAGTCGATGATCTGGCTGGGGGTCGTGCGGGTCTGGAGCTGGATGGTCAGGTCCTCGGCCGGGTCGAACAGCGCCCCCGGCTGGAAGGTCACGACGAGCTTGAGGCTGCGCACGGCCGAGAGGTCCGGCGTGGTGGCCAGCGGGGTCCAGGACACCGGTGCGCAGGTGTTCAGGTCAGAGCCGACCGCGCACGTCGTGAACGACGTCGACGTGAAGGTCTCGAGCGTCGCCCCGGCCGGTGCGCCGAGCAGCTGGGGGGCGCCCACGAACGTCGGCTCCCACTGGCTGCCGCGCGCCGTCGTCACGACCACGCCCGTGTCACCAGGTATGGGCAGGCTGTCGATCGAGGTGAGGGTGCTCAGCGGCAGGGTGCCGGCGTTGGTGACCGTGAACTCCCAGGTCTCCGTGGCGCCGGGGAGAGTCACCGGGATGCACGGAGATCGGTAGAAGCCGTTCGCGTCGGCCTGGCCCGTGCAGTCGAAGCCGGCCGTCGCGCTGAAGACCTCGGGGATACCAGGCTGACCGTGCGGTGCGTCCGCCTTCACACGCTTCACGGTGCTGATCGCCGGAACCGCCAGCGGGGAGACGACCGCGTCGTCCATGCACAGGCTGTGCCCGTCCACCGACACCCCGTAGGTGGGGACGCAACCGATCACGTTGCCGTCACCGTCGACGTCGAACGGTATGTCTCCGATGTCGATCACCGCCCAGTTCTGGACGGCGTCGGCCGGGGTGACACCCGGGCGCAGCATGAGCAGGATGGTGATCGTGTAGGTCTGCCCGGGCTCGAGCACCGAACCCGCCGGCATGCCGAAGAAGATCTCGGTGCCTACCTGGGTGACGGTCACCTGAGCCGGGTCGGTCGGCAGCGGCGTCCCGTGCGGCGGTGTCGGGGCCGCACCGGCCAGCGCGAACGACCACTGCGGCACGGTCGGGTCGGCATCGGGGTCGAAGATCAGCTGGGGGCCGTTCGCGTCGGTGGGCAGCCGGTCGCTGAACACCGGGTCGACCAGGGGCAGCTCACCGGTGTTCGTGAAGCTCAGCGTGAAGGGGATGACCTTGCCCGGCGGGACGTCCCCGTCGGGAGACTTCTCGACAGAGACCGCCACCGACAGGTGCTGGTACACGTAGCTGGCCGAGGCGTCGTCGTCAGCCGTCGCGAAGGGGATGCCCTCGATGGGGCCGTCCACCGACACCGCGTGCGCGGTCGAGGTGTCGACGTAGGTGCCGAGCTCGGTCTCCCCTGGCGGTATCTGCTGGTCTGACCGCGTGCTCTGCACGGCCCCGCCGGAGCGGTACGTCTGGCGCCGCTCGACGAGGAAAGGCACCGTCACGTGGGGGCTGGCCGGGTTCTGCCAACCTCCGGAGACGGTCGAGGTGAACGTGAACCGCACACCCTCCACCGAGCCCGCGGCAGCGGCCAAGAACGCCACCGCGTCGGCGATCGGCATGCTGGAGGCCGGTATCTGGCACGTCCAGGTGCCTCCGACGGTGTTGTTCTCGATGTTGGTCACGGTGAACGAGGCACCCGAGAGGTAGCACGCCTGCACCCGGCCGGTCGGTGGGACGAAGGCCCACGACGGGTCCATACCGACGAAGTCGAAGGCGTTCCAGAACGTCGGGTCGGAGTCTTCCAGCGTCATCGTCTGGGTGCGCACCGTGCCGGTCGGCTGACCGCCGATGGTGACCGTGACCGGGGAGAAGTCGCCCTCCTTCTGAGAGGCGGGCACGATCGACTTGGAGGCGGCCACACCGAACGTCGGCTCTGCCAGGGTGATGTTCGCGGAGGCGTCGGCACAGGCGTAGCGGTCACCCGTTCCCGGTGGGCACGGGCCGGGAGGGTCGACGTCGGCCACGACGCCCTCGGCCCGGTTGAAGACCGGCGAGTCCGCGACCGTGACGAGATCGGTCGTGCCACGCCAGTACGCGCGCAGCTGCACGTCGAACACGATCACGCCCACGGCGTCGGCCATGATGCGCCCGTCGAAGGCCACCTGGACGCCGGTCACGTCGCACGGCATGGTGGTGCTGTTCAGGGCCAGCGCCTGCGCGCGGGTATAGCTCTGCGACGTGCCGTCCGGGCAGAACAGCGTCACGACGGTGCTCGTGGTACCCGCAGGGACCGTGATCGCGGCGATCCCGTACAGCGTGAACGCATCGAAGGCTCCGAGGTCTGCCCCGGTGGCTCCGGGAGCCGGGTCGCTGATGATGAGCTGGTCGACGCGCGCGGGCGTGGTGTTCCGGGTCGTCACGGTGATCCGGCTCGTCGGGTAGACGGCCCCACCACCGGGAGACGCTGGGATCGCGACGGGCCCGCCCGACCAGGTCTTGCTGGTGGTCGTGGTGATCGGTACGTCGATGATGACGACGTCATCGGAGGCCTGCTCCGAGACGGTGCCACCAGCCTCCGGATACCCGGTGACGTCGACGGTGTTGAGGACGTCGCCAGGGTCGGTCAGGTTGTACACCACGTCACCGAGCACCGGCGTACCGTCGGAGCGCCTGACGTCGCGCACCTGCCACACCAGCGTGATCGGGCGTGCGGTGAACGAGCGTGCGACACCGGAGCCGACCAGCGGGGCGTCCAGGTTCCCCACGGACGCCGCGGCACGGTCGGGGCTCTCGACGACGATGATCCGCACCCCGGTCGTCGACGCCTGCTCGGCGGGGCTCAGCAAGATCTGCGGCATCTGGCCGATGCACCCGGCCGGGCACTGGCTGTTCTGGGCGGACACCCAGGCCGTGCCGTTCCACAGCTGGACGTCCTGCACCTGGTCGAACGCGATCAGCGGGTCGGTCGCCGGGGTGATCGCCTGGATGGTCGTGAGGTTGAAGGCGTCGAAGACGCTGTCGACGATGGCCGTACCAGCAGGGTCGGCGATGTCGGTGATCTGGACGCTCGTCAGGTTCGAGTAGCCGCCGGTCGACCACCCCAGGACGGACGGGATGGTGTCGCCCGAGCGGGCGATCACGGTCTTGATGCCGCCTGAGCTCGAGACACCGAACGCCTTGTCGATCATGCCGTTCCCGACGCCAGGCTCGACCGGGACGAGCACGACGTCGTCGCAGCCGGGGGCGGAGATCGCGCCGGCGACGCCGGGGGTGGGGCTCGTCCCGCTCGTCACCGCACAGTTCGACAGCGTGGTCTCGACCTCGGGGTCGCCCAGCAACGGGGTCCCGGGGGTGTAGCGACCGTCAGAGCGCAGCTCGGCGCTGAAGTTGGGCGCGAAGTCGGTGCCGGGCGCGAACCCGGCGGCGTCGCAGACACCGCCGGCGGTGTAGTCGTAGACGAAGCGGATGCCACCGGCCACCGCCTGCACGCTGGCGTCGATGGCTCCGGAGTAGATGGTGGGCCCGGCGATCGGGCCGACCGGCAACGGTTCCCACAGGTCGCTGCTGGTGTCGTCGTAGTAGATCGTCAGCGTCGAGCAGGCGGGCACCGGCGTCTGCGTGATGGCTGTCAGGTCGAAGGCGTTCCACCAGGCGTCAGGTGTGACCGGGTCTGGTGGGTCTTGCAGCACGACCTGGCTGGCGCTGCCCGTGGAGCCCTCCGGGGTGCCGGGCGGGTTCGGCCGCTCGGTGAGCCCACCGGTCAGGGAGACCGTCACGTTCTCGCCGGGCACTCCGAGGATCATCGAGGGGCGGATCGTCTTGCCGACGTAGGTCTCGATGACCTCGCCGTAGATGTACAGGTTGTCGTCGGCGGTCGCGCTGCCGGTCGCCCCCAGGTTCTCACCGACCACCTCGACCTCGTTGTTCACCGTGACGGGCAGGCTCGCCGGGTCGAGGCTCGGGTCGGTGACGACGTCGAAGACGACCGTCGTCTCACCACCGGGGTTGATCGAGCCCTCGAACACCACGTCGAAGGACACGACCGAGGCGAGGTCGACGGTCGACGGGATCTGCGGGGTCTGGCCGTCAGAGAAAGGGATCTCGACCGTGCCCCCAGGGGGGCTCGCCAGATACAGCACGACGGTGCCGCTGGTCGCGCCGGACGGGTACCCGATGCCCGCGGTGAACCCGCCGAAGGTGTACTCCGGGGGGAACCCGCCGCTGGCTGGTTCGTGGATCGTCAGAGACTCGATGGGCACCGAGGAGGTGTTCACCGCGCCCAGCGTGACGGTGCTGGACTCCCCCGCGACGACCACCTGAGGGTCGAACGACTTCGTCACCCCCACGCGCACCTCGTTCTGCTGCAGGACGAGCGACGCGTCGTCGTCGGCCTGGGCGGTCTGCCCGTCGCGCGTCACCTCGGACTGCACGGAGTTGAGCACGACGGTGCCGTCCGGCTCCCCCGCCGCCGCGTCGGTGAGAGCGAGGTCCAGCACGACCGACCCGGACTCCCCCGCGGGGATCGCGCCGGTGAAGGTCACCCGCGCCCCCCGCACCGTGGTCGGGTCGACGCCGCTCGGCAGCACGCCGCCAGGTGCTGCGACCCACGAGGTGGGGACGTAGACCTCGTACGTGGTGCTGGTGGTCCCGGCCGGCGGCGTGACGGCCCCGAAGCCCACGAACCCCAGGTACTCGAACGGGTTGGGCGTGGCGGTCGGGTCGACCGGGTCCTGGATCACGAGCTGGTCGACGGTGGCGTTGGAGGTGTTCGTCCCCGCGAGGCTCGCGGTCACGGGCGTACCGGGGGTAGCGAGCAGCACGGAGGGGTCGAGCGTCTTGGTCGCCGTGGTACCGAGCACCATCGGGATGCTCGGCGTCACACCGGCCTGGTCGCTGACGTCGATGAAGTTCGTGCCCTCGATGACGGCACTGTTGATGGCCTCCACGCCATTGGCGTCGTAGGAGGCGTCGGCGGGCAGGCGCACCGTGATCTGGACCGTGCCGGTGGTGTTGTCGAGGATTCCCACAGTGCCGTCGCCCAGGTCGGTCGTCCAGGTGACGGTCACCGTGCTGCCGCTGATCGCCGGGTCGGCTGCGGTGTTCGACCCGGTACCGACGACGGCACCGATCACCTCGAAGGGCGCCGGCACGACGTCGGTGAGGACGGCACCGCGACACCCGTGGTCGGTGATAGACGAGCAGCCGATGGTGAGCGTGTAGGTGAAGGTGTCACCGGGTGCGACCGTGGTGACCGAGGCCGTCTTGGTGAGCGTGGCCACCGCTGTGACGTCCTGCGGTGCGGGGTCTGGGAGGGCCTGCACCGCCGAGGGCACGAGCGCTCCGAGAATCAACGTCCCTGCTGCGAGGCACGCGACCCATCTCGTCCTCATCGTCACGACTCGTACCCTTCATCCGGGTATTACTCAATACCGATCATCTATTTTATGAAGGGCGTATTTGCTCGGCAAACGGAACGAGCCAGGCAAAGAAAGACCGTCTCGTCCCAGACGGCACCGACGGCGGCTCCTCGCGCTGGAAGAACGGGTCTCCGGATCAGGCCTCCACCTGCTAGCGACCCCGAGGCTAGGCGCCACCAGAAAAGAGAAAGACTAGCCCGATCGAGTGAATTTTTTCAGAACGGCTCAGGAATCTGAGGCTGTCGCAGCGAGGGGCGTGGAAGCCGCGCCGTCGCAGATCACCACCAGCCGCGGGTCACAGCGGCGAGGAGAAGGACGAGATCGTCAACCGCTCCCCCGGGGTGAGCACCGTGACCTCGCAGTCGGGAGCGATGCGAGCGCAGGACGCCGCGAAGGCCGGCCCCGCCCGGTCCATCCAACCTGGCGGCAGACCCCGCGACACGGGTGCGTGCAGCGTCCCCCAGTGCACCGGCACGGCCCGCCGCGCCCCGCTCACGGCGACCGCGTGCGCGGCCTGGACGGGGTCGAGGTGACCTCCGGACAGCCGCGGACCCCAGCCACCGACCGGCACCAGGGCCAGGTCGATGGGAGCCTCGGCCATGTCGGCCAGGTGAGCCATCTGGGGGAACGGGCCGGTGTCGCCCGCGAACCACACCGTGAAGCCCTCGGTCTGCAAGATGTACCCGGTGGCCGCGTTGGGCCGGTGCGGCATGGGGCGGTGGTTGTGCACCGCGGGCACGCGACGCACCCGGACGTTCCCGCCGGGGACCGTCCACCAGTGGTTCTCGTCCAGACCGACCGCTCCTGAGACGCCGCGACCGTGCATCCAGTGGGCGTTCGCGGCGGCAGAGAGCACGGGCACCTCGTCCAGCAGGTGCAGCGACCCGAGCTCGGCGTGGTCGTGGTGCAGGTGGGAGATCAGCACGGCGTCGGCGTGGCTCCACGTCTCGGCCGCCGGGGCCGCGCCGCGACGGCGCAGCAAGCCCGCGTGGCGGCGCAGCAGCGGGTCGGTGAGCACCCGGGTGCCGGCCAGGTCCAGCACGATGGACGCGTGGCCGAGCCAGGTCACGCTGACCTCGGGCCTCATGGTCGCAGCCCCAGACGCTCCGCCCAGCGTCGCAGCTGGACCCCCAGGGCGTCGGCCCCGACCAACCAACGGGCTGTGCCGACCTCGCCGCGCAGGTCGTCGTCGACCGACCAGGCTGCCGGGTAGAGCACGAAGGCCTCGTTCTGAGGGCCTCCCAGCCCGCCGTGCGAGCCGATCTGACCCTCGAACGCGTGGACGTGCCCGTGCGACGACACCCTCGAGACCACCAGCAGGTCCCCGACGTGCGGGAGCCGACCGGCACGGCGCAGGTCTTCCGCGGCTCGCGGCCCCAGTGCTCTCAACGGGTCCTCACCCTCCACCGAACCATCCTGCTCCAGGAGCGCGACCCCTCGCGCGCCGACCGCGAGCAGACCCCGGGCGCTGTCGACCACCACGACCCCGACGGCCGGGCGGGCCGCCAGGCCCGCGACCAGACCCGGCCAGCGCTCCTCGAGCTCGTCGAGGCTCAGACGCTGAGGGTGGCGCGGGAACCAGACCATGCCGAGGTTGCCCGACGCGCCGACGACGACCTCCGGTGGCTCGGGCCCGACCTCCCCGTCCTGATCGGCCCGCGGGCCCACCGGGCGACCAGCACCCGGCATACGGAGACCAGCCAGCAGCGCGTTCAGGGGGCCCCAGTCCTCGTTGGTCACCGACTCCATGCCGGCCGCCTTCGGCTCTGCCATGAGCTGCCGCACCGTGTCGAGCAGGCCGCGCCCCTCGACCTGCTCGAACGTCGAGCCCTGAGACTGACCGTGGTCGGAGCAGACCACGATCTCGTACCGGCGCCCCACCACCTCGCTCATCGTCTGGAAGGTGGACAGCACCCCGTCCAGGCCCTCCAGGCAGCGCAGGGCCTCCGGCCGGGTCGGGCCCGCGACGTGGGCCACCACGTCGTAGTCGACGTAGTCGACGACGATCATCGGGTCACCTCGCACCATCGCGTCAGCGACCAGCGAGGTGTTCAGGTCACGCAGCAGGACGTTGGTGACCGCGCGCAGGAGCACGTGCGAGGCGCCGCGCCTGATCCGTGGGCGCACGTCGTTCACCTTCTGACGCCGCGCCTGGTACAGCTCCTTGACCACCTCGCCGGCGGCGAGGGTGATCCCCCGGGCGAGGAGGAAGGGGCTGGCGAAGAAGCGCAGGTAGGGCCCACCGGGCCCCGGGCCGGTGCCGCGCCCGGAACGGTAGCCCTGGCTCATCACCATGAAGCTGCGACGGGCGTCGCCGGAGAACATCAGCGACACGGCGGTGCCCTCGTCGTGGAGCAACCCCGCGCCGTCCGAGAGCGCCTGCTCCATGACGAACGCGTCGCCCGGGTGGTTGGCCACCACCAGGCGACGCAGGTCGCGATCCCACCAGCGGAACGCCGGGATCTGGTCGGCGGCGCCGTGCAGCATCCCGGCCTGGGTCGACGGCGTGGACGACGGGATCTGCGCCCACCACGGCTCCATCCGGTGCGAGCCGTGCGTCAGCCACCGTTGCACCTGCGGGGCGAGCCCGCTCTCGACCGCCTGTTCCAGCACCGGACGCGCCACACCGTCGAGGACGACGACCAGCAGGCCGGAGCACCCTGGCTCGGTGGCACGCACCCCTGCTCTGGCGGCGTTGCGGCGTGCCCGTCGCAGCAGGTCCCCGACGACGTAGTCGCGGTCGTGCGAGCCCCACAGCCAGCGGCCCGCGGCCATCACCGCCGCGGCGATGAGCAGCACCAGCAGGGTCGACCAGCCCAGATACTGACGCACCCCGGCGAGCCAGAGCGCGGCGAAGGCGACCGCGACCTGGGCGGCGAGGCCGGCGACGAGCGCACCGAGCACCCCGCCGGCCCGGGCTATCGGGCGCAGAAGAGGTTGAAGCACGAAGTCGCCCACGCCGACGGCGAGCGCGGCGACGACGATGCCCAGCGGCTGGACCTCGGCCCACCCGCGGACCACACCGACCGCCACCCCGAGGCCCACCGCGGTGGCCACCGTGGCTGCCAGGGTGTCACGCAGGCCCTCGGTCCACGAGCGCCGCGGCATCCGCACGGTCAGAGCCTGCGGCGACGAGGCGCGTTGTGGTGGGGGCCGCCCCACCGCTGCTCGTCGTCGATCTGCAGCTCGTCCGCCAGGGCGTGCCAGACGACGGACGGCTCGACGCCGTCAGCGAGCGCCTGGGCGGCGGTCAGGTCGCCCAGGCCTGCCAGGTGCAGCGTCTGCACGTGAACCTGCCCCTGACCACCGAGCACCTCGATGACCAGCTCGTCGAACTCTCGGTACCGCACGAATCCAGCGTGCCACACGGGCTGGGAGCACCGCCGAGCCGGGCGGCGTGTGGGTGGTGGCGCGCACAATGGGAGGGTGGACCCGGCCGACCCTCTGGCGCGCTTCTCCGCGCCGACCCGCGACTGGTTCTCCGCCGCGTTCGAGGCTCCGACGCCAGCCCAGGGCGGCACCTGGGCGGCCGTCGCGGACGGGCACCACGCGCTGGTCGTCGCGCCGACCGGCTCAGGCAAGACGCTGGCCGCGTTCCTGTGGGCGATCGACTCCCTGGTCTCCACGCCTCCCCCGGACGACCGGGCACAGCGCTGCCGGGTTCTCTACGTCTCCCCGCTCAAGGCTCTGGCGACCGACGTCGAGCGCAACCTGCGCTCCCCGCTGATCGGCATCCGCCAGGCCGCGACGCGCTCGGGGACCGCGCTGAACGACGTCACCGTGTCGATCCGTACCGGTGACACCCCGCCGTCCGAGCGTCGGGCGTTCGCCACCCGCCCGTCCGACGTGCTCATCACCACCCCGGAGTCGCTGTACCTGGTGCTCACCTCTGCCGCGCGTGCCGGCCTCGCAGGGGTACGTACCGTCATCGTGGACGAGATCCACGCGCTGGCCGGGACCAAGCGGGGGGCTCACCTGGCCGTGTCGCTCGAGCGCCTCGACGCGATGCTGGAGGGCGACGGCGGGCCTGGTCCGGCCCAGCGGGTGGGGTTGTCGGCGACCGTGCGCCCGCCCGAGGCGGTGGCGCGGTTCCTGTCAGGGGCCAGGGAGCCGCGCGACGGGGGGCGTCGCGTCACCATCGTCTCGCCGCCGTCGACCAAGCAGATCGAGGTACGGGTGGTCGTCCCCGTGCCAGACCTGTCGGACCTGGCCTCTGCCCCGCAGCCCGGCTCCGCACCTGCGGTCGGCACCGCTCCGGGACCGAGCACGGTCCCCGCGTCGCTGCGAGCTCCCGAGAGCTTCTCGACGCCCTCGTCCGTGTCGCAGCCTCGTGCCGAGCGAGGCGCGGTCCGGGCGTCGTCGGTGTGGCCTCACGTGCACGAGCGGGTGACGGACCTGGTGGCCTCTCACCGCTCCACCTTGGTGTTCACCAACTCGCGCCGCGCCGCCGAGCGCCTGACCAGCAGGATCAACGAGGTCTGGGCCGAGCGGCACCAGAGGGAGGTGCCCGACCCCGGGGCCGCCCAACCGGCGGCGGAGCCCAGCGCGTCGGGCACCAGCTCAGGGGTCGACACGCGCGACGCGACGACGATCCTGGCGAGGGCCCACCACGGGTCGATGTCGCGCGCGCAGCGCACCCTCACCGAGTCCGAGCTCAAGGCTGGCCTGCTGCCCGCGGTGGTCGCGACCAGCTCGCTCGAGCTGGGCATCGACATGGGTGCGGTGGATCTCGTGGTCCAGGTCGGTGCGCCACCGTCGGTGGCTGGCGGGCTGCAGCGCGTCGGCCGGGCCGGGCACCAGGTCGGCGCGGTCTCGCGCGGGGTGGTCTTCCCGACGTTCCGGGGCGAGCTGGTGGCCTCGGCGGTGATCGCCGAGCGGATGATGGCCGGGCAGATCGAGGAGGCGCACGTCCTCGCGAACCCGCTGGACGTGCTCGCCCAGCAGGTCGTCGCCATGGTCGCCACCGACGACTGGGCCGTCACCGACCTGGCTGCCGTGCTGCGCCGGGCCGCCCCGTTCGCCACCCTGGGTGAGGCGACGCTGCGCGCGGTGCTCGACATGCTCTCGGGGCGCTACCCGAGCGAAGACTTCGCCGAGCTGCGACCACGTCTGGTCTGGGACCGTGTGCACGACCGCCTGACGGCTCGGCCTGGTGCTCTGCGCCTGGCGGCGACCAGCGGCGGGACCATCCCCGACCGTGGCATGTTCGGTGTGTTCCTGGCCGGGAGCGACGACAAGGCCCTGGCTGACGACGAACGCTCGGGCGGGCGAGCACGCGGCGGCAAGCGGGTCGGAGACCTCGACGAGGAGATGGTCTTCGAGTCACGGGTGGGCGACACCTTCACCCTCGGGTCGTCCACCTGGCGCATCGAGGAGATCACGCCCGACCGGGTGCTGGTCACCCCGGCACCGGGCCTGCCTGGCCGTCTGCCCTTCTGGAAGGGCGACACCCCGCCCCGGCCCGCCGAGCTGGGTGCGGCGATGGGGGCGTGGGTGCGGGAGGTCGTCGCGCTGCCTCGTGCCGAGGCGACCGCACGCGTCGGGGCGGCCGGGCTCGACCCGTGGGCGACCGACAACCTGCTCGCCTATCTGGACGAGCAGCGCGAGGCGACCGGCGAGGTGCCCTGCGACCGGGTGGTCGTGCTCGAACGGTTCCGTGACGAGCTGGGCGACTGGCGGGTCGTCGTGCACTCCCCCTACGGCGCCGCGGTGCACGCGCCCTGGGCGCTGGTGGTCGCGGGGCGTCTGCGCGCACGCTTCGGCATCGACGTGGCCGCGATGCACACCGACGACGGGATCGCGCTGCGCCTGCCCGACGTGTCCGACTCCCCCGCTGACCAGTGGGCCGACCCGCGCACCCCTCCGTCACGACCCGGCCCCCCGTCGCCCGGCCTGTTCTCGTCCGAGGACGGCCCGGCGCTGGGTCTGGACGACCTGCTGCTGGACCCCGACGAGATCGACGACGCCGTGCGGGACACGCTCGCCTCCTCGTCGAGGTTCGCCGCGCGCTTCCGCGAGGCCGCGGCGCGGTCGCTGCTGCTGCCCCGGCACCGGCCCGACCGCCGTCAACCGCTGTGGCAGCAACGCCACCGAGCCGCCCAGCTGCTCTCGGTCGCCTCGGCGTACCCGGAGTTCCCCATCGTGCTCGAGGCTGTGCGCGAGTGCTTGCGCGACGATTTCGACACCCAGGCGCTGGCCCGCCTCATGGCGGACGTGCGCGCGCGTCGGGTCCGTGTCCACGAGGTCACCACGACCCGGCCCTCGCCGTTCGCCCAGTCGGTGCTGTTCGGCTACACCGCACAGTTCTTGTACGACGACGACGCTCCGCTGGCCGAGCGCCGGGCCGCCGCGCTGACCCTCGACCCGACCCTGCTCGCAGAGCTGCTCGGCGGGGGCGACGCCGGCAACCTGGCCGACCTGCTCGACCCGCAGGCGATGGAGCAGGTCGAGGCCGAGCTGGCCCGCACCGCCGACGAGCGCCGTGCGCAGTCCCTCGAGCAGCTCGCTGACGTGCTGCGCCGCCAGGGCCCGCTGCCCTGGGGCGACCTGGTCGCGCGGGTGCGCCCAGACCTCGCCGAGCAGGTCAGGCCGTGGCTCGACGCGCTGGTCTCCGACCGCAGGGCTGTCCGCGTCCGTCTGCCGGGGGTCGAGCGGGGACGTGGCGAGCACTGGGCGGCGATCGAGGACGCCGGCCGGCTGCGCGACGCGCTCGGGGTGGCGCTGCCCGTCGGCGTGCCGGAGGCCTTCACCGAGGTGCTCCCCGACCCTCTGGGGGACTTGGTGCGGCGGCACGCCCGCAACCACGGGCCGTTCACCGTCGCCGCCGTCGCGGCACGGTTCGGGCTCGGGGTCGCGGTCGTCAGCGAGACGGTCGCGCGGCTGGAGCGCTCTGGTGCGCTGGTGCGCGGGGCGCTGCGCCCGGAGGTGCTGGGGGGCACCGGTGACGAGCTGTGCGACGCCGAGGTGCTGCGCCTGCTGCGGCGTCGGTCCCTGGCCGTCCTGCGGTCCCAGGTCGAGCCTGTGAGCCAGCAGACGCTGGGCGTGTTCTTGCCACGCTGGCAAGGGGTGAGACCTGTCGCTCTCAGCACAGGGGGCGCTCGCGGTGCGGGGGTCGGTCACGGTGCGCTGTCTGCCACCGGAGACCTGAGAGGTGTGAACGGTGTCGCGCGGGTGGTCGAACAGCTCGCTGGCGTGATGATGCCCGCCTCGGCCGTCGAGACGCACGTGCTGCCCGCCAGGGTGGTCGACTACGCCCCGGCGATGCTCGACGAGCTCATGACGGCCGGCGAGGTGCTCTGGGCCGGGCACGGCTCGCTCGGTGCGCACGACGGCATGGTGTCGCTGCACCCGACCGAGGTGGCCGACCTCACCCTGCCTCCCGTGGACGCCCCGCCGGACGGCCCGCTGCACGCCGCCGTGCTTGCCGCGCTGGCGGGCGGTGGCGGGTGGCTGCTCGCACCCCTGACGGCCAAGGTCGCCTCGCTGGTCGAGCCCCCTCCGGACGGGTCCTCTGTCGAGCAGCGTGTCACTGAGCAGCGTGTCACCGAGGTCTTGTGGGACCTGGTCTGGGCCGGGCTGGTCACCAACGACGGCTGGGCACCGCTGCGAGCCTGGCTCGCGGCCCGCACCACCGCTCACCGTCAGCGCCCGACACCACCGCGCGGCCGGGCGCTGTCGGGCAGGCTCGCGCTGCGCACCGCCCGGGCACCTCTGGCCTCCCCTCGTGGGCAGGGGCGCTGGTCGGTGCTGCCGGCCCGGACGGACGACCCGACGGTGCGCGCCCACGCCACCGCGGCCCAGGTGCTCGACCGTCACGGCGTGCTGTCGCGGGCCGTCGCCAGCATGGAGGGGTTGTCTGGTGCCGAGCTCGGCAACGTCTATCGGGTGCTGGGCACCCTGGAAGAGTCTGGCCAGGTGCGCCGGGGGTACTTCGTGGAACACCTCGGCGGCTCGCAGTTCGCGCTGCCCGGCGCGGTGGACCGCCTGCGGGTCGACGCCCAGACGGTCGACCGTACGGGTCTGCTCGACGACGCCGCGAAGGCCACCCCGCCGCAGGTCGTCGTGCTGGCTGCCACCGACCCCGCCAACCCGTACGGGGCTGCGCTGGCCTGGCCAGGACGAGAGGCCAGCAGCCACCGGCCCGGCCGCAAGGCAGGGGCGCTCGTCGTGCTGGTCGACGGAGCGCTGGCCTGCTACGTCGAACGGGGGGCCCGCACCCTTCTCACCTTCACCGAGGAGGACGAGGCTCTGGCCTCGGCGGCCAGCGGTCTGGCCGACATCGTCTCCCGCACAGGGCGGCTGACCCTCGCCCGGATCGACGGTCTGGACGTACCGGGCCCAGGGCTGGAGTCCCCCGCCGCGACGGCGCTGCGCGACGTCGGCTTCCGCCCCACGCCGCGCGGGCTGCGGCTGACCGGGCCTGCTCTGACAGGGTCTGGCATGGCAGGGCCGCTCTCGTGACCCCGGGCTCGAGACGTCGCCGTGCCTGAGGGTGATGCGCTGCGCATGGTCGCGGCCCGTCTCGACGCCGCGCTGGCCGGGCAGCGCCTGGTCCGAGCAGAGCTGCGCTGGCCCACGCTGGCGACGGCAGACCTGACCGGGCGCGTCGTGCTGCACACCCGGCCGTTCGGCAAGCACCTGCTGACCCGGCTGGACGACGGACGCACCCTGCACTCTCACCTGCGCATGGACGGCACCTGGCAGGTGGTGCCCACCAGCACCCCGACGGCGCGGGCACGATCACCACGGGTACGCGCGCTGCTGGACGACGGGACGAGCACAGCGCTGGGCCTCGACCTGGGGATGCTCGACCTGGTCATGACCTCGCGCGAGCACGAGCTGATCGGCCGTCTCGGCCCGGACATCCTCGACGCGAGCTTCGACCCGGAGATCTTCGACGGCGAGAGCGGCCCTGCGGACACCGAGCCGACGGATGCCAAGCCAGCTGCGGGCACCGGGCTGGCTGAGTCTCTGGACCGCTGGGCCTCGCGCGGGGACGCCCCGGCGTGCGAGGTCCTGATAGACCAGCGCGTCGTGGCTGGTGTGGGCACCATCTGGATGGCCGAGGCCCTGTTCGCCACGCAAGTTCACCCGTGGGCTCCCGCCGATCAGGTGGACCCGGTGGTGCTCCTGCGCACCGCTCGACGGTTCATGCGGGCGTCTGTCGCGGCCGGGGCACCGACCATCAGGGTGCACGGCCGCAGAGGCCGACCCTGCCCACGCTGCGGGACCCCCCTCGCGAAGGGCACAGCCGGGAAGGCTCCCGTGGGACGTCCGGTGTTCTGGTGCCCGACGTGCCAGAAAAGGTGAGGGGGCTCAGCCGACGGGGGCGAGCACCCCACGCTCGGGGCGCACGATGCCAGCGAGCTCAGCCGGGACCGTGTCGGGCACGAACAGGCCCTCGGCGACCGCGACACGGTCGCTGACCTCGCGCAACACCACCGACATCGGCAGGTCGAGCGCCTCGCAGATGCTGTGCAGCAGCTCCGACGAGGCTTCCTTCTGGCCTCGCTCCACCTCAGAGAGGTAACCCAGGGACACCCGAGCCGCCGACGACACCTCGCGAAGAGTGCGTCCCTGACGCTGACGGGCGTCACGGAGCACATCACCGATCTCACGTCGCAGCACGATCATCCGGGCCCCTCCTCTCGTCTCGTCGGTCCGGCCAGTCATCTCTTCCCGCAGCGGAGCCCTCCGCACGGTGACAGGTCCACCGTAGCGCGCGTGCCCGGCTCGTCCATCGAGACGGGTCCGTGGGCTCATCACACCACGCTCAACGCCACTGGCTGTTCTGATGTTCCCCACACCCTCACCATCGGCGTCGACACCGACCCCCTTGAGCCGGTCGTTCATATCTGTTCGGAGACGACCAGGCGCGCCGCGAGGTCGAGCAGGGCCGTCACGGCGGACGCCCGGACCTGGTCTCGCGAACCGCTCAGCGCGAGCTCGGTGACTCTCGTGCCCCGCGCGGAGGCCACCGCGACGAACACCGTGCCGACCGGCTGGCCCTCGACCGGGTCGGGCCCGGCGACCCCGGTGGTCGCCAGCCCGACATCAGCACCGAGAGCCGACCGCACGCCCTCAGCCATCGCACGAGCCACGTCTGGGTGCACCGCGCCGTCCAAGGTGAGCAGCCTGTCGTCCACCCCGAGCAGCGTGCGCTTGAGCTCGGTGGCGTAGGCGACCACCGCACCGCGCACCACCCGTGACGCACCAGGCACGGCCACCAGCGCCGCGCAGACCGACCCCCCGGTCAACGACTCCGCGACCGCCAGCGTCCGGCCCTGCGCCTCCAACGCCTCCAGCACCTGTGCCGCCGACGCCTGTGCCCCCACCTCAGGCCTCCTCGCGGATGCGCCACGCGGCACGCACGTAGTCGAGCCCGGTGACCACGGTGACGACCAGCGCGGCCGCCATCACCGTCCAGGCGAACCAGCCGATCGCCTCGGGCAGGTGCTGGAGCGGGAGCAGGAACAACCCGATCGCCACCGACTGCAGCACCGTCTTGACCTTGCCCCCCCGAGATGCCGGCAGCACCACGTAGCGCAGCAGGAAGAAACGCATCACCGTGATGCCCAGCTCGCGCACCACGATCACGACGGTCACCCACCAGGGCAGCTCTCCCAGCACCGAGAGCAGCACGAGCGCGGTGACCATGAGCAGCTTGTCGGCGATCGGGTCGAGCAGCTTGCCCAGGTCGGTCACCTGGTCCCAGCGGCGGGCCAGCCACCCGTCGAGCTGGTCGGTGGCCGCGGCGGCCACGAACAGGCCGAGAGCGACCAGGCGGGTCGGCACGTCGTCGGCCCCGGTCACCAGGAGCACCGCGAACACCGGCACCAGGAGCACGCGCAGCGCGGTCAGCAGGTTCGGCAACGTCCACACCGCACGATCCGCCGTCACGGGTGCAGCCTACCTAGGGCCCCACGAGCCAGAGACGACCGCACCGCCCGTTGGCGTCGGCGGCCAGGCCACCTACCATCACAGCTGTGAGCGAACCGACGGCGGTCGTGCACGCACCGCGACGGCGCAGGCGTCTGCGTGCTGTCGCGCTCCTGCTCGCCGTCTCGCTGGCCGCGCTCGCCGCGGTCCTCGTCCTCCGTCCTGCCGAGAACCGGCACGGCGTCGTCGCTCTCCCAGCCTCGACCACCGTCGCACCGACCCCGCCCCCCACACCCACGCCGCCGCCGAAACCAGACCCGGACGCGACGTTCACGATCGTCGCCGCCGGCGACGTGCTGCCGCACGCACCCGTGATGAGGTCGGCGCGGACCCCCGACGGGCACGACTTCGCCCCCCTGCTCGCCGGTCTCGACCCCTGGGTCTCGGGAGCGGACCTCGCGCTGTGCCACATGGAGGTCCCTGTCGCCCCGCCAGGGGTCGAGCCGTCGGGCTACCCGGTGTTCGGCACGGTCCCCGAGATCGTCCGCGACCTGAAGAGGCAGGGCTGGGACGGCTGCTCCACGGCCTCGAACCACGCGGTGGACCGTGGCTTCGCAGGCATCCTCGCCACGCTCGACACGTTCGACGCCCAAGGTCTCGGCTACGCGGGCACCGCGCGCAGCGAGGCGGAGGCAGGCCCGCAGCTCTACCGGCTGGACCGCGCGGGCCGCACCTTCACGATCGCCCACCTGGCCGCGACGTACGGCACCAACGGCATCCCGGTCACCCAGCCGTGGTCGGTGACCCTCATCGACGCCGACCGGCTGGTCGAGGACGCCACGGCCGCGCGGGCGGCGGGTGCCGACATGGTGCTGGTGACGCTGCACTGCTGCGCGGAGTACCGGACCGCACCCACCCGCGAGCAGGTCGAGGTCGCCACCGCTCTGGCGGCCTCTGGCGTGGTCGACCTCGTCATCGGTCACCACGCGCACGTCCCGCAACCGATCGAGCTGCTGCCTGGTGGCCCCTCCGGTCAGGGCATGTGGGTGGCCTACGGCCTCGGGAACCACATCTCCAACCAAGACGAGGCGTGCTGTGTCGCCGACACCTCGTCCGGGGTGCTGCTCGTCGCGCACGTCACCGCGACGGGGGCGTTCCCGGCGGCGGGCGTCGCGGCCGGGCCTCCCCTGGTCACCTCGGTGGAGTACCTGCCGATCACGGTCGACCGCAGGGGCGGGCACCGGGTGCACGCGCTCACGGAGATCCCCGACGGGGTCGGGGCGCTGTCGGCCGCGGCGGTCGCCCAGCGGACGGCCCGGGTCGTGGCCGCCGTCGGCCCGCAGGTCTCGGTCGCTGCCACACCCCCGACGCTGACCGGCGACCCGGCGGTCGTCGTCCGCCCAGGCTGAGCCCCAGAGACACGCTGGACCCCGAGCACCGGCTGAGCCCGCGACAGCCCCGCCAGGTGTGACGGGCGAGGTCCGGCTGCCCCGTGCGCAGACCTGCCGCCGAGGTGACCAGCCGAGATCAGGCCTCGTCGTCGTCCCAGGGCGCGTCGTCGGTGTCGTCGTCCGGCGGCAGGGCCTCGCCGCGCAGCAGGGCGAGCGTGGCGGCCAGGTCGTCGGGTCTGACCAGCACGTCGCGGGCCTTGGAGCCCTCGGAGGGGCCGACGATCTCGCGCGACTCCAGCAGGTCCATGAGACGCCCCGCCTTGGCGAAGCCGACCCGGAGCTTGCGCTGGAGCATCGAGGTCGAGCCGAACTGGGTGGTGATGACCAGCTCGGCAGCCTGGAGCAACAGGTCGAGATCGTCACCGATGTCCTCGTCCACCTGCTTCTTCGCCGCCGCGACGGCGACATCCGGGCGGTAGTCGGGCTTGGCCTGCGTCTTGACGTGCTCCACGACCTCGTGGATCTCCGACTCGGTGACCCAGGCACCCTGGGTGCGCATCGGCTTGGCCGCACCCATGGGCAAGAACAGCGCGTCGCCCTGGCCGACGAGCTTCTCGGCCCCGGGCTGGTCGAGCACCACGCGGGAGTCGGTCAGCGACGAGGTCGCGAAGGCCAGACGTGACGGCACGTTGGCCTTGATGAGCCCGGTGACCACGTCGACCGACGGGCGTTGGGTGGCGAGCACCAGGTGGATGCCGGCGGCCCGGGCCAGCTGGGTGATCCGCTGGATGGACGCCTCCACGTCACGGGGGGCGACCATCATCAGATCAGCCAGCTCGTCCACGATGACCAGCAGGTACGGGTAGGTCGCGATCTTGCGCTCGCTGCCCGGCAGCGGCTTGACCTTCCCGGCCTGCACGGCGGCGTTGAAGTCGTCGACGTGCTTGAAGCCGAAGGTGGCCAGGTCGTCGTACCGGGCCTCCATCTCCTTGACCACCCAGTCCAGGGCCTCGGCGGCCTTCTTGGGGTTGGTGATGATCGGGGTGATGAGGTGCGGGATGCCCTCGTACACGGTGAGCTCGACACGCTTGGGGTCCACCAAGATCATCCGCACCTGGTCAGGTGTGGAGCGCATGAGGATCGACGTGATCATCGAGTTGACGAAGCTCGACTTGCCCGAGCCTGTGGCGCCCGCGACGAGCAGGTGCGGCATCTTCGCCAGGTTGGCCACGACGTAGCCGCCCTCGACGTCCTTGCCGACCCCGACCACCATGGGGTGGTCGGTGCGCCGGGCCACCGACGAGCGCAGCACGTCACCGAGCGCGACCGTCTCGCGGTCGGAGTTGGGGATCTCGATGCCGATCGCGGACTTGCCGGGGATGGGCGACAGGATGCGGACGTCGGCGCTGGCCACCGCGTAGGCGATGTTGCGCGACAGCGCGGTCACCCGCTCGACCTTCACCCCGTGGCCGAGCTCGACCTCGTAACGGGTCACCGTCGGGCCGCGCGTGAACCCCGTGACCTGGGCGTCGATCTCGAACTGCTCCAGCACCGACGTCAGCGACTCCACGACGCGGTCGTTGGCCGCCGAGCGCACCTTGTGCGGGGCGCCCTTGCCCAGCGCGTCCTCTGACGGCAGCAGGTACAGAACGTCACCTTCGAGCATGGGCTGCTCGCCACGGGGCACGGCCCGGGTCGCGGGTGCGACCAGCGGGTGCGGCTCGTCCGGGAGCACCGTCGTCGGGTCGTCCCCCGAGGGCTCGTCCTCCGGGAAGGTCTCGATGACCTGTGTCGGCGCCGACGCGATGCCCTTCGACCTCTTCGACCCCTTCGGCTCCGCGCTGGGCTCGTCGACGGGCTCGACCAGGTGGGCCTTCTCGAAGGCCTCGTCGCCGTCGTAGCGGTCCAGGCGCGAGTCGTCAGGGGCCGCCTTCCCTCGCCGTCGGCCGAGCAGCCCTCGGCGGCGGGCGGTACCGGCCTCAGCAGCGGTCTCGGCGTCCTCGGCCTCGGGGTCCGCGACGAGCAGGGCACGCAGCCTCGGCCAGACCTGGTTCACCGGCGTCGCGGTCACCACCAGCAGCCCGAACACGGCCAGCAGCACCATGAGGATGGTGGTCACCACCGCGGACAGCAGCGTCGCCAGGGGGGTCGCTGCCACCCAGCCGACCAGCCCTCCCGCGTCGCGCAGCGCCGGCCAGGTCTTCATGCCAGGCTGCCCCGCGGAGAGGTGGACGAGACCGGCGACGGCCACGGCCAGCGCGGTGATCCCGATGCCGATACGCCCGTTGGCCGCTGTCTTGTCCGGGTGCCGCATCAGCCGCACGGCGAACCAGGCGAGCACCAGCGGCACCCCCTTGGCCAGCAGGCCCAGCGCTCCGGCGAACACCCAGTGGATCGCCTCACCAGCGGTGCCCGACAGCGAGAACCACTCCCGTGCGGCGACCACCACGGCGAGGCCGAGCAGGAAGAACGCGACCCCGTCCCGACGGTGGGCGGGGTCCAGGTCGCGGGCTCCCTGGCCCACCCGTCGCGCGGTCCCGCCGACCAGGTGCGCGGCGCCCATCCAGGTGCCGCGCACCGCTCGCACAGGTATCGACGCGGTAGACGGAGGTCCTTTGGTCACCGGCTGCTTGGACGTGGTCGACCTGGAGCCGGGCGCGCCGCGACCGCCCTTGGTCTGGCGCCCGCCGGGACCAGAGCGGGCGGCGGGTGCCGCAGACGTCCGAGAAGCCACGGGCATCACCGTAACCAAAGCGACACGCCGCCGGGTCCACAGGCGCGCCGCGACCCGCACATGCGGAGCACTCTGACCTGCGCCGACCGGGGGACTCATGGCCTAGATATGCGTCATGCGCGACGAAATCACCCTCGCCAGGTCTCTGAGGGGTAGCCTTCGGCTGGACATTCCGACGAAGGCGGGAGCAGACGGGTGCAGGTTCTGGACGGACAGGTCACGGTCGAGATGGCCGACGGTCGCCAGCAGGTCAGGGTGTCAGGCGGCGGGTCTGGGAGCGTCCGTGACCTCCCCGACACGTTCCGCGTCGTCTCCGTCGAGCACGACGCCGGGCGTGTGGTGCTCCGCGCCGACGACGGCCGCGAGGTCCGGGTCACCCCCGGGCAGCTCGCCACCCCGGGGATCATGATCCCGCCCGAGCTGCACCCGGAGCACCAGGCCCACCTCGAGGGTGAGCTGTTCGGCCTGCCCACCGTCCCAGCACCCGACGCCGACGGTTCTGAGCTGACGGCCACCTTGCACGACGCACGCCTCGGCGCCGTGGTGTTCGATCCTGTCGAGGGTGTGAGCGCGTACCAGGTCCCGACCGCGCTCGGCCCGGTCCAGGTCCGTTTCTGCAGCGCCGGCCGCGAGCGAGTCGAGGCGCTGCTCCCCATCACCTGCTGGATGCTCGACTACCTGCCGCAGCTGCTCGCCATGGCCGTGGAGTTCCTGTGGCAGTGGGGTGCCAACGGGACGGACACCCGAGACGACCACGAGCAGTTCGTGGACAGCTTCGGGGTGCACCGCCTCTCGGTGTACCACTGCGGGGCGTTCAGCCTGGAGCTCTCCGACGACCAGACGGTCTTCGCCGAGTCCTTCCTCGACGGCTACTGGCCGTCCATCCACTTCCTCCCCGACGGCGAGCCCGTCTTCGTCACCATCGAGTGCTGAGTGGCGCTGCTCGACCACATCTCGATCGACCCAGAGGTCGTCCACGGACGCCCAGTGGTTCGCGGCACGCGCATGCGCGTCGCTGACGTGCTGTCGTTGCTGGCGTCGCGCGCCGACCGCGCCGAGATCCTCGAGGACTACCCCTATCTGACAGCGGACGACATCAAGGCATGTCTTGCCGACGTTGCTGTTCAGGCCGACCACGCCGTCTTCTCACGAGACGGTTGATGCAGTAGCATCAGATGCATGCGCACGACACTGACTATCGATGACGACGTGCTGGTCGCTGCCAAGGAGATCGCCTCGTCCCAGCGCCGCACCACAGGAGAGGTCATCTCCGACCTCGTGCGCACCGCTCTGACAGGCCAGATCCCCAGCCAGCCTGCTGCGCACGACACCCCAGACGCCCCCGATCTCTTCGGGTTCCGCCCCATCCCGCCCAGCCCTGGTCCCGTCGTCACTCAAGACCTGGTGAACACCATCAGAGAAGACCAAGGGATATGAGAGCGCTGCTGGACGTCAGTGTCCTCATCGCACTCCTCGACGCCAACCACGCCCACCACCGCATCGCGACGGACTGGCTGTCCGCCAACATCACCGAGGGCTGGGCGTCCTGTCCGATCACGCAGACCGGATACGTACGGGTCGTCTCCCAACCTGCCTACCCGCGCACCCTGCCGGTCGCCGACGCCATGTCACGCCTGCGCGACGCGACCCAGACGCCTCACCACGAGCTCTGGCCCGACGACGTCCCGCCCCTCGACCCCGCTCACATCGACGGCACTCGGATGCTCGGACCCAACCAGATCACCGACACCTACCTCATCGCCCTGGCAGCCCACCACAACGGCACCTTCGTCACCCTCGACCGACGCACCGCGACCACCGCTGTCCCCACAGCCTTGCCCGATACCCTCACCAAGCTCTGAGACCGCTCATCACAGCCTGAGCGAACATCTCTCAACGAGGGGTGTCGCCGCTATGCCTCGACGACGACGGGGATGATCATGGGGCGGCGGCGGAGGCGGTTGGAGGCCCAGCGGCCGACGACGCGGCGGATCACCTGCTGGAGCTGGTGGGTGTCGGCGCCCTGGCTCGCAGCCTCGGTCAAGGCGGCTGAGACCTGGGGGATGATCGAGTCGAAGACCTCGTCGGCCTCGGCGACACCACGCGCGTGGATCTGCGGGCCGGCGAGCACCGAGCCGTCGGAGGCGGAGACCACGGCGAAGATCGACACGAAGCCCTCGTCACCGAGGATGCGTCGATCTTTGAGCTCGGCCTCGGTGATCGTGCCGACCGACGAGCCGTCGACGTAGACGTACCCGCAGGGCACGACGCCGACGATGCTTGCCCTGTGGTCGGCGAGGTCGACCACCACGCCGTCCTCGGCCAGCAGCACCCGCTCCGGGGGCACCCCCGTCTGCACAGCCAGAGCCCCGGCCGCCACGAGGTGACGCACCTCGCCGTGCACCGGCAGCACGTTGGCCGGGCGCAGGATGTTGAAGCAGTAGGTCAGCTCGCCCGCCGAGGCGTGACCCGAGACGTGGACCTTGGCGTTCCCCGAGTGCACGACGCGGGCACCCAGCCTGGTGAGCCCGTTGATGACCCGGAACACGGCGTTCTCGTTGCCGGGGATCAGGGACGAGGCGAGGATCACCGTGTCGCCCGGGCCGACCTTGACCTGGTGATCGTTGTTGGCGATCCGGGACAGCGCCGCCATCGGCTCGCCCTGCGACCCGGTGCACATGAGCACGATCTGGTCGTCGGGCAGCGAGCTGACGTCCTTGATGTCCGCCAGCACACCCGGTGGCACGGTGAGGTAGCCCAGGTCGGAGGCGATCTTCATGTTGCGCACCATGGACCGCCCGACCAGCGCGACCCTGCGCTCGTGGGCAGCGGCGGCGTCCATCACCTGCTGCACCCGGTGCACGTGGGAGGCGAAGGACGCGACGACGACCCGGCCCGCCGACTCGTGGAACACCCGGTCGAGCGCCGAGCCGATCTCCCGCTCCCCCGCGACGAACCCGGGCACCTCGGCGTTGGTGGAGTCGACCATGAACAGGTCGACCCCCTCCTCTCCGAACCGGGCGAAGGCGCGCAGGTCGGTGATCCGCCCGTCCAGCGGCAACTGGTCCATCTTGAAGTCGCCGGTGTGCAGCACCGTGCCGGCCGCCGTCCGCACGAACACCGCGAGCGCGTCGGGGATCGAGTGGTTCACGGCGACGAACTCGCAGTCGAACGCGCCCAGCTTCTCCCGCGACCCTTCCTTGACGGTCAGGGTGTACGGGGTGATGCGGTGCTCTTTCAGCTTGGCCTCGACGAAGGCCAGGGTCAGCTGGGAGCCGATCAGCGGGATGTCCGGTCGCAGCCGCAGCAGGTAGGGCACCGCTCCGATGTGGTCCTCGTGCCCGTGAGTCAGCACGACGGCCTCGACGTCGTCCAGGCGATCCGCGATGTAGTCGAAGTCGGGCAGGATCAGGTCCACGCCCGGCTGGTGGTCCTCGGGGAACAGCACCCCGCAGTCGATGATGAGCAGGCGGCCGTCCAGCTCGAGAACAGCCATGTTGCGGCCGACCTCGCCCAGCCCGCCCAGCGCGACCACGCGCAGGGTCTGGGGAGGCAGCGGCGGCGGCGGGGACAGCTCGGGGTGCGGGTGGCTCACGCGTGGTCCTGTTCAGCTGGTGGGCAGCGGCGAGGCCGCCGTCACGGGTACGGAGGTCAGAGAGAAGACGGATGTGGGGTCAGAGGTCATGAAGGGAGCAGCCCGGCGCGCACGAGCCCGTCGCGCACCCCAGCCACCTCGTCGTCGGTGTACGGGGTCACCGGCAGGCGGGTGGCCCGCGAGTCGAGCACCCCGAGCAGCTGGCAGGCGGCTTTCGCGGCAGCGGCCTGCATCCCGGCGCCGTTGAGCGCCTCGATCGCGGGGAGCATCGCGCGGTGGGCTGTCAGCGCCCCGGCGGCGTCGCCCGCGTCCCACGCGCGAGCCAGCTGGGCGAACAGCGGCGCGGCGGCGTGCGCGGCGACCGAGACGACGCCCGTCGCGCCGAGCGCGAGCATCGGCAGGTACAGCGCGTCGTCCCCGGAGTACCAGGCCAGGTCGGTGCGCGCCATCGACCGCCCGGCCGCGACCACGTCACCGGTGGCGTCCTTCATGGCGACGACACGCGGGTGCTCGGCCAGCCGTGCCAGCGTCTCGGGTGCGACGCGAACCCCGGCGCGGCCGGGGATGTCGTAGAGCATCACCGGCAGGTCGGTCGAGCCGGCCACGGCCTCGATGTGCTGGGCCAGGCCCTCTTGCGACGGCCGGGAGTAGTACGGGCTGACGACGAGCAGGCCGTGCGCCCCGGCCTCGGCGGCCTGCTCGGCCATCCGCACCGCGTGCGCGGTGTCGTTGGAGCCAGCACCGGCCACGACGAACGCCTCGTCGCCGACGGCCTCGACGACCGCCGCGACCAGCTCGGCCTTCTCCGGGGCGTGCGTGGTCGGTGCCTCTCCGGTGGTCCCGTTGAGGACGAGGCCGTCGTTGCCGCGCTCGACCAGCCACTTCGCGAGCCGCACCCCGGCTTCGACGTCGAGGGAGCCGTCAACCTTCATGGGTGTGACCATGGCGGTGAGGACGGCTCCGAACGGACGCGACGACGAGGTGACCTGCGGCATAGGGGCCACGGTACCGCCCGCGGCGCACCCGCGTGCGACATGTTTGCCAGACTCCCCGCGGACGGTCGAAGCGTCGAGCGTGGTTCTGCCGTCAGGTGCGGGCTCCTGGACCTGTGCCGACGTCGAGCAGGACGGCGAGAGGTCACGGCGGAGGCAGGTCACGGAAGGGGGTCGAGCAGCCGGGCGGCTCGGGCGTACTTAGCCGCCAGACGGCGGGCTGTGGCGGGGTCGAGCTCGACGGTGCGTGCGGGGTCGGTGTTGTCAGCGAGGTCGGCGTGCTTGACGCGCACGGCGAGCGGGTGGGCGTTGATCCGGGCGAAGTACCGCTCGACGGGCTCGCCGTCGCGACGAGTCACGGCTTGGACCGCCTCCACCACCTCGGCAGGCATCCCCGCCGCGAGCAGGCCCGCCGCCGTGACCGGGGTGTCTTCCAGCACGTCGTGCAGCCAGGCCGCGGCCACCGCACGCTCGTCGCCGCCGTCGGCCTCGACCCTGGCGGCCACACGGGCAGGATGGCCGATGTAGGGGTGCCCGGCCTTGTCCACCTGACCGTCGTGCGCGCGGGTGGCGATCTGCCGAGCCAGCGCGACCACGTCCAGCGGCAGGGCGGTCACGACGCGCCCGGCACCGAGGGCTCTGGACGACGAGCGTAGGTGACGAACCGGTACCGGATGCTCTCGTTCGTCGAGGTGTGCCAGCCGTCGGCGGGGTCGGAGGCCACCGGCAGCCATGCACGCTCGTCCACGGCCGGGGCGAAGGTGTCCCCGTGGAGGCTCAGGTCCACGAAGGTCACCTCGAGCCGGTCGGCCAGCGGCAACGTCTCGGCGAAGACCCTCTCTCCCCCGATCACCCACCCCTGCCTGTCTCCGATCGTCGCGAGGCCCTCCTCCAGCGTCCGGACGACCGTCGCACCCAGGGCCACGAAGCCACGGTGCGACGAGAGCACGATGTTCTCGCGGCCCGGCAGCGGTCGCATCGACACCGGCAGCGACTCCCAGGTGCGGCGCCCCATGAGCACCGGGCACCCCGTGGTGAGCCGCCGGAACCGGCCCAGGTCCTCAGGCAGCCGCCACGGCATCGTGCCGTCGACACCGATCACCCCGTCCGGCGTCTGCGCCCAGATCAGCGAGAGACCCATGCCGAGCAGACTACGGCAGCCAGATCGGTCGCTGTGAACAACGAATCGTCGGCCGACCAGGTCCCGTCAGAGGCCACGTTCGCGGCAGACGACACCAGCCGTCTGCCCGCACGCGAGAAGGGTGTGTGGTCTGGAGCCAGACCGTCGAGACGTCACTCAGGAGCGCTGCCACCCCTGGCCTCCGGAAGCAGAGGCTTCCACCCCTC
>WQWY01000028.1 GCA_009785115.1 Micrococcales bacterium
CCCGGCACCTCAGCACCCGGCACCTCAGCACCCGGCACCTCAGCACCCGGCACCTCAGCACCCGGCACCTCAGGCTCTTCAGGCACCTCAGGCTCCTCCAGCCCCGGCTCCTCAGGCTCCGGCTCCTCAGGCTCCTCCAGCTCCGGCTCTTCAGGTGCCTCCGGCTCAGGCACCTCGGTACCCGGCATCTCCGGCACCGGCGGCGCGATGTCACCACCCCCTGGCGGGCAGCCGCCACCGCCGCCACCGCCCGGACCGCCCCCACCTGGCAGGGACTCCATCTCCTTCTCGACCTGATCGGCCTCTTCCTTCGCGATCCGATCAGCCTCTTCGGCGGCCTCAGCACAGTCGTTGAGCCTGGTGACGATCCCGCTCATGATCCGCGCGCCGTCGGCGTAGTACCCCGTGAGCTTGCCCACCGTCTCCATCCATGCGGTGCGAACGTCCTGCGCCCCGGGGATGGCCGACCAGTCTGGAGCAGAGGTCATCACCATGCACGGTGGCAACACCAGCCCGATGCGTGCGGTCTCCTCGCACCACGGCTGCCAGTGGCCGCTCGCGTCCGCTCGCAGGTCTGCCGGGTCGACTCCTTCCATACCCATGTCAGTACTCCCTCGTCTCGCCAGAACTGGTCAGCACCGCGGTGCAGGTGTCGAGCACGGA
This sequence comes from Micrococcales bacterium, assembly GCA_009785115.1. Taxonomy (GTDB): domain Bacteria; phylum Actinomycetota; class Actinomycetes; order Actinomycetales; family Cellulomonadaceae; genus Cellulomonas. The sequence goes on from WQWY01000028.1 coordinate 664, forward strand.
CTGGGCGACCTCGTCCAGCCTGCGGTTCGCGACAAAGCCCTCGGCGAACCGCAACCGCACCGGCCGACCGGCCAGGACGTCGATGCTGACCCGCCTGTCAGGCCCCGCCACCGTCTGCGGCTCTGGCAGCCCTCCCCCCATGAGCCCCAGGAGAAGCTCTTGGGTCCCCTGCGGGTCCGGGGTGATCCCGCGACGTTCCATGAAGCCCTCGACCACCGCACGGCTCGTCGCAGCCTCGATCTGCTCAGGCGTGGCCCCCTGAGCCTCACGTGTGAAACGCACGCTCACGGGGACACCAGACTCGTCGAGCTCGATCTCTACCAGGTTCCCGAGGTCCACCTGGAACGACCGCAGCCACTCCCCGAGCCCTCTGCCCTCCTCCTGGAGGCTCTTGCTCTCCTCCAGCATCTGACGCATCTGCGCCGCCATGTCGCTCACAACAACCCCTGGTTCATCCTGTTGTAGGCCGCGGTGTAGGCGTCGTGGGACGCCTGGCAGCCCTGAGCGGCCCGCCTCAGGACACCATTGATGCCTCTCATCCCGATCGCCCACTGGCTCTGAGCAGCGTCGTAGGCCGCCTGAGCCTCGCCTGACCATCGGTCCCTCAGAGCCGCGACCGCGAGCTCGAGCTGATCGAGATCGTCCGCGACGTGCCTCGCTTCCAGCTCCAACGCCGTGATCGCCGCGGCCATCGCTGCTCGATCCACCGTGTACCCGCCCAAGGCAACCTCCTCCTCGCGTTCTGCTCGCTCGAAAACCTACCGGATTCGGACAATCCGACCCCACGAATCGGTGTCCCCACTTCTGGGGACAAGCGCCACCCGATCGGGGGACATCAGGAAGTGAGGCGCTGGCGATCGGGCGTCGAGCGAGGTTGCCTGGGAGCAGAGCGGGTTCTTCGTTCCCTGGACTCGGGGCCGGGGACGTGGTGGGGTAGGGGCATGATCCGGCGTCCTTCGGTACGGCAAGCCCTGCTCACCGCGGCCCTCGTCGGGGTCGCCAACCTGCCGCTGCTGCGCAGCGCGTGGCTCCACTTCGGGGCCACCGAGGCCGAGCTCGACGCCGAGCTGCCCGGTGACAGTCTGGTACCGCACGCCAACCTCGTGGCCACGCGGGCGGTGACCATCGCCGCACCGCCCGAGGAGGTGTGGCGATGGGTGGTGCAGATCGGGGCCGACCGGGGTGGCTTCTACTCCTACGACGCCCTGGAGAACCTGGTCGGGTGCGGCATCACCTCCGCCGACCGGATCGAGGAGCGCTGGCAGCACCTCGAGGCCGGCGACAAGGTCTACCTGCACCCCACGGTGGCGCTCGAGGTCGCCGAGGTGACCCCCGAGCGTGCCCTGGTGCTGCACGGCGCTGGCGGCGACGACGTGCCGATGCCCGAGTCCACCTGGTCGTTCATCGTGCGCCGGGGCAACCGGGGCACCACCCGCCTGGTGATCCGCGAGCGCTACGCCTACCGCTCAGGCTGGGACGGCCTGATGATCGAGCCGATCGGTCTCATCAGCTTCGTGATGACCGAGAAGATGATGCGCGGCATCCGCGCCCGTGCCGAGAAGGCCCACCAGCAGAAGGACTAGGGGCGGCCTCCGTAGGGGACCAGGTTGGCGTAGCCGTACAGGGGGAAGGTGCGGACGAAACCGCCGGGGGCGGGGGCCTCGAGGATGCTGTTGGGGCCCACCCACAGGGCGACGTGGTAGATCGTCGCCGGGTTCGACGGGTCGGTGGCCCAGAAGACCAGGTCGCCGGTGCGCAGCTCAGAGAACGGGATCTTGCGGACCCTGGTGTACTGCGCTGCCGAGGAGTGCGGCAGGGACACCCCCGCGGCCCTCCACGCCTGCTGGGTGAGCCCTGAGCAGTCGTAGGCGGCAGGGCCGGAGCCGCCCCAGAGGTAGGGCTTGCCGATCTGCGTCATCGCCCAGGCGACGGCGGTCTGACCCTGGGTCGCCGAACCGTTGCTCGACCCTCCCCCAGGGGTCGTCCCCGTGCCAGACGAGCCGGAGCCCGACGAACCAGAACCAGACGAACCTGAACCCGACGAGCCAGAACCGGACGAGCCAGAGCCCGAGCTGCCCGAGCCCGACGAGCCCGAGCCCTGGTTCGCGGCGGCCCTGCGTGCGGCCTCGGCGGCGGCGGCCTCGGCAGCCGCGCGGGCCTGAGCCTGGCGCTGCGCCTCGATGTCGGCCTGCCTGGCGCGCTCGACCGCGACGCTCGTCTGCTGAGCCGCCGCCAGCTGCGCGATCAGCTGTTCACGCTGAGCCGAGGCCGAGGCCAGAGCGGCCTGGGTGTCAGCCTCTGTCTGCTGGGCGGTGGCGAGCGCCGACTCCGCCGCGCTCTGGGCCTGCACCGCCGCGACGGCGGCGTTCTTGGCCCGTTGGTCCATGGTCTGCGCCACCAGCTGGGCGGCCCGGTACTCCTGGACGGCCTCGTCGGCCTTGCCGGTGATCTGCTCCAGCTGGGTGGTGCGCTCCGCGACCTCGGCGAAACCGTCGGCAGAGAGCATGCTGGTCAGCGCGTCGGCCGGGCCGCCGGTGCTCGCGAGCCGTCGGGCGACCTGCGCCAGCCTGCCGCGCGCCGCCTCGGCCTCCGCGTCAGCCTTGGTCTTCTCCTCCGCCGCGACGGCAGCCGCCGCCTCCGCGCGCTGCGAGGCGTCCAACGCCTGGGCGTAGACCTCACCGGCCTGCTGCACCCTGATCTGGGCGGCCTGCTCGGCAGCGGCGAGCTGGGCGAGCTGGACCTCCATCTGCGCGACAGAGCCGGCCGCCCGCGTCACGGCGTCCCTGGCCTGGCGCACGTCCCTGTCGCTGGGAGGACGGTTGTCGTCAGCGGACGCTGCTGGCACGGTCAACGTCGCCGCGGCGACGGCAGCGACGACGGCGGTCCAGGCGCGACGACGTCTGCGCTGGGTGTGCGGGCTGCGCGCCTGCATCCAAACCTCCTCGTGGCGCAGCCCAGGGTGAGCCGGCACTCTGAGGTGATCGGCCGTTCCCGACCCGACCTGAAGCCCTGGAGACAACTGCCACGCTATCCCCTTTTGTCCCATCAGTGAGCTATCGCCACATCTGCCTCACCAGCATCACCCGTACCCCGCGTCACGCTGATGACACCCAGCACCACCCTCACGCCACGCCCTGACCCGCGAGCCGGGCTCGAACCCGCAGAGAACCCGGCTCGACGTCCACATCGTGAGACACTCGTACCCTCCCGGCGCACCGACGCCTTACCCTGATCGCATGTCCCGTCGAATGTGCCGCTGATCAGCGCACGCTCGACTGTGCCCGCAGATCGTCGCGGTCTGCCCGAGCCTCAGGCTCGATCGTGCGCCGAACCCCCCTGCCTCGCAGGCGAGCGGCCCTCAGCACCACCTGGTCTTCTTGTCTGTGTGGCGACCCCCGTCCCCGCACGGTCGACGTCGCACGGTCGACGTGCACCTCACAGGAAGACCTGACGAATGAGCAACGAGAGCTGGCACTTCGAGACCCGGCAGATCCACGCCGGGCAGACCCCTGACAGCGACACCGGATCCCGCGCGCTGCCGATCTACCAGACCACGTCCTTCGTGTTCCCCAGCGCCGAGGCGGCAGCCGAGCGGTTCGCGCTGCGTGACCTGGGCCCCATCTACACCCGCCTGAACAACCCGACGCAAGAGGTCGTGGAGCACCGGATCGCCTCGCTCGAGGGCGGTGTCGGCGCGCTGCTGCTCTCCTCGGGCCAGAGCGCGACCACCCTCGCGATCCTCAACGTCGCCGAGGCCGGTGACCACGTGGTCGCCAGCCCGTCGCTGTACGGGGGCACCCACAACCTGTTCGCGCACACGCTGAAGAAGATCGGCCTCGAGGTCTCCTTCGTCACCGACCCCCACGACGCCGACGCCTGGCAGGCCGCGGTGCGCCCGAACACCAAGGTGTTCTTCGCTGAGAGCATCCCCAACCCGAAGTCCGACGTGCTCGACATCGAGCTGGTCGCAGGGGTGGCCCACGAGAACGGCGTGCCGCTGATCGTCGACAACACCATCGGCACCCCGTACCTCGTCCAGCCGATCCGGTGGGGCGCCGACCTCGTCGTGCACTCGGCCACGAAGTACCTCGGCGGCCACGGCACGGCCGTCGCCGGCGTGATCGTCGACTCGGGGAACTTCGACTACGCCCGCGACCCTTCGAGGTTCCCCGGCTTCAACGAGCCCGACCCCAGCTACCACGGCCTGCGCTGGGCCCCGGACCTGGGCGTCGGCGGACCCTTCGGCGCGAACCTCTCCTTCATCCTCAAGGCCCGCGCCCAGCTGCTGCGCGACCTGGGCTGTGCGGTCAGCCCGTTCAACGCCTTCCTCGTCGCCCAGGGCATCGAGACGCTGTCGCTGCGCATGGAGCGTCACGTGGCCAACACCCAGCGGGTGGCCGAGTGGCTCGAGGCCCGTGACGACGTCGACCGCGTGATCTACGCCGGGCTCGAGTCCAGCCCGTGGCACGCCAACCAGCGCAAGTACGCCCCGAAGGGCGCCGGCGCGGTGCTCTCCTTCGAGCTGCCGGGCGGTCGTGAGGCGGGTCAGGCGTTCGTCTCGGCGCTGACGCTGCACTCCAACGTCGCGAACATCGGCGACGTGCGGTCGTTGGTCGTCCACCCGGCCTCGACCACCCACTCCCAGCTCAACCCGGACGAGCAGGTCCGGGCCGGGGTCACGCCGGGCCTGGTGCGGCTGGCCGTGGGGATCGAGCACATCGACGACATCCTTGCCGATCTAGAGGTCGGGTTCCGGGCTGCGAAGGAGGCATGACATGAGCGAGCGTCGCCGGGCTGACGGCCGATCGGCGGACGAGACCGTGTCTGCCTTCGATCTGTCCCGTACCCTCGAAGCCGTGAGCAGGAGAGCGTCCTCGGACGTGCCCGTCGCCCGGCGACGCTCAGCGACGCTGGGCGGGCACGCCCAGCCCGCCGGTGCCCGGCCCAGCCGGCTCCCCCTGGCCGAGCGCCCCCCGGCCCCGGCCAGCGCGGCCTGGCGCGACGGCGACCCGGTGGGACACCGCCAGCTCGCGGACCTGGGCTCGTTGGACCTGGAGTCCGGCGAGCACCTGCCCGCCGTGCGTCTGGCCTACGAGACCTGGGGCGCGCTGAACGCCGACCACTCCAACGCGGTGCTGATCTTGCACGCCCTGACCGGAGACTCCCACGTCGTCGGCCCGGCCGACGGGCACCCGACCGAGGGCTGGTGGTCAGAGGTCGTCGGCCCCGGGAAGGCCATCGACACCGACCGGTGGTTCGTGGTCGCCCCCAACGTGCTGGGTGGCTGCCAGGGCTCCACCGGCCCCGCGTCCGACGCGGCCGACGGACGCCCGTGGGGCTCCCGCTTCCCGCTGCTCACCGTGCGCGACCAGGTCGCGGCGGAGGTCAGGCTGGCCGACCACCTCGGCATCGACCGCTTCGCCCTGGTGGTCGGCGCCTCGATGGGCGGGCACCGTGCCCTGGAGTGGGCGGCCACCGTGCCCGACCGGGTGGAGCGGGTGTGCGCCATCGCGACCGCCGCCGCGACGTCTGGCGACCAGGTCGCGTCGTTCCACACCCAGATCGCCGCCGTCACCGGTGACGCCCGCTACCGCGACGGCGACTACTACGACGCGCCCGACGGCGAGGGGCCGCACGTCGGCCTCGGCCTGGCCCGGCAGATCGCCCACCAGACCTACCGCTCCGGCGACGAGCTCGACACCCGCTTCGGCCGCATCCCGCAGGGCGGCGAGGAGCCGTTGGAGGGCGGCCGTTTCGCGGTGCAGTCGTACCTGGACCACCACGGCGACAAGCTGGTGCGCCGCTTCGACGCGAACTCCTACGTGCTGCTCACCCGCACCATGGTGACCCACGACCTGGGCCGTGACCGTGGCGGGGTCGAGGAGGCGCTCGCCGGGGTGACCGCCAAGGCGCTGATCGTCGCCGTCGACTCCGACCGGCTGTTCACCCGCGAGCAGTCCGAGCGGGTCGCCGCCGCGATCCCCCGCTCCGGCCCGGTGCGCGTCGTGCGCTCACCTTTCGGCCACGACGGCTTCCTCATCGAGCACGACCAGGTCGGCACCCTGGTCGGCGAGTTCCTCCGCGACAACATCCGCACCCGCTGAGCGATCATCCTTGCTCGGTTACGGTCGAGGGGTGGACGACTGGCAGCCTGATGTTCTCGGCGAGGGTTTCGAGTCGCTGACGCTCCCCCTGGAGGACGACGACGAGGGCCCGGTGGTCACCACGCTGGTGCGCTACCTGTCCTCCACGCCGGAGCCGGTGCGAGCCGTCCGCGTGGTGCTGTACCTGCACGGCTGGTCCGACTACTTCTTCCAGGCCGAGCTCGCCCGCTTCTGGACCTCCCACGCCGCTGCTTTCTACGCCCTGGACCTGCGCAAGCACGGGCGCAGCCTGCGCGAGCACCAGACCCCGAACTACACCGACAACCTGGACGTCTACGACGAGGACCTGGCCGCCGCGCTGGACGTCATCGAGGACGAGCACGGACCCCACGCGCGGGTGCTGCTCATGGGGCACTCCACCGGCGGGCTGATCGCGTGCCTGTGGGCCGACCGCTTCCCGGGCCGGGTGAGCAGCCTGGTGCTCAACTCCCCGTGGCTGGAGATGCAGGGCTCGGCCGTGGTGCGCGCCGTGTCGGCACCCGCGATCGCCCAGCTCGCTCGCTTCCAGCCAAAGGCGGCGCTGCCGAACATCGACCCGGGCTGGTCGACGCGCGCCATCCAGGAGGCGACCGGCGCGGAGTGGAGCTACGACGAGCGCTGGCGCCCGACACCGATGTTCCCGGTGCACCCCGGCTGGCTGAACGCGATCATCACCGGGCACGCCACCGTGGCCCGGGGGCTGTCCATCGACGTGCCGATCCTGGTGGCCGCATCGGACCGCTCCATCATGAGCACCACCTGGAGCGAAGAGATGCGCCGCGCCGACGTGGTGATCGATGTAGAAGCAGCCGTCAGCCGGGCGGTGCAGCTGGGGCCGGTGGTCACGGTGGTGAGGATCGCCGGGGGTCTGCACGACCTGGTGCTCTCCGCGCGCGCCCCGCGTCGGCAGTTCTACGCCGAGCTCGACCGTTGGCTGGCCGGGTACGGCTGGGCCTGAGCCCACCAGCCGCCTGAGCCCACCAGCCGGCGGGCTGCCCTCCCGCGCTCAGCTCTGGTACATCACCTCGATGGCCTCGGCCAGGGTCGATCCGTCACCGAGCCGCCACGAGTACCAGCCGTCGAGCTCCCCGTCGGTCTTCGCCGCCGCCTGGGCCGCCTTCGACGGGTCGTCGAACACCCGACCGTCGGGCAGCTCGATCATCCCGTCGGCCCGCAGCGTCGCGAACAGCTGCTCACCACGGCGCAGCCGACGCCAGACCAGCGAGGTCGGGGCGTCGTACTCCTCGGCCAGCTCGAGCAGCTCGGGGTAGGCGTCTGATCGCGGCCGGGCGACGTGCGAGATCGGGCCAGACTGGGACGGGAGCCCGAGGGGCGCGGCCAGCATGTCGTACTTGCGCAGCACCGCGAGATCGGGCTCGGGAGGCTCTGGCGTGGCGGGGGAAGGCGTGACCCACAGCCCTGCGGGGGCCTCGTGCCCGCGACGCGGCTGGGTCGTCTCGATGAAGTCGGCGGCGCGCATCTCTACCGGTGCCGCAGGCGCGGGAGCCCAGGCCGACTCGACCGGCGCCGGCGGTTCTGGCCGTGCCGCCTGCTCAGACCTGACCGGCTGCTCGGGTCGGGCTGACGGCTCCGGTCGTCCAGTTGGCACAGGTCGTCCAGCCGGCACAGGTCGCGCGGGCGCTGTGGACGTGACGGCCTGCGGGGGGCGCGTCCCGGGCGGAGCGACCGACGACGGCGCTGGCGTGACCTGCGACGCCACGGTGGTCTGCGGGGCCATCGTGGTCTGGGGCGCCACCGTGGCCTTCGGTGCGAGCGACCCCTGCGAGACGTACTCCGCACGGGCGTACGCGGCAGGTGGCGCGGCGGCGGCAGGGGCCGCCGAGGGGCTCCCAGGACGGTCGCCCAGGTCGTGACGTGCCGCGGGGTGCTGCTCGCCGGGTGCGGCAGCGACGACGGGCATCGCTCGTGTCGTCTCGACCACGTCGAACACCCCGCCGTGCACGAGGCGCAGCCCTGTCGGCTCGACCACCCGTCGACGGGTCTCGTGGCTCGCGTACGGGGCGACGACCAGCAGGCGACGCTCGTCCTCGCCGCGCACCACCCCGACCTGGAAGACGTCCAGACGCCCGCCTTTGGCCCGCCAGAACCCGGCGACGTCCTGCACCTCGGGAGCCAGGTCGGCGCACAGCACGATGATGTGCGGGCCAGAGCGCTGAGGCACCTGGGTGGCATAAGGCAAGCCGGCCTGGAACGCGGCGAAGTCCCGGGAGAACTTGGCGGAGTCACCCTGGTGATAGAGGTGAGCCAGGTCGGTCTCGGTCATCCGGGCGGCATACCCGGCACGACGCAGCGCCGCCACGAGGGCGTCGTGGTCGAGCAGGTGCGCCACCTCGACGGTGACGGGACGCCCGCTCGGGTCCAGGGCGAGCAGGTCAGGCAGCCCGGAACCCTCGCGCTCGTCGTGCTCGCGCACCACGAACAGCGACTCCGGGACGATGGCCGAGAGGTGGTTCCCGAGGAGCGAGCGCACCTCGACCGCGAAGGTGCTGGCACGCGGCTGCATCGGCTGCACGAGCCGCACACGGCCGGAGCCGAGCTCGAACAGCGGCATGAGGGACCTCTTCGCGACTACAGCCTGAACCCGCACGTTGCGGGACATATCTCCCACCTTCTCACGCCCGCGCCCCCCAGCGCGCCCCCTTCGCCCCTTCTACCCACCCGTTTTCACACGCCCGGACGCACCACGTCTCCGGCATGGGCTCACGAGGCGCGGATCTTGGTGTGGAGGGCTCGACCAAGGCGTAAGGCCAGGCCGCTAGACCGTGGCCCAGCACGTGCTGATCGGGGCCGCGAAGACACGGGCATCGATCTCACGGGTGATGGCGCCGGTGTACAGCACCACGCCCGCGACGAAACGGTCACCGAGCTCGTCGCGCAACCAACACAGGTGCTTGGCGTCAGCACTGGTGACGGTGCTGGTGGCCTTGACCTCGATCGCGGCGACGCGGCCGCCGGGGTATTCGAGCAGGAGGTCCACCTCACGTCGCCCGTTGGCGTCGCGAAGATGGTAGAGCCGCGCCCGGCTCTGGCTGAACGGGAGCTCTGCCGCCAGCTGGGCGGCGACGAAGGTCTCGATGACCCTGCCTTTGAGCTCAGGGTCGAGCAGGATCGTGGCGGCGTCCGCGTGCAGGACCGCGGCCATGAGGCCGGCGTCAGCGACGAGTCGCTTCGGGGTACGGACGAGCCGTTTGACCTGGGAGGTCGCCCATGCTGGCACCTTCCGCACCAGGTAGAGGCTCTCCAGCAGGTTCTCGTAGGTCGCAGCTGTCGCACGCTTGATCCCTGCCAGCTCGAGCAGCGTCTGGTCAGACACGACGCACGAGCTGTGCAGGCTCAAGGCCTCGAGGTAGCGGCCGAGCTTGCTCGGGTCTACCCCGCGCCCTGGCAGAACGGTCGGGCCGGTCAGGCTGGTGGAACCCGTGGTCAGCGAGCTCGACAGCTGAGAGTCTCGGTTGACCACATGCTCCACGTAGCTGCTCAACCATGCGTCTCGGCTCCGGGCCGGGCTGGCGACCGCCTCGGGGAAACCGCTGCGCAGCGCCAGCTCCAGGTAGTCCGCGATGTCGGGCGCCTCGTGGAAGCTCCCTGCGGGCGGTAGCGCCCCCGGGTCCGCGAGCAAGAGCCGGTCGACGAACGACACACCGGTGACAGCGCGCTCGGTCTCGCGTACCGTCATCGGCGCCATCGCCAGCTCGGTCACGCGACCTGTGCCAGGCCACTGGTTCGGGAGGAAGCGAGCCGCGACGCTGCCCGTCAGCAGAAAGCGACCCGTACCCGCGCCGGTGTCCACCGCGCGCTTCACCGCACCCAAGACCTGCGGGGCGAACTGCCACTCGTCCAGCACCACCGGCTCACCGACCGCCCGCAGCGCTACGTCCGGGTCCTCGCGGAACGCCTGCGCCACGGACTCCTGGTCCAGACGCACGACGTTGCTCACCAGACGGCTAGCCGTGGTCGTCTTGCCGCATGCACGAGGCCCGACCACGCTGACGGCAGGGAGGTCCTCGAACAGCTCGGCCAGCCGTCCATCCGCAAGCCGAGGCCGATAGGTGTCCACAGGACGATCATAAGGCCGTTTACTCTCTAGCACACCTTCCAATGGTGATTTAGCACACTGGTGAGTGTCGCTTTAGCACACACTTCGGTGCCACTTCAGCACACGGGCGAGACCTATCAACCTTACGAGCAACGACCGAGGCGGGAGGCGAGGAGCTGGGCGAGGTGGAGGCCGTCCACCTCAGCGAGGTGCTGGGCCTGGGTGCGGCAGGAGAAGCCGTCGGCGAGGTAGAGGTCGGTGGGGGCGGCGGCAGCCAGGGCGGGGAGGAGGGAGCGCTCGGCAACCGCGACTGAGAGGTCGTAGTGGCCGCGTTCCATGCCGAAGTTGCCTGCGAGGCCGCAGCAGCCGGAGAGCTCGGTGATGGTGGCGCCAGCCGAGGCCAGGAGGGCGCGGTCTGCCGTCCAGGTCATCACGGCGTGCTGGTGACAGTGGGGCTGGGCGACGGCGGTCACGTCGGAGAGGTCGGGAGCCTGCCAGCGGTCGCCGGGGCCGACGGGGGCGGGAGCGGTCAGCAGCTCGGCCAGAGTGCGGGTCTCGCGGGCGACAGCCTCGGCGCGCGGGTCGTCGGGCAGCAGCTCGCGCAGGTCGGAGCGGAGCACCGCCGTGCACGACGGCTCTAGGCCGACGATGGGGATGCCGTTGACGGCGAACGGGGCCAGGGCGTCGAGCAGGTGACGTAGCTGCTTCTTCGCGCCGTCGAGCTGGCCGGTGGAGATCCACGTCAGGCCGCAGCACGCCGCGTGGTCGGGCACGAGCACCTGGTACCCGGCATCCCGCAGCACAGCCACCGCGGCCCGAGCCACCTCGGGAGAGAGGTTGTCGTTGAACGAGTCCGTCCACAACAGCACCGGACGTCGGTCTCCACCCGACCCTCGTCCCCTCTCAGCCAGCGCATCCGACCCTCGCCCAGACCCGCTCATGGCCCGGAAGGGAACGCGGGCGAAGGTGACCATGTCGCGGCGGGGGTCCATGCCGCCGGCACGGAGCACCAGGCGGGCTACGGGGCGGACGCCGAGGAGGGCGTTGACCAGAGCACCCAGGCGGGCGGCGGTGATGGCGCGGGCCCAGCGGGGCAGCCAACCGAGGACGTAATGGTTGACGGGGCGGAGGCGGCCCTTGTAGCGGCGGTAGGTGACCTCGGACTTGTAGCGGGCCATGTCTACGCCGGCGGGGCAGTCGGACGAGCACGCCTTGCAGGAGAGGCACAGGTCGAGGGACTCCTCGACCTCCGGGGCAGACCAGCCTCGGGAGATCAGCGTGCCGTTGGCCATCTCTTGCAGGACGCGGGCGCGGCCTCGGGTGACGTCCTTCTCGTCGCCGGTGGCCAGGTACGACGGGCACATGAAACCGCCGGAGGCGGACGAGTCGGTGCGGCACTTGGCGACCCCGACGCAGCGGTGCACGGCGGTGGTGAGGTCGCCGTCGTCCTCGGCGAAGGCGAAGCCACGCGTGGGGAGGCGACGGGCGGCCGGGCGGCGCAGGTCGGCGTCCAGGGGGCGAGGGTCTACCAGCACGCCCGGGTTGAGCAGGCCGTCCGGGTCGAACAGGTGCTTGAACGCCCCGAACACCTCCAGGGCCTTCGGTGTGTACATCAACGGCAGCAGCTCGGAGCGGGCGCGGCCGTCGCCGTGCTCGCCGGAGAGCGACCCGCCGTGCTCCGCGACCAGGTGAGCGGCGTCGGTCATGAAGGCCCGCAGGGCCGACCCGTCGCGCTCGAGCGGCACGTCCAGACGCAGGTGCACGCACCCGTCGCCGAAGTGCCCGTAGGCCATGCCGTCCACCCGGTGGTCGGCCATCAACGACTCGAGGGCGCGCAGGTAGTCGCCCAGGTGTTCCGGCGGCACCGCGGAGTCCTCGAACCCCGGCCACGCCTGGGCGCCGCTGGCGGTACGCCCGGCCAGCCCGGCTCCGTCGGCCCTGATCCGCCACACCGCGGCGGCCTGCGGGCCTGGTTCGTAGATCTCGACGGCGGTGGTGCCGGCGTCAGCGACCAGGCGGCGGGCGGCGGCGAGCGCCGCTGCGAGATCCGCCCCGCCGATCTCGCAGAACAACCACCCGCCGCCCTCGGGCAGCGGGGGCACCGACGACGCCCCCCGAGCCTGGCGCACCACGTCGACCAGCCGGGCGTCCATGCCCTCGACGGCCAACGGGTGGTGGGCCAGCAGCGCGGGTGCCGCGTCGGCGGCGGCGGGCATGTCGGGGTAGCCGAGCACGACGAGCACCGGGGCTGTGGGCAGCTCGACCAGGCGCAACGTCGCACCCAGGACGGTCACGCACGTGCCCTCGGTGCCGACCAGCGCCTTGGCCAGGTCGGCACCGCGCTCGGGCAGCAGGTGCTCGAGGGAGTACCCGGAGACCTGGCGCTCGAAGCGGCCCAGCTCGGTGCGCAGCACGTCCAGGTTGGCGGCGACCAGGCCGTCCAGGCCGGGCACCACCGACAGATCCCCCGCCCCGGCGGTGAAGCGGCGCCCGGTGCCGTCGACCACGTCGAGCTCGAGCACGTTGTCGGCGGTGCGGCCGTAGGCGACGGCGTGCGGGCCGCAGGCGTTGTTGCCGATCATCCCGCCGAGGGTGGCCCTGGTCCACGTCGACGGGTCGGGGCCGAAGCGCAGACCGTGCGGGGCGGCGGCCTTCTGCAGCGCTCCCATGACGACGCCCGGCTCGACGCGAGCGGTACGGGTCTCGGGGTCGACGGTCTCGATGCGGTCCAGGTGCCGCACGAGGTCCAGCACGACGCCCGGGCCCACGGCGTTGCCGGCCACGGACGTGCCCCCGCCCCGGGCGGTCACCGGCACCCCGGCCTCGCGGGCGACGGCGAGCGCGGCCAGCACGTCGTCGACGTCTCGCGGGGCGACGACGACCCGGGGCACGACCCGGTAGTTGGAGGCGTCGGTGGAGTGCTCGGCGCGGCGGCGGGCGTCGTCGGACACCTCGCCGCGCACCTCTCGCCGCAGCGCGGCCACCAGGTCTGCGGTCACCCGGTCTGCGATCACACCTGGGATTCTCCCACCCGCCACCGGGCGCGCAGACCAGGGCGTGCGGATCGCGCCCCGCTTCCTCGTGCTGCCTCTTGCCCCCTCGTCAGGCCCTGGATGCCTCGTCGGATTTCTCACCGCCTCGCGGAGGCAGCCGACCGAGCCGCCCGGTGGTCTGCGACGAACCGACAAGAGCCTGACGCCCCGGGGAAGGTCCTGCGGCGGGCGGGCGCACCTCAGCGCGCACGGAGCGTCGCGGCACGCTCTCGCTCGGTCACACGGCAAGGATGAAAGGGACGCACACTGGTCCAGACGAGTGACTTCTGGGGACCGGTAGGGCTGTGACCAGCACCGATGGCCGAGGGTCGCCGCGCGGTCTGTCATAGGCGCTGTTACCGTCGAAATTGTCCGAAGGTCGTGCACGGGCGCCGTCTCAGGCGCTCTGGAGCAGTACAAAGGGGTTCCCATGTCGTCGAGCACCGCTGCACCCATAGCGTCCTCGTGGCACCAAGAGCGTCTGCCTCGAGGCCTCGCGGTGGCCATCATCGTCGTCGGGGCCCTCATGGTCGGGATCGGCATCACCACCTACGCCATCACGTCCTCCCAGCTGAACGCCCAGCACGTCACCGTGGCTGCCGTGACCTCCGAGTCTCCGGGCAGGCTGGCCGGCCACAAGATGAACGACCCGTTCACCGCGCTGGCGCAGATCAACGCGATCCACCACCACTCGATGGACGCCACCGGCGGCAAGACGTACGGCCAGCTGGGCAACGTGGCCACGTCAGACGGCAAGACGTACAGCAGGGACGTCACCGCCGCCGCGTCCACCGACGGCGTGGCGCACAGCGCCGGCGAGCCGCTGTCGCGAGCCGACGCCACGACGTACGCCGCACGCTCCACCGCGCAGCAGGCGTCCTTCCTCGAGGCCTCGATCTACGTGTCGGTGCTGGCCTTCGGGGTGTCGACGCTGATCATCGGCCTCGGCGTGGTCATCGCGATCATCGGCATCACGATGCGTCTGATGATGCGGTCTCCCCGCCGGGACGACTCCACCACCACCGCCATCGCCTGACCATCTCGTCAGGCTGGCACCACAGAACCACCTTCAGCTGTCAGGGCGTGTCGATGCCGTCGGTCTTCGGGCCGACGGCATCGGCATGCCCAGGGGTCGACACGCTCAGGGGGCGGCATGTCCAGCGCCAGGGCCCTGTGCTGGCCGCGCCTCAGAGGCGTCGTGGCTGGCCGCGCCTCAGGGACGTCGTGCGATCGGGCAGCCGGCACAGGCCGGGGCGACCGGGACCCCGGTGCAGGACGAGCACCCGGGGCGCAGCACCAGGCCGACCCGCTCGGCGTGCTCGAGCATCATCTCCACCAGGCTGACGTCCAGGCCCAGACGGCCCGCCACCGCGGGCGGCGTCGCTCCGGTGGCGGTCTCGCGCAGCACGTCGTCCAGCAGGCTCACAGCCGGCTCCCCACCTGGAAGACGACGACGGCCATCACCCAGGCCGTCACCAGGGACCCGCTGAGAGACAGCAAGGTCCAGCGCGCACCGATCTGGCGGATCAGCTCTGCCGCCACGGCCACGCAGGGCACGTACACCAGGACGAACACCAAGAACGCGAGAGCGGCGGCCTGGCCGTGCCCGCCCGAGGCACGGTCGAACGCGTCGACCAGGTCTTCACCGCTCGTGCCGTACGCCTGCTCCAGCGCCCCGACGACGACCTCTTTGGCGACGACCCCGCTGACCAGCGCCGACGTCGTGCCCCAGTCGCCGAAGCCCGCGGGGGTGAACACCGGTGCGACCGTGGTGGCGGCGCGTCCGTAGAGGCTGTCTTCCACCGGCACGTCGCCCACGGCGTGCGAGCCGCTGACCGGTATCGCCATGAACACCCACAGCACGGCGAGCGCCAGGACGATGATCTTGCCCGCCCTGGCGACGAACACCCCCGTGCGGGTCGCGGCCGAGGTCAGCAGGGCCCGCACACGAGGACGCTGGTACGCGGGCAGGGCCAGGACGAGCGTCTCGCGCTCGATGTCGCGGAACCGGGTGTGCCGCAGCAGCAGGCCCGCCCCGATCACCATCAGCCCCGACAGCACGTACATGGCGAACACGACGGTGCCCGCGTACCCCGGGAAGAACGCCGTGGCCAGCACGAGGTACACCGCCAGGCGTGCCGTGCACGACGCGAAGGGCAGCAGCATCGCCGTGAGCAGCCGCTGCCGTGCGTTCGGCAGGACGCGCAGCGCGGCCAGCGCTGGCAGGTTGCAGCCGAACCCGACGACGATCGGCAGCACGGCACGGCCGTCCAGCCCGATGGCACGCATGGCACGGTCAGCGACGAACGAGGCACGGGACAGGTAGCCGGAGTCTTCCAGCAGCCCCACAGCGATGAACATCAAGGCCATGAGGGGGAGGAACGAGGCGACCGTCGCCACACCGACGAGCAGGCCGTCCTCGACGAACCCCGTGAGCCACACCGGCGAGCCCACGGCGTCGAGCCCCTCGACGACCCAGCCTCCGAGCAGGTCGGTGACCAGCCAGTCCAGCGCGTCCATGAGCGGGGCCGCGACGACGGTGACCAGGTTGAAGACGGCCCACAGGACGGCGAGGAACACCGGGCCCCCGACCCACGGGCGCAGCAGCCACGAGTCCACGGCGTCCGAGCGGGTGGGCTTGTGCTCGTCCGGGGTGGTGGACACCTCGGCCTGCACCTGGGCGACCCAGGCGAACAGGTGCTCAGCCTCGTCGAAACGACGGTCTACCCCGGCCAACGGGTGCTCGGAGGTCTCGGGCGCCAGGGTGTCGGGCAGGCGCAGACGCGACGGGGTGTCCAGGGCAGCACGGACCAGACGTGCCAGCACGTCCGCGTCGCCACCGGCGCGCGGGTCCAGCCCGACCACGGGGACCCCGAGCCGCTCTCGCAGCGCCTGGAGGTCCACCGTGATGCCGCGAGCGCGGGCGACGTCGACCATGGTCACCGCGGCCACCATGGGGACCCCGGTCAGACCGACCTGACCGGCCAGGTACAGCGACCGAGACAGCGCGGTGGCGTCGAGCAGCACCACGGCCAGGTCGACCGCCCCGCAGGAGCCCTGCCCCCCGAGGGTGCACGACGTGACCTCCTCGTCGGGAGACCGCGCCAGCAAGGAGTAGGCGCCGGGCAGGTCGAGCAGCCGCACCCCGGCGGCCTTCCACGCACCCGACGCCATCTCGAC
This sequence comes from Micrococcales bacterium, assembly GCA_009785115.1. GTDB lineage: Bacteria > Actinomycetota > Actinomycetes > Actinomycetales > Cellulomonadaceae > Cellulomonas. The sequence goes on from WQWY01000028.1 coordinate 17,076, forward strand.
CGTGGTGCCCGGAGCGTTGACGATGGCCTGCCGGGCCTTGGTCAAGGAGTTGAACAGCGTGGACTTTCCGACGTTCGGGTTGCCCACCAGGGCGACGACGGCCGTCTGAGCCTCGAGAGCCGTGGCTCCGGCGCTCGGTTCGTGGCAGCTCACAGGCCAGACCCTCTCCTGGCCTCGGCGCTCGTCGCTCGGCCTCGGTGCTCGGTCACGGTGCGGCCGCCAGCCGCACACCACGACAGGCGTCCAGGTCGAGGGCGAAGCGGTCGGAGCCGACCGCGACCACCCGGCCGGCGAGGCCACCGTGGTGGGTGACCCTCACCACGGTCCCGACGCGCAGGCCGAGCTCGCCCATCCTCAGCGCGAGCCCGGGCTCGACGTCGAGCCCGACGATCCGAGCGTCACGCCCGGCGGGAAGCGCGCTGAGGTTCACGCTCGCGACAGTACCTTAGGCAAGCCTTACCTGAGTAGGGTTCGCGGGCATCTCACCCGCACCCACGAACGAGGCTCGTCGCGTCGACCTCTGGACGACCCTGAGGAGAGGGTCAGAACCTGACCCCGACTACTGGTGGAGCCTCGTATTCGAGGTGCATGGATGCCCACCTCTGTGGCCTGCGGCGGCTCGCCCAGCACGGGACCACAGAAGGTGTGGCGCAGCCGCAGCAGCGTCGCTCGTTCGTGGCCCCTCGGCGGCGCCACGCCCGGAATGTCTGCGGGGTGGTGTACCCCTAGAGCGTCATCGTCGTCGCACCATGAGCAGGAAGACCTGATGAAGCTCACCGCGGTCACCGTCCAGCTGTTCCGGAACTTCGTCGCCCCTCAGCGAGTCGTCATCGAGGACGACGTCACGGCTCTAGTCGGCAAGAACGAGTCTGGCAAGACCACGATCCTTCACGCGCTCCACCGCCTGAACCCGGCGAACGGCGACGAGGTCAAGTTCGACCTGGTGACCGAGTACCCACGCTGGCGACTGTCACGCGACCGCAGGACGAGCAACCTGAGCGAGACAGAACCTGTGGTCGCCGAGTTCTCACCAGACGAGGAAGACCGGACAGCCCTTGGGGAAGTGCTGCCCGCACCCCTGCTGGAAGCGACGACAGTCACGGCTGGGAGGACGTACGCCAACACGTCTTTCATCAGCCTGTCCACGCCGCTCCAGGATGTGATCCGCGATGCTGCATCGGTGGCTGCGGTCGATGCAGAGGACGCCGAAGCGCTGCTCGGCGAGATGTCGTTGGATGATGCGATCGCCCAGGCGAAGGCGCTGAGCAAGGAGCTCAAGGAGTCGGCACCGGCACGTGCCAAGGCTCTCGGCGCCTTCCCGAAGGCCGCAGAGGAACGGCGTTTCCTGCTCGGCGGCGGTCTCGACCAGGCTCAGCGTGCTGCGCTGTGGAAGAGGGTGCCGAAGTTCTTCTACTTCTCCAGCTACAGCGTCCTCCCCGGCGAGGTGGACCTCACCAAACTGGCTGAGCAGATCGAGAGGGGTGAACGGCTCGACGACCAGGATCGAACGGTCGTCGCTCTCTTGGCCCACGCCGGGGTCACTCCGGACGACTTCTTGGACGAGGACTACGCCAGCCGCAAGGCAGAGCTCCAGGCTGCCGCGTCCGACCTGAGCCAGCAGGTGTTCAAGTACTGGCGCGCGAACACCGACCTGTCCGTCGTGTTCGGCGACGACAAGGTGGAGATGCCGTCAAGCCGCAGCGTGCCCCAGCACCACAGGTTCCTGATGATCGAGTTGCGCGATGCCCGGCACGGCGACGTCGAGACGAACTTCTCGACACGCTCGACCGGGTTCCAGTGGTTCTTCTCGTTCTTCGCAGCGTTCAGCGAGCACCAGAACAGCGACGAGCCGATCGTGGTCCTGCTCGACGAGCCCGGCACCAGCCTGCACGGCGAGGCACAGAAGGACCTCGTGAAGTACATCTTCGACGAGCTGGGCACCAGTAAGCAGACCGTCTACACCACACACTCACAGTTCATGATCGACCCCGGTCGCTACGAGAAGCTGCGCGCCGTGCACGATCGTGCTACCCGGGAGGACAAGGAAGCCGGCGTAGTGGTGACGCTGGTGAGCCTGAGCGCGGACCGGGACACGGTCCTGCCCGTCGAGTCAGCGCTCGGGTACACGATGAGCCAGCACCTGTTCCTCGGCAGCGGGCACCACCTGCTGGTCGAGGGCAGCAGCGACTTCGTATACCTCACCCGGATGAGCGCCCACGCGGAGACCACCGGCGCGACCGGGCTCAGCCCCAAGCTGACGATCATCCCCGTCGGCGGCCAGACCAACATGCCAGCTTTCGTCGCCCTGATGGGCCGCCGCCTGGAAGTATCCGTCCTGATCGACGGGGCGAAGACGACCGCGACCTCCGACCGGGTGAAGAGGGCTGGTGGGGAGAACGGGATACCGCCCAACCGGTTCGTCGCGGTGTCCCAGGTCGGCTCCCTGCCGTCGACCGCCGACATCGAGGACCTGTTTGCCCCTGTCGACTACCTCAGGCTGTACAACTGGGCGTTCGGCACCACCTATACGATCGCAGACCTGCCGACCACAGGCGAGCCGATCATCCGCAAACTGACGGCTCTGCGCGGCGGGGAGTTCGACCACGCCCTGCCCGCGCACGCGCTGACCGGGCACACCGCTGAGTTCTTCAAGGAGATCAACGAGATCACCGTCGAGAGGTTCGGCAGGCTGTTCGGGCTGCTCAACGCTGGTCTGGTCTGACGCACCGAGCCCACGGAGCGCCTCGGGGTCGGAGAGATGCTGGGCCTGCCGCGACAACTGCTGCGCCACGCCTGCCGATCTTCCTTCCTCGTCTGGCGCGTGTCATCCGTCGAGCATCCCAGCGGCTTGTTTGAAAGCGCTGCGGAAGTGTGCTACGCTGGCAGCAGCAAGGCCCTATGTGATCTCTTTGGTCACCCACGGGGTCTTGCATCACGCGGACCCTCGGCCTCGGCCGGGGGTCCTTGCGTTGTGGGATCGAGCCAGACCACACCCTTGTCCGTGCCGGGGATCCAGCGGTCGCGGGTCTGTACATAGGCGCGAATCGCGTCGCGCACGATCGGCGCGCCGGCGCCCCAGATCTCGGGGTGGTCCTGGCGGTGCTGGTGGTACGCACCGTAGGCGACTAGGTCGACTGCCTGGATGAACTGGCTGTAGTGGCTGTCCTGCATGACGACGTCCTCGACCACGCGCCGGGTGCCCAGGTCTAGGTCTCGGTGGACCCGACGGTACGGCGTAGCGTCGCGGACGGCGGTCTGCCACAGCTCGCTCGCCTCTTCCGGTGTCGCCTCGCCGTCACCGCGGTGAAGACCCTGGAGCCCGTCGTAGAAGATCATGAGGTACGCGTCTTCGTGGGATGCCCAGTCCTCCAGCCACGCGACGAACTGGGCGTAGACGGCAGGTTTGGAGGTCTGCGGGCTCGCTACGGTGACGACGGCGAAGTGCTTGAAGCGCGAGAGTCGGCTGAGCATCATCCGCCCGGTTGCTGCACGGCGAGGCGTGTCGAAGACGGCGTTCTGCTCGGAGGTCTCGCAAAGCCTGCCTCGACCCTTGTAGAGACGGTTGGCGTGGAGTTCTGCGTGCTTGAGCACGCCGAACTCACGGTAGACGGCGCGGCGTCCGGCCAGCCAGGCGTCGAGCAAGCCGCTCCAGTGCTGTGCCTCGACGAGGATCGCGCTGAGGGTCGTCCCGTTCCTAGAGTCTCCGGAGTCATCGACGTAGCACAGGTACACGGCAAGATTGTCGCAGGTGGCGGTCGAAGCGATGAGGCTTGTCAGCAGGGCGCGTCTCTGCGACCTTCGTACGCGTGGGGGACCGCAGCGCTTGTCGGCCGGGCCGGGCAGTGGACCGGATAGCCCTCGACGGGCCAACCAGCACGAGACACCGCTGCTGCAACGTCGGCCCCGCACCACCGACTCAGGGGCGGTCCCATCCATCGTTGCAGCGACATGCCGTCCACGCGCCCACCTGGACATACGTGAGACTCTGCTGAGGAAGTTACGGGTACCGCGTGATGGACGCCGTCAGGCCGGACACCTGGGTTGACGGGCCCACCTTCACAGCGTCCGTCTGGGCGCGGTGGTGCAGGTAACTGTTCCAGTCGCGGGCGGCCAGGCGGGCCCAGTCGGCGGCGTTCTTGTCTGTGGTACCGAGGAGCTCGGCCAGGATCGGGGCGGGCATGCTGGCTGCGAGGTGGAGCAGCGCTGCCTTGCGGTTCTCGTGGGGCTTGATCCCGATCGCGACGAGCTCGCGGCGGAAGACCTCGGTGACGACGTGGCGCCCCGGTTGTCGTCCTGGGAAGAGCCAGCCGGCGTCGTGTCCAGGAGGGCTGGTCTGGGTGCGGTGCTCGAGGTGTTGGCGCACCAGGCCGTCCAGTAGGGGCGGCATCTGGATCGGGGTGCTGGCGAACGTCACGGTGACGTGCTCGGTCAGGTGCACCTGGTCGGTGCGCATGGCGACGATGCGGTTGAGGGGCTGTGCGAACAGGAGGGTGAGCAGCCCTGCCAGGCGCACGTCTGTCCGGGCGGCGGTGTCGTGCAGGAGCCGTTCGACGTGCGCCCAGCGTTGTGCGTCGCTGACGGTGACCGTCGGTGGCGATCGGGGTGTCCAGGGTGTGGTCAGCCGTGTGTTGGTGCGGGACTTGTCGGCCCAGGCGACGAACGTGGAGATCGTCGTCGCCCGGTCGTAGCCGGGGGTGCCGGTGATGAAGTCCTCGAGATCAGCCTGGGACGCCGTCTCGATGGTCAGGCCGCGAGAGTCGAGCATGGTGAGAAGCTCGACCGCGGCGCGCACGCGCAGCCGTGCTGAGGTGGTGACGGCCTGCGTCAGGGTTCCTCGTTCGGCGTGGCGTTGCATGCCGCGCAGGACGTGCCAGCGCGCGAAGCGCTCGACGGTCTTGGCCTGACCTGTGGGGACGGTCGGGACGATCTCTGCTGTGAGCCATGCGGCGAAGCGGTCCAGGTGAGGCTCCCAAGGTTCTAGGACCTCGAGGGAGACGAGCAGGTGTCTCAGGTTGTCGTGCTGCCTGGACGGCGGCAGAGCTCGGAAGGCGTCGTGGCTGACGGGCGCCTCGCCGTGAGCCATCTGCCCCAGCAGCGCGGTGCTGAGCGTGGACTTCGCCAGCCAGCGGATCTTGGCGGTGGGGTTCGGCGAGGCGACCAGGTGCTCCAGCAGGGGGCGCAGCCGAGGGCGGACGGTCCCAGTCGCCGGGTCTGTCAGCAGCGCGCCGGCGCGATCGGCCAGGGTGCACCGGGCGCACAGCGTCCCGTAGGGGTGGTCCTCTTGTCCGCAGCGTGGGCACGCGAGCGGCGAGGGCACGCCCGCACACCCGGTGCACACCACCTGGCCGTCGCTCGGGACCGCCAGCACCCGCACCTGTCCGCACCCCGGGCACGGAGCGGGGTGGCGACGGCGACGGCGAGAGCACCCCCAGCAGATCGTCCACCACCCGATGCGACGGTCGATCGGCTTGTCGGTCCGGCCGCAGTCCACGCACGGCTGCTGGACGGGCTTCGTCACAGGCCTGCGGGACGGCGCACGACGGCGCGGACAGGTCTCAGGTCGCCGATCCCGGCCTTTCCGGCTGTGGCATGTCGGGGTGCTCGTTCGTGCTCTATGCGCAGCTCGAGAAGGTCGTCGGGGGTGCAGTCCAGGATGTCGCACAGCGCGGCCAGCAGGTCGACGTTGATCCGCTGCGGGGTCCCGGTGACGATCCGGTGGACCATCTGCCGAGAGATCTCTATGCCTCGTTCGTGCAGAGGTGCGACCAGGTCGCTGGTCTTGAAGATCCCGCGTGCGGCCATGACCTGCCTCAGGTTCCACCGGAACGAGACCTGCCTGCCTGTTGCAGAACTCTCTCCTGCCACGTTCATCAGGGATGTCCTTCCTCGGTGGGGTAGACGCGGGCGAGCGCTGCCTGCAGCGTCTTGGTCTTGAAGTCGTCAGAGACGGAGGTGTAGATCGCGGTCGTGGAGGCGTAGGAGTGCCCCACCTGCTCGGAGACGAACCTCTCCGGGTAGCCGAGCTCGACCAGGTGCGTGACGTAGGAGTGGCGCAGGCAGTGCAGCGTCAGGTCTCGCGGCAGCCCGGCCTGCTCGAGCAGCCACGCGAACCGGTGGTCGAGCGACCCCGCTCCCACCCGTGCGCCGCGCTCGGTGGGCCACAGCTCGGGCCGAGAGCCCGTCTGGTCACCCAGGAACAACGGCAGGGCCTCCTCGACCCACTGGCGCAGGCCGTCCACGACCCAGTCCAGCTCGGGGACCGTCAGGACCGTGCGCCGCCTGGGCACACCTCCGCGCACGGACTTGCCGTAGCGCACGTGGACCGCACCGTAGGTGCCCCACCGGGGCATGTGCGGGTTCGGGCGCAGGTCTGCCACGTCCAGGTTGCACAGCTCGCGCCGTCGCAGCCCGAAGGCGTAGGCGGTCTTGATCATCTGCGCGTCCCTCAGCGCGGCCCACGCCCCCTTGCGGCCCGAGACCCGCACCTGCTCCACACGGGCGTCGAGGAAGTCGAACAGGTGCTGCAGCTCGTCGTAGGCGAACGGACGACGAGAGAGGCGCCCCTCGTACTCGGCCGTGTGGGCCACGGTGTTGAAGTCGTGGCAGACCTGCTGCGGGAACCGCCCGAACCGCTCCCGGCACTGCTCGACCCAGCCGTAGCGGGCGTCGAGGAGGTAGTCGCAGAACGTGCGGACCGTCAGGTGGTGCACCCGGATCGTCGAAGGAGCCAGCCGCTTGTCCCCGGACATCAGCGACACGGTGAAGTCCTCCACGTCGCCGGGCGTCCAGTCCCACGGGTAGGAGCCCGCGAACTCGCAGAACCGGCGCACCAGCGCGATACGCCCCTCGACCGTCGCGTCGACCAGGCCGCGCGAGCGCTGCTGCCGCTCCCAGCCGGTCACCATCGCCTCGAACACCGCCGCCGGCTCGTCCAGGTGGACCACCCCGGGCGCCAGGACAAGCCCTGCGGCACCGGGGACGTCGTTCCTCACCTCCTGATCCTGTCCACCTAGGGTTGACGATGTCAACTCAGGGCAGGGCGCGACGGTGTCGCCGAAGGTCAGCAGTCTCTCAGCGACCAGCGCAAGAGACCATTCGATCCCCAGGACAGCCGCAGGATGTCAACCTAGAGCTTATTTGACACCTACGAACTCGAAGTGCCAGGGCTCAGGCTTGCTGCCGTTCTGCAACGACCAGGCCGGCTTGTGCCAGCCGAGCTCGCCGATGTTCTCCATCATCCACCGGTGCTCCACGGTGCCGAACCGGGCCGCCGGCCCGCCCAGGTCCACCGCCAGGCCCAGCCCGTGCTGGGAGGTGCCGGGGTCAGCGCACAAGAAGCCCTTGAGCTCGCGGCACAAGATCTGACCGTTCAGCGACCGGTAGGAATCGGTGACCTGGAGGTTCACCCCGAAGCGGTCTCGGTAGGCCCGGTTGAGCGCGTCGAGCATCTCGGCGGCGTCGCAGCGCAGGTGCACGTTGAGGTTGAAGGCCGGCACGCAGAGCGCCGACAGAGGGATGCGCCCGTTGCTGAACGCGTCCAGGGAGCGGGCGTCCCTGGCGAGCCGCGCCGCGCGCGCCTGAGCGGCCGCGGCCTCTGCGGCGGCGTGGGCAGCGGCGGCGTGAGCAGCCGCCTGGGCCTCCGCGGCCTCGAGCTCGGCCGCCACCCGGTTCGCCTCGGCGGCCGCGGAGACCTCCGCGGTGCTCTCGGCAAGCTGGTCGACAGCGATCAGCAGCGCGTCCAGCACGTCGTCGGTCACGACGAGGTCGGGAAGCATCTGCTTGACCTCGTCGACCACGGTCGTGGCGACGTCGAGGATCACAGCCTGGTCGGCGGCAGGGTCTGGCCAGGTCTCCGGCGTCGTCACCGGGAAGCCGGTCACCGTCGCGGGCGCGCTCAGGTCAGGCGGCGCGCTCCCCCTGACCTGCGACTCGCTGCCGAGGGCGGGCGCGATCTCCACCGGGGTGTCGAGCACCTGGATCACCAGAGCCTGGACCTGCTCGGTGACGGCGTCCAGCGCGGCCAGGGCGTCGTCAGGCACCGAGACCTCCGCGGCGCTCGCACGCACCGCCACCGCCTTGTCGACCGCGGCCTGGGCGCTCGCGGCGGCGGCCGCGCGGGCCTCGGCGACCTGCGTGGTGCGGACCTGGTCCACCCGAGCCTGCGCCAGCTCACGCTCGACGGCGAGGATACGCAGCGTGTCCTCACGGGCTCCCCCCGCGACGAAGCCGAGGCTGCTCACCGTCATCGCCACGACCAGCCCGACGACCACCCCGGCCCGGGCGGCGTCCGTGCGCCGCGCCACGAGCGTCGCCGCACCCCGTGCGGCCAGGTGCGCGTACGGGGCGTGGTCGAGACGGACGAGCGCGCGGTCGAGGAAGCGAGGCATGCGAAGAGCGCGCCCGGAGCCACGAACATGGGCTCCGGGCGCGCGGTGACGCGCGGGGGACGAGGAGACCCGCGCGACGTTCTTCGTCAGGCCGTCCACGCCGCCCTGATCGTCCTGAGCCCCCACGGTGTGAGACGTCGGTGGTACAGGTCACCCCAGGATCGGGCAGAGCCGACGAATCGCCCACCGGTGCGCACGGTCAGCGGTCAGAGGCTCACCTGGTGGTCAGCGCACGACCGGCCGGCGCGCGCTCGAGCAGGACGCACTCGGGCAGGGCCTCGCGTGGTCTCAGAGCTCGTCCGCGACCACGGCGCTGGCCTGCAACCACGCCTCGCGGGTGTCGGGGGCCAGGTCGGCGTACTCGATGGGTCCGCCTGCCACCAGGGCCGGGTCGAACGGGACCTCCACGACCGTGCGGGTGAGCGTCCCGAAGTACTCCCGCAGCCGGGCGCGCAGGTCCTTGTCCACCTTCCGGTCAGGCTCGGAGAGGATGGTCACCGCGGAGGCGACCTTGTCGTCCAGCCCGGCGACGCGCAGCGCGTCGACGGCCCAGGCGGCCGCCTGGGCGGTGTCCTCACGGATCGTGGTGACGATGACGAGCTGGTCGGCCGCCTCCACCGCCGCCCGCCAGTTCGACGACCGGATGTTGTTGCCGGTGTCCACGATGATCGTCCGGTAGAACCGGGACAGCAGCGTGTGCAGCGTCGCGAACGAGCCCGCGTCGATGAACGCGCCCGAGGCGGCGTCCTCGTCAGAGGCCAGCACGTCGAACTGCTCAGGGGCCTGGGTGCGGACGAACTGGTCCAGGTCGCCCATCCGCACGTCGCCGGCCGCCTCCAGGCGAGGCAGCGCCTGGAGGAGGTCCAGCGCGGTGCCGCCGCTGCCCTTGGACGCCGACCGCCACCCGAGGGTGCCGTGGGTCTCGTTGTTGTCCCAGGCCAGCGTGTACCCGCCGCGCTGGAGGCCGAACGTGGCGGCGAGCATCAGGGCCGCGGTGGTCTTGTGCGCACCCCCCTTGGGGTTGATGACGACGATGGTGCGCGGGCCGTCGAACGAGCGGCGCACCGACTCGACCGCGTCCAGGTGGCGGCGTTCCTTCTTGCCCGGACGGGGCTTGATGGCGTCGAAGGTCGCCTTGCGGACCGCTCCACGGAACCCCTGGTTCGCATAGCTCTGCTGGCGTGCCCGGCGACGCGGCGCGAGCAGCTCGCCGAGACGGTCAGACTCCTCGACCAGCGCGGGAGCGACACCGTGCACGGCGGTCTCGGCCTGGACCGGCTCGACGGCAGGCGGTGCCGCCATGAGGTCCGCGACCGTCGGCCCGTCGACCGGCGTGGGGACCGGGGCGGGAGGCGGTGCCTCCTCGACCTGGCCGTCAGGGTGCACGATGAGCATCCACAGACCGTCCGGGTCACGGACCTCGGCTCGCAACGGCTTGCCCATCGAGCCGGCGAGCACCGCGATCCGCCCGGTGATCTGCGCACCGACGTCGGACATGTCGGTACCGACCAGGTCTTGGCTCACGCCGTCGACGGTGAGGTACCCCGTGCCGTTCGCCCGGACCTCCGCCACGATCCCGGGCAGCACGGGCATGCCGGCGTGCGGCGTGGCGGTGCGGGTGTCGCTCTCAGTCATCGTCTCGTCTCTCTCTCCGTGGCCAGCCGACGCGAGCGCACCGGCCACATGTCGATTTCACCA
>WQWY01000029.1 GCA_009785115.1 Micrococcales bacterium
CACCCCGGCCATCTCTTCTTGACCCGCCTGGTAGGCCAACGTCGCGTTCAGCACACCCAACCGACCCGCCGTCACCCGATCCAAGACGGACCCGACCTGACGCATCTGAGCCTCTAACCCTTCTCGCATCGCCCGATGCACCAGCTCGGTGATCTCAGACGCCCCGGTCAGAGGGCCCAAGATGCGCTCCCCGTCGTCGGCCAGCCTGCCCTTGGGACCCACCAGGTCCGCGCTCAGACCCTCAGCGTGCGCACCCACCCGGTCCAGCACCACCTGGATGCCCACCGGATCCAGCCGCCACCCGCTCATCACAAGCCCTCCCTCGCCTCAGAGCCTTCCGGGCGCATCACGCACCACCCCGCACCACACGCGCCACGTCCTGCACGCCCAACGCCGCGACGAACCTGGCAGCCGCCTGCCAACGCTCCAACCCCTGACCAGGGAACCGGACCAGCAGGCTCGGGAAACGCCCCCGACCCACACGGCTCACCACATGCTCACCGACCAGCGCCTCAAGATCAGCCCCCAGATCACCGACCAGCGTCGGACCGACCAACCCCGCCACCGGCTCCTGCGGGGCGCTCTGCCGCGCCTGACGCACCAGGGTGCCGTTCTCGGCCTGGTCGTGCTCACCGGCCGAGAACAGCGCGACCGTCGGAAGATGCTCCTTGGCCACCCGTTCAGCCACCAGCCTGGCGACCTCGTCGACCTGGGCCGCGTCCACAGGCACAGCACCCCAGGTGTGCTCCAGCAGACCATCCTGGGTCCGAGCCACCTGCACATGACACAGCGCACCACCCGTCCCGACCGCGCGCATGACAGGCGACTCGGGCATCATCTCCCGCGCACACCGGGTCAACGCCTCGACGTCCCACACGTCCAGCAGCGGCTCACGCGTGCCCCAGCACTCCCACCGCACACCGGCCACCTCGGCGACGACCTCAGCGACCAGACCCACCCTGGACCGCTCGATGGCACGCTGACGGGTGCGCACGTCGAACGCCAGCACGTGCCGGCGCACCGGCGGGTCGGTGAACCCCTCCAACCTCTCACCAGCGGCATCCGGCTGCTCCCACAGATCGGCCAGCTCGCGCACCCGATACCCCGACGAGACGTCGAACGTCGCACCGTCACGGGCCTGCACCGCCCACACCCCACCAGCCTTGCCCATCACCTGCGACACGAACACGCTCACCTGCGCATCGACCCTCGTCACCAGCACCGGCCGCACACCCCGCGCCAACGCCTCAGCCACGAACGCGGCGAACGGCTCGGTGAACCGCACCGTCGGCAGCGGGGTCGCGAACACCACGAACCCCTCACCGAACTCGTCCACCACCGGGTGCCGACCCGCCATGGGTGCAGCGGCAGGCTGCTCGAGATCGGTCATCGCGCGCTCACCCGGGGATGGTACGAGGCGGCCCCGCTCTTACGACCCAGCGCCGACAGCACGTCGGCCTCCGTCGAGAGCCTCACGACGACTCACCTCCACGAGCGAACGACTGACCAGTGGAAGTTCACGCTACTACACAGACCGACACGATTCGGGCGACAGGGGACACCCATCGTCACGACACTCCGTCGAAGAGATGGTCTCAAACAGGGTCACACCCTGCCCCACCTGGGCATATGGATCAGAATCGCTCGGTGACCCGACGCGCCGCCCCGGCGGCGACGGCAGACGCTCAGTCGCGGGCGGTGAGGACGACGGGGCCGGTGTCGGTGAGGGCCACGGTGTGCTCGACATGGGCGGTCAGAGAACCGTCGGCCGAGCGGATGGTCCAGCCGTCGGGGTCGATGACGTAGCCGTCGCCGCCGGCCATGAACCAGGGCTCGATCGCGATGACGAGGCCGGCCTTCAGGCGCTGGCCCGAACGCCGGCGGCCGAGGTTCGGCACGTGCGGGTCCTCGTGCATGGTGCGGCCCACGCCGTGCCCGCCGAAGTCGGCGTTGATGCCGTACCCGGCGTCCCGCCCTACCTGGCCGATGGCCGAGGAGATGTCGCCCATGCGCCCCCCGACCCTCGCCGCGGCGATCGCGGCGTCGAGCGCGGCCGACGTCACGGCGATCAGCCGCTGGGCGTCCGGGGTGGTCGGCGGCAGCTGGAAGCTGATCGCCGAGTCCGCCACCCAGCCGTCGACCTCGGCGGCGAAGTCGATCGAGACGAGGTCGCCGGGAGCCAGCACCTGGTCTGACGGGAGCCCGTGCAGCGCCGCGTCGTTGATCGACGTGCACAGCACGCCCGGGTACGGCGCCGCCCCGAACTCCGGGTGGTAGCCCAGGTATACCGACCGTGCCCCCGCGTCGCGGATCATGGCGTGCGCGTGCTCGTCGAGGTCCTTCAGCGTCATGCCCGGGGCGGCGACCTCCCGCAGGGAGGTCAGCACGCTGGCGACGAACCGCCCCGCCGGGCGCATCTGCTCGATCTGTGCCGCTGTCTTCAGACCCACGCCCCCACCCTGCCATCACCTGGTCTCGGCGGGCGACCGTCTTCCACGACGTGGTCGTGGTCTCACTATCCTCGGTAAGTTCTGACGAGGCTCCCAGGAGGTGTCCGGTGGTCCAGGTGATGACGGTCTGCACAGGCAACATCTGCCGCTCGATCATGGCCGAGGTGGTGCTGCGGCACCGGCTGGCTCAGGCCGGCCTGAACGACCAGGTCGTCGTCTGCTCGCGAGGCGTCAGCGACGAGGAGGCCGGGAACCCGATCGACCGTCGTGCACGAGCCGCCCTGGTGGCGCGCGGCTACACGGTGGACGGCACGCACCAGGCGCGGCAGGTCACCGCCGCCGAGCTGGACGCCACCGACCTGGTGCTGGCGATGACCACCAGCCACGCGCGCGCGGTGCACCGGCTCGCCCGGGCCGCGTCACCCACCCCGGTGGTCGCGATGTACCGCGGCTTCGACCCGGCCGCCCCGGCGGTCGACGGACGGGGCGAGGACCACCTGCTGGACATCGCCGACCCCTGGTACGGCGGGCCGGAGGACTTCGAGGTGTGCCTCGACCAGATCGAGGCGGGCGCCGACGGCGTGGTCGCGCAGGTGAGGCAGATGCTCGCACGCTGAGAGCTTCGACACAGACGTGGGCGCCCCGGCGCGGACCTGAGGGCCTCGACACAGAATTGTCTGGATTCTCCCTGTGTGTCACCCATTCCGCACCCCCTGCGGCGAACGGTAACGTGCCGTGAGGCCGGGACGCTCCGGAGCAGCCGTAGGTAGGGGACGACGATGAGCGGGCGCATGACGACGCTGACGAGCGTCGCCGGGCCGAGCCGACCCGTCTCCGTGGCGGCCTGTCGCACGACGGGTCTGGGGCAGACGCGGAGGCCCGCATGATCATCGTGGGGGCGGTGGACGACCACCCGCTGATACAGCGCGGCCTCGCGGCCACCCTCGCGGCGGCCGACCCGCGCATCCGCCTGGTCGCCAGCGGGGCTACGGTCGACGAGCTGCTGGCCCGCTGGGTGACCCCGATGTCGGTGGTGCTGCTCGACCTGCACCTCGGTGACGGCTCCGACATCGCCGACAACGTCGCCGCGCTGCGACGGCAGGGCGCCGGGGTGCTCATCGTCACGTCGGACCACCGCCCGGCCGTGGTCGGCCGCGCCCTGGACGCCGGGGCGCTGGGCCTGGTGCTCAAGGAAGACCCGGAAGAGAGCCTGGTCGAGGCGATCTGGGACGCGGCCCGCGGAGAGTTCGCCGTCTCCAGCCGCCTCGCCCAGCAGCTGGTCACCGACCCCGCGCGGCGCGTGCGTCTCTCCCGCAAAGAGCTGGACGTGCTCGGCCTGCTCGCCCGGGGCCTGCCGTGGTCCGCGATCGCCACCGAGGTGGACACCACCGCGGACACGGCCCGCACGTACTGCTACCGCGTGGTCGAGAAGTACACGCGGGCAGGGGCCGACGTGGCCCACGGGCTGCGAGAGGTGGCCTACATGGTGTATCGGGACGGCCATCTCGACATCGAGCCCGGAGACTGACCGGTGCAGGTGACCGGGACGTCGCAGCGCGCGATGGTGCACGTCATCTACCGGCACACCGCGGCGGTGGCCCTGCTGATCGGCAGCGCCGCGGTCGCCATCCACACGCTGCCGACCACCCTGGTCCGCTCCGTGCAGGAGACGGCGCTGAGCCTGGGGCTCATCGTCGTCTGGCTCGTCGCCGGCATCTACCTGTGGCGTCGGCAGCGCTGGGCCGCGACGACCGCGGTCGTGCTGTGGCTCCTCACCCTGGTCTCGCCGGTGCTCACCGCCCTGACCACCCCTCCCGGGACGCCTCCGCTGGTCGCGGTGCTGCCCGCAGCGGTCACGACGGTGGTCGTGGTGCTGCTGCTCGACCTGCGGTGGAGCCTCACCCTGACCGGGATCGTGCTCGTGACGACCTTCACCCCGATCATCCCGGTGTCCGGCGTCGGCGAGGCCGTCTGGTCGACCTGGCCGGTCGTCGGCTTCGGGCTGGCCGTGCTGGGTGCCAAGACGGGGCTGCGCCGCGCGGCGGAGCGCACCGACCAGCAGGTGCACCAGCACCGGACGGTCGAGCTGGACCTGACCCGCGCCCGCGCCCAGGAGAACGCCCACTCGGCCTGGCAGGGGCTGCTGCACGACGAGGTCGCTGCCGCGCTGCGGGCCACCACCACCCCGGGGGTCGAGCGGGACGAGGTGCGGCGCTCGGCGCTCACCGCGCTCGAGGCCATCGAGGACCTCGCCACCCCCGCCGCCGGGGAGTCGGTCGACCTCATGCCGATGATCCGCCAGATCGCCGACACCGCCGACACCGCCGTCGGCATCACGGGCCCCGGGGAGCTCGTCGTCCCCGCCCCGACGGCCGCGGCGATCCTCGGCGCGGTCACCGAGGCGATGCGCAACGTGGAACGGCACGCCGCCGGGGCACCCGCACGGATACGGGCGAGCCGTGACGACGAGGTCGTCACGATCGAGATCAGCGACGACGGGCCGGGCTTCGCCAGGCCGGGGCGACGCCGTCCCGGCGGGCTGCAGGTCTCGGTGATCGACCGGATGGCCCACGCGGGGGGTGCCGCGCACGTGCACAGCACGGTCGGCGGCGGCGCCACGGTGACCTTGAGCTGGCCGACCGCGCGGGTGGAGTCGGCCTACGACGAGCCCATCAGAGGCGTCAACCGGGTGCTCGGGGTCTCCGCGGTGCCGATGCTGATGGCTGCCGGGCTCTTCGCCTGGCCGCAGTGGTGGCAGGGAGAGTCGCCGGTCGGGGCGCTCTGGTTCGCGGCGATGGTGGTGGCGACGGCGCTGCTGGTGCTCCTGCCCGCCCCGGCGTCCCGACGCTGGCTCCTGTGGGTGGCCCTCGCGATCGCCGCCGTCGGGGTGATCGGGCTGCCGGCAGCGGGCCAGACCGGCGGACGGATGGGCGCGTGGCCGCTGCTGGCGACGACACCGGTGCTTCTGCTGTTCATCCTGCGCAGACCTGCCCGGTACGGGTTGGCGGCGGGGGCCGCGCTGCTGGCGGGCACGCTGGTGGTCGAGGGCGTCAACCTCCCCACGATCACCGCGGAGATCGTCGTCGCGGCGATGCTCGCGCTGGGTGCGTCGATCGCGTGGGCCGTGCGCAGGTTCGGCGCCGAGGTCGAGGTGGCCGCGCAGGCCGAGCAGCGACAGCTCGAGGACGCCTGGCGCCGCTCCGTCCGCGAAGAGGTCCACGCCCGACGGCGCACCCGGCTGGAAGACATGGTGGTGCCGTTCCTGCGAGGTCTGACCGACGCGCGGACCCCGATCGACGAGACGGTGCGGCGCGAGGCCGCGCTGCTGGAGCAGGCCGTCCGCGACGAGATGCACCTGCCCGAGGCCCTCGACGCGCAGACCCGCGAGCTGATCAAGCAGGCCCGGGCGTCCGGGTGCCGGGTGCGTCTGCAGTCCGACGCCGCGAACGGCGTGCCCGCCACGAAGGTGTGCGCGATCGTCCAGGCGGCCCTGTCGGTCGAGCCGTGGCCGCGCGAGCTCACGCTGTCGGTGTACGTGGCGACCGAGCAGGCCACCCTCGCCGTCGTCGCCGTGCCTGGGGACCCGGCGCGCCGCGAGGCGCTCGAGCGCTGCTGCGGCCCGGACGTCGCGGTGCTGGAGGACGGCGAGGACGCGACCTGGGCCGAGATCCGGCTCCACGGCTGAGGGCCTGCCGGCCGCCAGAACACCGGTGGGGATCACCCGCCGTCGCCGACGGGTGACATATTCGGGCCAATCGGCCGTCTTGGGATGCGCGGCCCGGCCCTGACAGCCACGCTCTGGGCATGTGCGAGCTGCTCCGGGGGTGCGGCCGGTGAACCGGCCTGACAGGTTCTCGACGGCTCGCTGGCAGACGATGTCGACCTCGTCGCGCCTGGGTCTGCTGAGGGTCGCCGCCTACACCCTGGTCGCTCTCCCGGCCGTCTGGTTGCTGCTGATGATCTCGCTCGGTGACGTCACGGGCCCGTGGTGGATGACGGTGCTGGGCGTGCTGACGATCCTGATGGTCGGGGTGCTCGTGCACGGGGCAGGCCGGGCGCTGGCCCAGGCGCTCGACGACCGCGACCAGGTCGTGGCGCTGCTCGACTCCTGCCTGAGCGCGGCGCCGGTGGCGTTCGTCATCGTCGACCCCGACGGGCGCCTGCGACGCTGGAACCAGGCCGTCGCTCGTCTCCAGCTCACCGACCAGGACCTGCGCCCTGGTCTCGACCTGGAGCAGGTCGGCCTGCCCCCGGAGGTGGACGACATGGTGCGCACCACCCTGGCCTCGGGCGAGCGGCGCACCACCATGGTGTGCGGGCGTGACGACAGCCACTGGTCTGTCGAGTCGTTCCCGGTGCTCGTCGCCGAGCGCACGGTCGGGGTGGCGACCATGGCCTCCGACGTCACCGAGCGGCGGCGCTCAGAGCTGCGGCTGGCCCACCTGGCCACCCACGACCCGCTCACCGGCCTGGCGAACCGCTCCTTGTTCACCCAGCGTCTGACCGACCGGCTGGAGGCCGGGACGCGCGTCGGGGTGCTGTGGTGCGACGTGGACTACTTCAAGGTGCTCAACGACGCGCTCGGCCACGGGGCCGGTGACGCCCTGCTGGTCGAGCTGGGGCAGCGGCTGCTGGGCGTGGTCTCCTCGTCTCACGACGTCGCGCGGATCGGCGGGGACGAGTTCGCCGTGCTGGTCGACGGCGCCTGGGAGGAGGCGCACCGGACGGCCGAGGCGATGTGCGCCGTGATGCGCAAGCCTTTCGACGTCGACGGGCGTCAGGTCACCGCGACCATCTCCATCGGCGTGGCCGTGGCCGGGTACCGAGACACCCCTGACAGCCTGCTGCGCGACGCCGACGTCGCTCTCTACCAGGCCAAGGAGCGCGGGCGAGACCAGGTCGCGGTGTACGACGACGGGGCGCGCGCCGCCCTGGAGCAGAGGCTCAGCGTCGGCGAGGCGCTGCGCAAGGCGCTGGACGACGGCGAGATCTCGGTGGCCTACCAGCCGGTGCTGCACGTGGACGACGGCCGCATCTCGGCCTTCGAGGCGCTGGCTCGGTGGCGCTCGAGCACCCTGGGCGAGGTCCCACCGTCCCAGTTCATCCCCCTCGCCGAGGATCTCGGCCTGATCGACCGGCTCGGCGAGCAGGTGCTGCGCGAGGCGTGCGCGCAGGTCAGCGCCTGGAGGCACGTGTACGACCCGGACCTGCGGGTGGCGGTCAACGTCTCAGGCAGACAGCTGGACCACGCGGGCCTGCTCGCGTCGGTGCGCCAGATCCTGACCGAGACCGACCTGGCACCGGACGCCCTCGAGCTGGAGGTCACCGAGTCCGTCCTGATGCGCGACCTGGCCAGCACGTTCACGGTGCTCGACCAGCTGCACGACGACGGGGTGCACATCGCGCTGGACGACTTCGGCACCGGGTACTCCTCGCTGGCCTACCTGCAAGACCTCCCGATCGACACGATCAAGGTGGACCGCTCGTTCACGCGGCGCCTGCCGGCAGACTCTGCGATGTTCTCCCAGCTGATCGCCCTGGCGGCGGTGGCCGGGTCGCGCACCGTCGCCGAGGGTGTGGAGACCCTGGAGCAGTGGAAGGCCGCCGAGCTGGTCGGCACCGACCTGGTCCAGGGCTTCCTCTTCGCCCAGCCGATGCCGGCGGCCGCGGCCGAGGCCTGGTTGGCCGACCACCAGGCGTCCCGACGCTGACCACCGCCTGGCCGACACACGGACAACTGCATCCCCAGGGCAGGTCCGCGCGGGCGCCCGGGCGGGTACGCTGAACCTCAGACCCCACCCTCGTCCGGCGCCCGAGTCGTGCAGGCGCGCCGAAGGAGCACCCGGATCTCGCGGAGCACCAGTGACCTATGACACCCCTTTCGTAGACCGGCACGTCGGCCCGCGCGGCGACGACGTCGCGGCCATGCTCGCCGCCCTCGGCCATGACGACCTGGACGCCCTGGTCGACGCCGCCGTGCCCGAGGCGATCCGCACCGCCCGACCGCTGGACCTGCCGTCCGCGCTGACCGAGACCCAGGCGCGCGAGCGTCTGCGTGCGATGGCCGACCGCAACCAGGTGCGCCGCTCGATGATCGGGCAGGGGTACTACGGGACGATCACCCCGGCGGTGATCCGGCGCAACGTGCTGGAGTCGCCGTCCTGGTACACCTCCTACACCCCGTACCAGGCTGAGATCTCCCAGGGTCGCCTGGAGGCGCTGCTCGTCTTCCAGACGATGGTCGAAGATCTCACGGGCCTGCCGGTGGCCAACTCCTCGCTGCTGGACGAGCCGACGGCCGTCGCCGAGGCGGTCGCGCTGATGCGCCGGGCGACCAGGCGCGACGACGGGGTGGTGGTGCTCGACGTCGACCTGTTCGACCAGTCCTCGACCGTGGCTCAGGGCCGTGCCGAGGCGATCGGGCAGCACGTGGTCGTCGCCGACCTCACCGCCGGGCTCCCCCAGGTCGAGGGGCCGCTGGCCGGGATCGTCGTCCAGCAGTCCGGGGCCAGCGGCCGGGTGGTGGACTGGACGCCCGTCATCGAGGCCGCCCACGAGGCCGGAGGCCTGGCCACCGTCGCCACGGACCTGCTCGCCCTGACGATGCTGCGCAGCCCGGCCGAGATGGGCGCCGACGTCGCGGTCGGCTCGGCCCAGCGCCTCGGGGTGCCGATGTTCGCCGGCGGGCCGCACGCCGCGTTCATGGCGGTGCGGTCGGGGCTGGAGCGCAACCTGCCCGGCCGGCTCGTCGGGGTCAGCCTCGACGCCGACGGCGCACCGGCCTACCGGCTCGCGCTGTCGACCCGTGAGCAGCACATCCGGCGGGAGAAGGCGACCAGCAACATCTGCACCGCGCAGGCGCTGCTCGCGGTCGTGGCCGCGATGTACGCGGTCTACCACGGGCCGCGGGGCCTGCGGGAGATCGCCCGGCAGGTGCACGGCAAGGCGGTGGCGATCACGGTGTCGCTGCGTCAGGCGGGCGTGGTCGTGGAGCACGACGCCTTCTTCGACACCGTCCGGGCCGTCGTGCCGGGCAAGGCTCACGACGTGGTCGCCCGGGCCGCCGCCGCGGGCATCGACCTGTGGGCCCCGGACCGCGACCACGTCCAGGTCAGCTGTGACGAGACCACCACCGACACCGACGTGTCCGTCGTGGTCGGGGCGTTCGTGCTGGCCGGGGCGAGCGAGCGCCGGCCGGACGCCGACGGGCGCTACTCGTTCCAGGTGCTCGAGCCCGATCAGGCGAGCCTGCCCACGGTGCTCATGCGCGGCACCGACTACCTGACGCACCCGGTGTTCAGCGCCCACCGGTCCGAGACGGCGATGATGCGCTACCTGCGCACGCTGTCGGACAAGGACCTGGCGCTGGACCGCACGATGATCCCGCTGGGCTCGTGCACCATGAAGCTCAACGCCGCGGCCTCGATGGAGCCGGTCTCCTGGCCTCAGCTGGCCGACGTGCACCCCTACGCCCCGACGGAGACCCTCAAGGGGTACGCGATCCTGACGGCGGACCTGGAGCACTGGCTCGCCGAGATCACCGGGTACGCCGCGGTCTCGTTGCAGCCCAACGCCGGCTCGGCGGGCGAGCTGGCCGGTCTGGTCGCGATCCGGCGCTACCACCTGTCACGCGGCGAGCAGGGCCGCGACGTGTGCTTGATCCCCGCGTCGGCGCACGGCACCAACGCCGCGTCGGCGGTGATGGCCGGGTTGCGGGTGGTCGTCGTCGGGACGGCGCAGGACGGGTCGGTCGACCTGGACGACCTGCGCGCGAAGATCGAGACCCACGGCTCGCAGGTCGCCGCGATCATGCTCACCTACCCCTCGACGCACGGGGTGTACGAGGAGAGCGTGGGCCAGGTGTGCGACCTGGTGCACGAGGTCGGCGGTCAGGTCTACATCGACGGGGCCAACCTCAACGCGCTGGTCGGGCTGGCCCGGCCTGGCGAGCTGGGCGGCGACGTCTCGCACCTGAACCTGCACAAGACGTTCGCCATCCCCCACGGCGGCGGCGGGCCCGGCGTCGGCCCGGTCGCGGTGGCCGAGCACCTGGCACCGTTCCTGCCCGGCGACCCGACGCCGGGTGTCAGGTCGCGCACGTCGTCCGCCTCGGCACCACCGATCTCGGGGGCCCGGTGGGGTTCTGCCGGGGTGCTGGCGATCCCGTGGATGTACATCGCGATGATGGGCGGCGAGGGGCTGACCCGGGCGACGAAGGTCGCCGTGCTCTCCGCGAACTACGTCGCCGCCCGGCTGCGCGACGCCTTCCCGGTGCTCTACACGGGGCAGAACGGCCTGGTGGCCCACGAGTGCATCCTCGACCTGCGCCAGATCACCCGGGAGACCTCCATCACGGCCGAGGACGTGGCCAAGCGTCTGGCCGACTACGGGTTCCACGCCCCGACGCTGGCGTTCCCGGTGGCCGGGACGCTGATGGTCGAGCCGACCGAGTCGGAGAACCTGGCCGAGCTGGACAGGTTCGTCGACGCGATGCTGGCGATCCGCGCCGAGATCGACCAGGTCGCCGCCGGGGTCTGGCCCGCCGAGGACTCGCCGCTGCGCGGCGCCCCGCACACCGCGGCGTGCGTCGTGGCCGACGAGTGGGACCACGCCTACTCGCGCGAGGTCGCCGCCTACCCGGTGGCCTCGTCGCGTGCGGCCAAGTACTGGCCGCCGGTACGTCGTATCGACGGCGCGCGCGGCGACCGGAACCTGGTGTGCGCCTGCCCACCCGTCGAGACCTACGCCCCGAAGGACGCCTAGACACGTGACAGACGCCCGCCGTACCCCCCTGCACGACGAGCACGTGGCGCTGGGCGCCGCCCTGGTGGACTTCGCCGGGTGGCAGATGCCGCTGCGCTACACCTCCGACGTGGCCGAGCACACCGCGGTGCGCACCACGGCCGGCCTGTTCGACCTGTCCCACATGGGCGAGATCGGCGTGACCGGCCCGGGCTCAGGCGCGTTCCTCGACCACGCGCTGGTGGGCAACCTCTCGGCGCTGCGGGTCCACGGCGCGCGCTACACGATGCTCTGCGCCGAAGACGGCGGAGTGATCGACGACCTCATCGTCTACCGCCTGGGTGACGAGACCTTCATGGTGGTGGCCAACGCCGCCAACCACGACGTGGCGCTCGCGGCGCTGCGCGACCGGGCGGGCGGCTTCGAGGTCACCGTCAGCGACGACACGGCCAGCACCGCCCTGGTCGCGGTGCAGGGCCCCGCCGCGCTGTCCATCGTGGAGACGCTGGCCGGGGAGCCCGAGGGCCTGACCGTCCTCGAGGCCGACGCCACCCCTGCGGCGCTGAAGTACTACGCCTGCCTGCCGATCCGCTGTGCCGGCGTGGACGGCCTGCTCGCCCGCACCGGTTACACCGGCGAGGACGGGTTCGAGCTCTTCGTCCCCGCGGCCGCTGCCCCCGGGCTGTGGGGTGCGCTGATGAGGCTCGGCGCTCCGCTCGGGCTCGTGCCCGCGGGGCTGGCAGCCCGGGACTCGCTGCGCCTAGAAGCAGGGATGCCGCTGTACGGGCACGAGCTGGACCGCACCACCACCCCGTACGACGCGGGCCTCGGCCGGGTGGTGCGCTTGGACAAGACCGACGCCACCGGGGCACCGCTGCCCTTCGTCGGGCGCGAGGCGCTCCAGGCGCGGGCAGACTCCCCGAGCACCCGACAGCTGGTCGGCCTCCAGGGCCTGGGCAAGCGTGCTGCCCGGGCTGGCTACCCGGTGCTGGCCAGCACCGACGCGGGTGCCGCCCCGGTCGGCACCGTCACCTCGGGAGCCCCTTCCCCGACCCTCGGCTATCCCATCGCGATGGCCTACGTCACCCCTGAGCTGTCTGCCGAGGGCACCGAGCTCGCTGTGGACGTGCGCGGCCGGGCCGAGCCGGTGCGCGTCGTCACCTTGCCTTTCTACAAGCGCCCCCGCTGAAACCCACGACCAGAGGAGAACACCCGTGTCTGCCGCTCTTCCCGCTGATCTGAAGTACACCGCCGAGCACGAGTGGCTGCGCGAGGGCAGCCCGGCCACGGTCGGGATCACCGGCAACGCCGCCGAGGCGCTCGGCGACATCGTCTACCTCGAGCTGCCCGCTGTCGGCACGCAGGTCGAGGCCGGCTCGGTCATCGGTGAGATCGAGTCGACCAAGTCCGTCTCTGACCTGTTCTGCCCGGTGTCGGGCACGGTGGTCGAGATCAACACCGCCGCCGTCGACGACCCCTCGGTCATCAACACCGACCCGTACGGCGACGGGTGGTTGTTCCGGGTCGACGTCACCGGCACCGGCGAGCTGCTCGACGCCGCCGCGTACGCCGCGCTGGGCTGAGGCGCGCGACCGCCACCAGACCAGGTCACGAGGGAGGCTCGGCACCTTCGCCCTCCTGCCGTGAGACGTCTTCGCCACGTCCGCCAGAGGGCCGTCGGACGCGGACGCGCTGGAAGAACATTCCTTCACCCGTCCGGGTGATGGCGATTCGTCCTCTTTGTGCCATCCGGCCCGTGACCTGCGCACCTACCGAGGTGTAAAGTCGGCGACGGGCGACGGGCCGAGGGAGAGAGAAGACAGGGGCGAAAAGCGGCGTCATGCTGGTAGCCCCAACCGCTCTCATCTGGCACGAAGTCCTGGTGGCGCACGAGCCCTCGGTCGCCACCCTTCACCGGAGGTCAACATGGGTATGGTCGAGATGCGCGAACCGGCAGACATCCTTGGACAGGCACTGACACGTCGCGAGCGCGTCGTGCTGGGCGAGCTGGGCGAGGACGTGACGCTGCAGGAGATCGCCGAGCGGCTGTACGTCACCCGCAACACGGTCAAGTCTCAGGTCCGCTCCATCTACCGCAAGATCGGTGTCTCGACGCGTGCCGAGGCCGCGGCCTGGGCACGCGCGCACGGGATCCAGTGAGCCAGGCTGCGGTTCCCCGCAGCCTGTCGTCGGGCGCGCTCGCACCTGTGAGCGCGCCCGTCCTGGTGGTCGCCGCGGCGATCGTCGACGACCTCGACGACCCGCGCACGTTGCTCAGCGCGAGGCGTCAGCGTCCGACCAGGCTGGCCGGACGCTGGGAGTTCCCCGGCGGCAAGGTCGAGCCTGGCGAGACCCCGGAAGATGCCCTGCACCGTGAGCTCGACGAGGAGCTCGGGGTGCGGGTCGGCCTCGGTGTCGAGGTCGCCGGGCCGGAGGACGGCACGTGGCGCATCACCGACCGGCTGGTCATGCGCCTGTGGCTGGCCGCGATCGTCTCCGGCACCCCCAGGCCCAGGGCCGAGCACGACGACGTGCGCGTGCTCTCCCCAGGCCGCTGGCTGTCCGTCCCCTGGCTGGACAGCGACATCCGCATCGTCCAGACGCTGTTAGCCCGTACGCGCCACTAGCCCCGCGCCGCTGGTCCTCGTGGGTGACGTCGCGCTCGCACCGGCCCGGCCAGGGCGTTACAACGGAGGGGCAACGCCGTCCGGACGGTCCGGGCGGGGCGCCCCGGGCGGTCTGGCACCTCAGGCCGTGGCGAGGCGAGGAGGTGCTTCACGATGGCCATGCGTTTCGACCCGTTCCACGAGATGGACAGGATGCTCAGCCAGCTGGTGGCGGCCGACCGTGCTGCGGCGACCATGCCGATGGACCTGTACCGCTCCGGTGACCACTACGTGCTGCGTCTGGACCTGCCAGGGGTCGACCCCGGCACGATCGACGTCAACGTCGAGGACCGCACCCTGACGATCGGCGCCCAGCGCAGCGGCACCACCGAGGCCGACATCCAGTGGTTGGCCAAAGAGCGGCCGACCGGCACCTACGCCCGCCAGCTGACGGTGGGGCGCGGGCTGGCGCTGGAGCAGATCGACGCGACGTACCGCGACGGCGTCCTGACCCTCACCATCCCGGTGGCCGAGGAGGCGAAGCCGCGCAAGATCACGATCAACCACGGCGAGCCCTCGACCCAGATCTCCCCGTCGATGCAGGGCTGATCGACAGGGCTGGTTCGACGCGAGCCTGATCGACACAGGGCTGAGGCCCGACCGAGGAGCCCGACCCGCCGACGGGTCGGGCTCCTCGCTGTCCCGATGTCTCGACGCTCCCGGAGGGAGGCCTCCTGGCGTGCCACCACCTGTCCAGGTCGCGTACCGTGTGCCGCAGCCGCCCAGGCCGGGGCCGCCCGAGAAGAACTGAGGAGTGCCGTGCACCGCAGCTGGCGGAAAGCCTTTGCCGTCCTTGCCGTCCTTGCCGTCGCCACGCTGGGCCTGGGGCTCGCCGCGTGCGGCGACGGCGGCTCCCCCTCCACGAGCACCCTCGCGGACGTCAAGGTCGAGGGCGAGCTCGGGACGCGACCGACGGTGGTGCTGCCACCGGCGCCGTTCACGGTGGAGACGACGCAGGTGCGCCTGGTCGCCGACGGCACCGGTGCGCCCCTGTCCGACGGACAGCTGCTCATGATCCACCTGACCAGCGTCGACACCAGCGACGGCACCGTCCTGGAGACCTCGTGGGACTCCGACCCGGAGCCTGGGCTGACGGTCGGGGACAACCCCGAGATCGCGGACCTCGACGAGGTGCTCCGGAAGGCGCACGTCGGGGCCCGGGTGCTGATCGCGGCACCGTACGGGTACGAGGACGGACCCGACACCCTCCTGTTCGTCATCGACGTGATGGACGCCCACGACATCCCGGAGGCCGCCAGCGGCACCGAGGTGGCGCCGGTACCGGGTCTGCCGACCGTCACCCTCGAGGACGGGGTGCCCGCGTCGATCACCCCCACCGGTGAGGAGCCGCCCGCCACGCTGGTCGTGCAGCCTCTCATCGAGGGCGCCGGGCCGCCGCTGACGGCGGGCCAGCACGTGATGGTGCAGTACTCCGGCTGGTTGTGGGACGGGACCCCGTTCGACTCCTCGTGGAGCCGGGGAGGCGACCCGTTCTCGCTCACGCTCGGCGCCGGCCAGGTGATCTCCGGATGGGACGAGGGGCTGGCCGGCCAGCCCGTCGGCAGTCGCGTGCTGCTCGTCATCCCGCCCGACATGGGCTACCCCGACGGGGCGGGCTCGATCCCCGCCGGTGCGACGCTCGTCTTCGTCGTGGACATCCTCGTCGCGTTCTAGGGCGTGTCTCATAACCCCGCGTGCGAGCGAGGCGGGTCCGGTGCGTGCGGCTGCAAGGCGGAGGAGGAGAGCCGCACTGGAGGTGCGGCCGACGACGACAACGCCGCAGACGTGCGTGCCGGACCTGCCGCAGCGTGCGCGGGGTTATGAGACACGCCCTAGAGCAGCACGGGCGACCTGCCGGGCGAAAGGGACGCTCGTCCTGACGTGCACCGCTCTGTGTCACTAGGGTTGGACCCTAGACCAGTCGGCTCACAGGGGAGACGATCGATGAACCAGGCGACGACGCCCAGGCTCCGGACGGTGGCAGTGCTCGGGGCCGGCAGCGCCGGCAAGACGACGCTGGTCGAGGCGCTCGCGCTGCGCGCGGGCCTGATCACCCGTGCCGGGACGATCACCGACGGCACCACGCTGTCTGACCACGAGCCCGAGGAGATCGCGCGCCAGATCTCCCTGAACCTCGGTGTGCTGCCGATCACGTGGAAGGCCAGCGACGGCCACACCTACGACCTGACGATCCTGGACGCCCCTGGCTTCCTGGACTTCGTCGGCGTGGTCGACGACGCCCTGGCCGCGGCCGACATCGCGCTCGTCGTGGTCAGCGCGGTCGAGGGCGTGCAGACCGGGACGTACCTGGCCCTCGAGGCCGCCGCCGCGGCGCAGGTGCCGACGATGATCGTCGTCACCAAGGAGGACAAGCAGCGCGCCGACTTCCGCCGGGTGCTGGGCGAGCTGCGCACCGCGTTCCCCGACCTGCCCCTGGTGCCGCTGGAGCTGCCGGTCGCGGAGGAGGAGTCCTTCACCGCCCTGGCCGACGTGCTCTCCGAGCAGGGCTTCACCTACGACAAGGACGGGTCGCACACGGTCGACATGCCCGACTCGGTGGCCGACGAGGGGCACCGGCTGCACGAGGAGGTCACCGAGGAGATCGTCTCCAGCGACGACGACCAGCTCGAGCGCTACCTGTCGGGCGAGGTCCCGACACCGGCGGAGCTCGCGGCGACCCTCGCCCGCAGCGTGCGCGACCGGACGGCCGTGCCCGTGCTCATCGCCTCGGGCACCACCGGCGTCGGCATCGACCGGATGGCCGACCTGGTGTGCGAGCTGAGCCCGTTCATCGACATCCGTAACGCGACCGTGATGGCGGGGGACACCGAGATCGAGATCGCGCCAGACCCGGCCGGCACGCTGCTGGTGCACGCCTTCCACACCATGGCCGACCCCTTCGTCGGTCAGGTGACGCTGCTGCGCGTGCTGTCCGGGACGCTGAAGCCCGGCGACCGGCTGGTCAACGCGACCACCCAGACCGAGGAGCGGCTGCCCGGGCTGTTCCGCCTCAAGGGCAAGGAGCACCTGCCGGTCACCAAGGCCGTCCCCGGCCAGGTGGTCGCCGCCGCGAAGCTGACCGCCACCCCGGCCGGCTCGTTGCTGTGCCCCAAGGGGGGCGCGGGCAAGGACCTGCACCCTCACCCCCTGCCCACCCGTCAGGGCGTCTACGCGCTGGCGCTGGAACCGGTCACCCAGTCCGACGACGACCGCATGGGGGCGGCGCTGGCCCGTCTCACCGCCGAGGACCGCACGCTCTCGGTGGACCGCGTCGGTGATCGCACGGTGCTGCGCGGCCTGGGTGACACGCACCTGGCCGTCGCGCTGGAGCGCCTGGCCCGGATCTTCACCGTGAACGTCACGACCTCGCCGGTGCCCATCGGCTACAAGGAGACGATCGCCAAGCCTTCCCAGGCCGAGGGCAAGGTGAAGAAGCAGTCTGGCGGGCACGGTCAGTACGCGGTGGTGAACATGCGCGTGTCGCCGCTGCCGCGCGGGTCTGGTTTCGAGTTCGTGGACTCGGTGGTCGGCGGGGCGATCCCGCGCAACTACATGTCTGCCGTGCAGAAGGGCATCACCGAGGCGATGGCCTCGGGCGGCGTCCACGGGCACGAGATCGTGGACCTGCGCGTGGAGGTGTACGACGGCAAGGCCCACTCGGTGGACTCCTCGGACATGGCGTTCCGCACGGCCGCGGCCCTCGGGGTCAAGGAGGCGCTGGCCAAGGGTGGGTCGGTGGTGCTCGAACCGGTGTCGAAGGTGCTGGTCACCGTGCCCAGCGCGGTGCAGGGCGACGTGATGGGCGACCTGTCGACGCGGCGCGGGCGGATCAACGACACGGTGTCGCTGGACAACCAGATGGTCCGTATCGAGGCGTCGGTGCCCGAGTCCGAGCTCACCCGGTACATCCTCGACCTGCGCTCGCTGACCGGTGGTCGGGTCGCGCTGGAGATCTACCCCGACCGGTTCGAGATCTGCCCCGAGCACCTGGTACGCACCTGACCTGTCGGGCCTCCCGCCCACCTCACCCGGGTCGTGTCGCCGACGGGCCTTGCCGGCCTCCTGGACCGGCTAGCCTTGGGTCGCGCCGACGCGGCGCGCCGCGCATGACGAGTCGATGAGGTGACGTATGTCCGTGCCCAACCCGGGGAGCTCCCGCCAGCTGTTGATCCTTGGTGCCACCGCAGCCGGTGGTTCTGCGGTGCTCAGGATGCTCATGGGCTTCGTCACCGGTCGCGGCTACGACAACTGGCAGGGCAACCGCGCCTTCGTCGGTTTCTGGGGCCTGCTCGAGGTCCTCGTGATGGTCGCCATGTGGGTCGGCATCCTGGCGCTCGTGGCGTCGTTCGTGGTCGGTGCCTTCGAGAAGAAGACCCCGAAGCCCAAGCCTCAGCCAGCACCTCAGCACCAGCCCGGTTTCCCCCAGGGTCAGTACGCGGCTCCTGACGCGCAGTACGCGGCCCAGGCTCCGGGCGTCCCCGGCCACCCCTCGCCCTACGGCCAGCCGCCGCAGGACCAGGCTGGCTACGCCCCGCCGGCTCCCCCGGCCTCGGCCGCGCCTCAGGCTCCCGGCACGCCCCCGGCGCCTCCCGCCCCGCCGGCTCAGCAGCCCGGTGGCTACCCGCCGCCGCAGGCGTGGGGCCGCTGACGCCCGCGCACCTCACCTCGACCTGGGGACGACTCCCGGGTGAGACGTCGCGGTAGCCTTCCTCCATGGCGCGCTACCTCGACGTCCACCCCGCCGACCCACAGCCGCACGCGATCGCACAGGTGGTCAAGGCGCTGAACGACGGCGCGGTGATCGCCTACCCCACGGACTCGATGTACGCGCTGGGCACCCGGACGGACAACCTCGAGGGCGTCGAGCGCATCCGACGCCTGCGCGCCCTGGACGACAAGCACCACCTCACCCTGGTGGTCGCCGAGCTCGCCCAGCTCGGCACCCTGGTCACCTTGAGCAACCAGGCCTTCCGCGCCATCAAGGCCGCGACACCGGGCCCCTACACGTTCATCCTCCCGGCCACCCCGGAGGTCCCCCGGCGCCTCGCCCACCCCAAGAAGCGCTCGGTCGGTGTGCGCATCCCCGACGACGTCGTGGCCCGTGCCATCCTGCGCGAGCTGGGCGAGCCGCTGCTGTCCTCGTCCCTGCTGATGCCGGGGGCGGAGTGGCCGATGACCGAGGGCTGGCAGATCAAGGAAGAGCTGGACGGCGTCCTCGACGTCGTGGTCGACGCTGGAGACCGTGGCACCACACCCACCACGGTGGTCGACTGGACCTCCGGGGAGCCCGAGGTGGTCCGCGTCGGTGCGGGTGATCCCGAACGGTTCCAGACCTCCTGACCCGGGCAGGCGAGCCTCGACCCGCGTCAGCGGGTGCGCCGCACCCCGCACCGTCCGACACCGGACCCTGAGCCTGGACGAGCCCTTCGTCTCGGCCTGCGAGACGTGCCCCCGCCCTGGTCAGGGTGCGAACACCGGGCGCGGCCGGACAGCGCGCGCGGGCGGGCACCGCGCGGTACAACTGAGCATCGGCCCGCGACCGTGCCGGGTCGGCACCACGGACCGCCCGCATCCGGCGGCGGTCGGTCACCAGAACGCCGGGTCGTGCCGTGACCGCCTCTGGCGCACGACGTCCTGGACGGGCGAGACACGAAGGAGAGGGGAGCCGATGGCTGGCTTTCACCACACCTCCGTGACCGACGTCCGGGACCTGCCCGCCGCCGCGGCCACGCGTGCCTCGTTCGACGTGGAACGGCTGGCGGGCTACGTCTCGATGGAGACCCCGAGCGGTGACCGCCCCGCGCTCGACGGGTTCGCGGACCGGCTCTGCGCCGACCTCGCCATGGCGCGAGCCTCGGCCCGGACGGTGCCCCTGCCGCACGGCGACCTGCTGGTCGCGGACCTGCCCGGGCGCGGCCCCGCCGCCGACCAGCCGCCCGCCGTGCTGCTCGCCCATCACGACACGGTGCACCCGGCCGGGTCGCTCGCCGGGCCGGTGCCGCTGCGTCGTGACGGCGACCTGCTCTACGGCCCGGGCGTCTACGACATGAAGGGCGGTCTGGTGGTCGCTCTCGCCGCGCTGGAGCTGCTGGGGCGCCTGCCTCACCGGCCGGTGCGGCTGATCCTCACCCCAGACGAGGAGGTCGGCTCACCGTCGTCGGCCTCGACCGTGCTCGCCGAGGCCGCCGGTGCCGCCTATGCGCTGGGCCTGGAGCCCCCGCACCCTGACGGTGCCCTGACGTCGGGGCGGATGGGTTCGACCCGGTGGCGGGTCGAGACCGTCGGGCGCGCGGCTCGTGCCGGCTTCGAGGGGGGTGCGGGGGTCAACGCCATCGACGAGCTGGTGGACCAGCTGGCCTCGGTGCGCCAGATCGTGGCGCGGCACCCCGGCGCGCTGGTCAACCTCGGCACGATCACCGGTGGTGGGGACACCGACGTCGTGCCCGGCACCGCGCACGCCGACCTAGGCTTCCGCTTCGCTGACAGCGACACCGAAGAGCAGGTGCTGGCCGCGTTGTCCGAGCTGGGCGCGGTGCGCACGGGCGCCACCGTCGTCTCCAGGGCGCTGGCCCGCCGTCCTGCCTGGGAGCCGTCCGCCGACACGGCCGACCTGCTGTCGGCGGTCGTCGTCGCTGGCAGCCGGGTCGGCCAGCAGGTGGACGCCCGCCCCTCCAGCGGTGCGGCCGACACCAACCTCACCGGCGCGGCCTCCATCGCCTCTCTCGACGGCTTCGGCCCCCTGGGCGCCGGCGCCCACACCCCCCGCGAGCACATCGACCTCACCACCCTCCCCGGCCGCGTCGCCCTGCTGGCGGCGGTCCTCGCGACGGTCTGAGCACCCGACTCGCTGGACGAGCCGTCGTCACCAGGCTGAGCACCACTCTCACCACAACCTGAGACGGCCCCTCGCGCTCTTTCCCCGATCCTCGCCTTCACCTCGTCGGACTCACGTCGACGCGTGTCGAGACGGGCACAGCTCGAGCTCGTGTTCTAAGCTCGGGGGGTGGGTGCTGACGGGTTTCGGTTCGTGGACCTCTTCGCAGGTGTCGGGGGGTTCGCTGCCGCGCTGACCGCGTTCGGCGGGCGGTCGGTGTACTCGGTCGAGATCGACCCCCAGGCGGCGGCGGTCTACCGGCGCAACTGGGGGCACGACCCGCTGGGAGACATCACCGCCGACGCGAACGACGACGTGATGAACGTCCCTGAGCACGACGTGCTCGCCGCCGGGTTCCCGTGCCAGCCGTTCTCGAAGTCCGGCGCCCAGCGGGGCATGGACGAGACTCGCGGCACCTTGTACTGGCACGTGCTGGCCATCGTCGCGGCCCGGCACCCGTCGGTGGTGCTGCTGGAGAACGTGCGCAACCTGGCCGGACCCCGGCACCTGCACGAGTGGCAGGTCATCATCGAGACGCTGCGCGACGAGGGCTACCACGTCTCGGAGACCCCGGCCGTGTTCTCGCCCCACCAGCTGCCCCCCGAGCGCGGAGGCCGCCCGCAGGTCCGCGAGCGGGTGTTCATCACCGCGACCTACGACCCCCAGCACATCGGCTCCGACGTCGAGCCGGAGCCCGTGGTCACCCCGCGCACCAGGGTCGACGGTTTCGACCCCGCGACCGGGTGGACGCTGGATGACATCCTCGACCCGGACCACCACGTCCAGGGCTGCGACCTCAGCGACTCTGAACGTCTGTGGATCAACGCCTGGGACGACTTCGTCCTGCGCATGTGGGAGCGTCGCGACGGCCGCCGACTTCCCGGCTTCCCCTTGTGGGCCGACTCCTGGCCGACCTCGTCCGCGCGCACCGCCACGCTCGCAGCCCAGCTCGACGACCCCACGACCCCGAGGTGGAAGCGAGACTTTCTCACCAAGAACCTCGACTTCTACACCGCTCACCGCGACGTGATCGACCCCTGGGCGGAGCGCTGGGGCGTCTACACCGACGCCTTCCCGCCGTCGAGGCGCAAGCTGGAGTGGCAGGCCCAAGACACCCCCCGCCTGTGGGACACGGTGATGCACCTGCGCCCCTCGGGCATCCGCGCCAAGCGCCCGACGTACCTGCCGGCCCTGGTCGCGATCACCCAGACCTCGATCATCGGCCCTCGCGGCCGTCGCCTCAGCCCCCGCGAGGCCGCCCGCCTGCAAGGCCTCCCCGACGGCTTCACCTTCGGCGACCAACCGGCCTCCGCGACCTACCGCCAGCTCGGCAACGGCGTCAACGTCGGCGCCGTCTGGCACGTCCTCAAGGCCCACGTCACCCGCGACGAAGACATCCTCAAGCACACCGCCCCCGGCCGCCGCCTCCTCTCCGCTGTCCTCGACGCCCCTGATTCACCCGACGGCCGGCTCCGTACCCTCTTCCCCTCCCCCTAGCGCCGGCTAGCGTAAGACCGCGGTACAGCCCCTCGAGAGAAGAAGAGTCGATGCGTCGGCCACCTTCAGACCTCGATGGCCCCTGACCGCGCTTGCCCGTGCACACCACAACACCCTGACAGAGAGGGGTTCCCGCTCATGACTACCCCCCCCCCCCCCCCCCCCCCCCCCCCCCCCCCCCCCCCCCCCCCCGGGGGCGGGGCCTGGGGGGGGGGGGGGGGGGCGTTACGTACGCCAGTGGGCGAGGGTCAATTTGAAGGCACCACATCCCTACATTTCATCGGAAAAAGCAACGAAAATGAGGCAGAAATGAAGTTATAATAAACACTGAGTCGTCCTAGGTCCAGGACTGTTACTGTTGCACCAA
>WQWY01000030.1 GCA_009785115.1 Micrococcales bacterium
CCCAGTGGAACGCTGCTGGTGAGCAGGTGCGTCAGATCATCTCTTCGATCCGTGGGTCGTTGTCGACCAACGACGACATCGCTCACCGGGCTCTGCAGCAGGCCGCCTCCCACATCCCCGGGTGAGCGGTGTGATGAGTCTCGTCGATCAGCGGTGCCTGGTGCTCGTGTGGTTGAGAGGTGTCGACGTGAGAGAGGGTTCGCGGTGAGTGGTTGGCGGTTGGACCCGGAGGGCGTCAGGGTGGTGCTGGAGCAGACCGGTGCTCAGGCCCGAGGTCTGAGCAGGAGCCTGACGGGTCGTGGTGGGGTGCTGGCCGACGGTGGGGCCAGCATCGTGGACGGGGTGAGAAGCGGGGGCTGGGTCACCGCTGCGGTGCCCGCAGCGGTGCAGGCCGCGCTGGAGGCTCAGGCCCGTCAGGTCGCTGCGATCTTGGACAGGGCTGCTGCTGGGCAGGTGGGCGTGCTGAACGCCGCGCTGACCTATCAGGAGGGCAACCTGGAGATGGCGGGGGTGTTCCAGCGGGCAGCGGCTGATGCGGCGTTCTCGGGTGACTTGTCGTTCTTCGAGCGCTACGGGGTGGTCTGATGAGCGAGCGCCCGGTCGCCGGTGACGGGCTGATCGACCCGGAGCGGTTTCCTGTCAGGTCGCGTGACCTGGATCTCGATGCGGTGCGGGACTCGGCCGACGCGGTGCGTCGTCTGGGACGCACCGTCTCTGAGGAGGCTGATCAGATCGGGGCCAGGTGGGCTGGGTTGGGTGCGGTGTACGAGGCACCGGAGTCGGAGATCGTGCTGAGCCTGATGGGCCCGGCGGTCGCGACCGGCCAGGAGGTGGACGAGGCGTGCCGAGGCACCGCCAAGGCTCTGAACAGGTACGCAGACGACCTGGCGGTGCTCAAGTCTCGGTTGGCTGATCTGGAGCGCAGGGCGCAGGAGTTCCGCGACCGGGTCAAGCATGGCGTGCAGACCTCGCTCGTCGGTGAGGTCAACCCCTGGATGGGGGTCCTGCCGGTCGCGATAGGTGCGGCCACCGACGGGATGCGCACGGTGCCGTGGTTCGAGCACGGTCCGTCGATCAAGACCAACGAGGACCTTCTGCTCGAGCACGCCAAGCTGTTGGAGCAGGGGTCTCAGGCTGCGGCGATCTGCGCTGACGAGGTGAACCGGGCAGGGCAGCCACGCACGTGCATGGCCCAGACGCACGTGGTGAGCGCCGATCAGGTGATGGCCGCTGGTCCGATGCCGTGGGGTGAGCCTCGCGGGGAGAGACGCGGGGCTGTGGAGCAGATCTCGGACGGGTATCGAGACTACCTCTTGGGCATGGTGCACGCTGCGGGGAGCCTGGTCGTGGGGTACGACCCGGCGACCGGTGGGTTCTCCCCGGAGACCGCGCGTGCGGCGTGGGGTGGGGTGGGGAACCTGCTGGGGTCGGCGCTGGTGGTCCTGAACCCTGCGACGGGTGCGGTGCTGGGCGTGATCGACGCGCTCGGGGTGGAAGCCGACGGCGGGGCGCTGGGCTGGCTGGACGAGCGTCGTACGGTCGTGCTGAGCGCGGGCGGGTCGATGGTCGGGTGGGACCCGACCGCGCAAGACGGGTGGCACCAGTGGAAGGCCGAGCCGTTCCGGGCGGGTACGTCTTCAGCGTTGAACGTGGGCACGTTCTTCGTGCCGGCGGCTGGTGCTGCGAAGGTCGGGACCGCCGGGGCGCGCGGTGCGGTGGGGTTGGAGCGGGCCGGTACGGTGGCTCGCGGTGCGGGCGAGATG
Organism: Micrococcales bacterium; assembly: GCA_009785115.1. Taxonomy (GTDB): domain Bacteria; phylum Actinomycetota; class Actinomycetes; order Actinomycetales; family Cellulomonadaceae; genus Cellulomonas. The sequence goes on from WQWY01000030.1 coordinate 1,764, forward strand.
CTGATGCCGGGCGGGTCGTGGGCGGTGCGCGCGTTCGAGGCCGCCGGCAAGACCCGCACCGTGTCCTGGATGGAGGCCACCACGAACGTACGGCTCACCCTCCAAGGCCGCACAGGTATGGGCTTCTCCGTCGCCCGGGCCCTGGACGAACTGAGCAACACCACCCCGCCGGTGGTCAACCACCCGCCGAACATGCCCAGGGTCACCGACAGCATCCGGGTGCCCGATGCCGTGCAGGTGTCAGGTGGTGGGGCTGCCCGCACGGTCGTGGACAACCCCGGACGATCCTGGCTGTACCAAGAAAAACCGGTCGAACCATTGGCGACTGCACGTGCCGACGTGACGCCTGACGGCCATGCCCTTCGAGACCGCGCGGTGGGGAAGGACACAGAGGGGCGTGACGGGCAGCACCCGGACAAGACCGCTGACCTCGGCTCGGGCCGTGCCGACGATACAGGCAAAGACCTGACCCAGGCGGGCAGGAACGCGACTCACGACTACACAGGCCCTGGGTACCACGAGATCAACAACGCCCCTCGCGACATACAGGGTTCCGAACAGTTCTTCGGTGCTCACGGGTTGGAGCTGCGGCCGGTCGACGGACTCCCCTTCACTGGCGGACTCTCCTCGATGCGAGGAGTCGACATCGCCCGCCAAGGAGCCCTCGGCGACTGCAGTGTGATCGCCACCCTCAACTCCTTGGGGCACCGCGCTCCTCACGTCCTGGAATCGCGGATCGTCAGCGACGGCTCGACGGCCAGGGTCGGCGACCTCACCGTCACCAGAGAGCTGCCCACCGGTCGGGACGGGTCCACGGCGCCCATCGCAACGTCCAGCGACGGCAGCACGTGGGTCTCTCTCACCGAGCGGGCTATCTCTGAGCGACGCGGAGGGTACGACTCGTGGGAACAAGGCGGCATGTACCCCCGAGACGCCTTCGCGACCCTCACCGGCACACCATCACGCACCCTCTACCCATCCACCATGGACGACGCCACCATCGCCAGACACCTCGCTGAACCGAACAAAGCCATGGTCGCAAGCGTACGCGAGATCATCCCGAACACGCCTGCTTATTCTTTGATGAATGCTTACGGGCTTTTCGGAAATCATGCGTACTCGATACGAGGGGTCGATGCCAGGGGCAACGTGCTTCTTCACAACCCGTGGGGACACAAACACCCGCGCCCTGTTCCGATAGACACCTTCAAAGAACTGTTCAGCATGTTGGACATCTGGCCATGAGCGAAGAGTTGCGGAGGCGAACATGAGACACGAGCTCAAGTGGGGATTCCCCAACACCATCGGAGCAGACCGTGTAGCCGTCATGCAGATCTTCGGCGACTACGCGGTAATTGCTATTCTTCACGCCCCGCCATCTGGTCTCGACGAGACGCTCAATGTGGCGGTGGGGGGGGTGATGGAGTTTGGCGGTGCTGCGTGGCGTCTAGTGAGCATGCACGAGATGGGATGGATTCCTGAGGGCTCTCCTCCTGGTACCGGAGCTGGGCGGCTCGCTGCTGTGATCGAGCGGCAGGCGCCGCAGGTGTTGGAGCAAGAACGTTCTAGGTGTACAGACCTGGCTCGGGCGTTGAGTGCCGCCCGGCCTGGTGAGACCTATGTGGTGGACCGCACCGGGCTGGGTCAGCGTCCTGTGCTGCTGCGCACCGACGCGCACGCTCGTATGATCGAGGCCAGTGCCGAGCTGCTTCCTGTCCCTGGTCGTGATGGGCATCTGATGGTCGACCTGCTCGGCGGCGGTAGCGAGCAGGTCTCCGTCGCGACGATGCTTGCCTTCGCGTCCGAATCAGCGAACCAGGGGCTCGCAGAGCTCGCGTGGAGACTAGTGCTGGCGCGCGACCAGGGCAGGGCCGTCGCGGTGCGGGTCACCGCGTCCTACCGCGACGACACCAGCACCGTCCCGACAGAGTTCCAGGTTGACTACACTATCGACGGCACGCCCTACACAGAATCTTTCCCCAACGGGTGAGGTATGGATCAGAACACCTAGCGTGGTGGCCGCTTCAGCCATGCGGCGACCGTAGGTGACGAGGCCGTCGAGGTCGGGACGTAGGTGCTGAGCCTGGCCGGGCTGAGGTCAAGAGACGCGGGCGAGACGGTCGGACACCAGCCGGTTCAGGCTGATCTTCTGCTCAGCGGCCTCGGTCGCCAGGCGTCGGTGCAGGTCTGGAGGAACCCGCACGACGAACTTGCCGGAGTAGCTCCGCTCAGACAGCGGCACGGGTACCGGTTCTCCGTTCGCCTCGAGGTCTGCGACGACGTCACGAACCAGGTCGGCTAAACCGTCGAGCGCTTCGAGGGGGGTGGGGGCGAGCCACGACAGGGAGGGCATCTCGGCCACCGTCGCGACGTGCTCACCGTCCTGTCCCGACCAGGCCACACGATAGGTGTAGTGAGCGGTGTTCACGCTGACCATCGTCGCTGCCCTCCTGTTCCTCTCCCCGCCGGCCCGTCTGGGGGTGCGCTTTCTTGGGCGAGCCGGTCGATCGCCGCGAGCACCTGTCGTACCTGGTACGCCTTGGCCTTGCCGTCGCGACCTCGCTGGATGTTGACACGAGGGTCGCCCGCCCACGGTGTCTTGTAGACCGCATGCGAGGTGCCCTGCCGCCGCGCCGGGCCGAAGTACGCCTCGCAAACCTTGGCCAGGTCGTCGTAGCGGACATTCTGGGGCGTGCGTCGCATCCGCTCGACGACCTGCGCTGCCCTTACCATGCGACGGTACCAATAATAGTACCGACAGAGCAAGGTGTCGGTTGACCCTTACGGGCGCGCTCTCTCCGGCCGACCGCTACCTCGATGTGCGAGGTCGTTCGTCTAGACCCGTCACGAGGTGACGGGCTCTTGGGTGCGCTTGTGAAGTCGGCCACGGTCATACGGTGCTCTCGGTGCAGGTCCACCGGGGTGTCGTCGGCTCGGTTCGGAGGGCCAGGTGCCCATACCTGTGGGCTGGGGACAGCCGGGCGCTCCGCTCGAGGGGAGAGGCAGCGCGGGTCTGTCGCGGTGCGCATGGCAGAATGGTCCGTGCAACAGCACACGTTCTCCGGGGTCGGTGCAAGTCCGAACCGGCGGTGACAGTCCGCGACCCGCGTGCACCTCGGTGCCTGCGGTTGACCTGGTGGAACTCCAGGACCGACGGTGAAAGTCCGGATGGGAGGAGACGTGGTCGGGGCCAGACCTCGGCCACCGCGGGCTTCGGCCCGCTCCTTCTCGCACCCCCGGACCTGACCGGGGAGGTGGCACGACGGCCAGGCGAGACTCTGACGACGCCGAGATCGCGGCGCTGCGTCACGCCCTCGCGCTCGCGACGCGCGGCCCGGTGCACGGCCCCAACCCTCGGGTGGGTGCCGTGCTGCTGGACGCCGACGGGCGGCGGCTGGGGGAGGGCTGGCACGCCGGGGCCGGCACACCTCACGCCGAGATCGCCGCGCTGGCCGACGCCCGTTCCCACGATCACGACCCGCGTGGCGCGACCATGGTCGTCACCCTGGAGCCCTGCGACCACACCGGTCGCACCGGGCCCTGCTCACAGGCGCTGATCGACGCCGGCATCGCTCGTGTGGTGTTCTCCGTGCCTGACCCGAACCCGCAGGCGGCAGGTGGTGCCGCCCGGCTGGTCGCGGCGGGGGTGGACGTGGCCGGCGGGGCGCTCGTCAGCGAGGGGCGTGCGACCCTCGGGGCCTGGTGGTACGCCTTGGCGACCGGCAGGCCGTTCGTCACCTGCAAGCTCGCGCTCTCCCTGGACGGGCGCGTCGCCGCCGCCGACGGCACCAGCCGGTGGATCACCTCGCCGGAGTCTCGCGAGCACGCGCACAGCCTGCGCGCGCAGGTGGACGCCATCGCGGTCGGCACCACCACGGCGCTGACCGACGACCCTGCCCTCACCGCCCGCACCAGCGGCGGCACCCTCGCCGAGCACCAGCCGTTGCGCGTCGTCGTCGGGAACCGCGAGATACCTGCGGGTGCGGCGCTGCACGGGCCGGGCGGGGCGCTGGTGGGGATACACAGCCACGACCCGGCCGAAGTGCTCGCCGCGCTGCACGCCCGTGAGGTGCGTCACCTGCTCGTGGAGGGCGGCCCCACCGTGACGAGCGCCTTCCTGCGTGCTGGTCTGGTCGACCAGGTGCACGCCTACATCGCCCCCGTGCTGCTCGGCACCGGGCCCACCGCCGTCGGTGACCTCGGCGTGACCACCATCGCGCAGGCGCTGCGCCTCGAGGTGGCCAGCACCGAGCGTCTCGGACCAGACATCCTCGTCATCGCCCACAGGACGGAGCACTGACATGTTCACAGGGATCATCGAAGAGATCGGCCGGGTCGTCGCCGTGGACGACCACGGCACCGACGCCCGGCTGGTCGTGCACGGGCCGCTGGTCACCAGCGACGCCCGCGACGGCGACTCGATCGCGGTCTCCGGCGTCTGCCTGACCGTCACGAGCCTCGGCGACGACGGCACGTTCGTCGCCGACGTGATGCCCGAGAGCATGGCCCGCACCACGCTCGGACGGCTCGCCCCCGGCGACCCCGTCAACCTGGAGCGGGCCCTGCCGGCGAACGGGCGCCTCGGCGGCCACATCGTGCAAGGTCACGTCGACGGGGTCGGGCAGGTCGTGGCCCGTGTGCCCGGCGAGCGGTGGGAAGACGTCGAGATCGCGCTGCCGCCTGCCCTCGCCCGCTACGTGGCCGAGAAGGGCTCCATCACGGTGGACGGGGTGTCGCTGACCGTCACCACCGTCACGCCGACCAGCTTCGGGATCAGCCTGATCCCCGCCACCCTCGCCCACACGACCCTGCACCGCCTGGCCGAGGGCGACCCGGTGAACCTGGAGGTCGACATCCTCGCGAAGTACACCGAGCGCCTGCTGACGGCCGAGCGCGTCCCGACGACGGAGGCACCCCGATGATCGGCACCATCGACCAGGCCCTGGCCGAGCTGCGGGCCGGGCGGCCGGTGCTCGTCGTGGACAGCCCTGACCGGGAGAACGAGGCAGACGTGGTGCTGGCCGCGCAGTCGGCCACCACCGCCTGGGTGGGCTGGACCATCCGGCACTCCTCGGGCTACCTGTGCGCGCCGATGCCCGCCGCCCGCGCCGACGCTCTCGACCTGCCCCTCATGGTGCCCGTCAGCCAAGACCCACGACGCACCGCCTACACCGTGACGGTCGACGCGGCCACGGGGGTGACCACCGGCATCTCCGCCGAAGACAGGGCCCGCACCCTGCAGGTGCTGGCCGACCCGGCCAGCGGCCCGGGCGACGTGATCCGCCCCGGTCACGTGCTGCCGCTGCGGGCGGTGCCCGGCGGTGTGCTGCACCGGGCGGGTCACACCGAGGCCGCGGTGGACCTGTGCCGCCTGGCGGGGCTGGAACCGATCGGCGGGATCGCTGAGCTGGTGCACGACGACGGGTCGATGATGCGCCTGCCCGACGCCGAGCTGCTCGCCGCGAAGGAAGGGCTGGTCGTCGTGACCATCGCTGACCTGATCGCGTGGCGGCTGGCCAACGACACCATGGAGCCCTCCATGGAAGAGGTCTCCACGGCGCCTCGGGTGCACCGTGCCGCGTCGGCCCAGCTGCCGACCGCCCACGGCGGCTTCGTCATCCACGGCTACCGTGACCTGCGGACGGGCGCCGAGCACGTGGCGCTGGTGTCGACCGCCCCAGCCTCGGGGACGCCGCTGGTGCGGGTGCACTCCGAGTGCCTGACCGGGGACGCCTTCGCCTCGGAGCGCTGCGACTGCGGCCCCCAGCTGCACACCGCGATGGAGCGTGTGGCCGAGCACGGCGGTGCGGTGGTCTACCTGCGGGGGCACGAGGGCCGGGGGATCGGGCTGCTGGCGAAGATCGCCGCCTACACGCTGCAAGACTCTGGCCGCGACACGGTGCAGGCCAACCTGGACCTCGGTTGGCCCGCCGACCGGCGCGAGTACGGTGCCGCCGCGGCGATCATCGCTGACCTCGGGTTCACCTCGGTGCGACTGCTGACCAACAACCCGGCGAAGGTGACGGGCCTGCGAGCGCTGGGGGTGGACGTGGAAGCGGTGGAGCCGCTAGAGGTCGGACGCACCCGGTACAACGCGGCCTATCTGGACACCAAGCGGGACGCGATGGGCCACCTGCTGGCTGAGGCGCACCTCGACGTGCCCGAGATGGTCGACCGGGACGCACAGGCGAAGAACGCATGAGCACGAGGACGCACAGCCTCGAGACACGCAGCCCTGAGGAGGAGCCGAGGATGACGAGGACGCGAGCATGAGCGGGACAGGAGCGCCCCAGATCACCGCGGACGGCACCGGGCTGCGCGTCGTGGTGGTCGCGGCTCGCTGGCACACCCAGGTGATGGACGGGCTTCTCACCGGGGCGCTCGCTGCCTTGGAGAGCGCCGGGGTCGAGCAGGTGCGGGTGGTCCAGGTTCCCGGGACCGTCGAGCTCACGGTCGCCGCGTCCGCCGCGGCTCGTTCGGGAGCCGACGCGGTGGTCGCGCTGGGCGTGGTGATCCGAGGGGGCACGCCGCACTTCGACTACGTCTGCCAGTCGGTGACCCACGGCCTGACCGAGGTCTCGCTGCGCACCGGTGTGCCGGTGGGTTTCGGCGTCCTCACCTGCGACGACGAGGCGCAGGCGCTGGACCGTGCCGGCCTCCCCGGTTCCCGGGAGAACAAGGGTGCGGAGGCGGCGGAGGCCGTCGTGGGCACGGTCGTGGCTCTGCGTGCCCTGGCCGGCGGCGCGGGCTCCACGGACAGAGCCCACTAGCATCAGTGCCTGTGAAGACTTTCGAGACCCTGTTCGCCGAGCTCGAGCACAAGGCCACCACGAGGCCGGCCGGGTCGCGCACCGTCGCGGAGCTGGACGCCGGCGTCCACGCCATCGGCAAGAAGCTGGTCGAAGAGGCCGCGGAGTCCTGGATGGCTGCCGAGCACGAGTCCGACGAGCGCACCGCGGAGGAGATCTCCCAGCTGCTCTACCACGCCCAGGTGCTGATGCTGGCCCGGGGCCTGACCCTGTCCGACGTCTACGCCCACCTGTGAGGCCCGATGCTCCGCATCGCCATCCCCAACAAGGGCTCGTTGTCCGAGCCGGCGGCCCAGCTGCTCCGCGAGGCGGGCTACCGCCAGCGTCGCGACCCGCGTGACCTGGTGCTGGCCGATCCCGACAACGACGCCGAGCTGTTCTTCCTGCGTCCGCGCGACGTCGCGACCTACGTCGGCCAGGGTGCCGTCGACGTCGGGATCACCGGGCGTGACCTGCTCATCGACTCCGGCTCGTCGGCCACCGAGCACCTGACGCTCGGTTTCGCCCGCTCCACGTTCCGCTTCGCCGCCCCCGCCGGCACGCTCGATGACATCGCCCAGATCGCCGGGCTCCGGGTGGCGACGTCCTACCCGGTGCTGGTCGCTGACCACCTAGAGGCCCGGGGGGTCGTCCCGGCTCAGGTCGTGCGCCTGGACGGCGCGGTGGAGTCCTCGGTGCGGCTCGGTGTGGCCGACGTCATCGCGGACGTGGTGGAGACCGGCAGCACCCTGCGCGCCGCCGGGATGGAGGTGTTCGGCGAACCGATCCTGACGTCCGAGGCGGTGCTCATTCGCGGCGCTGACGCGGACCCCGAGGGCCTGGCGAGGCTGACCCGGCGCCTCCAGGGCGTGATGACCGCTCACGAGTACGTCCTCATGGACTACGACTGCCCGATCTCGGCGGTCGAGCGAGCCGTGCAGATCACTCCCGGCCTGGAGTCCCCGACCGTCTCCCCGCTGCACGACAAGCAGTGGTGCGCCGTCCGCGCGATGGTGCCCAGGACGTCCACCAACCGCGTCATGGACGACCTCTACCAGATCGGCGCCCGCGCCATCATCGTCACCTCGATCCACGCCTCTCGTCTCTAGCCGGGCACCGGCATCGAGACCAGCACCTGAGCCAGCCCGAGACCGGTCAGCTCGAGACCAGGCCGAAGGCGTGCACGCCGGCGGCGGCAGCGGCCAAGAACGCCGCGGGGTCGGCGTCCAGGCCTCGGCCCATGGTGGACAATCGAACCGGGGTGCGGGTCAGGGCCGCGCGGAGGTCGTCGCCGGCGTCGACGGTGACCAGGCGGTGCGGGCCCAGGGGAGCGGTCAGGGTGGCCGCCTGGGCGGCGACCTTCGCGCCGAGGTCAGCCAGGTCGCCGGTCAGGCGAGGCACGACGACGTCGGCGGGTCGCAGAGCGACACGGCCGTAGGCGGTGAGGCTGTGGTGGGAGATGCCGAGGTGGCGTTCGCGGGCGTCGGCGCCGGAGACGCGCAGGCTCGCGACCGGCCGTCCTCCCAGCACACCAGCAGCGTTGAGGGCCTCACCGGCCGCGACACCGGAGAACCCCCACCGGGTCCCGGTCCCGAGGTTGCCAGGGCCTTGGGCCACCACGGCGACGTCGGCACCGGCCACGTGCCGGGCGGCGAGCAACCCCGAGTGGACCGTGACAGCCTCGAGGTCGCCGCCGAACGACTGCCCGGTCGACACGCACGTGTCGAGCCACCCCGTCTCGCGCAGCGTCGCGACGGTCCGCGAGAACCACGCTGGCAGCGCACCGCCGTCGGTCAGCACGTAGGCCACCGAGACAGGCGCCGCGCCCGCGCGCTCCGCGGCGTGCCGGACGCCGGCGACGATCGCGGGGAGCGCCGAGTGCAGGTCGGCGACGATCACCGGCATCCCGTCGAGGTTGTCGGCCTCAGCGAGCAGGTGGTGGTGGGGCGACTCCTGCTCGTCGGTTCCCAGCACCATCGCCTGCATCGGGGTGTAGCGGGCCTTGACCAGGTGCCCGGGCCCTGGCGCAGGGTCCGGGGGGAGGGCGTCGGTGCGGGCCACCACCAGCGCGTAGCCGCCCGTGCCCAGGCCGCGAGCCAGCGCGGAGACGTTGAGCAGCACCCGCGACCCGACCTCGACCGGGCCGACGAGCTCGGGATAGGCCAGCGCGCGGACTCGTCTGTCGTCGACCGTCACGGTCATCGGCTGGGCTCCCGGCCAACCCGCCTCGAGCGTCTCGACGACACCTTCGCGCCATGTGATCATCGGGCCACGCTATCGCTGTTCCCGAGGCTTCTCGGGTGCCTCGGGTGCTCGACGGCCGTCGTCGTCCGGCACCTGCGGCTACGGTGGGTGGTGACATGGCCACCTCGATCCCGCCCGACGAGCGTCTGCTCGACCTCGTCATCGCTCTGGTGAACACCCCTACCCGGATGACCAAGGAGCAGATCCGCACCACGGTGGCCGGGTACACCGCCGCGCCCAGCGCTGTCGCCTTCGAGCGGATGTTCGAGCGGGACAAGGACACCTTGCGCGAGCTGGGAGTCCCTCTGCTCACCGTCACCGACGCCAGCCACGGCGACGACGTCGGCTACCGCATCGACCTCGAGGCCTACACCTTGCCCCCGGTCGACCTCACCCCGGCCGAGCTGGGCGTGCTCGCCATGGCCGCCCAGGTCTGGCAGGACGCGGCCCTGCGCAGCGACTCGGCCCGTGCCCTGACCAAGCTGCGTGCCGTGGCGCCCAGCGCCCAGGCCGGTGATCTGGTGGCAGGCCTGGCGGCTCGGGTGCGTGCCGGAGGGCCGGCTCTCGCGCCTCTGCTCGACGCGATCCAGAGGCGCCACGCGGTGCGCTTCACCTACCGGGCCGCCACCACGGGCGAGGTGCGCCTCCGGCTGGTCGAGCCCTGGACGCTGGCCGCGCACCGTGGCGGCTGGGTGCTCGTGGGGCACGACCGCGACCGAGACGCACCACGGACGTTCCGGCTGTCTCGCATCGAGGGTGCGGTGCGCACGGTGGGGGAGGCGGGAGCGTTCCCGGCTCCCGACCCCTCGGTGGTGACCGCCGCCGAGCGACGCTGGGCCGACGCTGGTGGTGGCACGGCGCTCCTGGCGCTGCTGCCGGAACGCGCCGAGGCGCTGCGAGCCCGTGCCCTGCCAGAGACCCGGGTTCCGGACGCCAAGCCTGGTGACGACGCGGCGGTCTTCGAGGGGCGTGAGCTGGTCCAGGTGGCCTACCGGGACGCCTGGGAGCTGGCCGAGCAGGTCGTCGGCTACGGCGACGGGGTCGTCGTCCTCGACCCTCCCGAGGTCCGCCAGGCCGTCGTGCGGATGCTGCGCGCCGCGGCGGCGCTGGACCGAGACGAGGAGGTGCACGATGGCTGAGCGCACCGCTGACCGGGTGCTGCGGCTGCTCGGCATGGTCGCCCACCTCGACGCGCACGGTCAGGCCGACCTCGACGACCTGGCCGAGCGGTTCAGGGTGTCTCGTGAGCAGGTGCTGGCTGATGTCGACACGTTGTGGTTGACCGGCACGCCCGGCTATCAGCCGGACGACCTCATCGACTTCGACGCCTTCTCCCTCGAGACAGGCGTGGTCCGCCTGACCCAGGCACGGGGCATGACCCGGCCGCTGCGGCTCGGGGCTCGGGAGGCCGTCGCCCTCATCGCGGCGATGCGCGCGCTGACTCACGACCTCGGCCCGGCGCTGGACGACGAGCGCCGGGCGGTGCTCACCTCGGCGCTGCACAAGCTCACCACCGCTGCCGGGGCCCTGGCCGAGACAGCACCGGTCACGGTGAACCTGGGCGTGGAGGCGCACAGCGAGGTGACCGCGGCGGTGTCTCGTGCGCTGACCGACAGACGGCGCCTGCGGCTGCGCTACGTCAACGCCGCCGACCGCACGTCGGTGCGTGAGGTGGACCCTGTGCGGATGATCGTGGACGACGGCACCGGTTATCTGCTGGGGTGGTGCCTGGCCGCCGACGCCGAGCGGCTGTTCCGGCTCGATCGGGTGCTGTCGGCCGACGTGCTCGACACCCCGGCGGTCGACCGTGAGGTGACCACCGACGCCGACCGTCTCGACCCGGACGGCCGCACCGTCACCCTGCACCTGCGCAGCCGCGCCCGCTGGATCGCTGAGACCGTCCCTGGTGCGAGCGTGCGCAACCACGATGACGGTTCCTTCGAGGTCGACCTGCTGGTCATGTCGCCCGCATGGCTGGAGCACCTGCTGCTCAGGGCTGCCGAGGACGTGCTGGACGTGAGCCCCCCCGAGGTCGCCCGGCAGGTCGCGGCCAAGGCCCGTGCGGCTCTGCTGGCCCATGGAGAGGACGTCACGTGATCTGGTGGGTGGTCTGGCCGGTGTTGGTCGTGGGCACCATGGTGGGCGCGTTCTTCCTCGGCCGGTCGTTGTGGCGCAAGACCGTGGCGCTGTATCACGAGGTGGTCAGGCTGGAAGAGGTCGCGGCGCGTCTTGAGGTCGTCCTCGATGCTCGGTCTGAGACGTGGGTCCACCCGTTGGCGGCCACCGAGGCCGATCTGGAGCGGTGGCGCACCGAGATCGCCGAGCGTCGTGCCGGCCGTGGGGCTCGCCGGGCCGAGCGTCACCAGCGAGCGTACGAACGGTGGTCCCGATGGTGGGGCTAGCCTGAGACCCACGTCGCACAGGTAGGATGGGCCGTCGCCGCACCTACGGAGGATGCCATGGCACGGTTCTTCGAGAACCCCGCAGTCCTGATCGTTCTGCTGCTGGTCATCGTGCTCGTCTTCGGCGCGAACAAGCTGCCCACCGCGGCACGCAGCCTCGGTCAGTCGCTGCGCATCTTCAAGACCGAGATGCGCCCCGGTGACAAGTCCGACGACAAGTCAGACGACGCCGCGGCTCCTGCTGAGGAAGCTGTTCCCGGCATCATCGACCAGCAGACGCCCGCCTCGGGCAACGACAAGACCTCCTGATCGGCAGTGGCGCGCGTCCGTCGTCTCAAGGGCCGTCGCGACCCTGAGGGGCGGATGTCTCTGCGCGACCACCTGGTCGAGATGCGCAAGCGACTGCTGCGCATCGCCGTGGGGCTCCTCATCGGTGCTGTCGGTGGCTGGTTCCTGGCCGATCCGGTCATGGAGCTGTTGTTCTCGCCCCTGCACGACCTGGCCGCGAAGACCGGGCAGGACATGGCCCCGAACTTCTCGGACGTCGGTGGCCCGATCGACATGAAGCTCCGCGTCGCGGTCTTCCTCGGCGCCGTCGTGTCGAGCCCCTGGTGGATCTACCAGCTCTGGGCGTTCGTCACCCCTGGCCTGACCACCAAGGAGAGGCGCCGCACGATCGGGCTCGTCGTCCTGGCCGTCCCGATGTTCCTCTCAGGTGTTTTCTTCGCGTGGTGGGCGGTCCCCACTATTGTGTCGCTGTTCACCTCGGTGACCCCGGACGGCGCGCTCAACCTGATCGACGCCCAGGGCTACCTCGCCTTCGTCCTGCAGATGATGCTCACGTTCGGCATCACGTTCATGCTCCCGCTGTTCATGGTGGGGTTGACCCTCGCTCAGCTGGTCCGGGGGCGGACCTGGATGAAGGGCTGGCGCTGGGCGGTGATCCTCATCTCCGTCATCGCGGCCATCGTCACCCCGACCCCGGACCTGCTGTCGATGTTCATGGTCGCGGGGCCGCTGCTCGCGCTGTACTTCATGGCGGTGGGCATCTGCACCCTCATCGACCGGCGCAACGACCGCAAGCTCGCCGCCGAGGGGCTGCTGGTCGACCCGGTCGAACCGGAGGCTGTGTGAGCCGCATCGGGCTGGTGGTCAACCCGACCGCCGGCCACGGGCGCGGCAAGGCCGCCGGGCGCCAGGCTCACGCCGGTCTGGTCGCCGCCGGGCACGAGGTGACCGACCTGTCGGGCCCGACCCTCGCCCAGGCCACCGACGCCGCCCGTGAGGCTGTCGTGGGCGGGCTGGACGCGCTGGTCGTCGTCGGCGGGGACGGGATGGTGCACCTGGGGGTCAACGTGGTCGCCGGCACCGACCGCCCTCTGGGCATCGTCGCCTCCGGCTCGGGCAACGACATCGCCCGCTGGTTGGGCCTGCCCGTCCACGACGTCCCTGCGTCGTTGGAGGTGCTGAGCCGGGGCCTGCGCGAGGGCCCCCACCAGATCGACGCGGCCCAGGTGCGCGCTCCCGGCCGTGAGGCGTTCGAGTGGTTCGTCGGTGTGCTCTCCTGCGGGATCGATGCCGCCGTCAACGCCCGGGCCAACCAGATGCGATTCCCACCCGGCATGGGCAAGTACCTGCGCGCGCTGGCTACCGAGCTGGTCGGCTTTCGCTCTTATGGCTACCGCCTGGTGCACGACGACGGCGAAGAGACGTTCGCCGGCCCCCTGGTCGCCGTCGCCAACACCGGCGCCTTCGGCGGCGGCATCCGCATCGCCCCCCACGCTGTCCCCGACGACGGCCTCCTCGACGTCATCACCGCACGAGACCTGACCCTCCGCCGAGTCCTGGCCCTGCTCCCACGCCTGTTCACCGGCACACACCTGCGCCATCCGCACGTGCACACCCAGACCACCAGAATCGTCCTCATCGCCCCTTCCGACCCCCACGGCCCACCCCCCCCCGTCGCCTACGCCGACGGCGAGCGCATCGGCCCCCTGCCCCTCGAGGTCCGCCTGATCCCCGGTGCTCTTCACGTGCTGGCCTGATGTCTCATCGGTCGGGCGTAATCCACTCAGCCTCACCTCGCACTCGGGCAACGAGGTCTTCAGCGATGCGAAGCCAGTTCTCCTTAACCTCGCTGTAGGGGATCAACCATTGGCGTACCTCAGGAGCAGGCATCGGAGCTCCTAACTCTTCTAAGAGAATTTCGGTGAAAATGTAATCATGACCGCGAACATATCTATCGCCGAGCAGCGCCAAAGCCTGGATGGCGCGACCTATGTCACGTTTTGTCCTGGTGTAAAAAGCCCGAAGAGCGAGCAGCTCGGCGTACTTGTACGACGAGCCATGATATTGAGGCAACAGCTGTTGTATTCTGTGCAGTGTTTCGTTAAAGTTCACGGGACGTCCCAGCTGGTGCATCCCGAGTGTATGCAAGCATGCTACCTGGTAGGAGGGATACCCGAGATCGATGGAGCGGCCCAACCAAGCAACCGCGTCAGGTCGGCAATCTTCGCCAGAAAATGTTCTGCGACGCAGGTAATTGGTGCGTAGTTCCATGCGGAATCTTGCAGATCGCTGTCGTTCAATTCTTTCATTGAACAGGCGAACGGGATGATCGAAGATTCCATGCCCCTGTTCGCAGATGGCGACAAATTGGTCAAATGCGCTTGTGCCGGAACTAAAATCAGCAAGGAGATGGGCGATAGCCTGGCGGTATCGGCCGGCGGCACGCGGCGTGACTGCCCTCTGATAGCGGAATAGCTCCACATTAGGGTATTTTTCGATCAGCCGTTCGAACTGCTCGGCGGCATCGTCGTATCGATGAAGATTCCTCAGGCGGTATGCGTACCACAGGCCGCTCCAGCGCTGGGTGGCGCTCTCCACTTTCCAGATTGAACGAAGGATGGGTAGGGATTCTTCGCTCGAGAGAGATAGCGCCTGAATTGTTCTGATGAGAGTTCCCGCTTGAGTGCTAGCCTGATCAGGTGACGGCATAGGGAGGCGTGGTGCGAGACCACGGACGGTCGGAGTAGTCCGCATCGCTTGGCCGAGCCAGTCGTCATACACGTCCTCGTTGAGTCCAACAGTCAGGCCGAGAATGATCGCCTGCACGAGATCGGTGTCGTCATTGGGAAGCCCGTCTCGTTCTGCGTCGTCAGCCTTGGTCTTGGCTTCACCGTGTCGACGCTGGGCTTCGGACAGGGCGCGGTGTGCGGCGGCCGTCCAGTCCTGGTCGGACCATCCCCCTTCGATATCGGCGCTGGACTGGCGGACAAGACGACGGACCTCTTCGTGCACGCGGTACGGGTACACGCAATCCGGGTTCGGGTCGACCATCGTCTTCGCGATGCACCGTTCCACCGCGCCATGGTCGACACCGCCCACAGCGGCAACGAGAGAAATATCAAAGAAAGGCGTCAAGCAAGCGGCATTGAAGGCGCGTCGCTCGTCCACGGGCAGACCCGAATACAGGTTCTTCACAAGGTCTGGGAGTTTGCCTAAAAGTGTCTCAGGCTCAAGTTCCTCACCTCGAGCAGTCTTGTTGTCAGCCACCTGGCACACAGCATCGATATGAAGAGGCCAGCCGTTCGTGCTGGTGACAACTCGTTCAAGAAGGTCATTGCTGAGTGACCAGCAGCCAAGCGCGCTACGTTCCGCGATCAACTGTCGGGCATCCTTCGATGATAGAAGGCCCAACAGGTGTTGGTGTGGCTCCTGCTGAGCGTCAGAGAGAAGGAGCGGCCACTGGTGAGGCCCGGATATCTTGAGGCCGTCGCGGTCGTCGGCCCAGTCCAGGCGGTGGCGCCCGGTGACGACGAACAGCACCCACGGGAGATACCCGACAAGGTGATTGATCACAGACTCAGATCGAACAGAGTCGTTTTTCTGTATCTTCTCGAAGTGATCGATGAAGATCGCAACAGTCGGGCGTGTGTACGGCTCGGAGGCCTCGACCTCTTGAGTGAGGAGCCAGACGATCTCAGCGGCCACCTCTGGTGCGTCATCACCCTTGGAGATCTGACCGCAGTCGTCGAGGATCTTGGCGAGATCGCCGAATCTCTTGAGCTGTCGGGAGCGCGAGAGGTTCTTGCGGACGAACGAGACCAGCCGACCGATCGCAGCAGCACCGAACGACGTGGCGACGTTCGCAGCGCCGAGGTCCTCAGCGATACCGGCCAGGACAGAGAGCACGTCGTCGGTCTGATCCGATGCGGTCGTCGTCGCTACCGGCTGACCAGGGCGTGCGGCGGCAAGATACGCTGCCAGCGCGAGGTCGAAAGCCGGCCACTTGTGCTTCGGGGTGGTGACTGCCGAACGGAGCGCGATGAGCAACGACGGCACGTCCACCATGCCCTGATGACCAGTGAAGTCCCACCGGGCCGTCCCGACCTTCTCGGGGAGCGGGGGAGCGCCCCACAGCGAGTCTCCCGTCAGCTCGTGACGGCACCACGACTCGAGACGTGCCGACAGCCTCGACTTCCCGACGCCACCCTTGCCGTGGAAGACGAGAACGTTGCGCAGCCCGTCGGTGTCGATCTCGTGCTGTCGCCTGACCCGCCCGAGGGTCGCGACCAACGCGGCGCGCATGATGTCGGCTTCGCTCGTACGGTTCGTGAAAACCAACCGAGCCGCATGCTGATCGACACGGCGCGTGTCTGGACGACGCGGCACGACCGACCTCCCTCGGCGATGCACAGGTCGCACCGCGACTACCGTTGACCTCGAACTCTACGGGGCAGGCAGTACAGGTAGTAACCGAACAGACTCAGCACGAGCCACGCTTCCGTCCAGCCTCTGCGGTCACGGGTCCTCAGCTGTCGTGCCGAGAGCCTGAGCCATGAGGTCGGAAGTGTCGGAAGTTGAGTCCCTGATAGTGGTGTAGCGCGGTCGCTGGGTCCTGGACGTGGGCGCGGTCACCGCGTGATCCTTCGAGTCAACCTTCCACAGAATCCTCGAACGGAGTCACCGCGATGACCGCAC
>WQWY01000031.1 GCA_009785115.1 Micrococcales bacterium
CCGACTCCGTCGGCATCTTCCCCCACCGCGACGCCATCGTCCGCCTCGTGGGAGCCGTCCTGGCCGAGCAGACCGACGAGTGGGCCGAAGGACGCCGATACCTCGGCCTGGACATCCTCACCCAATGCCGCCCCACCACCACACAGACCATCGACACGCAGATGAGCACCGACCTGCTGGCCCTCAGCGCCTGAACAACCCCGAGGGATCACCCGCTACACCACTCCCCGGGACTTGACCACAGATATCTATACAGATGGGGCATGATGCTTGCATGTCTGTTCTCGACCCTACGCGGCGCATCTCCGTGACCGAGGCTCACAGCCTGGGGGTCTCGGGGCTGGTCCGGGGCGCCGAGACCGGTGGTGACGTCATCGTGACCAGACATGGTCGACCCGTTGCGGCTGTCGTCTCTACTCAACACCTGGAAGCCTTGCGGGCGCTGGAGGACGACCTGCGCGACGCCGCGCTCGTGATCGTCCGGGCAGCGAGCGATGCGGGCGTGCGCGGCTCGCTGGACGACACCATCACAGCGTTCGGGTTCGACCGCGCCCAGCTCGAGGCTGAGCTGGAAGCAGACCTTGCCGCTGGCCGCGAATGAGCGGTGAACCGCCGAGCAGCAGGCGGGCATGGGTGCGTCTGACCGAGCCGGCGATCGACGACCTTCACGCGCTGGCCCGCAAAGATCCCCAGATCGTGCGGTGGTGCCTGAAGAAGATGCTCCTGCTCGAGCGGGACCCGATGGCCGGCGAGCCGCTGCTGGGAGGGCTGATCGGCTTCCGCCGCCTCGTCGTGTCCGACCGGCACTGGCGCATCCTGTGGCGCGTCGTCGAGGACGAGACTGGCGAGGTCATCATCGACATCGCCGAGGTGTGGGCCGCAGGTGCTCGGGCGGGTTCTGAGGTCGACGCGGAGATGGAGCAACGGCTCGAGAGCCTGGGTGACACACCCCGCGCCCGGAAGCTGTACGACGTCGTCGTGGCTCTCGGACGGATCGGGCGTGGCGTCGGAGCTTCCGCCGAACCAGAACCCACCGACCCGCTACCGGCATGGCTGGTCACGGCTCTGACGACCACGGTCGGGCTGCCGCGCGAGGACGTCGAGGCGATGACGCACGATGAAGCCAGGGAACGGCTCCAGGCCCACTGGAGCACTCCCCCGTCAGACACGTGACCCGCATCCATGATGGCGACGATTCCTGTTCTCCGACACGCTGCCGTCAGCCCGGCCGCCACCCGCGGGGCCAGGTGCTCACCAGTGGACGTTGCTTCGTCTTGATCTCGGCGCGCGGGTCAGTCGTCGGCTTGTTCGATGGCGGACAGCAGGCGTTCGCTGATCTCCTCGGCGGTCAAGGAAGACGTGTCGCCAACCGGCTGGTCGAAGTAGTCCAACAATACTGGGGCCCGACCCTGCGGTGCCCACCACACCTCGAACGAGAACGGCCAGAAGACCCGGTCGGGGTCGTCGAGCACAGGGGCTCGGATCACTTCGAGCTGGGCGGCCAGGGCATGTGAGAGGTCGTCGACATCATCGACATCCCACAGGGTGATGATGGCGCGCTCCGGGTCGTAGGCCCAGGCGGAGAGCGCCTCGACCAGCTGGTCGTCGTGCTGGCGGGCGTAGGTGACCGGCCAGGTGCACCACAGGTTCGGGTTTGCGAACAGCAGGAGACCGGTACCGGTGCGGTACGAGGCTGTGCAACGGAACTCCAGCCCGTCGGCATCGATGAACAGGTACTGTCGATTGCCGTCTGTGGACGCCGCCCCCTCACCGACATATGTTGCCGCTACCGGTAGGTGCTGATCCAGGTAGGCAACAGTCTTGTGCTTCGGGACCTGGTCGAGGTACGGCAGCCGCCCGCCGTATCCAACCACGAGCATCGCGGCGATCAGCAGCCCCACGAGGACAGCACCCCAGACGAGTCGCCTAAATCGGCGAGAAGAATGGGCGTCTTCGTTTTTCGCGAGAATTATTCCCGAGATCACGGCCGCCCCGGTCAGCCCGGTGACAGCGCTCCCCAACCCCAGGAGGAAGCCTTTCGTCTGAAACGTCGCGACCACCAAGGCCCCGACGCCGACCCACACCAGGGCGAGGACCAGCCAGACGGCCAGCGACGGTGGTTTTCCTGACAGGCCCGCCAGCACGCGCCCGTGACGCGACCCTGAGAACCACTCGTCCACCTTCGGCAGCTCATCGAGCAGCGCGTCATAGGTGTGCTGGTCGGCGAACAGCAGCAGGGCGTCCTGGCCACCCGTCGGCAGGCCGTGGAAGATCTGGTGGCTGCCGGACCGGACGAGCAGGTCGTTGATCCAGACGAGCACGTCGGGGTCGAACCAGTCGTCGGAATCGGCCACGGTGAAGGAGTGGGCCTCTCCAGCCAGGGTCAACCAGATCGTCCCGGTTCCGTCCGGCTCGGCCTCGAAGCGCACGTCACGCACGTCGAGCGCGCCAGACGTCATGTGTCCCAGACGCCGGATGATGTTCGGGTAGCTGTCCTCGTCCTCGATGCACTCGAGGTCGAGGTGCCACACGGTGCTGCAAGGCAGCTCGTGAGCCGACCAGCCTGTATCGCGGCCCAGCTCAGCCAGCACCGACCAGCGCAGCAAGGCGTCGTCCGCCAGACCGGGGGCACTCTCGCCCACGGTGGCGACCAGCTCGACCACGTTGGCGACCAGCTCGGGCTCGGCGGCCGGGTCGGTGAGGTAGATGCCGAGCCAGCGCAGCCGGTCCAGGTACCCCCGGACCGCCGCCTCGGTCTCAGTGGCAGGTCGCGTCGCACCGGGGTCCTGCACAGGCCAGCTCGTCATCGACCGGTCCGAGCCGCTCGCGCCGGCCTCGCGACCGGCGTTCTGAGACCACGAAGAGACCGAGCCGCGACATGACGTCCCATCGGCGCATCGTACTTGCCGTGGACGGGTTACGAGGCAAGGTCTGGCAGAACAGCGCACGTCCCGCGGCCGGACGATCAGGCCCCGGCGTCGGTCACGATCCCGCGACCCGAACCGCGCCCAGCGCGGGCGTCGTCGCGCCCGACCCGAGCCGGTCCACCCACGCCTTGGTCCACCGTGGTATGTCCCCGCGCACCCCATCGAAGAGCGTGACGATCAGGCTGCCTGATCGGCTGATCATCACCACCCCCGGCGGACGCGGCAACCGTTCCACCACCTACCGCAGGGCCCGGCCGAAAGGCATGCCCTGACAGAGCGAGAAGTGCCGCCTATTGAATAGGGCGAAATAGTGCTGATCTCGCTCGTCGGTACACCGAATCTTGCGATCTGGTCTGGCTTGTCGGGCGGGACTGGGAGAGGATTCGTCTCATGAGCGAAACACCGACCCCAGGCCCCGGGCACGCCCCGCTCCCCCACCCGACGCAGGGGACGGCGAACGCGGAGTGGTGGCCCGAGCGGCTCAACCTGCGCATCTTGGCGAAGAACCCGTCGGAGGCCCGCCCCACCGACGAGGGCTTCGACTACGCATCCGCGTTCGCGACGCTGGACCTGCCCGCGGTCAAGCGGGACATCGAACAGGTGCTCACGACGTCGCAGGACTGGTGGCCGGCCGACTTCGGGCACTACGGGCCGCTGATCATCCGCATGGCCTGGCACAGCGCCGGCACCTACCGAGTCCAAGACGGACGTGGCGGGGCCGGTGCCGGGCAGCAGCGCTTCGCGCCGCTGAACAGCTGGCCGGACAACGTCAACCTCGACAAAGCCCGCCGTCTGCTGTGGCCGGTCAAGAAGAAGTACGGCGAGAAGCTCTCCTGGGCCGACCTGATGATCCTCGCCGGCAACGTCGCGCTGGAGTCGATGGGGTTCAACACGTTCGGCTTCGCCGGGGGTCGGGCGGACGTGTGGGAGCCCGACGACGACGTCTACTGGGGCTCTGAGGGCACCTGGCTGGGCGCTGACCGCCGCTACTCCGGCGACCGCCAGCTGGAGAGCCCGCTGGCCGCGACCATGATGGGCCTCATCTACGTGAACCCGGAAGGCCCTGACGGTCTGCCGGACCCGGCTCTGGCGGCGGGCGACATCCGTGAGACGTTCAAGCGGATGGCGATGAACGACGAGGAGACGGTCGCGCTCATCGCCGGCGGGCACACCTTCGGCAAGACCCACGGCGCCGCTCCTGAGGGCAAGCACGTCGGCCCGGACCCCGAGGGCGCCCCGCTGGAGGCTCAGGGCCTGGGCTGGGCGAGCAGCTTCGGCTCGGGCAAGGGCGACGACACGATCTCGAGCGGTATCGAGGTCACCTGGACCTACCACCCGACCCGCTGGGACAACGAGTTCTTCCACATCCTGTACGCCTACGAGTGGGAGGCCGTCACCGGCCCGGGCGGTCACTACCACTGGCGTCCGAAGGACGGCGGCGGGGCCGACATGGTGCCGCTCGCGCACTCCGACGGCCGTCGTGAGCCGCGCATGCTCACCACCGACCTCTCGCTGAGGGTCGACCCGGAGTACGACAAGATCTCGCGGCGTTTCAAGGACGACCCGGTGGCCTTCGGCGACGCCTTCGCCCGGGCGTGGTTCAAGCTGACGCACCGCGACATGGGCCCGCGCTCGCGCTACCTCGGCCCCGAGGTGCCCACCGAGGTGCTCGTCTGGCAAGACCCGGTGCCGCCGGTCGACCACCCGCTCATCAGCGCTGCCGACGCCGCGACGCTCAAGGAGCAGGTGCTCGCCTCCGGGCTCACGGTCTCCCAGCTGGTGAGCACCGCCTGGGCGTCAGCGTCGACCTTCCGTGGTGGCGACAAGCGCGGCGGCGCCAACGGTGCCCGCATCCGCCTCGCGCCGCAGAAGGACTGGGAGGTCAACAACCCGCCCCAGCTCGCGACGGTGCTCGCCACGCTGACCCGCATCCAGGAGGAGTTCGACGCCGCGCAGCAGACCGGCACGAAGGTCTCGCTCGCTGATCTCATCGTGCTGGCGGGCAACGCGGCGGTCGAGCAGGCCGCGAAGGCCGCCGGTGTGGACGTGGAGGTGCCGTTCCACCCGGGGCGCACCGACGCGACCGCCGAGCAGACCGACGTGGAGTCCTTCGGGTATCTCGAGCCTGTCGCGGACGGCTTCCGGAACTACCAGGGCACGGGCGACAGGTCCGCCGCGGCGCTGCCGGCGGAGTACCTGCTCGTGGACAGGGCGAACCAGCTCACGCTGACCGCCCCGGAGATGACCGTCCTCGTCGGGGGTCTGCGCGTGCTGGGTGCGACCTGGGACGGCTCGGGCTACGGGGTGCTCACCGACACCCCCGGTGTGCTGACCAACGACTTCTTCGTCCGCCTGCTCGACGCGGGCACGACGTGGCGGCCGCTGGACGCCGACTCGCGCACGTTCGAGGCCACGGTCGACGCGACCGGCGAGGTCTTCGGACGTGGCACCCGGGCCGACCTGGTGTTCGGCTCGAACGCCGAGCTGCGTGCCCTCGCGGAGGTCTACGCCAGCGACGACGCGAAGACGAAGCTCGTCCACGACTTCGTGAAGGCGTGGACCAAGGTCACCGAGCTCGACCGCTTCGATCTGCGCTGAATCACAGACAGAGCTGAATCACAGACAGAGCTGAATCACAGACAGAGGTGAACCACAGACAGAGGTGAACCGTCGGCAGGGATAGACCACAGGTGGGGCGGGCTGCGCCGGTGAGGCCCGCCCCACCTGTGTCCCCGCCCCTCCACGGCCCGCAGAGCACGAAGCGGCGTCGCCAACCTCACAGAGAGGTCGGCGACGCCGCTTCGTCGGGTGCTGGCGGTCCCCTCAGACCAGTCTCGTGGCGAGCCCTCAGCCCAGCGCGGCGGCGAGGTTCTCGTCCAGGGCGGCCAGGAACTCCTCGGTGGTCAGCCACGGGGCGTCGGGGCCGAGCAGCAGGGCCAGGTCCTTGGTCATCTTGCCCGACTCGACGGTCTGCACGACCACCCGCTCCAAGGCCTCGGCGAACGCGATGACCTCGGGGGTGTTGTCCAGCGCGCCACGGTGCTTCAGACCGCCGGTCCACGCGTAGATCGACGCGATGGGGTTGGTCGAGGTCGGCTTGCCGGCCTGGTGCTGGCGGTAGTGGCGGGTGACGGTGCCGTGGGCGGCCTCGGCCTCGACGGTCTTGCCGTCCGGGGTCATCAGCACCGAGGTCATCAGGCCCAGCGAGCCGAAGCCCTGGGCGACGGTGTCGGACTGCACGTCGCCGTCGTAGTTCTTGGTGGCCCAGACGTAGCCGCCCTCCCACTTCAGCACCGACGCGACCATGTCGTCGATCAGGCGGTGCTCGTAGGTGAGACCAGCCTCGGCGAACCTCTCCCGGTACTCGGTCTCGAACACCTCGGCGAAGATGTCCTTGAACGCCCCGTCGTACGCCTTGAGGATCGTGTTCTTCGTGGACAGGTACACCGGGTAGCGGCGCTTCAGGCCGTAGGCGAAGCACGCGCGGGCGAACCTGCGGATCGACTCGTTGAAGTTGTACATGCCCATGGCCACCCCGCCGGACGGCGGGAAGACGGCGACCTCCTGCTCGATCGGCTCAGAGCCGTCGTCGGGCGTGAAGGTGAGGGTGACGCGGCCCGCACCCGGCACCCGGAAGTTCGTGGCCTTGTACTGGTCGCCGTGGGCGTGCCGACCGATGATGATCGGCTTGTTCCAGCCCGGCACCAGGCGCGGGACGTTGGAGATGATGATCGGCTCACGGAACACCACGCCGTCGAGGATGTTGCGGATCGTGCCGTTGGGCGAGGGCCACATCTGCTTCAGGCCGAACTCAGCGACCCGAGCCTCGTCGGGGGTGATCGTCGCGCACTTGATCCCGACCCCGTGCTCCTTGATCGCGTAGGCCGCGTCCACGGTCACCTGGTCGTCGGTGGCGTCCCTGTTCTGGATCGACAGGTCGTAGTACCTCAGGTCGATGTCGAGGTAGGGGTGGATCAGGCGCTCCTTGATGAACTGCCAGATGATGCGGGTCATCTCGTCACCGTCGAGCTCCACGACGGGGCCTACGACCTTGATCTTCGCCATACCTGGCCTACCTCTCCTCACAGGGGCACGGGAGGGCGCGGTAGCGCGGTGCCCGAGACAGAGATTACTCGACGTCAAGACACTTTCGCTCCCGACCCAGGATCTCTCTGCCGCTTGCCCAAGCCTGACCTGCCATCACACCTCAGATCCGAGCGACACGCCAGAGCCCGAAAGGCTCTGACCCGTGCACCTCACGACTCACCCCGTCTCGAGATGCACGAAGGGCGGGAGAGACGACACAGTGGAGGGCATGAGATCACGTCGAGCCCGCGTGTCCGTGCTGGTCGCCGCCGCGGTGACGCTGGGGCTGGCCGCCGGGTGCTCCACCGCGGCGCAGGTGCCCCGAGAACGGTTCGGGCAAGGGCCTCACACGCCGGTGAGGCTCGCCGACGCGCCCGCCGCCGAGGACGTCGTGAGCGCGACCTGGCACCTGGGCATGGAGGCGCTGCGTGCCAGCGGCAGCGAGACCGGCACCGTCGTCTCCCCGTCGAGCCTGGTGACCGCGCTGGCGATGCTGGCCGAAGGCGCCCAGGGCGACGAGGTCGACCCCTTCGACCGCGCCCTGGGAGCCTCGGGGCAGGAGCGGACCGACGCCGTCAACGCCCTGCAGAGCGCACTCGACCGTTTCGACGGCGACCCGTCGATCGTGCAGGCCGAAGAGCTGCCCCCGTTCCCGATGGTGCACACCGCGCAGCGCCTGGTGATCGACGAGCGCGCCCAGCCCGCGAGCGCGTTCCTCGACCGGTTGCAGCGCGGCTTCGGGGCCGGGGTCCTGATCACCGACCTGAGGTCTCCGTCAGGGATCGACGCGCTGTCGGCGTGGGTGCGGGAGAACACCGGTGGCCTGGTGGAGCGCTCAGCGATCGAGCCCAGCCCCGACCTGGCCGCCGTGATCCAGGACGCGGTGGTGCTCGCCGCGGCCTGGAAGCACCCCTTCGACCAGGGCGACACCCACGACGCCGACTTCACCGTGCCCGGCACCGGGAACGTCCAGACGAGCACCATGAGCGCGACCCTGACCGTGCCGGCGGTCTACGCCGACGGCGAGCAGGCCGCGAACAGCTGGCAGGCCGTACGGCTGCCTTATTCCGACACCCTCTCCGCCGACCTGCTGCTGCCCCCGTCGTGCGGCAGCGTCTGCCAGCCGGGCGAGACGTGCCCCGACGTGTGCGACCAGGTGGCCCACGACCCGGCCCTGGCCGACGCGACCACCGTCGCCGGGCTCTCGTCCCGGCTGGACGACGCCGACAGCACCACCGTCCGGGTGAGCCTGCCGACCCTGGACATGACCTCCACGACCGACCTGGCGCCTGTGCTGGGCGTCCTCGGGATCACCGAGAGGCTGACCGGGATCCTCGCTGACGAGACGCCTGTGGAGGTCTCTCAGGCGGTGCAGCAGGCCGTGCTGAGGGTCGACGAGGACGGCACCCGGGCCGCCGCGGTCACCGAGATCGGGATCAGGGTCGTCTCCAGCAACATGGACGAGGCTCGGGAGATCGCGTTCGACCGCCCCTTCCTGCTCGTCGTCCGCGACAACCAGACCGGGTGGCCCCTCTTCATCGCCTCGGTGATCGACCCCCGCCACTGACGCTCGCCGCCGTGCGGGGCACAGGTCTGCGCCACGTCGTCGGACCGACGACACGAGACCTGCCGCGTTCGCGGGTCAGCGGCTCACGAAGGCATGACGAGCGCCAGCACCCCGAGCACGGTCGCGAGCAGACCTTGGGTCGCGACGTCGAAACGACGCGAGCGCACGCTGATCGCGACCGGCCCGGGCTCTGGGCGCACGGCCCGCACCACGGCGCTCGTCGCGAGCAGCACCGCGAGCGCGACCGCGCCGACGCGCGCCGTGGTCAGCGCACCCAGGGCGGTCGCGGCGGTGATCGCGAGCACGACCCAGACCATCGACGTCTGGGACGGGGCGTCTGTCGGCCTGTCCAGCAGGTTCACCTCCAGATCGCCCATCACCGTCACCTCGTCCTGGGCCTCGCGGGGCTCGGTCTGAGCGAGGTCGGTGCTCTTCGCTCCTACCAGACGGGCGACCACGTCACCATCCTCCCTACGGGCTGTCCTGAGGCGAGACTACTGGCCTCGGCACCGGACCGCCGCACCGTGCGGACAACCCCGACCCGAGATCAACCGGTGGCGCGTGACCTTGCGGTCAGGCTCGCACCTCTCAGTGGAAGAAGTGGCGGGCCCCGGTGAGGTACATGGTCACGCCCGCCGCCTCGGCCGCGGCGACGACCTCCTCGTCGCGGATCGACCCGCCAGGTTGCACGATGGCCTTCACCCCGGCGTCGATCAGGATCTGCGCGCCGTCGGCGAACGGGAAGAAGGCGTCTGACGCGGCCACCGCACCCCGGGCACGCTCGGCACCGTCTGCCAACGTGTTCGCCCGCTCCACGGCCAGGCGGCACGAGTCGACCCGGTTGACCTGACCCATGCCCACCCCGACGGACGCGCCGTCGCGGGCCAGCAGGATCGCGTTCGACTTGGTCGCGCGCACCGCCCTCCAGGCGAACAGCAGGTCGGCCAGGGTCGCGTCGTCAGCGGGCTGCCCGGCGGCGAGGGTCCAGGCCGACGGGTCGTCCCCGGGGGCGTCGAGCGCGTCGGTCCCCTGGACCAGCAGGCCACCGGTGACCACCCTGCGGTCGGTGCGCGGGCTCACCGCGTCGACGGCGAGCAGGCGCAGGTTCTTCTTCTTGGTGAGGATCTCCAAGGCCTCAGGCTCGAAGCCGGGCGCGGCGACCACCTCGGTGAACACCGGGGCGATCTGCTCGGCCATCGCTGCGGTGACCAGCACGTTCGTGGCGATGACGCCGCCAAAAGCAGAGACCGGGTCGCAGGCGTGCGCCTTGGCGTGCGCGGCGGCCACGTCGTGGCCGACGGCGACGCCGCACGGGTTGGCGTGCTTGATGATCGCCACCGTGGGTGCGTCGCCGTGGTCGTGGGCGGCCCGCCACGCGGCGTCGGCGTCGGTGTAGTTGTTGAAGCTCATCTCCTTGCCGCCCAGCTGGCGGGCCCCGGCCAGGCCGCGCCCGGCCGCACCGTCGGCGTCCAGGTACAGCGCCGCGTGCTGGTGCGGGTTCTCGCCGTAGCGCAGCACCGGGCCACGGGTCCAGGTCTGCGCGACGACGGCCGGCGAGCCTGTCTGCTCCGCGGTCTCGTCGGGGGCGTAGACCTCGGCGAACCAGGTCGCGACCGCCGCGTCGTACGCGGCGGTGTGGGCGAAGGCGGCGGCGGCCAGCCCGCGACGCTGCGCCAGGGTGAACCCTCCCCCGGCGACAGCGGCAGCCGCCTCGGTATACGCGGCGGGGTCGACGACGACGGCGACGCTGGGGTGGTTCTTCGCGGCGGCGCGGACCATGGACGGGCCGCCGATGTCGATCAGCTCGACGCACTCGTCAGGCCCGGCACCCGAGGCCACGGTCGCGGTGAACGGGTACAGGTTGACCACGACCAGCTCGAACGGGGCCACCCCCAGCTCGGCGAGCTGGGCCAGGTGCTCAGGCCGGCGGGTGTCGGCCAGCAGCCCGGCGTGCACCTTGGGGTGCAGGGTCTTGACCCGGCCGTCCAGGCACTCGGGGAACCCGGTGAGGTCTTCGACACGGCTGACCGGGACGCCCGTCGCGGCGATGGTCGAGGCGGTCGAGCCAGTGGAGACGATCTCCACGCCTGCCGCGTGCAGCGCGGCGGCCAGCTCGACGATGCCGGTCTTGTCGTAGACGCTGACCAGGGCGCGGCGGACGGGACGGCGCGTGGCCGGGTCGGCCGCGTCGGCGACAGCGGGCAGATCGGGCAGGGAGTGGGACATCGGGCGCCTTCCAGGTCGGCGGGCAGGCGCCCGCAACGGTCGCGGAGCCCTGGCACCCAGGCGGGCGGCGCCGACGGGACGTGCACAGCCGCTCCCCGGTGGTGGTCCACCTTCGCCAGTCACGGCCAGGGGCAGCCTACCGGGTCGCGCCACCTGCTCCGGTCACGGTCTGGCTGGTCTGGGCCCAGCGCACCTCAGTGCGCGGGCAGCCGAGAGACAGCCTCGAGGACGACGAGGGCGAGCAGACCGCCGAAAGCCGTGATCGCCGCGAAGGCCCCGGCCACGACAGCGAGGGCCCCGTCCCTGCCCAGCCCGGCCATCTGGACACGCTGAGGGTCTTGCGGATCGACCAGCACCTTGAACGGCTGGCCCACGCGCACCGGCATGCCACGGGTCTTGTTCCACCTGACAGTGCCCCGTGCCCACCCGCCGGGCACCGGATAGTCGACCGTCACCCACCCGACGGCGAGGCCTCCGGTCTCCACGACGCGCCCCTCGACCGTCACCAGGTCACGGACCCTGGCCCGACGCGCCCTCACAGCCATGACGCACGCGACCAAGCACACGGCCACCACCAGGACGACGACGAGCAGCAGGCTCTGGGAGTCGGTCACGCGCCACAGCCTACGGTCGAGCGCCAGCCCGCTGGTTCTCGTCTGCGCTGGGTATCGTCGCGTCGGGTCTCGTCGCGCTGCGTCTCGTCGTGTCAGGTCTCCTCCGCGGCGGCCCGCTGTCGAGCGCGTGGTCGCCTGTCAGCCCGAGGTGGCCTGGCGGCCCTCGGCACGCGCACCGTCAGCGACCGGGCGCGCGACGACGGTGGCACGGCGGCCCTCGACGCTCACCCGTCCTGCGACGACGCGGGCGACGGTGTCGGCGAGCAGGTCTCGTTCGACCTGCTTGATCCGCTCGTGGAGGCTCGTCTCGTCGTCGTCGTCAGCGACCGGGACGGCGGCCTGCGCGAGGATCGGGCCGGTGTCGAGGCCCGCGTCGACCAGGTGCACCGTGCACCCGGTGACCTTGACCCCGTGCGTGAGCGCGTCGCGCACGCCGTGGGCTCCCGGGAACGCCGGGAGCAGCGACGGGTGGGTGTTGATCGCGCGGCCCGCGTAGCGCTCGACGAACGGGGTGCCGAGCAGCCGCATGAACCCGGCAAGCACCACCAGGTCGGGGGTGAACACGTCGATCGCGGCGACCACCGCCGCGTCCCAGGCCGCCCGGTCGGGGAAGTCCGCGGGTGCGACGACAGCCGTCGCCACCCCCGCCTCCCGCGCCCGGTCCAGCGCGGCCGCACCCGGCCGGTCGCTGACCACCCCGACCACCCGTGCCGGGTAGCCCGGCTGGTCGTGCGCCGCGAGCAACGCGGCCAGCGTCGTCCCGGCCCCAGAGGCCAGGGCGACGACCCGTCCGCCGTCCAAGGTCGGTGCGTCGATCACGCCCCGAACCCTACTCGCCCGCACCGCCTCAGATCACCGAGGTGTCCACCTGCCCCCGGCAGTCGGGGGCCACGGGGCCGACCGGTAGGTGCCGTGGGCGAGAATGGGGGCGTGAGCAACCCGTACGCGCCGCCGGACCCTGATCGGCCCTCCCCTCCGGCGCACCCGCCGTCGGGGCTGCCCACCGCCCAGCCCGCTCCCGCTGCTCCTTCGCCCGACCCTGAGGGGGCGGCACGAACCCGGCGGCTCGTGAACAGGACGTTCCTGCTGTTCGGGGCGAGCCTGGTGGTCCGGTTCCTGCTGCCCGCGCCATGGAGCGCCGCCTCGTTGGCGTTCGCCCTGGCCGCACTGGTGGTCTCGATCCTGGCGGCGATCAGCGCCAGGCGCGCCCGGGCTGGCGGCACGGTGCTCGCCGCGGCGCTCGTCATGACCCTGGCCGCCAGCATCGGGGTGCTCGTCGGTGCGGTGTCGTTGCTCCTGCTGCCCGCGGAGATCGAGTACCAGCGCTGCCAGACCAGCGCGGTCACCGTCTCTGCCGAGCACGCGTGCACGGCGGCCTACGAGGAGGCCGTGGCCGACCTCCAGGAACGGTTCACCAACCCGCTCCCACGCCCGTCCTGAGCCGAGGGCAACCCTCAGCGACGACGCACCCGCTCGAACGCCCGCGCCCGCAGGAGCCTCGACAGCGGCAGGGCGACCAGTGCGGCACCACCCCCGACCAGCGCACCGACCAGAGGTCCGACCTGCCACCAGGCGGCTCCGACCACCGCCATACGACCCGGCCCGGCCGCGCCGGACGACACCACGACCAGGGCCGACGTCACGACGGCCACCGCCAGCGCGCACGTCCCGACGGCCGCGGGCTGGTGCCACCATCGCTCGACAGGGGCGCGACGGTGCAGGTAGAGGCCCACCACCGCCCCGATCCCGACGATCACGGCCGGGGCGATCAGCGCGGCGCTCCCTGACATCGAGGACGTCGGCAGCGCTCCGAGCAGCGGCACCGCGGGCATGGGCCCCCCCACCACCTGGTCAGGGGCGAACCGGGTGCCGTCACCGACGGCGAACCCTGGCCCCGCGAGCCACGCGAGCGCCCAGATCATGAGGTTGGGCAGGTAGATCAGCTGGGCCAGCGCGAACACCACCCCGCCGGCGGCGTCCAGGGACAGCCCGCGCACCACGTCACCGATCGTCGCCCGACCGGCCAGCACCCAGATCCCGACGAGCAGGGCCGAGGCCCCGAGCAGCATCGTCACCGCGAGGGTGGAGGCCCGGAGGCCAGACCTGACCGGGGAGGCCAGGCGTCGGCTCACCGGTGCGGCGACGGTGCGCCAGGTCACGGTCTCGGAGCGGCGCACGAGACCCATCCCGGTGCCGATGCCGCCCACGACCAGGCCGCCGAGCGCCGCTCGGAACATCTCGAACCCGTCGAGCCCGGCCATCCTCCCGGCCAGCAGGGCCAACATCATGTAGACGAGCATCCCCGCGACGAGCCCCGCCCGGGTGGCCACCCCGGTGCGTCGCGTCGAGGCGTACACCGCGTAGACCGCCAGGGCGCTGATCCCCAGCGGGATCAGCGAGATCCCGATCCCGGAGACGGACTGCGGCACCCCGTGGCCGAACAACCACAGGCGCAGCCCGACCCTGGCCGCACCCCAGGTCGCGTCCTCGCCAGCCGTCGTCAGCGTGGCGATCAGCACCGGGAGCAGCACCACCAGCACCGAGAGCACCCACGCCTGCACCGAGGCGAGCACCGCGCCGGTGATGTGGGGCACGCCGGACCCGAGCAGCCGATCCAGGCGCCCCGAGGGCGCGTCGGGCTCGACCACCGAGGGCTTTCGGGCGGCAGAGGCGGTAGGAGGGACGCTCACCCGACCATGGTCACCGGCCCCGACCGACGCGCACCGCAGGCACGGCGGCGCGTCGCGGTGCCGATCCTCTGTCAGCCTGCGAGGAGGACGCGGGCCAGGGTGGCGCTCTCTGAGGGAGTCCGACCGACCGTGACCCTGGCGGCTTCCCTTCCTCCTTCTTGACCGGGTGGTGCGGACGAGGTGGCCTCAGCGCTTCGCCCCCAGGGATCACGCTGATCTCTGACCTCGACGGTCCAGATCGAGCGCGACAGCTCGAGAATTCGGGACCTGGCCTCACCCTCCTCATGAGAGGATGAACTAACCACATGACGTTGCCCGACGGCTGGGCCGACGAGAGGACACGAGTGACAGGGGACCAGAAGTTCAGCATCGAGGATGCCTATTCGCGTGCAAAATCAGGAAATTGGGATGATGTACGCGTGATGTGGCACGAAGACTCTTCGTTCGCGCAAGAGTGCGCACGATACAAAAAAAAAGACATCCGGCTGGACATTCTTGCACCAAGCGGCATATTTTGGCGTCGAGCACGTTTGCCGAGACCTCATCCGGTGGGGCGCCACGATCTCCTCCTTGTCGCGCGACGGACTGAGCCCCGCAGCTGTCGCTCGCGCCCGCGCTCATGAAAACATCGCAGAACTTCTAGATTCGGCTGCCGCGGGATCAGAAGGCCCCTGGGCCGCTCCGACAGAATCCTGGATGCTCCCCAGCAGCTGCCTGTGGAGAGAGGCACGCGAACGTCAAGCAACGCAAACGATGCATGTAGGATACGCAGGCGGTAGAGTCGAGATCCTGGCAGGACAGCACTACTTCACAGACTCTTTCGAGCGAGTCCTGGTGGGCTGGCACGGAACTTACAACCCACCATGCAACATGGATGGCTACCCGATGATCGAGCGGCCTCAGCAACCATAGGTGCATGCACCCGTCGGCGTCAGAACTCGCGTCACAAGCGAGGCGCCGAATCAGGCCAAGGCTGGACCGGCCAGGGACCGGTGAAGGTTCCAGGACGGGTGATGGACACCGGTTCTGATCGTTGTGCGACCAGCAGAAACTCGCTGATGCGAGCAGCAAGTTCTGGAAGGGTGGCTAGCCAGCCCATCGGTCGATCACCGTTTTCCGGGTCGACCTCTTCCATGGCAACCAACGGTGCCGGCGCGCCAACCACATCGAGATCAGGCAGACGGTGCCACAGCGATCCGGGCCTCTGTACTACCTCCGCGTCAGCCGGATGTTCCGAGAAAGCGGATACATCCCGACCGGTTCGGTTGAGCAGCACCAAGATAGATCGGGAGGTGAAGTTCTCTGTTGCCACCCGAGCGTCGCGGGATGTAGCAACCACTCCGGCGAGCACACCCTAGCCGAATGTTACGACGACCCCCGCAGCCCCTCGCCGACAGCGTAGACTTTTTTCAGTGAAAGTAAGTCGGACGAGGGTTGGGACGTTGGGTCAGATCGGGCCGCTCTTCCTCGATGAAGACCCAAGGAATCCATCTCAAAGTTCCGTCAGCCTTGCTGACGACACCATTTCCTCCACCGACCGTCATGAAGTCAGGATTCATGTCTACAAGCATCTCACGAGCGCCGACGATGAACACGAAGACTTCATCGTCTTCCATGATCGACCGGTCATCGAGAATGAATGTTCCCCATGAGGGCTCCCATCCGCTGACACCTTCGCTGTAGACGATCTCAGCAGCCTGCTCATACGTGATCGACACTGGTCACCTCTGTCCTCCGGGTACGATAACTCGGGATACATCACGCGGCACGGGAAGGTCGTCTAACCGCACGTAACTGGTGCCGATACCCCGGCTGAAGTAGGATGCGACATCGGCGGCTCCGGTTTGCGGGTCCACAAATCTGACTGTGCCACCAACGTTCTCCACGCTGAACACGTGACCACCGATGATTTGAGTTCTGGTTTTATCTAGCCAGAAGATGCTGACCACTCCTCGAGACCCTGGACCCGAGTCTGAAAAGGCTCTTACGATATCATCGCGACTTCCTTGGGTGAAGGACCGTCCCCATGGTTCCGAGACTGCAGATAGAGGTCGACCGCGTGCTGGCCAGAAATACTCAGACAGACCGGATGCCTCAGCATTGACGCCACGCCTTCGGAGTTCATATGCCTGGACACAGTGCGTACAGTTCGCGTCGTATGCGGGCCTAGGAGCCATCCCGTGTCTGGGGTTTGTCCGGGCCAGATCATCGGCAAGGGGATCGGCTGGCGCTCGTGCTGTGTTGGGGAATCTGTCGCTTGCACTTCCCGGGTTGCGGGGGGTTCGGCGCCCTCCGGGCTGGAGGATGTTGTCGATGAGGCCTTTGCCTCGGGCGA
>WQWY01000032.1 GCA_009785115.1 Micrococcales bacterium
CGACGAACACCTCGGTGACCGGGCCTGGTTCGGTCGGTGTGGGTGGGTACACCGGTGCGTCGGTGACGCCGTTGCCGGTGGTCGTGACCTTCACCGGGTTCGAGGCCAAGGTCGGCTGAGTCTGGGTCGAGCCTCTGGTGTGTGGGGGCGGGTGGTCCACAGCGCCACCCGCCCCCACCCACCGGTCTCGTGCTGGAGGGTCACGCCTCGTGATGAGGGCGTTCCCCTGAGGTCGAGCGAGGCTGCCCATGGGGCCGAGTTTTCCTCTGTTGCTCTCTGACCTGCGCGAACGGCTCAGTTCCAGAGGACGTGGCGGGATCGACGTGGTATCCTGGTGAGTCCGCGAGAAGGGGATATCTGCAGATGGCTTTCACCGTTGGGGAGACTGTTGTCTATCCGCACCACGGAGCAGCGCTGATCGAAGACATCACGACCAGGACCATCCGAGGCGAACAGAAGACCTTCCTCACGTTGCGGGTCACCCAGGGTGACCTGACCATCCAGATCCCGGCCGAGAACCTCGACCTGGTCGGTGTGCGCGACGTCGTCGACGCCGAAGGGCTGGGCAAGGTCTTCGACGTGCTGCGCGCCCCGTACACCGAGGAGCCCACCAACTGGTCCCGTCGCTTCAAGGCGAACCTCGAGAAGCTCGCCTCCGGCGATGTCATCAAGGTCGCCGAGGTGGTGCGCGACCTGTCGCGTCGCGACGCCGACCGTGGCCTGTCCACCGGAGAGAAGAAGATGCTCGCCAAGGCGCGGCAGATCCTCGTCTCCGAGCTCGCGCTCGCTGAGCACACCGCGGAGGAGAAGGCCGAGGCGATGCTCGACGAGGTGCTCGCTTCCTAGTGCCGCAGACGCCTCAGAGCTTTCGCCGCACGGCACCGGTCCAGTGAGCATCGCCGCGATCCTCACCGCTGCTGGCAACGGCACGCGCCTCGGCCACCTCGGCCCGAAAGCCTTCGTGCCCGTCGCTGGTGTGCCCTTGCTGCTCCGCGCCGCTCGTGCGCTGCTCGGCGCCCAGGCTGACGAAGATCACATCGACCAGCTGGTGGTCACCGTCCCCGAAGGGTTCGTCGCCCACGGCAGCACCCTGCTGAGCGAGCTCTCCGGGCAGGTCGACCTGTGGGTGGTCGAGGGCGGCCCGTCGCGCCAGGCGTCGGTGGCCGCCGGGCTCGCCACGCTCCACCCGGCCGTCGACGTCGTCCTCGTGCACGACGCCGCCCGGGCTCTCGCCCCGCCGTCGCTGGTCGCGCGGGTGATCGAGGCGGTGCGCGGGGGGCACGGCGCCGTGGTGCCCGCTCTGCCGGTGGTGGACACGGTGAAACGAGTCGGGCCGCCCGGCGAGACCGGGGCGAGGCCTGTCGTCGAGACCCCGCCGCGCGGGGAGCTGGTGTCCGTGCAGACCCCGCAAGGGTTCGACCGGAGCCTGCTCGACCGTGCCCACGCCGCCGGCGCCGCCGGGGCTGGTGAGGAGGCGACCGCGGCCTCGGACGACGCCTCGCTGGTCGAGGCTCTGGGCGAGCCGGTCTGGGTGGTGCCGGGTGACGAGAACGCGATGAAGATCACCACGCCTGCCGATCTGGCCTGCGTGGAACGCGTCCTTCGGGGGGCGGCATGACCAGGCTCCCGCGCACCGGGCTCGGGGTGGACGTGCACGCCTTCGACCCTGACCCCGCACCTGGGGCGACGTTGCACCTGGCCGGGCTGGAGTGGCCTGGTGAGTGGCCCCTGGCCGGGCACTCCGACGCTGACGTCGCCGCGCACGCGATCATCGACGCGATGCTGTCGGCGGCGGGTCTCGGTGACATCGGCAGCGTGTTCGGGACGTCTGACCCGCGCTGGGCGGGTGCCGCAGGTGCGGTGATGCTGACCGAGACCGCCAGGCTGGTCGCCGGGGCGGGTTTCGTGCTCGGCAACGCCGTGGTCCAGGTGATCGGCAACCGGCCACGGCTGAACCGACGCCGCGACGAGGCCCAGGCGGTGCTGTCGGCCGCCGCCGGCGGCCCGGTGATGGTCTCCGGGACGACGACCGACGGCCTGGGTCTCACCGGCCGTGGTGAGGGCCTGGCAGCCATCGCCACCGTCCTCCTCCTTCCCACGTCCTAGGGCGGTCCTGCGCGTGACGGGCAGAGACGCCCCGCCCTCCTGTCCCGGTACCCTTCCTCTGTGAGCCTGCGCCTGTTCGACTCTGCCACCCGGACGGTACGGCCGTTCGAGCCCCTGGTGCCCGGGCAGGTCGGCATCTACCTGTGCGGTGCCACCGTGCAGGCGCCGCCGCACATCGGGCACGTGCGCTCGGCGCTCGCCTTCGACGTGCTGGTGAGGTGGCTGCGCCGCAGCGGGAACCAGGTCACGATGATCCGCAACGTCACCGACATCGACGACAAGATCCTGGCCCAGTCCGCCGCTGCTGGACAGGAGTGGTGGGCGTGGGCGAGCACCCACGAGCGTGCGTTCACCGCTGCCTACGACGCGCTCGGTGTGCTGCCGCCGACCTACGAGCCGCGTGCCACCGGGCACGTCCCGGAGATGGTGGGGCTGATGACGAGCCTGGTCGAGCGCGGCCACGCGTATGTCGCCGCACCCGGCGAGGTGTGGTTCGACGTGCGCTCGTGGCCGGCCTACGGAGAGCTGACCAACCAGTCGGTCGACGGCATGGAACCAGCACCCGAGCCGGCGGACGGTCTGGCGAAGCGTGACCCGCACGACTTCGCGCTGTGGAAGGCCCCGAAGGCCGACGAGCCAGGCACGGCGTCGTGGGACACCCCGTACGGTCGCGGGCGGCCAGGCTGGCACCTGGAGTGCTCAGCGATGGCTCACCGCTACCTGGGCGACACCTTCGACATCCACGCCGGCGGGCTGGACCTGCGCTTCCCGCACCACGAGAACGAGCAGGCGCAGTCTCGGGCGGCCGGGCGCGGGTTCGCCCGGTACTGGCTGCACAACGGCTGGGTCACCCAGTCGGGCACCAAGATGAGCAAGTCCCTGGGCAACGGGCTGATGGTCTCTGAGCTGCTGGAGCAGGCTCCGGCCGTGGTGCTCCGCTACGCGTTGATCGGCGTACGGTACCGGTCGATGCTGGAGTGGACGCCGCAGACGCTCATCGACGCCGCCGCGGCCTGGGAACGGCTGTCGTCGTTCGTCGCACGCGCTGGTGAGCAGACGACGGACCTCCCCGAGGTCGAGCTGCCTGCTGTCGAGACACCCAGTGCGTTCACGCAGGCCCTGGACGACGACCTGGACATACCTGCTGCCCTTGCGGTGGTGCACGAGACCCTGAGGGCGGGCAACGCGGCCCTCGCTGACGGGCGGCACGACGAGGCGGCGCAGACTGCCGTGGTGCTGCGGGCGATGCTCGACGTGCTGGGCCTGGACCCGGTGGCCTGGCAGACCGCGAGCGACGACCGGGTGGCTCGTGCCCTGGACGCGCTCGTCGCCGCCGAGCTCGAGGCCCGGGCGGAGGCCCGGGCGGCGCGAGACTTCGCGACGGCTGACGCGATCCGCGACCGGTTGGTCACCGCCGGTGTCGCGGTCGAGGACTCCCCGACCGGCTCACGCTGGACGTTGAGCTGATGGCCGGCAACTCCGAGCGCCGTGGCGCGGTGCGCAAGCCCGGCAGCAAGAAGGGCGCCGTCGTCGGCAGCGGCGGGCGCGGCCGCAAGGCCCTGGAGGGCCGTGGGCCCACCCCGAAGGCCGAGGACCGCACCTACCACCCCGCCCATCAGCGCAAGCTCGCCGCCGAGGCCCGATCCCAGGGGCGCACCAAGGAGAGCGAGCGCCGTCGGCGCGGCCAGGAGGAGATCGTCTCGGGTCGTAACTCTGTGCTTGAGGCTCTGCGAGCGGGCATCCCCGGCAAGACGCTGTACCTGTCGTCCTGGATCGAGTCTGACGACCGGGTGCGGGAGATCGTCGCGCTGACCTCCGCGGTGCAGATGCCGTTGCGCGAGGTGGGGCGTGCCGACCTGGACCGGATGACCGACGGTGCGGTGCACCAGGGCGTGGCGCTCGAGGTGCCTCCGTACGCCTACGCCGACCTCGACGACCTGCTGGACGCCGCGGCGGAGCAGTCGTCGCCCCCGTTGCTGATCGCCCTGGACTCGGTGACCGACCCCCGCAACCTGGGGGCGGTGGTCCGCTCGGCGGGGGCGTTCGGGGCGCACGGGGTGATCGTGACGACCCGACGCTCGGCCGGGGTCACCGCCGCGGTGTGGAAGGTGTCGGCCGGTGCTCTGGCCCGGGTGCCGGTGGCCCGGGTGCCGAACCTCTCCCGCGCTCTGGCCGACCTGCGCAAGGCCGGGGTGTTCGTCGTCGGCCTGGACGGTGGCGCGGACAGCTCGATGCGCGACCTGCCGTTCGCGGCCGACCCGCTGTGCCTGGTGGTCGGCTCGGAGGGCAAGGGCCTGTCCCGGCTGGTGCGTGAGCAGTGCGACGCCATCGCGTCGATCCCGATCGCCTCGAGCGTCGACTCCCTGAACGCCGGTGTGGCCGCCGGCATCGCCCTGTACCAGGTCGCCGGCGAACGCTGACGTGCGATGCCTGCGCTGTACGACGTCCTCACCACCGTCTTCTTCCCGCTCACGGTGGTCGCGGTCGTCCTCGCTGTGCGTGCCTGGGTCGTGAGGCGTCGCTCGCGGTCCAGCCGAGTGCCGTGCCCCGCTCGTGACGAGGTGCGCGTCAGTCGTCGATGACGGCGGGGAGCACGCCGGTGTCGTCGCGCGGTTCGCCCGGCTGCACTCCGAGCACGGCGTGCTCGTCGGGGCGGCTCGGCAAGATGTTGCGGACGTAGTCGTCGGCCACCTCGGGCATCGGCACGTCACGGTGCTGGGCCTGGGACATGAACCAGCGGTGCTCGAGCAGCTCGTGATAGATCTCGGCCGCCTCCAGCTGGCCGCGCAGGTTGCGCGGGACCGCGCGCACGGCCGGCTCGAACGCCTCGTTCAGCCAGTCCAGCGCGACGAACGACTCGTCCTCGTGCTGGCGGCCGGTCGCGGCACGGTACTCGTCGAGGTCGTTGAGCAGGCGCCGGGCCTGGTTCTCCTGCACGTCCAGGCCTGTCAGGCGCATCAGCCGCCGCGAGTGGTGCCCGGCGTCGACCACCTTCGGCTGGATGTGCACGGTGGTGCCGTCGGCCTCGGTGGTCATGGCCAGCTCGTCCACGTCGAACCCCAGGTCGTTGAGCCGGTCGATGCGGGCCTGCACGCGCCAGCGCTCGGCGAAGGAGAACGACTCGACCTCGGTCAGTGCGCGCCACAGCTCCCCGTAGCGCTCGACCAGCGCGTCGCCGATGCGCGTGACGTCCGCGTCGGGGTCGAGGAGCTCCCCGGCCTGGAGGTCCATGAGCTCGCCGATGATGTTGATCCGGGCGATGTCGAGGTCGTAGGCGCGCTGACCGTCGGAGAGGCGTTCGTGCAGGTCGCCCGTCTCGGCGTCGACCAGGTAGGCGGAGAAGGCGCCCGCGTCACGGCGGAACAGCGTGTTGGACAGCGACACGTCGCCCCAGAAGAAGCCCTCCAGGTGCAGGCGCACCATCAGCACGGCGAGCGCGTCGATCAGCCGGGTCGCGGTGTCCGGGCGCAGCCCCTGGCTGAACAGCGCGCGGTAGGGCAGGGAGAACGGCAGGTGCTCGGTGATGAGCGCCGCTTCCAGGGGCTCGCCGTCCGGTGAGCTGCGCCCGGCGATGATGCCGACCGGGAGCACGCTGGGCACGTCGAGCTGTCGCAGCATGTCGTACTCGTGGTAGGCGAGGTTCTCCCTGATCTCCTTGATCGCGATCACCCGCCCCGAGAGCCTGGCGAACCGCACGATGTGCCGGGAGATGCCTCGCGGCAGAGCGGCCAGGAGCTCTTCTGGCCACCTCTCCAGCGGCACGTGCCACGGCAGGTCGAGCAGCGCGGGGTCAGGCGAGGCCGCCGTGATCCGCAGGCTCTGAGGGTGCTGCATACCGGCCACGGTCCTTCGTCACCCCCTCGTGGACGTCTGGGCGGGGGTCACGGGAACAGGTCCTCGAGCGACGCCTGGTCGTCACCGAAGGGCTCCTCGGGCGCGACCGGGACGAGGCTCTCGTGCACCGCCGTGATGAACGCCATGAGATCCTCGGCGTCGGTCAGCGACCCGGTGTAGCGCTGACCGGCGACGACGACGGTCGGGGTCTGGGTCAGCGCACCGACGGCGGTGAACGGCGTGGCCAGCATCGCCCGGTCGGTCGCCGCCCTGACCCAGGCGCGGTAGGCGTTCGTGCGCAGGCAGCCCACGGCGTCGTCGGCGCCGAGCGTCCTGGCGAGGTCGATCGTCTCGGCGTCGGTCAGGCCGTCCGTGCCGGCTGTGGGCTGTGCCACGAGCAGAGCCCGGTGCATGGCCAGCGCGTGGTCGGGGCTGTGCGAGGCGACGCAGGCGAACGCGTTGGCCGCACGCCTGGCGTAGTCGAGGTCGGCGTGCGTCCTCTCTGGTGAGCCGGTCGCCTCCGCAGCCTCGGTCGTCTCCGCGTCGTCGGCGGGTGTCGGCGTCGGGGACGTCGTGGGGGAGAGGCTTGCCGGCAGCGCCACGGGGTGGATCTCCAGCGTGGCCGACCCGCTGGTCACGGCACCGGTGATGAGGTCGCCGCCCGCCGCCCAGAAAGCCGCGCTGGCCGGGTCCGCGTAGTCGACGTAGACGACGATGTCGACGATGCCGAGGGCGCGGTCGCCGGTGTCGGTCGGGACGGGCAGGCCGCCGGCCGGGATCGGGTCGGTGAGCACGGGGGTGACCATGGTGCCGTCACCGGTCAGCAGCAGCCCGTCGCTGGCCATGTTGGTCGGGCCGGTCTGGCCGACCTCGATCCATGCCCGCACGCCGATCACCACGCCGGTGACCACACCGGCGACGAGGACTGCGGCCCCGGCCCACAGCCCTGCCCTCTTGAGCAGCGCGACGCGCCGGTGACGTGCCTGCTCGACGACGGCGCGCCTGCGGTTCTCTTCCCGGCGTTCTCTGGCCGCCTGCTTCTGGCGGGCCTCTCGTTGGCGACTCATGAGCCCGAAGTATGCCGCGTCAGACCGTTCGTCCGTCAGGGCTGGAGCAGCCTCGACGGACGACCAGGACGGGGGCCGAGCGCGTGGCCGGCCCCCACCCTGGGGACGGTCAGGCGATCCGCTCGCCGCCGGCGGCGTGGAACAGGTGCTGCTCGCCGGGACGGATCCTCACGTGGATGGTCTCGCCCTTGTGCGGGACCTGCCGCGGGTCGATACGGACGATGACCTGTGCCTCCCCGGGGCCGGTGACGACCACGTCGGTCGGGTCGGTCTCGCTGGCCAGCGTGCCATACACGAACGCGTCGGAGCCGAGCTCCTCGACGAGGTGGACCTCGACCCCGATGGTGTCCGGGGCGGAGGGCACCACGTCGAGGGACTCCGGGCGGAACCCGAGCGTGATCTTCCCGCCGTCGTCGGTGGTGATCGCGGCGAGCACGTCGGCTGCCAGCGGGATCTTGGCCGTGCCCACGCCGGCCTTGCCGTCGGCGATCGTGTAGGTGCCGATGTTCATCGCCGGGCTGCCGATGAAGCCCGCGACGAACACGTTCGCCGGGTGGTCGTACATCTCCCGAGGGGTGCCGACCTGCTGGAGCTTCCCCTCGTTGAGCACGGCGATCCGGTCGCCCATGGTCAGCGCCTCGGTCTGGTCGTGGGTGACGTAGACCGTGGTGACACCCAGGCGGCGCTGCAACGACGCGATCTGGGTGCGGGTCTGCACGCGCAGCTTCGCGTCCAGGTTCGACAGGGGCTCGTCCATGAGGAACACCTGCGGCTGACGGACGATCGCACGGCCCATGGCCACGCGCTGACGCTGGCCGCCGGACAGGGCCTTCGGCTTACGGTCCAGGTACTGGGTGAGGTCGAGGATCTTGGCGGCCTCTTCGACGCGGGTGCGGATCTCTTCCCTCGGGGTCCCCGCGATCTTCAGCGCGAAGCCCATGTTGTCGGCCACCGTCATGTGCGGGTACAGCGCGTAGTTCTGGAACACCATCGCGATGTCGCGGTCCTTGGGCTGGACGTCGTTCACCACGCGCTCACCGATGAGGATGTGCCCGGCGTTGACGTCTTCCAGCCCCGCGAGCATCCGCAGCGAGGTGGACTTGCCGCAGCCGGAGGGGCCGACCAGCACGAGGAACTCACCGTCCGCGATGTGCAGGTCCAGCCCGTCGACGGCCGGGCGCTCGGTCCCGGGGTAGATCCGGGTCGCATGGTCGAACGTGACAGTGGCCATGGTCGTGCATCCCTCCACCGGCAGGTACGTGCCGGACGATCCGTAGTGAAGGCCGGGCGCGGTCCGGGCGGGCCGCGCCATGGTGTCGACGCCGACGCACGTCGTCATCGACGGGGACGAGGTAGTGGGAAAAGACCCCGAACGAGTCAAGTATCACCCGCACCCGCACGAGCTCCCACAGCAACCCGGCCTCTGTCAGGAATGTCCAGGTTTGGTTCCGCCGTCCGGACGACCCGCCTCTAGGTCGTCCCAGGAAAGGCTAGGGATCATGGCTGCGGGTGACGTGCCTCGAGGGCGTCGGCGAAGACGGCGAGAGCAGTCACCAGCGCCTCGGGGTCGGGGACGCGGTAGGAGGCCAGGGTCTGGCCCTCACCGACCTTGATGCCGATGTCGCCAGGGCGGAGCCTGCCCAGGGCGTGCTCGTCGGTGCGGTCGTCGCCGGCGTACACGACGGTGGTGGCCTCGAGCTCGTCGCGCAGAGCGGCCAGCGCCGAGCCCTTGTCGACGTCGAGCACCGCCAGCTCCACCACGTCCTTGCCCTCGAGCACGTGCAGGCCTAGCCGGGTGCCGACCTCTCGGGCCTGGGCCTGGGCCCGCGCCGTCTCGTCGGGCCCGGCGAGGCGGGTGTGCAGGACGGCGGCGGCAGGCTTGGCCTCCACCCAGCCGCCGGGGCAGCCCTGGGCGACCTCGCTCAGCAGCGCGTCAGCCTGGGCGCGCAGGCTCTCCTGCGCCGGGGTGAGAGGGCTCATCGTCGAACCCAGCCCGGAGGGCAGCACCTGGGCGCGCTCGCCGCCGTGGCTGCCGATCAGCGTCGTGCCGACCGGCACCCGCGCGAGCCGTGCCAGCACGTCGACCCCCCGCCCCGACACCAGGGCCAGCCGGACCCCCACGGCGGCCAGCCGCTCGAGCTGCCGCACCCCGTCCGGCAGTATCCGCGACCTCTCAGGATCGTCCTGGAGCGGCGCGAGAGTCCCGTCGAAATCCAGCGCGACCAGCACGGGCCAGCGCCCGCCGTCCCCCGCGAGGTCGACGAAGGCCGCCTCCAGCGTTCGCAACCCATCCACCGGTTCGTTCATCGCACCTCTTTCATTCGCCGTCGCGGTGTGCTCGTGCCAGGCCACCGTATCCCCTGCGTGAGCGCCCCCACGGGAGGAGGGACCACAACGCAACATGGTGTGGTGCAAAGTTGTTCCCGTTCATCGGGAGTCGTTCTGTGCATGACGTCGGGCCCGGTGTGTGGCGAGGTCTGCTTCACGCAGCGGAACTGGCAGGCGGCTGGCCTTCTCGACCAGGCTCAAGGTGACGGTCACCGCCGTGTTGAGATCGATCCAGTTACCGACAGAGACGAACACCGGCTTAACTCCCTTCCTGGTGCGAACTGCTGCGCCCAGAACTTCTTCATCGGCAGCGATCTTCGATATCGCTCCGAACTCATCTGCAGGCGATTTATAATCAGCGTCGCCTACCCGATAATAAGTCTTTGCCACGCCGACCGTCGGTCGATCCACGAGGAAAGATGCCTGTGTGGCGATTCCCATGCGGCGCGGATGAAGAATTCCGTTGCCGTCGAACAAGAACAGGTCTGGAGGCATATTCAACTGGGCGATCGCCTCCTCCAGCAACGGAAGTTCGCGAAACGCCAGAAGTCCAGGGAGGTAGGGCACGGTCGGTTGCCCGACGGTCGTCACTGTCTGGATCACCTCGTGAGTACGGTAGTCCACGACCACCACGCAGCACGCCCCGCGCTCGACTCCATCCTCACTGGTCCAGTAGGCCGTATCAACTCCAGCCACCAGTCGCAGATCCTCAACGTCAACCTGGTTCACCAGGTCGATACCCTGGGCCAGGCGAGTCTGTTCGGCCTCCAGTCGTTTGAACAGGTCCATCGGTCTACCCTTGCGCAGCCCAGTCTAGGTACGCGTCCCAGGTATCCCACGTCATCCCGGTCTGCTCAGCAACCACCTGGCCCAGTTCATCCAACTTTCGGAAAGCAACAGGTTTTCCACGGCACCACAACGA
This sequence comes from Micrococcales bacterium, assembly GCA_009785115.1. Classification (GTDB taxonomy): domain Bacteria; phylum Actinomycetota; class Actinomycetes; order Actinomycetales; family Cellulomonadaceae; genus Cellulomonas. The sequence continues at coordinate 10,258 of WQWY01000032.1, forward strand.
GACTTGCGCCAACGAGCCAGAGGTTGAAAATTCGTGACATGTACCGTCGAGTCCACCCATCGAGCCCCCTACTTTCCGAAGTGTCCCATCAGGGTAGAAATGAGCCCAGCGTCCTACCGGATCGCCGTTGACACGAAATTCATATCCCGCCAGCGAGCCATCAGGATGTCGCGCAAACACAAGGCCCGTCTGTCTCTGTTCCCCAGGGAACTCGTCTCCTGGTTCTGTCAAGCCCAGGCGGCTGATGTCTTGTCCGTGGGTCATCACATACTCAGGTGGCAGCACAAGGAAGTCAGCCATCGTCGATGTCTTGAATCTGCGGACAGCGCGATCTAGGCAGTTCGACCAGTCTTCGTACGAGGAATTTTCCACGACCAAACCCGTGTCGTCAAACCGGCGGGAAGCTCCTAGCGTTCCGGTGCAGATGAACGCGATCTCTCGCAGCGAACCCGACTCGGAAAATTCGAGCCTCGTCCCATCGAAATGGCGAATTCTCTCGACTGTCCTGTTGTGATGATATGAGACTTGTTGCCCTGTGAGGGTGCCGTCAGCGTAGATCGCGTACGTAGCGATACTTCCATCAAGATTCCATGCGCAGGCCAATCCGGTGAAAAACACCTCCTCGCTGCTGATCGAGTCGACCAGCACAGCCCTGTCTCCTGAGTCATCGGTGTCCCACTCCCAGTCACCATCATGAGCGCGCAAATATTCTTCGGGCAATATGAATTTCTGAACGCCAGCAGCAGTGATAGCGGACACAGGCTCTCCTTCGCTCTGGTGGTAGGGCTGGTCTAGAGAGGTGACAGGCAGGGATCGCTGCTCAAAAGTGGCCGGGATGCCGTCGGGCCGCAACTCGAAGTATTTCCCATCCGCTTCGCCGATCTGGTCGAGGTAAGGTCCATAATCACGGATGAACGCCTGGGCGTCGTCGTAGCGGATGATGGTCAGGCCGGTGGTGTAGAGCCGACGATCTCGTCGCAGTGCTCGGGCCCGGAAGCGTAACGTTCCGGCCGGGGAAGTCTCTCCGGCCTGTCTACACTTCGCGGCCTCAGAGCCAGCGCGGCTCGGAACCGATCGACTGTACGAGGTCACTTCCAGACAGAGTGCCACCGCTCATCGACGAACAGCGGAGCGCCGTCCGGGTCGAGGTACGAGGCGCGCAGGTCCTCCAGCGAGGCGTCGCCGATCCATGAGAATCTGACGGCTTCACCTTTATTGAGGGTCGCGCGCGAACGTCCGTTGGGGTCGAACAACTGCCATCGTCCTTTCGGGTCAAGTCGGGCCGTCCAGCCCGGCGCCAGAGGGCTCTCTTGTCGTGGCCCGTAGATACGCCCCATGCGTCGACGGCTCCGGATGGAGGAACCCATCTCAGCCATCAAATATCGGTCAACATCATCAATATCTGCGGCTGACATGACAAATCCCTCCGGGCTGCCACGTTCAACCCACGTCACGGTGAACACTCCAGAGGCTTCCCTCAGATAGCGGCGAATCTCGCCACCCGGAGTCTCGAGACTCCAAACATCATCTATGTACCGCAACTCGAGTCCGGCCATGTCTGCATATTCGATGAACTCGGGAGAGTAGGGAGGTCGGCTCATCTCAGCGCTCACGCTAGCATCACTTCCAGACAGAGTGCCAACGCTCGTCGACGAACAACGGGGCACCGTCCGGGTCGAGGTAGGAACTCCGTATGTCCGCGAGGGAAACATTGCTGAACCATGAGAACTCGACGGCTGCGTCATCATAAAAAACAGCACGATCGCATTTATCGGGGCCAGTCAAACGCCAGCGGCCGTCCAGCCCTACGACCGCTACCCACCCCGGTGCCAAGTCTGTCACGTTCCACGGGGTGAAGATAAAACCTAGACGCCGGCTGCTGCGGATGGACGAGCCCATGCGGATTGTCAGGTAACGCTCGATATCGGTGGCGTCTGGTGCGGACATGATATAACTCTCAGACTCAGCACGATCTGCTCGCGTCAAAACGAACATACCAGAATTTTGCCTCAGATAGATCCGCGTTTCGCCACCCGAATTTTCGAGAGACCACTCTCCATCTGTCTCGTACGGCTTATAGCCTGCTGATTTCGCGTACTCAATGAACTCAGGACTGTAGGGGAGGATGGTCATCTAAGCACTCCTTTCCGTAGTGCCCATTCCACGGTGACTGGTTTCATGTTCTCGTCGAGCACCCGCAACTGAGTCCCTCCGCCTGGCCGTCCGAAGCCTGGGGCGATCTCGCTGGCCTCGATGCGCCACCCCGGTGGCAGGTGACCGGTCAGCTCGTACTGGAAGTACGGCAGATTAAGAGAGGTAACGGGCAGGGGCCCTTGGCGATCCCAAACAGTTCAGGAAAGTTCTTCATCCTCAGAACGAAGCGACCCCCATATCTTTATCTGATCTAACGCAACTTCTGTCGAAATTCTGACCAGCTCGTTGTCGTACATCGCCAAATCGTTCATGGCGATTGCAGAGGTGGGGCGCCATTTTCCGTCCTGACCTAATGTGCTATCTTTAACGACCACTCCATCAACCATGCAGCGACGAGCGACGCCCCGCGGAGCCTCCAAGGCGTCTCCGGGCCAGTAGATGAAGTAGTACTGCCAAGCCGGGTCGCTGTCCTTCGGCAACTCGGGAATCCTGTCTTCTGTCATGTCGACTCCTTATCATTGACGCGGCGGGAGGATGATTTCTATCCCCTTTGGCAGCGGGACCGCATTGAAAGCACCGGCTTGAGCCTCATTCAACTCTCTCCGTCGAGCCTCCGACGTCTCTGGCAACCGAGCTTCCTCGTACCACGGATGCGTCATCTCCTTCGCGTGGAGACTCGATTCTGTATGGAATTGGATCTCAAATCTCTGTCCATCCGGAGAGTGCCACTGAGAATTGATCCCCTGGTACACGTCGGGCTTTCCGAAGGTGAGCTTCCATTGTCCTTGGCCGGTCCACCGAATCCCTGCCTCTCCAAGTTGTTCGAGAATTGAGTTAACGCCAGCCCCAAACGCTTCGTCGGGGATCACGTAAGTGTATCTAACCGCGTCGCCTGTAACATTCAACTTCGCGTCTACGGTCGCGACAGATCGCGGATCGCCGATTTCACCCAGCTCTGTGGCTATTTTTCGGTAGAGCGACTCAGTGGTCTTCAGCCGGTACTCAAGTCCAGAAAGACGGACTCCGGCCTGGTCGACGTGTGTTCCAATCAGGCGTGCATCGGTCCGTTCTGCGATCTGTTGAAGCTCTACCGTGATTCGCGGTTCGATAGAGGCGGCTCGTTGCATATAGACGTCAACAGCACGGGCCTGTTCTGCTGTCAGGCGAAGCCCCTCACCTCCGTCCCACCCGCTCACAGGATCGACATGTGGGTGTCCGTCGTTGTGACCGCCAACGTCAGCGTGGCCCCTTGGTGCGTCGTGCGGGCCTTCCGGCGCACGAGGTGAGTCGAGGCCGCCGCCACCAGGCGTGATGGCGCCGCTGTCTGTGGTACCAGGTGTGGTGCCTGAGGTGCTGCCGGTGTCGACCCGAGAGGCCTCGGCACTGTGTCCCGAACCGCCGCCTGTTGAAGAGCCAGAGGCTGAGGCTTGTGCTCCGTGGGTCGCTGCGCCTCCTGGCCCGGCTGTGGCGCCGAGGCCGCCGGCGCGGGTCTGTCTGATGAACGGTGGGCGGGGTCTGGCCTGACACGCCGGGCGAGGGTCTGGCGGGGAAGCAGGCGGTATGACCGAGATGATCGAGCCTGTGGTGCTCGAAGCAGATGAGAAGCAGC
>WQWY01000033.1 GCA_009785115.1 Micrococcales bacterium
ACCCCGAACCCGAACGTCGCATCATGACCCGAACCCCGACCACCACGATCCGTGTTCTCCAACAAGCTGTGCAACAACTGGTTCGACGTCGCATCCGGATACTTCTGAGCCACCAGAGCCAACGCACCGGTCACCACTGGTGTCGCCAATGACGTCCCCTCGCACGCATGAGTTCCCTCCCACGACTCGCCACGGCCTTGGCACACCATGTCCACCCCCGGCGCACGCACCGTGATCCGTCGATGTCCCACCACCGCACCGGTCGGGTTCACCGCTCCCGTGACACCCACCGCCGGCGGCTGACCATCAGGACCCACCGAACCCACCGCGACCACACCCGCGACCGCACTCAGACCCCTGAAGTCTCTGTTCACGTCCTGCTGTGTATTGGGGACAGCGTTGACGATCAAAGCCCCCCCCCTGATCGCTTCTGCGGAAAGAAATCGACTCCCTCCTTGATATCCCTTAGAGATAGAGATGATCTGGTTCCCATCTCGGATCGCCTGCTGAACCGCGACCATAAGAATGTTGTTCTGGCAGGGTTGACGATCAACAATGCCCTCGAAGTTTCCCTCGGGGCGGGACGTCGCATAGAAGGTGATCTGAGCATCCGGAGCTATCCCGGCGATCCCGCTCACCCCATCCCCGGTCCCCACGATCTGCCCCACCACATCGGTCCCGTGCCGAACACTCGAAAAATACTCGGTGCTGGTCGTCGGCCAGAACTCACCAGTATCCCGATCCTTCAGACACACCGGGTCGGCCACCCGGACGTTCGCCCCGCGCAACGAGGCAGCCTGCGGGTTGATCGAGGAATCCAGGACCGCGATCTTCACGCCTTCCCCGGTGATGCCCGCAGCATGAGCCTCCCGCACCCCCATCTGGTCATACCACCACCCAGCATCAGCCCCCGACGCCGAGGTAGGCACCACCGACAGCAACCCCAGGCCCACCACCGCGACCAACGCGCCACGACGCACACCCACCAACGACCACCGCCGCGAACGAGAACTCCCTGCACCCGTAGCTCGGGCACCCTGTACCACCCTCACGCGTCACCCTCCCCTGACCGATCCCTCAGATCCGCCAAGATCAGACGCAGATCGTCAGCGAACTCCCGGTTGACCCCCTCCAGATCATCAGCCGCAGCCAACAACACATCCCCATAACCCACCAACAACGCCTCGACCTCACGCACACGAAACTCGAGCTCATTAGCGAAGTCGGCGATCTCACGCTCCACCGACGTCGATACAGCGCAGTAGGTCTCCCCCTCCCAACGACCCATGTGCTCCGACCTGGGAACCCGCTCCAAGATCTCTCGGATGCGGTTGATCGCGGTCTTCGCCGCGATGATGTCCACCGCGACCTTCGCGAGAGCCGAACCGGCAGACCCGATGCCAGAGGGCGTGGTGGCGTCCCCGACAGCAGCGACCGCGACCGTATCGCTGCCCTTGGCCTTCCCCGGCAAGGGGACGATGGAACTGACACCCCTGCCAAGACCATCGACAGCGGTACCGACGGCGTCGGCCGCACCGCTCACGACAGAACCGGCCGCATCGACGACCATCCCCGGCGCCTGAGCCAGGGCCTTTCCGAACTCATCCAACATGACACGCTCCTCTGTTCTGGTCTTCCCTGCGACCTCCTGACCTACCACAGGACAGGACGCCAGCCTAACTCACATTCACCCACGAAGGTGACGAAACACCACATCCACGACGCCACCCCGATGACAAGAAGCGGCATCTCGTGACCACAGGCCACCGCACAGACAGACAGCATCACCACCAGGCACGGCAGCCGCCATGAGCACCTCCTCTCCCATCAGATCCTCCTCAATCTCGTTCGTAACAGCTCTTCGCTAGCGGTCGTGGTCTCGATCTCGCGCCTCGTGTGGTGCTCATGGCCCTCCAGGGCGGCGACGGGCCAGCACCACCACGACCACCACCACCGCGGCGAGCAGCACCAGGACCACCAGGCCCGCACCGACCCACACCAACCCAGACAACGACACCCCGACCGGCCTCGGCTCAGAGGTATACGTCGGCGACGGCGACGGTGTGGAACCTTGCAGAGTCGTGATGAAAGAACCCTCCAACAACCTCGCCCGATCCACGTCCTGGGCCGTGACGTCGTACCTACCCGTCCCCTCGGACAACAACGGGTTCACATCCGGATACCCGGTCGGGTCGACCGCCAGCATCGCCCGCAGATCCACCACCCCATACCCGAACGTCGCATCATGACCCGAACCCCTGCCCCCACGGTCAGCATTCTCCAGAAGACTGTGCAACAGCTGGTTCGACGTCGCATCCGGATACTTCTGAGCCACCAGAGCCAGAACACCAGCAGTCACCGGCGTCGCATAAGAATTGCCTTGACACACCCGGGTCCCTTCCCACGAGTCTTCAGCGTGGCACACCATCTGCTCACCCGGAGCAAGCACCGTGATTCGGCGGTGCTCCACCACCGCACCATCGACTATCGGGGGCTGCCCGTCAGGACCCACCGAACCGACCGCGGCCACACCCGCGTTCGCGCTTAGACCCCTGAAATCCCTATTTACGTCCCGCTGAACGTTGGGGACACCGTTGACGATCAACGCCCCCCCCCTTGATCGCTTGAGCGATACCAAGGTTGCTCCCCCCCCCTGACAGGTAGTTCTTCGAGATCGAGATGATCTGGTTTCCGTCCTGGATCGCCTGCCTCAAAGCGACATCAAGAATGCTGTTGTCGCAGGGCTCGAAACCGCCGGGAAGGCCACCTTCGGGACGACCTATCGCGTAGAAGGTGATCTGCGCTCCCGGAGCTATCCCAGCGATCCCGCTCACACCGTCGCCGGTCCCCGCAATCTGCCCTACCACGTTGGTCCCGTGCTGAACGCTCGGGAGGTACTCGGTGCTGGTCGTGGGCCAGTACTCACCGGTGTTCATGTCTTTCAAGCACACCGGGTCAGCCACCCGGACGTTCGCCCCGCGCAACGACGCAGCCTGAACATTGATCGAAGAATCCAGAACCGCGATCTTCACGCCTTCCCCGGTGATACCCGCAGCATGAGCCTCCCGCACCCCCATCTGGTCATACCACCACCCAGCATCAGCCCCCGACGCTGTAGTAGGCACCACCGACAGCAACCCCAGCGCCACCACCGCGACCACCGCACCACGACGCACACCCCCCAACGACCACCGCCGCGAGCGAGAACTCCCTGCACCCGTAGCTCGGGCACCTTGTGCCACCCTCACGCCTCGTCCCCCCCTGCCCGGTCCCTGAGGTCCGCCAAGATCAGACGCAGATCGTCAGCGAACTCCCGGTTGACCCCCTCCAGATCATCAGCCGCCGCCAACAACACATCGCCATAACCCACCAACAACGCCTCGACCTCACGCACACGAAACTCGAGCTCATTAGCGAAGTTGGCGATCTCGCCCTCCACTGAGAACGACACGGCACAGTAGGTCTCCCCCTCCCAACGACCCATGTGCTCCGACCTGGGAACCCGCTCCAAGATCTCGATGCTCATCACAGTTCAGCCTCCCTGGATCGCTCGTGAGACCTGGAACACGCGGTGTCCCATCCGTACGCGCGCGCCGGGGTCCAGACGAGTCCGAGCCCTGGGTGGGAGCGGCTTCGGCTGTCCGTCGTCGGCGAGCAGGTCGGTGCCGTTGGTCGAACCCAGGTCGGTGAGCCACACCCCGTCGCGACCGTGCTCGATGCGCAGGTGGTTCTTGGAGACGGTGCCCTCGTCGTCCTTCACCGCCAGGGCCTGGTCGCCTGGGGTCTGGGCTGTGGGAGCCCGGCCGAGAACAGCAGCGGCTCCCTGGGCGACCTGGTAGCGCTGCCCGGTGTCGAACACCAGCACCAGCGTGACGCTCGGTGGGGCCACCGGCCGGGGCATGGCAGGCACGGCGGCCGCAGGTGCTGGGGTCGGCACGGCAGAGGGCGGGATGCTGGCCGCCGGTGGCCCCCCTGGTGCTCCGGCTGCCGGTGCACCAGGCATCGAAGGCGGCCCGGCCGAGGGTGTGCCCGCAGGCCGAGCGGGGGGCTGGGCCGGAGCAGGGGCGGCGACAGGGGGCAGCGGGGCCGGGGCACCGGCTGCCGGTGCGGCGGGCCTCCCGGCCGGCGCCTGGGCTGGCGGCACAGCAGGCGGCTGAGCGGGTGCTTGAGGCGGGAGTGCGGCAGATACCGGGGGTACGGCGGGCACCGCGACCGACGGAGCGGCACCGGACGTGGGGGGCCTCCCTGCCGGGGGCCGCTGCCCTGCGTGCGGCACCTGAGGCGCTGGCATCTGCGCTGCCTGCGATTGCGCGGCCTGCGGTGCGGATGCCGGGGCCGGAGCCGGAGCCGGGTACAGCGTGGTCGGTCGGCCTGGTGCCTGATGCGCAGGGTGAGGGATGTGCACGCTCGGTGCGGCGGCAGGAGTCGGCGGCAGAGCAGGCGGAGGAACAGAAGGGGTGGTCGTCACCACGCGAGGCGGCACATAAGGCGTGGGCACGGGTGCCATGACCGGGATGCCCGGAGCAACCGTGGGGACCGCCTGCCGTGGCGGCGGCGTCTTGCGGGGCACGGAGACCACCATGGTGTGGACCGCGCCGTCCGCCAGCGTCTGCCGGTGCGGCTTCCTCATGCTCGCGAGCAAGATGACCAACGCCCCGACCCCGCAGAACGCGAGACCGAGCCCCATCAGAACCCCGCGCACGAGCACCGGCCCGAGACCAGGCGTCATCGGGACATCCTCAAAAGACGTGCGCTGGCGCAGCACCGCGTTGCCGACGGTGAGCCCGGTGCGGGCCTCCCACAACCCGAGCGCGAACGCCACCTCGAGAGCGATGACGACGGTGAGCGTGACCGACCCGGTGAGAACAGCCACCACCGTGGCAGCCACAGCCACCACCACCGTGTCGATGGAGAACGCCGCGATCCGAGCGCCGGTCGACGCGACTTCGCTGTCGAGCGAGAACACGTCCTTCGGGTCCGGCTTCTCCTTGCCCTTCCTCCCGATCTTCTTCACGACCGGTGGGGTCACCTGGGCAGGTGCGGGCTGCTGCTGCGCCTCAGCCCGCGCCCGCCACACCTGACCCGTCACCGGGCCGTGGTCCAGCGGTATGGGTGCGGCCGCACCGGGAGCAGAGGGCATCGCCACGGCCGGAGGGGCCGCGCCCACCAGCACACCCGGCGCGGGAACACCGGGGGCCCCCACGACACCGGGCGCACCGAGATGGGCAGGCGCGTGCGGCGCAGGCACATACGGCGCGGGCACATATCCAGCAGGCACCTGCGGCGCAGGCGCGGGTGCGTACGGGAGAGCGCCGCAGAAGGGGCACGGCCCCGGGCCCGGGGCCGGGCGATGGCAGTTCTGACAGGTGCTCATGCGATCAACGACCTCACAGCTTCCAGCATGTCGGCGGCCAGCAGACCAGCGGGCAGGCAGAACGCGATCGTGATCGCCTCGACCCAGTCACCGACCCGAGACAGCACCAACGACCTCGCGCCCCGACCCAGCGCCACCGCGAGGGCCCCGGCGGCCAGCCCCACGAGCAGGGCCGCCACCACGCCCAGCAGCAGGCCAGAACCCGTCAGGGCGTCGATCACCATCCCGACAGCCACACCGACAGCGATCACGGCCGCGCCACGAGGCGCCCACTGCAGGTGGGGCACACCAGCCTTGCGACCCAGCAGCGTCATCGACACCGCGAAGCACACGAGCAGGGCGATCTGACCGATCCGCACCAACAACGACGCCGGGTCGCCAGACACCGCGAACAGCAGCGCCACAGCACCGATCACCGACAGCATGAGCGTCCCGGTGACCTGCGCCGCGAGCGCACCGCGCACCTGATCCTTCACCGCGTCGCCGTGCACCTTCCCCGGAGAGACCGGCATACGGCCACGCACCGACCAGCGGGTGTCCTGGAACTTCTCGTAGTCGATGAAGTAGCCGTCGGGAACCTCGATCAAGAAGGTGGGCAGAGCCCTCAGCGCCACCGGCACCGCCCCCGCGAGGATCGCCGCCGCCACCTGGGCACCCCAACCCAGCCCGAGCGCTACCCCCCACACCCCGGCGGCCACGGCCAAGATCACCGCCGCCGCCCCCAGCGCGGGGCGCGAGTGCGCGGAGGGGTCGACCGTCACCGCGAGCGTGGACAGCACCAGCACCGCCAGAGCCGCGACCACCATCAACAGGTGAGCATCACCAGGCCCACCCGTCGGCAGCGCGACCACCACGGCGGCAGCACCCAGCGCCGCCGGGCCCGCAACCCGGGCCGCACGCGCACCATCGCCCGCCGCACCTGCCGGGGGGCCCTCCTGGTCGCCCACGTCCGCGGGTCCCTCGTCACCCACCGGGGCCACCGGCGCGGCGTCCGCCGAGGCCTGGCGCACAGCGACGACGGCACCGACGAGCGCGGCCACACCCAGCACCACGACGACCAGCGCCCGCGAGACGACAGCGGTGTCGACGAGCGCCAGCGACCCGGTGAGCGCCAAGGAGACCACGACGAGCCCGACCACCGCCTGACCCCACCACGGCCCCACGGCACGCGCCCGCGCACCCTCAGCGGCCCGCTCCCGACGCGAGAGCCCCTGCTGGGGAGCACTCGGGTCGATCACCGTGAACAGCGAGCCGTCCGCCAGCTCAGAGGCCGTGGCCCGCGGATCGACAGGGCGCATGTACGTGCCCTCGACCACCTGGAGACGGCCACCGTCGAGATCCATGCCCACAGCGACCAGAGCGTCGCCCAACGTCACGCGGAGCGGGACACAGACGTCGACCCGCCGATCACCGTCCTGAAAGACGAGGCAGCGAGTCTGAAGAGAAGTCTTGTTCATCAGCGGGAGCCCCCCGCCAGGCACGCCACGAGCGTCCCGCCACGCTCACGCGCACCAAGGCCGGCCGTGGTACGACCGGTCGTAGCACGGCCAGGGGAGAGCCTCGCTGTGCGACCCCTCGTCCGATCGCTCATCCGGCGTTCTCCTTGCTGTCTCACCCCGTGCGGGCCGTCACCGAGCACAGGGAAGGGTAGCGATCATGAGGTGAGGGCGAGCACGTGACAGCGGGGGACGGTCGGGCCGATGCGACCCGACCGTCCACCACGCGCACGTCTCGCCCCTGCTAGAAGCGCCCGGCGCTCTGGGAGTCCTGCCTGTCGTAGCCGTCCGCCATCTCCTGCGTCTTGGCGGACACACGAACCAGAAGCTGCTGCAGGGCGGTGAAGCCCTCCGTCCACTCCCTCTGGCTACGGTGGTAGGCCTCCTGCGCGGAGCCCTCCCACTGGCTGATGAGGGTCTTGACCTGGTCTTCGAGCTCCGTCAGAGCCTGACGGATGGCGTTGGCGTTGCTCTGGATCTCCGTCGAGAGACCCCGGACCCGTCCGGTCTGGACGGAGAACGAACCGATACCCATGGCCATGATTGATGCTCTCCTTTCGTTCGGTGGTCGGCTCAGGCCATGCCAGCAGCGAGGTTGCTGATGGTGGCCTGCTGCTCTTCGAGGTTGCGAGCCTGGTCGGTCGCGGTGGCACCGAGACCGTCAGCCAGGTTGTTCAGCGCGTTGTTCACACGGGTGGCGTTCTCGTCGAACTGCCGCATCATGGCGTCGAACGAGACCGCCGCCTCACCCGTCCAGTAGGCACGGAGCTGCTCGACCTCGTTACGGACGTTGGTCAACCGCGAGGCGATGCTCCCGCGCGCCGCGACCACGGCGTCCTGACCCTTCTGGAGGGCACCTGCTTCTGCGCCCTGGGTTCCTGCTGCCATGTCACTCTCCGATCCTTGTCGTCATGGCACCGACCGCATGGTCGTGTCGTACCCACGTGACCGCGGGTGGCGGACGGCTCATACGCACCCTACCCACCCGAAGGGGACGATCAGGGCCAAAACGGTGTCCCCAATATTGGGGACACGAACCCCCCGAAAGGGTGGGTTCTGGCCTCTGACCACGGCCGAGACGCCCGAAATGCCCGATCACCCGGTACCCTGTGCCGGTGCAGACCGAGGTGGTGCCACGAGCGACAGGGGAGTCATGAACCAGCCTGCGACAGCACAGCGCTCCATGCTGCAGCTGACGATCAGCGGCGTGGGTCGCACCCTCTCGGTCACCGTGTCCGCCCAGGTGCCGCTGGTCGCGCTGACCCCCTTCATCATCCGAGAGCTCGGGGCGCTCGACCCCGAGGCGGCGTACGCCGGCTACCAGCTGCAGAGGATGGGCCGGGAGACCCTGGACCCCGCCCAGAGCCTCGCCGCTCAGGGCGTCAACGAGGGTGAGCGTCTGAACCTGGTGCGCAGCGACGTCGCCACCAGGCCGCGACGCTACGACGACATGGTCGAGGCCGTCATCGAGGCGACCGGCCGCAGAACCGCCTGGACATCGCAGGACCGCGCACGCACCGCCCTGGGCGTCTCGCTGACCCTGCTCGCGCTCGGCGCGGCGCTGCTGGTGGTCAGCCCGCGAGGGTCGATCCTCACCGCGATGCTCGCACTGGGTGGCGCGCTCGCGCTCGTCGCCACCGGTGCGGTGCTGACGCGTGTGAAGCAGCCGGAGGCCGGCCACGGGCTCGGCCTGGCCGGCGCCGTCTACGGCGGCGTCGGGGCATATCTGCTCACCCCGGGCGAGACGCTGTGGTCGTGGCCGCTGGCTTCCGCCGGTCTGGGCGTGCTCGTGGTCGGCGGCATCGCCCTGGCGGCCTCGGGGAGCAGCTCGCAGGTGCACCTGGTGCCGATCGCCGTCGGTGCCGCGCTCGGCATCACCTCGGCCGTCGCCGCGCTGGTCGCCGACGGCGGCCCAGCCCCGATCGCTCCCTACGCGCTGCTCGTCGCCGCGCTCGGCGCCATCTCGAACGCCCTGCCGTGGATGGTGCTCACCTCCACCAGGCTCGCCGTCATCAGCCCCCAGAGCGAGCCGGAGATCTTCGCCGACACCCCGGAGCCCGACGGGGACGAGATCGGCAAGCGCGCCTCTCAGGGGCACGCGCTGCAGCTGGCGCTGCGGATCGCGTTCGGCCTGACGGTGCTGGCCGTGACCCCCATGGTGGCGTCCGCCGGGGTGGCCGGGGCGCTGCTGTGCACGCTGGTGTTCCTGGGGATGATGTTCGAGTCCCGCCAGGTGTACGCCCGTGCCGAGGTCGCCGCTCTCATGGGCCTGGCCACCGTGGGGCTCGCGGTCACCGGCACGGTGATCGCGGTCTCCGGCTCCATCGATCTGACCTGGCTGCTCGGCAGCCTCCTGGTGGCGGCTGTGGGTCTGGTGGGCATCGCGATGCTCACCGAAGGCACCAGCATCCGGCTCATCAAGCTGTACGACACCGTGGAGATGGCCGCCCTGGCCGCGCTGATCCCGCTCGGCGTCGTCGCCGCAGGGCTGGTGTGAGCGCGTGGCCAGCAAGAAAGACCTCATCGACGCGCAGGTGTTCTCCCGGCGCAGGCTGCTCACCGCGTTCACCAGCGGGGCCGTCGGCACCAAGGAGATGGAGCCGGTCAAGCCGCTGCGCCCCGTCATCGTCGGGCTCGCGCTGACCGTGCTGATCGTGATCGGCGGGCTGTTCTACGGGTTCCTCTCCCCCGGCATCCCCAACGACTGGCAGGACAACCGCCTCGTGATCGCCAAGGACACCGGTGCGCGGTACGTCTCCTCCGGCGGGGTGCTCTACCCGGTGCTCAACACCGCCAGCGCCCGGCTGATGATCCCGGCCGGTCAGTTCGCCGTCGTGAACACCAGCTCGGGACAGCTGAGCAAGATCGAGATCGGCCCGGCGATGGGCATCGTCGGCGCACCCGACCAGCTGCCGTCCACCAAGTCCCTGCTCAACACCGGGTGGGCCAGCTGTCTGGACGACGACGGCGCCCCGACCGTCACCATCGCCAAGACGCCGCCGGCCCGCGCCACCTCGACCGCCGTCGTGGTGCGCTCCTCCACGGGAGACGTCTACGTGGTCGCCGGGAAGCACCACTACCTGGTGGCCCCCGGCAGCCAAGACGCCGTGCTGCGCGCCCTGGGCCTGGGCGGCGCGGCGATCATCGACGTGGACGACCGCTGGCTGAACCTGTTCATGCTCGGCACCCCGCTGGGGCCGATCGTCGTCGCGGACGACGGCCGGCCCGTCCCAGGCACGTCGCTGACCACCGGCCAGGTGATCCACCAGACCGGCGACCCCGCCGACCGGCGCTACCTCGTGCTCGAGGACGGGCTCGCCGAGATCTCACCGCTCGCCTACCAGCTCTACCTGCAAGGCACCGGCATGCGGATGGGCGAGGCCCGAGAGGTCAGCCCGGCCGACGTCCAGGCGCTGAAGAACGTCACCAACACCTACCAGGCCACCGACTGGCCCCGCACCACCCCGGAGAGGCTCACCGACGCCCGCCCCTGCGCGCTGTCAGGCGTCGACACCCTGGGCACGGCGACCACCACCCTCGCCGCGACCACCAGGCCGGTGCAGAACTCCCCCGTCGTGGTCGACAGGGGCGCCGGGGCCGTGGTCTGGGCCCAGGGGCGTGGCGACGAGGCCGCAGGCTCTGCCTATGTGATCGATGCCACCGGGACTGCCTTCCCCGTCAACCTCGCCGACGACGCGCTGAAACGGCTCGGCTACGACCTCGACGAGGTCGGCTTCATCGACGCCGGGTGGATCGACCTGCTCCAGGTCGGGGTCACGCTCTCGGTCGCTGCCGCCAGCCAGCCCAGCACCGGCACGAGCCCCAGCCCGGCACCATGAGCCGCCGGAGGCTGGTCGCCGCCGGGATCGCCCTGGGGCTCGTGGCGCTCCCCACCACGCTGGGCACCGCTCCAGGCACCGTCTCGGGCGAGGCCGACCTCGGCCTCGCCAGTCTCGGTGGCATCGGTCCCGGCGGCGTCGACGCGCTCGTGACCAACGAGTGCACCGACAACGGCGGGGGCTTCATCGCGACCAGGCCCGAACCGCTCGCGATGCTCCAGCCCACCCTCGCCTGGGAGATCACCAAGGGCCAGGGCGTGATCGTGGCCGTGGTCGACTCCGGGGTGGACGCGACCAACCCACAGCTGAGAGACGCGATATACCCGGCCGGGGTCGACCTGCTGCCAGAGGACGGCCTCGGGAACAACGGGTACAGCGACGTCTCCGGGCACGGCACCAGGGTGGCCGGCATCATCGCCGCCCGGGAGGTCGAAGGCTCGGGGGTGATCGGCCTCGCCCCCGAGGCGAGGATCCTGCCCGTACGAGTGAACCAGTCCAACGACGACCAGGCCCTCCGTGAGGGCTTCGGGCTGGACCGCGACCTCGGGCTCGCCCGGGTCGCCCAGGGCATCCGCGACGCCGCTGACCGGGGGGCGACGATCATCAACGTGTCGATCTCGTTCCCCGCCGACCGCGACGACCTGCTGCGCGACGCCGTCGCCTACGCCACTGAACGAGGCGCGCTCGTGGTCGCCAGCGCCGGCAACCGCACCACGGCCCGCACCGACGACGGCAAGCCCGCACCCGACGAGCCGCGCTATCCCGCCGCCTACCCGCAGGCGCTCGCCGTCACCGCCGTCGACATCTGGGGGAGCCCCACAGACGCCGCGATCCACGGCCCCCACGTGGAGGTCGCCGCGCCAGGGCAGCACGTCGCCACCACCGAGGCCGGCGGCAAGAACTGCCTCTTCGACACCAGCGACGGGCAGGCCAGCTCCAGCTGGTCCACCGCCTACGTCTCCGCCGCCGCTGCCCTGGTCGCCGCGGCTCACCGTGACGAGACCCCCGAGCATTGGGCCTACAGACTGATGGCTACCGCCATCCGCCCCGACCCGGACCACCGTGACGATCTCGTCGGCTGGGGCATCGTCCAGCCCTACGACGCGATCGCCCTGGTGCCCGGCGCCGACGTCCGAGGCCCAGACAGCCCGTTCGTCAGCACCGGCCCCCCTGCCCCCGTCGTGGGCTCGGCCGAGCCGCTGATGCTCTCCCCCTACCGCTCCCCCTGGGCCGACGCCCGCGAGATCGCCGCCGTCGCCGCGATCGTCACGCTCGCCGTCCTCGGCATCCTCCTGCCCATCCAGGCCCTACGAGCCCGACGCCGCCAGGCCACCATCGAACCGCTCCCGTCCACCGGCGGCCTCTACCCCGACA
>WQWY01000034.1 GCA_009785115.1 Micrococcales bacterium
CCGCCGACGTACGCGTGCACCCAGATCGGGTCCGAGGTGTCAGGGTCGATCGCCCACCCCGACACCGTCACCTGCCCGTTCGAGACCGACAACGAGTCCCACACACCGAACGGCAACCGGTTCTCCGGCGCCACGGCCACAGTCGCGCCATGGACCGGGTCGGCCGAGAGGACGGTCACTGCCATCCCTGCACCGGGCACCGACCAGGTCTCGCCGACAGCCAGCGCCGGGTTGACGAAGGAGCCGCGCGACGGGTGGGTATCGAGGAGATACGACGTCGAGTAGCCGAACACGGGGTTGACGACCCTCAGGTGCACCTGGACCCCAGCCCACGCGGCCCGACGCACGTCGGGGCTCACGTGCGGCCGGTAGCTGATGTAGACGTCACCGACGGCCGTGGACATCACGATGGCTCGAGTGCCCGAGACCTGGCTCAGCGGGGCCAGCGTGGCGGTCGTCGTCGTCCCCGGGGCGATGCGCGAGACCCGCCCCAGCCCGATCGAGTCGGCCAGGGCCGTGTTCAGGTTGCCCGGCACCCCGGTGAGGACCCCAGAACCCATGACGTCCACCACGTCGCCGTACTCGATGTCAGCGCAGGCCGACAGGTTCATCACCAGCGCCACCCCGGGGCAGCGCAGCGTGTTGGCGTGGCCGAGCCCGAGGTTGTGCCCGAGCTCGTGCGCGACGATCTCGGTGTTGTTGTAGCCGTTGATCCAGCTGTAGGAGCCGCCGACCGCCGCGAGCCCTGCCCAGCCGCACAGGCTCGAGTACGGGAAGTACACCATCACGTGGTCGCGCGGCGAAGAGGGCGAAGACATGCCGTTCGCGGCGAGCGCGGCAGTCATGAGCGTCGCCATGGCAGCCGAGGAGCACGACCCTGGCGCGGCGACCGTCGTCCACGACCGCACCGACACCGACCAGGGCATCGCCGCAGCGCCACCGCTCTGGCTCTGCCAGAACGCGACCGACCTCTGGGCGACGTCCCCCAGTGCGCTCACCGTCGTCGACGCACCGGGCCCACCAGGCCAGGTGACGGGCAGCACCGTCAGCGTCCGGGTCGCCGAGGCCTGCGCGACGGGAACGCTCTCGACCTCGACCGAGACGATCTCCGCGTCTCCGTCTGTCGTCGCGGCCACGGCGTCGGCACCCGAGGCCCCTGCCGTCCCGGCGATCTCGAGCGTGACCTGATCGCCGGTGCTCCCCTCGACGGTGACCTCGTCTGGGAGCGCCCTCAGCTCACCGTCGACCTCGATCATGCTGATGATCTCGGTGCCGTCGTCGTGCGGGGCGGTCTCCTCCGGCATCACCTGCACGAGGCTGCCGCTGACCGTCACCACGTCCTGGCCGGAGGGGTTCTGCAAGAGAGCAGCCGGCACCTGGGAAACCCCGAGGGACACCACGAGCGCGAGCACCATCATCAGCCGGCCGACCATAGGTAGGTCATCGGGCGTCAGGGGTGCCAAGTTGAGAGAACCCCCGCCCGCGGTGGACGTCGTGAGAGCATCTGGGCGTGCGAATCACCCTCGACGCGACACCGCTGCTCGGGCGGCGCACCGGGATCGGCCGTTACGTCGCACAGCTGCTCACCGCGTTGCCAGGCGCTGTCGCGGCCGAGCTCGGCGACGCGACCGTCGACGTCTGCACCTGGTCGTGGCGCGCGCGCACGGTGCCCGACCTGCCACCAGGGGTGGCCCAGGTGGGGCCGCGCGCCCCGGCGCGGGTGCTGCGCTCGGCCTGGGCTCGTGCGGACCTGCCCCCCATCGAGCTGCTCGTCGGACGGACGGACCTGTTCCACGGGACCAACTTCGTCAGCCCGCCGACCCGCCACGCCGCCGAGGTGGTCACGGTCCACGACCTGACCTACCTGCGCTGGGCCGAGACGGTGGACGCCGCGTCGCTGGCCTACCGCGACCTGGTGCCGCGCGCCCTGCGCCGAGGGGCTCTCGTGCTGACGCCCAGCGAGGCGGTCGCCGCCCAGGTGCGGGACGAGTACCGTCTCGGCGCCGACAGGGTCGCCGTGACGCCTCTCGGGGTCGACGACCCGTGGTTCTCGGCTCTCCCGCTGCCTGCCGCACGCCGCGACCAGCTCGGCCTGCCCGACGACTACCTGCTCTTCGTGGGGGCGACCGGCCCTCGCAAGAACCTCGACCGGCTTCTGCTGGCACACCGCGAGGCCCGCTCGGCGGACCCTGGGACTCCCCCGCTCGTCCTCGCCGGCCCGGCCGGCGCGGCCACGCTCGAACCACGCGAGGGCGTGGTCACGACGGGGTGGCTCGACGACGGCGACCTGCACGCTCTGGTCGCCGGGGCCCGAGCGGTGCTGCTGCCGTCGCTGGACGAAGGGTTCGGGCTCCCCGTCCTCGAGGCCCTCGCGGCGGGGCGCCCCCTCCTCGCCTCAGGGATCGACACGCTGCGCGAGGTCGGCGGCCCCTGGGCGACCTACGTCGACCCGACCGACGTGGACGCCATCGCCGCCGGTCTGAGCACCGTCTCCCGCGCTCAGGACACCGCCGAGCAGCGGGAGGCTCGCCGGGCGTACGCACGCACGTTCACCTGGGCACGGTGCGCCGAGGCGACAGCCGAGGCATATCGCACGGCGACGCAGCGATGAGCCCCCGAGTCACGGTGGTGGTCGTGGCGTACCGGGCGCACGGACGCCTGGGGCGCTGTCTCGACGCGCTCGCCGCCCAGGACCTACCTGCCGAGCATCGCCGCGTGGTGGTGGTCGACAACGCCTCCGACGACGGCACCGCCGAGATGGTCGAGACCGACTACCCGTGGGTGGACCTGCTCAGGTCTGCGACCAACCGTGGCTTCGCCGGAGGCAACAACCTGGCGCTCCGCGCGAACCTGGAACCCGGTTCAGCGCGCTCGCCCTACGTCGTGCTGCTCAACGACGACGCCGTCGCCGCGCCGACGTTCTTGTCTGCCCTGCTCCGCGACCTCGAGCAGTCTCCGCCGGACGTCGGCGCGCTCACCGCACGGATTCTTCTCGCCGAACGCTTCGTCCCGACGTCGCCGGGCACCCCCGGAGCCGTGCACGGACCTGACGGATGGTGGCTCCCCGCTCCCGACGGTGTCGCCCCCGACAGCACAGTGCGGCTGGTGAACTCGACCGGCAACCAGGTGCGTCAGGACGGGTTCGGGACCGACCGCGGCTGGTTGGCCGAGGCGACCGGGCATCAGCCGCCTCGCGACGTCTTCGGCTTCTGCGGCGCCGCGGCGTGCCTGCGCACCGAGGCGCTGGAGGAGGTCGGCCTCTTCGACGAGACGTTCTTCATGTACTACGAGGACACCGACCTGTCATGGCGCCTGCGCCTGGCCGGCTGGACCACGCGGTACTGCGCCGAGGCCGTGGTCGAGCACGAGCACTCCGCCTCGTCCGGCGAGGGCAGCGCCTTCTTCAGGTTCCACGACCTGCGCAACCGCCTGCTGACCGTGACGAAGAACGCACCGGCGCCCATGGTGGCCCGGGTCGTGGCGCGCTACTGCCTGACGACCGCGTCCATCGCCGTGCGACGATCTCAGCCCTGGAGCAGCGTGCGACTGCGGGTGCGAGCCTTTGCCTCGTACCTGGTTGTCCTCCCCCGCGCGCTCCGGGAACGACGTCGGACCAGGCGCGGCTCTGCGGTACCTCGTCGGGACGTGGCACGGCTCCTGGTGCCTGTGCCGACACGCACGATCGGCGGATACCGCGCCTGACAGCACGACGGACGTCGCGAGTCGGCTAGGGTTGGCGCGTTATCCGCTGCGAATGATGACGAAGGAGTGGTGGTGGCACCCCGTCGCTTCAGACCTCCCCACGGTGCCACGGGTCATGGAGCGCCCGCGGACCGCACGCCGTCATCGACGTGGGACGCCGTTCTCCGTGCCCACCCGTGGGACGCGGTGATCGGCGTCGGTGCGCCTGACGTCGGCTTTGCCTCACCCTCGATCCCACCTGAGGCCGAGACGGTGGTCTTCGATCCTGATCGCCATGCTCGCGACACCCTGGCACGTCGGCTGCGCGAGCTGGGCATGCTCGCCCGCTTCGAGGCCGCGGTCGTCACCGACACCAACGACCTGACCACCGTCGCGCTGGACAGCTACTTCACGCGCCGCGAGCACAAGGCCGCCTGCCTGTGGGTCGACGCCGACGGTGGAGCCGCATCCGCACTGGCCAGCGGCGCCGACTACCTCGGTCGTCTGCCTCGGCTGGTCGTGGTGATCAACCCAGCGCGCGAAGACCCGGAGTCGTTCCTGCGGATCGCTCAGAGCTGGCGGCTCTACCTGAACGACGTGCGAGCCCACCGGCTCGTCCGCCTCGCCGGCGACGAACCAGATCGTCTCCAGCGGATGCTCGACATGCCGTGGCTCGACTCGCGTCGCGCCGTCCTTCTGCCGTCTGACAGAGACCTCGCATGGCGGCCGCTGTGACGACGCCCGTGCTGCCACCAGAAGCGACGCAGGACACGCGTCGAGGACCAAGGAGGCCTTCTTGAGCGTCGACCTCGAGTCTCTGGGATACAACCTGACCTCGACCAGGGTCTGGGCACGCGAGGGCACGGCCGAGTTCGGGTACAGCGACGGCGACGCGACGGAGAACCGGCTCGCCCGGGTGATCGCCTCGGTGTCGGACGTCAGCACAGGCTCCGCCGAGCTCGCCGACCGGATCCGTGACTGGCCGTCCCTCTACCACCTGAGCCAGGTTCGAGGAAACCTCCTGCGGCCTCTCCTGCCGATGCTCGAGGGCCCTGTGCTCGAGCTCGGTGCCGGGATGGGCGCGATCACCCGGACTCTCGGGGAAGCCGGGCTCGAGGTCGTCGCTGTCGAGGGCTCTCGGCGACGGGCCGAGATCTGCGCGCAGCGCACGCGGGATCTGCCGAACGTCTCCGTCGTCGCCGACACCATTCAGGGTTTCGGTCGACCTGCCCAGTTCCGCACGGTCTTGCTCATCGGGGTCCTGGAGTACGCTCGGATGTTCGGGCTGGACGACGGAGAGGGTACCGACCCTGTCGACACGCTGTTGCAGCATGTCACCGCGCTCGCCGGCGAGCAAGGACAGCTGGTGCTCGCGATCGAGAACCAGCTCGGGCTGAAGTACCTCGCTGGTTTCCCTGAGGACCACCTCAACCAGCGGATGGTCGGCATCGAGGACACCTACGATGCCACGACCCCGGTGACGTTCGGCCAGACGGAGCTGACACAGCGCCTGGACACGGCTGGGCTGGTGAACCAGCAGTGGTACTACCCGTTCCCCGACTACAAGCTCCCCCGTGTCGTGCTGACGGACCGGGCCTTCGACCCTGACAGCGGTTTCGACCCCGCCTCTCTTATCGTCGGGACAGCCCACGGCGATGCCCAGGAGCCCGAGATCACCACGTTCGACCCGGAGCTCGCCTATGACGCGGTGCTGCGCAACGGGCTGATGCCCGCGCTGTCGAACTCTTTCCTGGTCCGGGCGAGCGCCGCACCGATGTCCGAGCGCGCGGAGCTCGGGTGGTACTTCGGCCCGGTCACGTCCACCGCGAACGCCAAGCACGTGGCGTTCGTCGCGAACGACGACGGGATCGATGTCCAGACGCGCCGTCACGAGAAGGGCTCGACCGACGTCAGCCACCCGTACGTCAAAGGACGCCAGTGGTCGGAGACCGCACGCCGGATCGTCGCCACACCTGGGTGGCGGCTTGACGACCTGAAAGACTGGCTCGCCTTCTGGGTACGATGCATCAGCGAGCTCAGCGAGCACGAGCACCTCGATGCGCAGACCGTCTTGTCACCAGAGCTCCTCGACGCGATCCCACGTAATCTCATCGTCGATCAAGGCTCTGGTCAGTTCATCGACCTGGAATGGAGCGCTCGTCAGCCTCTGACCTTCGGCTTCCTCACCTTCCGGGCACTCCTCTATACCCTGGTCCCGATCCGGTGGGGTGCGACGGCTGCCGAAGACACACCGACCACTGTCGGCGCTCTCATCACCGCCTTGGCAGCGACCTGCGGCGTCACACTCGGCCCGACCACGCTGAAGCACCACTGGCAGACCGAGCACGACTTCCAGGTCGCAGCCACCGGAACCTCTCCCCAGCGCAGTCTCGACCAGACCCTCAGCGTCACGATCCCGGTGCGTCGCACCATCGACGACATCATCGCCGACTCAGAGCAGGCCCAAGCAGCCACCGTCCTCCTGCACGCGGTCCGAGAGGAGCGCGAGGACCTGCTGCTGTCGCTCGACGCCAGGGAACGCACGCTCCACGACATGCCACCACCCGTGCTGCAGTCGTCTGTGATCCGGACATGGGCGCGACGCGTGCCTGGAGCCGCCCGAGCGCACGCCGCCTACCGGAACCTGCGCGCTTCTCGCGGCTAGGCTTGCCGGGTCGATCGTCGTCGGAGGGACCAACCATGCACATCCTCGTCACCGGTGGGGCCGGGTTCATCGGCGCCAACTTCGTCCAGCAGGTCGTGCGCGAGCACCCTGGCACGAAGGTCACCGTGCTCGATGCCCTCACCTATGCCGGCGACGAGCACAGCCTGGACCCGGTGGCCGACGCGATCACGTTCGTCAAGGGTGACGTCGCTGACGCCGACACGGTCGACCCGCTGGTGGCCGACGCCGACGCGGTGGTCCACTTCGCCGCGGAGTCGCACAACGACAACTCCTTGGCCGAGCCCTGGCCGTTCGTGCGGACCAACATCGTCGGCACCTACACGCTGCTGGAGGCGGTGCGCCGCCACGGCACGAGGTATCACCACATCTCGACCGACGAGGTGTACGGCGACCTGGAGCTGGACGATCCGGCCAAGTTCACGCCGGAGACCCCGTACAACCCGTCGAGCCCGTACTCCGCGACCAAGGCGGGCAGCGACATGCTGGTGCGGGCCTGGGTGCGCAGCTTCGGGGTGGCCGCGACCATCTCCAACTGCTCCAACAACTACGGGCCGTACCAGCACGTAGAGAAGTTCATCCCACGTCAGATCACCAACCTGATCGACGGGGTGCGGCCCAAGCTCTACGGCACGGGCCAGAACGTGCGCGACTGGATCCACGTGGACGACCACAACGCCGCGGTGTGGCAGATCCTCGCCCAGGGCCGGATCGGTGAGACGTATCTGATCGGCGCCGACGGCGAGGTCGACAACAAGACGGTGGTCGAGACGCTGCTGGAGCTCATGGGCCAGCCTGCTGACGCCTACGACCTGGTCTCCGACAGGCCGGGCCACGACCTGCGCTACGCGATCGACGCGACCAGGCTGCGTGAGGAGCTGGGCTGGGAACCGCGCTACACGAGCTTCCGCGACGGGCTGGCCGCGACGGTCGCCTGGTACCGCGCCAACGAGGACTGGTGGCGTCCGCAGAAGGACGCGACCGAGGCCAAGTACGCCTCCCTCGGCCGCTGACCTCCTCCTCCACCGGATCTCCACAG
This sequence comes from Micrococcales bacterium, assembly GCA_009785115.1. GTDB lineage: Bacteria > Actinomycetota > Actinomycetes > Actinomycetales > Cellulomonadaceae > Cellulomonas. The sequence continues at coordinate 7,404 of WQWY01000034.1, forward strand.
CACGTCTGCCGAACGTCTGCCGCGCCCGAACAGCCTCGATCGATCTTGCTGCTTACCATCGTCAGGTGACTCCACGGCACCAGACAGCGGCTCACGCCCGAGCCCCTCGTCATTCCCGTACCCACCGCTCTCACCCGTTCTGGCGTGGTGCCGGGCTGGCGATGGTGGGGGTCCTGGTGCTCGGTGCCTCAGCGTCGGCGGCCGTGACCCACCGGCTGAACGCGAACGTCACCCGTGTCGACGTCAGCGCTCTCGTGGGCCCACGGCCGGCGGTGGCGAACCCGGACGACCCGAACGCCGGGCGTGACCTGAACATCTTGCTGATGGGTTCGGACGACCGCGAGGGGGAGAACGCGGTGATCGGGGGCGAGGAGGACGGCATGCGGGCGGACACCGCGATCGTCATGCACATCTCCGCCGACCGCTCCCGGGTCGAGATGGTCTCGATCCCCCGCGACTCCATGGTGCGGATCCCCCAGTGCCAGATGACCAACGGGAAGACCACCAAGGCGCAGTCTGACGCGATGTTCAACTCCGCGTTCGCCATCGGGGCGATCCACGGCAAGGACGTGGCCTCGGCGGCGGCGTGCGCGTGGCGGACGGTGGAGGAGAACACCGGGCTGAGGATCGACCACTTCGTCGTGGTCGACTTCGCCGGGTTCCAGAAGATGGTCGACGCGGTGGGTGGTGTCGACATCTGCGTCGAGCAGGACATCCGTGACACGAAGAACTACACCGACCTCAACCTGACGGCGGGCATGCACCGTCTCGACGGGGTCCAGGCTCTCGACTACGTCCGCTCCCGCTACACCAACGTCGACAACGGGTCGGACACCGACCGGATCAAGCGCCAGCAACAGCTGATGGGCGCGCTGGCGCAAGAGGTGCTCTCGTCCAACAACCTGGCCGATGCCGCGGAGCTGCTGCGCTTCACCTCGGCGGTGACCGAGTCGCTCACCATGGACTCCGGCATGCGGATGCCGGAGATCACCGGTCTCGCCTTCGCCATGCGCAACATCAGCAGCGCCGACATCGTCTTCACGACGATCCCGTGGGGGCCCGATCCCCAGAACCGCAACAGGGTGCGCTGGACGTCCCAGGCGAACGCGGTCTGGGACGCGATGGCGGCCGACACCCCGATCATGGACGTCCTGAACCCGACGCCCTCGCCGGTGGCCGTCCCGTCGGACGACCCGGCCGCACCTGCCCCGCCCGAGGCGACACCGCTGCCCCCAGGGATGACCAGCGTCGACCAGGTACAGCAGGACGCTCAGGCGTGCAGACCTTGAGCCATGGCTGACCGGCACGCTCCCGGCGCGCCTCCCCCCAGCTTCGCGCCCCGGGGCCGACGAGACACCGACCCCGCGGCCAGGACGCCCGGCTCCGCACCTGAGCCCCGAGAGGTCACGGCGGGCTCCGGTGAGGCACCACCGTCCTTCGTCCCGCGCAGAGCCTCGTCCGCTCCTCACGACGCATCATCTTCCCTGCCCGCATCGTCTTCCCCGGCCGCACCGTCTCCCCCGACCGAAGCGTCCCCGCCTCGCAGCGTGTCGTCGGCACCCTCGAGCCGGGCGACAGGCTCGGCCCGGAGCGTACGGTCGGGCGCCCCACGGCCTGCTTCCTCGCAGCCGGTCTCCTCGCCCTCACAGCCTGGTCGGTCGGCGCGAGAGGTTCCCGGCACTCGCACCACCGGCACCGCGCCCGCACGTCGGCGTCACGTGCGCCGCTGGGTCCTCGCCGGGCTGGTCGTCGTGCTGGTCGCGGCCCTGGCGTGGCCTGTGGGGCTCGCGGTGTGGGCGAACGGCAAGATCCAGCGCACCGACGCCGCGCTCACCTCCGGGGCGGGCACGCCGGGGACCACCTACCTCCTCGCGGGCTCGGACGCCCGTGACGACGACGGCATCCCCGCCGACGGCACGGAGGGCACACGCACCGACACGATCTTGCTGCTGCACGTGCCGACCAGCGGCCCGACGGCGCTGATCTCGCTGCCGCGCGACACCTACGTCGACATCCCCGGGCACGGCCCGCACAAGCTCAACGCGGCGTTCGTCCTGGGCGGTGCTCCGCTGCTCGTGGCGACCGTGCAGCAGATCACCGGTCTGACCGTCGACCACTACGTGGAGATCGGCATGGGCGGGGTCAAGAACGTCGTGGACGCGGTGGGCGGGGTCAACCTGTGCTGGGACGCGGCCGTGGACGACAAGGACTCGGGCATGGTGTGGACCCCTGGGTGCCACGACGTAGACGGCACCCAGGCGCTCGCGTTCGCCCGGATGCGCAAGTCTGACCCGACCGGAGACATCGGCCGGGCCCTGCGTCAGCGTCAGCTGGTCGGCGCGGTGATGGCTGAGGTCGACCCGGCCTCGCTGGTGTGGAACCCGGGCCGGCAGGTCGCCCTGGTCGACACCGGCACCAGCGCCCTCACCGTCGACCAGGGCTCGAACATCTTCGACCTGGCCCGCCTCGCCCTGGCCTTCAGGACGGCGAACGGCCCCGACGGCATCACCGGCACTCCCCCGATCGCCTCGATCGACTACCGCCCCGGCAGGGTCGGCTCAGCCGTGCTCCTCGACCCAGACGCCTCCCCGGCGTTCTGGGCCGCCATCGCCGCCGGCACCCTGCCCCCCGGTCAGGTCGGAGGCCTCCCCGGCTGACCGGCCTGGGCACGCAGACGCTCGCTGTGCCTCTCGGCGGCGGTCCTCGGTGGGCACCGTCTGGTGGCGAGGTGCGCACCGCACGTGCCTCATCGCTCCTTGAGGCCGCAGGTTGCGGATTCGGTGCTCAAGAGCGCCTCAAGATGACGGATTCCGTCGTCTGAGCCGGGCTTGGTGACGGAATCCGCACATGCGATGTGACACTCACAGGACCTCTGCTGCTCGGCTCCTATCGTGGAACGGGGGCTTCCTTGACCAGCGCCGACTTCTCAGGCAGGGTGAAGCCTGGGTCGGTCGGCTCGACCTGGAGCAAGCAGCGCGTGCGGGAGAGGCGCGAACCCCATGGGGTGGGGCCTCGTCCTGCTGGCAGCCTCTTGGGCTCTGCCCTGTCGAGCATGCTCGGAGTCGTTGCTGAAGTCATTCCTGTCAGGGCTCTGGTCAGACTCTCGTGCGGGTGAAATACTCGGGTCTTGTCCACAATTTTCCGAGACCTCCTGAAACTTCCCTCCTTGTCCGGGTTCACGAGCTAGGCTCGAGCAGAGTTACCGGGAGTGATGCGGCCTGTGGGGCAGGTCGCTGCTGGTGTCGGAGCAGGTTCGGATCAGCGTGACGAGAGAGGAGCCCTTGCCCATGGCAGACGAGGACATCACGGTCGGTGGATGCCCGGACGAGGTGCTGAACGACGCGCGTCGGC
>WQWY01000035.1 GCA_009785115.1 Micrococcales bacterium
ATCCACCACCACACGCACCTCGCCGCGCGACGTCGCGGCCTCGCCACGCACCTGCTCCATCTCCACGCGGAACCGCTCAGCCTCGCGGGCCCGCTCTTGAGCCGCAGCGATCTGCTGCTCCACACGCTCCAGAGCCACATCGGCACCCGACAGCCAGTCATCCCCAGTCATGCTCGCAACATATCACCCATAGCGGGAGGAAGTGACGTGGTCTTGCTCCCTCCGGACAGCCTCAGACACCTCGGGGTGACCCTGGTTCCGCGACGCAGGGCGAGAGGCGAAGTGACAGCGACGTCCGCTCTAGGGGTCTGCCTCACAGCTCTCCACGGCGCTGTAGCCTGCGCATGGCGATCCAGCCGAGCGGGATGCGTGACCAGTAGGTGAGCACCCGGAAGAGCACCGCGACCGACGTCGCCACACCGAGGTTCAGCCCGATACCGGTCAGGCCGGTGGTGAGGGCGCCCTCGATGGCGACGATCCCGCCGGGGGTCGGCACCAGAGCCCCGGCGGTGTTGCCAGCCAGGTACACCACCGTGACCTGGAGCAGGTCTCGGTGCTGACCCAGGGCTTGCAGGGTCGCCGCGAAGGCGAGCACGTATCCCACCGTCGTGATGGCGTTCCCGGCGATGCCCATGGCGAGGCGCCACGGCTGTCCCAGCACGTCCACGAGCCGAGGCCAGGTCTGGCGCAGCGTCGGCAGCGTCCGAGCCGCCACCCACGCCCTGACCTGGGGGACGAGTAGCGCGATGCCGACGAGGGCCGCCACGGCTGCGATCACGACGAGCATCGCCGGCGAGACGCTCATCGGCCCGGCGGCCCCGCCGGAGACCAGCGACAGCGCCAGCAGCAGGACGACCGTCACCACGATCTGGCTGACCTGCACCAGGGCGACCGTCGCCGTGGCGACCGGGCCTGAGGCCCCTCTCTGGGTGAGCGCCCGCAGGTTGAGCGCGGCCGGCCCGATCCCGGCCGGGGCGGCCAGGCCGACGAACGTCGCGGCCGTCTGCACCTGCGTGGCTCGCCAGAGCCCGATCTTCACCGGCGAGAAGGCGACCAGCGCCATCGCGGCGCCCACGAGCGTGAGCAGGCCGAGCGCGAACGCCACCAGCGCCCAGCGCCAGTCGGCTGAGGCGAAGGCCTCTCCGATCTGCTCCACGTTGAGGCCGACCATGAGGACGATCAGCGCCACCGCGGTGAGGGCCACCATGAGCAGGGTGCGCGCGCCGAACCGGACCAGCGGGTGGGGCGCCATGTCGGCCTCGGGCAGGCGCGCGACGATCGCGGTGCGCAGGTCGGCCAGCACCCGCTTGTGCGCGCGCATCTGCTCGCGGGTCTGCCGGGGCAGGGCGATCGTCTGCAGCATCGTGCCGATGGTGGCGACCGCGTCGGTGTCGAGCACGTGCGCCGCCGAGTCCAGCGCGCGGGTCGCGCCCACCCGCAGGGCGATCAGGGCGATCAGCTGCACCTGGTCGATGCGTCGGGCGAGCTCGTTGCTGGCCACGTCGCCCGAGTCCCACCCGGTCAGCCACACCACGGGCCGCGTCCCCTCGCGGTCGACCAGGATGACGTCGCTGGTCAGCGCACGGTGGGCGATCCCTGCGGCGTGGGCGAGCCCCAGCTGCTCCCAGATCTGCACCAGCAGGTCGTCGGTCACCTGGTCGTCAGGCAGGTCGGCCAGCGGCACCGCGCCGCCGGGGTGCTCGGCGACCAGCAGCATCGAGTCGTCCACCTCGGACATCGACAGCAGGCGCGGGGTGCGCACCCCCGCCGCGAGGGCCGCGTAGCCGAGCAGCGCCGACCGCTCGGCCGCCTGCCGCAACGAGACGACGCGCCGCCCGTCGATGCCGCGCAGCCGCAGGGAGCGCCAGACGCGGCCCAGGGTCCCGATCACCTGTCGGTCGCCGTCGACCACCACGAGGTCCAGGTCACGGTCGTCGGTGGTGCGCAGCGCGTAGACGCGGGCCTTGGTGGTGCGGGCGAGCGCCGCGCGCGCGGGGTCCGCGAGGGGCAGCGGCGGGTCGGCGTCGTCGGTGACCGCGTCGGGGACGCGGACCAGCGACCGGGGGACGATCCCCGCACGTCGCACACCGGCGGCCAGCCGTCGTCCGTAGGCCTGCTCGGGCTCGACCCCGCCGAGGTAGCGCGCCACCAGCCCGACGCCCCTGCCGACCAGCAGCGAGATCGCGACCCCGGGCAACGACACCTGGGCCGTGATGAGCAGCACCCCGATGACCACCCACAGCAGGTTCCAGGACCATCGCACGGTGCGGCGCCGGTCGTGCGGCCCGGCGAGGGTGAGCAGCCCGGCCAGCAGCGCCACCTCGGTAGGCAGGGTCATGGTGTAGGCCCCGCCCAGCCACACCGACAGACCGTCCTGGAGGTTGTGCGCCTGGACCGCCACGATGGCCCAGGTGATGCCCGCGTTCACGGCCGCGGCGGCGGCGGCCGCGGCGACGGTCAGCAGCACCTGACGTCCCTTGCGGCGCAGCGACAGCTCGGTGAGCACCGCGACCGGCGCGAGCACGATGACCGCGGCCGTCAGCACCCCGACCGGCACGAACAAGATGGCGCGCAGCAGGGTCGCGAACCCCCGCACGTCCTCGGCCACCCCGGTGGTGGTGTGCTGCGCGTAGGTGGCCAGCAGCATCACCACGACGACGCCGAGCGCCGCCAGGATGGCGAGCATCAGGTCGCCGGGGTGGTGGGTGCGGATCGCCGGCACGTCGGTGATGTCCACAGCGCCGTCACGGGCAGGCGGTGCGACGAGCGCGGTGCCGAGGACGGGGTCGCGGCTCGATCCGTCGACGGCAGGCGGTGGCATGCCCCCGAGTCTAGGTACGTCAGCGCCAACCTGTGGGCCGGTCGAGACAGGAGCATCCGAACAAGTGGAGCGTCTAGCGACGGAGGGGCAGACGCCGACGAGCTGTGGCCCAGCGTCTGGGGCTAGGGTGTCCGCGACGTCAGGCGTGGTGGTCTCCTACCGGCGTCCGAGGGTCTTGGCCAGGCAGTCGGTCAGGGTCAGGGTTTCTCCTGCCCAGCCGCGCGAGCGGATGCGGCAGTCGCTCACGATGAAGTCCCTCTCGACCGCGTACATCATCTCCCGCTGCTCCTTGGCGGCGGACGAGACCAGAGACGCCGCGCGCATGGCCCTCTCGCCCATCGTCCGCAGACGGACCGGCGAGCCGCGCAGGTCTGACAGGATCGCGGCCACCGCGTCTCCGGTGACCGGTGCGAGCACCGGCAGGTTCACGGTCTCGTCGCGGCGCAGCTCACGGTCGAGCGCGATCTGCACCAGGCACGCGGCGATCTGCGGGACCCAGGCGAAGCTGTGCTGGACGTCGCCTCTGCCGTACCAGGTGAGCGAGCCGCGCCGGCCCGTGACAGCGGTGGTCAGCCCGCGCCAGGGCAGAGCCGTCACCTCGACGCCAGGGCCGACGAAGTCGGCCGCACGGGCGAGCACCACGTCCAGCCCCTCGGCTCGAAGCCGTTCGAGCTCCTTCACCCCGGCGAGCCTGGCGAGGCCCTTCGTGCTGCACGGCTCCAGCGGTGAGGACTCCGTGATCGGGCCGGACGGAGCGCCGACCGGGTACAGGTTGTCCAGAAAGGTCAGCGGGACGCCAGCGTCGGCGCACGCCTGCCCGACCGACGCTGCCAGCATCGGCCAACCGTCGGCCCAGACCGACGAGCGGTACGGGAGCCCGAGCGTCGCGACCGCGACGTCGCACCCAGCGAGCGCGCGAGCGAGCTCTGGTGCCTCGTAGTCAGAGACGGTCCGGTGCCCTGGTCCCTGCCCGCTCCGGGAGATCCGGACCACCTCGACGTCACGATCCGTGAGGGTGTCGACGACCGCACGTCCGACCTGTCCGCTCGCGCCGATCACAGCCAGCGTCGTCATGGCCGCTCTCTTCTTTCTGTGTCGACCGTTTCTTCTGTGTCGATCGTCGTCGCCGTGTCGACGCTGCCCGGACGAGGCGCGGTGGCGCGCACGTCCAGACGCGCGGCGGCCCGGCCTACCTTCGCCAAGAAGCGTTCGCGCTTGGCCTGGGTGTCGCGGGGTGTGGTGAGCCAGCCGTGAGTGAGCACCTGGGTGGTCGTGATGCCGCAGAAACCCAGGATGTGGTGCTTGGTCAGACGAGCCAGGGGGGCGGCGCCCTCTCTCAAGAACGTCGGAGCCATCGAGGTCACGACAAGGGTCGCGGTGCGTCCGCGCAGCAGCCTTGTCGTGCGCAGGCCCTGCATGGAGTAGGCGAGACCGGGGGTGAGCACCCGGCCCAGCCAGCCGCTGAGCAGGCTGGGCATCTGTGCCCACCACACGGGGAACACCAGCACGATGTGGTCGGCCCGCACGATCAGATCTTGGGACCTGGCGATCACCGGGTTGTCGGGCATCCGTTCCCGATAGCCGAACCGCAGCACCGGATCGAGGTCCAGCTCGCCCAGGCGCAGCACCTCCACGTCATACCGCTCGGTGTCCAGCCCGGCGACGTAGGCGTCGGCCAGGGCGGCGCAGTAGCTCTCGGGGTCAGGGTGGCCGAGCACGACGAGCACGTACGGGCGGGTCGCGGTCTCCTGGGCGCTCGGAGGCATCGGAGGGTCCTCTCGTCAGCCGACAGTGTCGGATCATCGCTCTCATTTCGGAGCGGCGCTCACACGATAGCGCGCCGCTCACGTCTCGTGCAACGATGGGTCGGTGTCCAAGCCCAGGCTCACCCCTCGTGAACGAGTGCGCGCCGAGGTCTCTGCCGAGATCCTCGACGCGGCCCATCGTCAGCTGGCTGACGGCGGCGCCACGCACATCTCGTTGCGTGCGGTCGCTCGCGAGCTCGGCATGGCGTCCTCGGCGGTGCACCGCTACTTCGCGACCCGTGACGACGTCATCACCGCGCTGCTGCTGCGCGAGTACACCTCGCTGGCCGACGCGCTGACCGCTGCCGAGGCCGCCGTGCCGCGCGTCGACCACCGCGGTCGGATCGAGGCTCTGTTCCTCGCTGAGCGGCGCTGGGCCCTGGACCACCCGCGCTCGTGGGGGCTGCTGTTCGGAGAGCCCGTGCCCGGGTACGCCGCACCCGAGGCCACCACCGACCCCGCGACACGTTTCTTCCAGCTGTTGGCCGCGGTGAGCCGCGACGCCCCCGCTCCCGCCGGCCCGCCCTCCGAGGTGTTCGACCTCCCGCCACAGGCGCTGCTCGTGGCCGCCGCGATCGCCCCCGGAGTGCCGGGCTGGCGTCTCGCTGTCGCCATGGCCGCCGGTGCCTGGATGTTCGGCTCGATCAGCGCCGAGCTCTGGGGCCACCTCGGCCCCCACGACGACCTGGAGACGCTCTACCGCGCCGGGGTCCAGCACTGGGTGAGCCTCTTGCTCGGCTGAGCGTCGGGCGCGATGCCCGCCTCACCGTCATGCACCGGCGGCCGCAGGCCAGCCGGGGGTTGACGGGGTTGCCGGTGAACGACATTATCGAAGAACGATATTGTCGTAGAACGATAACCTGGAGGTCGTCGTGCTGTCACTCACGTGGCTCGTCGCCGGGCTGCTCATCCTCGGCGGCGGCATCGCCGGCGCCCTGTGGCTCAGGTCTGCCGGCAGCAAGGGGGTCGGGATCGTCCTCGAGGTTGTGGCCTGGCTCTACATGGCGGTCGCGTTCGTGGCGGAGGTTGTGGCGCCGCTCGCCCGCCTGGGCAATCGCACCTACTGGTGGTCGCGCTTCGAGGGGAGGTTCACCTGGCAGATCGACGATCTCCCAGTCACCCTGAACGATGCTGGGGTGGCTGCGGTCTATGAACCTGGCCGGACGGAAGCAGACGGCTGGACCCAGATCCCCGGCGCCTACCTCACCGACCCGCAGACCACGGCCCTGGTCAGGTTCGACCATCCCGGTTGGGTCGACTTCATGGCCACCACCGGCTCGACCGTGCTGAGCGGTCTGATCGTCACGGTTGGCATCTTCTTCCTGTGGCGAGTGGTCCGCACCATCCGTCTGGGCGACCCCTTCGACCCCGCCAACACCAGACGGCTCTACACCGCTGGCACTCTCTTCCTGGTCGGGGCCGCCTTCTCCTGGGTAGGCGGATTCTTCACCTTCGTGGTCCTGGGATGGCTGTCCGACTACGTCGACTGGTCTGTCAACCTACCGTTGGATCAGTTCGTCCTCGGGTTCGTGGTGGTCATGATCGCCGAGGTGTTCCGCCAGGGCACCAGGCTTCGCCGCGACACGGAGGGGCTGGTATGAGCCTGCGCGGCGACCGTCAGGAGGAGCCTGCCGAGGACTTCCCGCACGGCCGCATCCACGTCCGTCTGGACCAGCTGCTAGAAGCCCGGCAGATGACGATGACCGAGCTGGCCGAGCGGGTCGGCATCACGCTCGCCAACATGTCGATCCTGAAGAACGGTCACGCCAGAGCCGTCCGCTTCTCGACCCTCACCGCCATCTGCCACGTCCTCGACTGCCAGCCGGGCGACGTCCTCACCTGGGAACCCCCGGAGCCCTGATCCGTGAGAACGATATTCGCAGGGTGTGTGCGAGAGCGCCGTACGTAGGTCTGGCCAGAATACGACGGTCGCCGCTGACAAGCTCTGGACCGGTGCGACCGCTATGGGGCATCCGGTGGTCGGGAGACGGGCACGACCTCGACGAGCTCGTCGAGCGCGGCGAAGTCGTCGGGGTTGGTGGTGTACACGGGCAGCTGGTGGACAGCAGCGGTGGCGGCGATCATCAGGTCGAGCGCCCGGCGGCGTGGCGTCCGCCCAGCGGTCTTCAGGGAGGCAGCCATCTGGCCGAACATGCGGGCCGCGCTGGTGTCGAACGTGACGGCGTCGAACTCGTTCTCGGTCTGCTGCAGCACGGCGACCCGACGGGCTCGTTCGTGGTTCGCCGTCTCGTCGTCACCATCGACCAGGTGTACGCCTGCGGCGAGCTCCGCCACGGTGACAGCGCTGATGGCCATCTCCTCGGGTAGATGCTCGGGAGGGATCCAGCGGCGCAGCGCAAGGATGTTGGTGTCCAGCAGGCCTCGGGTGGGTTCAGCGGGCATAGGGGTCGTCCAGGTCGAGGTCCAGGTCGTCTGCGACATCGGCACGCAGCCGGTCAGGGTCGATGACGGCGGCTGTGGTCGAGGCGGCGGCGAACTGCGCCCTGGTGACGAACCGACGGCGCAGCGGGAGCAGCTGACCCATGGGTCGTCCGTCTCTGGTCACCGTGAACGACTCGCCACGCTCGACGGCATCCATGATGTCTTTCGAGCGCAGCCGTAGATCACGCTGGTTGATCTCGGCAGGAAGTCCCACAGGTCCAAGGTACCTGAGCAGTAGCACCTGGTGCTACTGCTCAGGTACCTTGTGCCCCGTCGGCATCAGTAGTGCTTGCCGATGCCGCCGTAGCCGGTGATGAGCGTGCCTGTCCTGGTCTTGGCGAGGAAGTTGTTCAGACGCTTCGTGAGCTCGTCGGGGCTGACGCGGGCGGCGTCGATGTAGGCGACGCGGATGCGCTTGTAGCCTGGCGAGAAGGTCTGGAAGTGGGCCCACGCCTCGGGGTCGGCCTGGATGGCCTCCATGATGTCCTGGGGCCAGACGAACGGCTCCGCCAAGACGCGGGCCGCCTCCTCCGTGACGCTCTCGTGGATCAGACCGTGGTCGGTCAGCCAGCGAAGACGCTCCTTGTTGGACTGGGAGTAGGTGCTCCTCGGGTTCCGAGGAGAGAAGCGCTGGATGCGATGGCCCTCGTCCAGCGACTTGATCGTGGAGTCGATCCACCCGAAGCACAGAGCCTCCTCGACAGCGTCGTTGTAAGAGACCCCGGTCTCGCCCGACACCTTCGTCGGGAACGTGAACCAGACCTCCGCCGCCGTGTCGAAGTTCTCCTCCAGCCAGGCGCGCCACTCCTGACGGGTCCGCACGTACAAGACGGGTCGCGACTCCACAGGCTCAGCCATGCCCCGATCCTCTCAGGGGCGCGGGACGCAACAGGACTCATTGATTGCTGCAAAATGCAGGCAACGCAGGTACCATACATGCATGGTTGCTATCACCATCAGGGACGTCCCTGAGCAGACGCGCCGCACGCTCGCTGCGCGGGCAGCGTCGCAGGGCCAGTCGATGCAGGAGTATCTGCGTACGCTGCTCGACCGCACGGTCGCCAGCCCGACACAGGACGAGATCCTGGAGCAGATCAGACAGCGAGCCAGGACGATGCCGCCGCTGGACCTGGATCGGACGCTGGACGAGGCGCGCCAGGATCGCCGGTGAACGACCCCGCTAGCACCCGACTGGCAGTCGACGCGTCTGTCGTCGTGACGCTGCTGCTCGACCCTGGTGCGTCCGGTGACGCCGCAGCGGCCCGGATGCACCAGCTGGACCTGCACGCCCCGACGTTGATGCCTTTCGAGGTGGCCAACGTCATACGTCGCCGGTGGTCCGCAGGGTTGGTGACTCTCGGTGCTGCTGAGCAGGCGCTGGACGACCTGCGGGCGCTACCGGTGTCGCTGTGGGCCTTCGAGCCGCTGTCCGCTGTGATGTGGACCAGGCGCGGGGCTCTATCGGCCTACGACGCTTCCTATGTGGCCGTAGCCGCACTGCTCGACTGTCCCCTGCTGACCGCTGACGCGAAGCTCGCCAACGCCCCGGGGCTCGATGTCGAGCTGGAGCTGTTGAGCGCGTAGAGCCGAGCATCTCGGTCTGGCGTCGCTGTACGAGAAGCTCGCAGAACAGTGGTACCCCGCCTTGAACGGGGTTCTGGCCCCTCGGGACGTGACGGCGCACTCCACGAAAGAGGCCCGGTTCATGAGTGGCTGTCCTGAGTGCGAGCAGACGCAAGAACAGTCGTGGAGCGCACGCCGGTATCGAGCGCATGGTCGGGTGAGCCAGATGCTGCCCTGGTGCCTGGGGCTTGACACGAACGGCCGTGCCTCGTCCCTGACTTAAGGACGAGGCACGGCCGTGGAGCTCTCTCAGCCGCCGGAGGTGAAGTAGACGGGATCGGCGTTGAGGCCGAGGCTCAGCGTCCACAGCCCGGATGCCCCAGCGGGAACCTGGACGCACAGGTTGCCCTGGAACGTGTCGCCTGGGGCCAGGTCGGTCACGTCGTCAGGGACGTAGTTGTGCTTGCAGCCGGCCTGAAGGCTCGAACCGCCCTCGTAGACCTGACCGTCTGAGGAGAGGAAACCGACCTTGATGTAGGAGTAGGTCACCGCCGGGGTGTTCCTGCTGCCGTCGTAGGTCCCAGAGACGGGAACCAGCCAGAGCTCCATGCCGTCGTCGGGGGCGACAGCCAGGGGGTTCCTGGCCTGGATGTCCGCCCAACCCTCGTGCGGGGCAGAGGAGATCGTCGCGGTCCAGTCACTGGCGGTGAGGCCCTCACCGCTGATCTCGTGACCGATGGGGAACGGGTTGTCCTTCGTGCCGTCAGGCCCCGCGGCGGCTGGCGCCCCGTCGGGCGAGGACGCTGGTTGTTCGTTGCTGGTGGAGGTGGACGAGTCGCCTCCACCAGCGGCACCCGCTCCGCCCACCGCGCCGACGAGGATCACGATGCCAGTGACGATCCAGGCGATGACCTTCTTGCTCTCGTAGTCAGCCAGCGGACGCCCGTGCTTGTCCCGCTGGGCCCCTACGAGGGTGATGACGAGGTCGACGAGGTACCAGATGCCGGCGCCACCGCAGGTGACGAGCTTGAGGATCCCTGTACCAGCCTTGCCTAGGTAGAACCTGTCGACCCCGAAGTATCCGAGGAACAAAGAGAACAGCCAGGTGAGAAGAAAGGACTTGTCCGATGATGGAGCAAGTCCTGGCTCACCGAGGGGTGTCGACGGCGGAGCGGCTGGGGGGGGGGGGGGGGGGGGGGGGGGGTGGGGGGGGGGGGCCCCCCCGTGGGGGGGGGTGGGGGGTGGGGCGGGGCGGGCGGTCAGCGGACGGTGTGGGTGCTGGGGGGCGGCCCACC
>WQWY01000036.1 GCA_009785115.1 Micrococcales bacterium
GAGAAAACAAACTGGCCAAAACAACCACACCACCCCAAAAGAGCAGCGCAGTCGAATCGACACCAAAAACGGCATCGACCATCAATCTCGACACACTGTTGAGTTCTCAAACAACACACGCACTTCCGTAGCTCCCTTTCGGGCCTGTTCGGAGGCAACTGGGGTAACTTATCCCTACAGATCGCCCACGTCAAGTTGAGGGCGGATGAGCTCTCCGGGCCCCGCTGAGCCGCAGGTCCCGCCGTGTGCGGAGGGCCCCGCGAGAAGCGCTGGGACGCCTCTGCTCGCTCTGCTCTCCACCCACGGCACTCTGTGTGCTCTCGGTGGTCTAGTACAGGGCGGACGCCAGCGCACGACGTGCGGCGACGACCCGTGCGTCGTCGTTGCCGACGATCTCGAACAGGTCGACCAGACGCACGCGAACCTGCTCGCGGTCGTCCCCCGCGCTCACCCTGATGAGGTCGAGCAGCCGCGCGAAGGCGTCCTCGACGTGCCCCCCGAGCATGTCCATGTCCGCGACCACCATCTGAGCAGCCACGTCGCGAGGAGCATCGGCCGCTGCCTGGCGTGCCGCAGACGGGTCGGTGAGGTCACGGGTGCGGATCAGGAGCCCGACCTGCGCCAGACCGGCCCGAGCCATGTCGTCGCGCGGGTTCTCCTTGAGCGCCTGCTCATAGGCACCCTGTGCGGCAGCGAGGTCTCCGCTCTCGATCGCGTCATAGGCCGCCTGGTGCAGCGGAGGCAACGGGGGCCGCGCGGGCTCCGCCTGTAGTGCTTGCTCGCCTGCCTGGACCTTCCCAGCGATCCCGTTGGCCGTCGCGGCCTCGAGCACCTGGTCGATCACCCCGCGCACCTGCGCACGCTCAGGCTGGCCCTCGAACAACCGCAACGGACGCCCACCCAGCAGCGCGACAGCCGCCGGCACCGACTGTGCCTGGAACGCCTGCGCGATCTCCGGGTTGGCCTCGGCGTCGACACGAGCCAGCAGCCATCGACCCTGGTCCTCGTCGGCGAGCGCGCTCAGGTCGTCGGCGACCGTGCGGCTCGCCTGCGACCACGACGCCCACAGCACGACGACCACCAGGTGCCGCATCGAGCTCTGCACCACGTCGGCAAAGCCGGCGGCGTCGACGTCACGCACCCACGCGCCCGGAGCGTCCAGGCCGCCCGGGCTCCCGGGCGGTGGGGTCGCCGGACGAGACAGGCTGGACAGATCGACGGCACCACGCACGTCGAGACGCGGCTGCGGCTGAGGCTGCTGGGACACAGGTGGCTCCTCGAGTATGGACAGAGACAGTGACGTCAGGGGTCGAAGGTCAGGACGCTGTCGCCGCGGTGAAAGAGTTCTGGCTGGCCAGCCCGACGACCTGCCCTCCGGCAGACGCGGGTGGGACATAGAGGACCACGACGGCGGTGGACGTCACGACCAGCGAGGTCGTCGGCGCCTGGCCGCCGGCCAAAGCCTTCTCGAACTCCCCGGCGCCCACCCGGGCTCCTGTCGTGGTCGCGGTCGTGGTCGTCGTCCCGGTCAGCTGCCCGATCACCAGCGCCCCACCGTCGAGGGTGCCGAGCACAGCCAGAGGCGCCTCAGGAGCCGCATAGCCGACCGTGTAGGACGCACCGTCCAGCTGCTGCTCGTGCTGGGCACGATCTGCCTGGACCCATTCCCTGAACTTGTCGGGGGCGAACATCGCGGCGAACTCCGACGCGTCACCGTTGGTCAGGATGTCGGCATACTGCGGGAGAAGGTTGACCGGCGGCACCACGAGGCTCGAGTCGGTGGCCTCCAGCACCGGGCTGCCGACGGCGAGCGCCGCCGTCGCGGGCATCCTCTGCCCCGGGAAGATCTGCGCCCAGCCCCACAGCTTGTACTGGTCGCGCGCGGACTCCTGGTGCAGCACCAAGATGCGCGGTGGCCCCAGGTCGGACGGCTGCTCGGTGATGACCAAGAACGTCCGTGGCCAGGTGTTGGTCTGGGGCAGCACCGCCGACACCTCGGTCGTCGGCAGGGCGGTCGGCGGCCTCCCCGCGTCCACCGTGGCCCGCACGTACTCAGCCCTCCGGATCGCCAGAGCGGGGCCGCTCAGCCTGGTCTCCAGCGCTGTTGCCTCGAGAGCCTCGTCACCAGCGGTGAGCGCCTCACCGACAGCCGTGGCGACCGCCTGCGACTGCTCGGGAGTCACCGCGGGCGGCGGCACCGGAAGGTGCGCCGCCTGCGGCTGCGGCAGCGAGGCGCTGCACGCCGCGAGCGGGGCGACCAGGAGCGCCACGAGCAGAGCCCGACGAAGACGGGTGGCCGTCATGAGTCCCTCCCGTCCTCGTGCGGGTCGTCGATACCCCAGATACGTCGCCACTGGTCACCACGCGACGCCGGCGTCTGAGGCGCGGGCTCGGCGGGAGCAGGAGCAGGGACGGAGAGCCTCGACGCGGTGCTCTCAGGCAAGACCGTCGGGGTCGCACCGGTACCGGGGGCGGGAGCAGGCCGTCCACGACCCAGCCACGTCGGACGCCCCCGCGACCCGTCAGGCCGGTCGGCCGGGACGCGCGGCACAGGTTCGGAGCGGGGGCCACGGCCCGGCACCCAGCCGCCACCAGAGGCGGGAGGGGCAGGAGCCTCCGCCGGGGCCGCAGCAGGCGCGGACCTGGCGACGAACCGCGACGAGAGCCTCGGACGCGGCCCCGAGGGAACCACCTGGGTCGGACCGGACGGGGGCGCTGGCGGCGGAGCCACCGGGACCTGACCAGACGGAACCGGGCGATCCACGGGCCTCGTCGCCCGTCCCGACGAGACGGCCGGAGGCGGGCCAGGGCGGGATGCCGGACCCGGGCTCGTCGGGACGGCAGTCGCGGAAGACGGCGACGCGGGAGGGACAGCCGGTGCGGGCGGACGCAGGGCGGACCTCTGCGAGGAACGGGTCGGCGGGGCCGGCGCGCTCGCTGGAGGCTGCGTGCTCGCTGAGGACTGCGCGCTCACAGGAGCCTGTTGGCTCGCGGGGGGAGACTGCGGGGCAGACCTCGCCCAGGTCGGGGTGCCTGCTCCTGTCGGCAGCACGGGGGCCGACGCGGACGACGCCGACGGTGTGGCTGACAGCCCGGGCGCGCCAGAGGAGAGGCGCTCACCCGCGACGCCGTCGAGCGTCGGCGCGGTCGGCTGGGCATGCTGCCCTGGTCGCGAGGACGACCACGACGGCAAGGCCTTCTGGAGCCTGAAGGCAGGACGTCTGCTCTCGGCCTCGGCAGCCGACGCGACCGGTGCCGTCGGCTCGGCTCCCGTCGCAGGCGTGGCCTGCGACGCTGACGTACCTCCCCGCCGCGCGGGCCAGAGCCGCGAGGCGGGTGCCGTCACGGCAGGCTCGGTCGGCACCGAGGGCCTGGTCGGTGCCACGGGGCTCGTCGACGGCGTAGGGCCGGTCGGCGGCGCGGCACTGGCTGCCGCAGCGGGAGGCTCCACCGTGGCGGTGGGTCCTGTCCGTGCTGCCGGCTCCCGTCGCCCCGCAGGGGCAGCGGTCGCGGGCACCTCGACCGGTGCGGACGGACCGGGCTCGGCGGCGTCTCGGGAGGAAGCCTCGTCGGCCGTGCGTGTCGGTCCCGACCTGATCGAGGCCGCCGACGTCGCTCGCGCCACCTGGCGCAGCCCCTGCCGCACCCGAGACGGCGCTCCTCCGAGGGTCGCCACAGGGCCCGTCTCTACCGAGGTCCACCCGTCGCCACCGGAACGTCGCGCCAGCCACGGCCGGGCCAGCAACCCCAGCGCGACCACGATGAGCAGGCCCCCCACGAGCGTGCCGGGGATCAACCACGGCGTCGAGACCTCGCGCGGCCAGGCCAGCTCGAGCGTCGGAGGCGCACCGCTCGGGCTCGCCACCAAGACGCTCCAGCGCCCAGGATCGTCAGACGACCAGGTCAACGTCACCCGACCGGTGCCGCTCACCTGCTCGATCCACATGTCCGACCCGGTCGGGTCGGCGAGCCCCGGCTCGCTGACGGCCTCGGCCTCGTCGGTCGTCTCGACGGCGTCGACATCCTCGGCCTCAGGCGTCGGCCTGGGCGAGGCGGTCGGTGCTGCTGTGTCGACGGCGAGGCGGTGCCAGCCAGACAGACCGGTCACCAACGCGTGCGGGTCGTCCCCCACCCACCCCGTCACGTCGGAGTCCCGGCCCACGACGATCACCAGCGGGGCGCTGGTGTCAGAGGTGTAGGCCGTCACCGTCGTCGGGCTGCCGCCCATCTCGACGACGCCAGGTGCGGTCACCACGTAGGGCGCGTCCGCCGTCACGGTCGAGCGCAGCACAGAATCGGCCCGCCAGGCCGTCGCCGAGGCCACACCGAGCCCGACCAGGACGACACCGGTGGCACCGATCGCTGCGATCGTGAGCCGTCCGACCACTCACCCACCTCCACTGCTTGGACGCTCCACCCTACGGCGAACACCCGTCTCGACCGAACCGTTCGGGCCGATCTGTTGACGACACCCCCGATCGAGGGACCTTGCGGAGCACCACGCCGAGCGACACGCGGCACGCGCTCCACGCTGTGTCCACCAGGGCCATCGTTGCACTTCCAGCGTTCGCCCCGGTCCCCTATCCTGACCCCGACGGTTCGACAGGCCGCCGAAGACGGCGCGCGAGCCATCATCTCGCTGGAGGTGCCGTGCCTGACTCTCGTCCTCGTTTCCCGCTGGCCAGCTTCCGGGGGTATGACCGTGAAGCCGTGGACGCCGCGACGGCGAACCACGAGGCGACCATCGCAGAGCTGGAGTCCCAGCTCGCGGCCCGCGACGACAAGCTCGACCGGCTGAGCGAAGATCTGTCCACCACGCGCAAGTCCTTGGCCGAGGCCGGCAGGCCGAGCGGCCTGGGCTCCCGGATGGAACAGCTGCTGCGCTCCGCCGAGGAGCAGTCGAGCGCCCTCATCGCCCAGGCCGAGGCCCAGGCCACCGACACGGTGACCCGTGCCCGGCTCACCGCGGCCCAGATGCGTTCTCGCGGCGAGAGCGAGAGCACCGACCTCATGGCCTCGGCGCGCCGCGAGGCCGAGCAGACCAAGGCAGAGGCCCGTGCCGAGGCCGACGCCATGCTCTCCGCCGCGGCACGCCGCGCCGACGAGCTCGTCGGGTCGGCAGAGCGCGAGGCGACCCGCATCTCGAGCGACCTCGCGTCGGAGGAGACCACGCGACGCGGCTCCCTGGAGCGCGAGCTGGCAACCCTGCGGGCGACGGTCATCAACGAGACCACCCAGCTGCGCGTGACCACCCAGCGCGAGGCTGAGGAGCTGCGCACCACGACCGCCGACGAGGCCGCCGCCCTGCGGACCAAGGCCGAGCGGTACGCCGAAGACCTGCGCCGACAGGTCGACGAAGAGGCGCTCGCCGCACGGCAGCGGATCGCCGACGAGGTCGCGGCCGCACAGGCCGAGGCCGACCAGACCTCCGCCACGCTGCGCTCCCAGGCAGCCACCGAGATCGCCCGGGAGCGCCAGGCCGCGTCCGACGAGGCGACGACGTTGCGCTCCACGACCCAGGAGTACGCCGACATGCTCCGGGCGCAGGCCGAGCGCGACGCCGGGGCGCTCCAGCAGCGGGTCGCGGTCGAGGTCAACAACCTGCGGGCCGAGGCCGAGCAGTACGCCGCGAACCTGCGGGCCGAGGCCGAGCGGGAGGCCGCGACCACCCGCGCCGGTATCGCGGACGAGCTGACCGCCCTGCGCACCGAGACCGAGCAGGAGGTCACCACCGCCCGCTCCGACGCCGACGACTACGCCCGCCGGATCCGCGACGCCGCCGAGCGCGAGACCACCGAGCAGCGCGAGCGGGCCGATGCCGAGACCACCAGCCTGCGCGAGCGGGCCGCCGTCGAGGCCAGCCTGACCCGTGCGGACGCCGAGCGCGAGGCCGCCCGGATTCTCGACGAGGCCCGGCGCGCGGACGCCGACCAGCGCGAGCAGACCCGCATCGAGGTGGAGCGAGTGCGCGCCGAGGCCACCCGGGCGACCGAGGACGCCGAGAAGACGCTCCGAGGAGAGGCCGACGACCTGCTCGCCAAGGCCCGTCGCGCTCTCGAGGACGCCGAGCTGCAGATCGCCGCCCAGCACGAGCAGGCCAGCCTGGCCGACGACGAGGCGCACGAGAAGGCCAAGGCCGACGTCCTCACGATGACCGCCGCCGCCGAGGCGCAAGCCACCGACGCCGAGGGACGCGTCCGCGCCGCGCTCGAGCACGCCGAGAAGGTGCGCCGCGACACCGAGGACCAGGTGCAGGCGATGACCGCGCAGGCACGGAGCACCGCCGACAGCATCGTCGCCGCCGCTCGCGAGCACGCCGCGCAGATCGTCACCGACGCGACCTCGGAGTCGGAGCGCCAGCGGGTGCTCGCGGCACAGCAGGTGGACGAGCTCAACGAGCGTCGTGAGTCCATCACGGCCTATCTTGACGACCTGCGCGACCGTCTCGGCGCCAGCAACCTCCTGACCAACGCCCTGATGGCGCCCCCCGCCGCGCTGACCGAGCCCGCCGCACGCGGCAAGGCCGCCCGTCGGCCGGCTCCCGCCGAGGCCGACCCGTCCGAGACTGCCCCTGTCGAGGCAGCCGCAGCCGAGGCAGCCACAGCCGAGACGGCTCCGGTCGAGACCGTCTCAGACGAGGCCGTCGAGACAGTGCCCGAGCCGTCGGTCGACGAGGCGCCGACGACCGACGCACCGGCCGCGTCTGAGCCCGCAGCAGACGAGGTGACCGCCGACGAGGCGACCCCCAGCGAGCCTGAGACCGTCACGCCGACCCTTGAGGAGCTGATGGATGACGCCACCTCAGACTCCGCGGACCTCGAGGAGACCAAGCCCAAGCCGCGCAAGACTCGTGCACCGCGAGCCAGCACGACCTCGGCGGCCACGGTGGGTGCGGACGACTGATCTCGCACGACCCCATGTCGTCGGCGCGGCGGTCTGTCGCCGCGCCGACCCCCCGCGAGTGGCTCTACGCGTCTGTGCGCTGAACCAGCTCCGCGAGCGCCTGGGCGACCAGTGCGGGCTGCTCGACCGGCGACAGGTGCCCGGCCTGAGGCACCACGACGAGCCGGGCGTCGCGTGCCGTCGCGGCCATGGCCTGGGCGACGTCGACACCTGACAGAGCGTCCTCGTCGCCGACCACGACGCTCACCGGACCCGTGAACGTCCGGAGGGTCTCGGTCCGGTCGGGTCGCGCACCGATCGCGCGGTGACACCAGGCGACCGTCTCGGGAGTCTGCTCGTCGACCCAGCACCGCACCTGGTCGGTCACCTCCGGGCGCGAGGCCGAGGTCGTCGCGCCCAGCAGGCCGGGGATCGCCGCCCGGACCGCGTCGAGCGACCCGCTCCCCTCCAGCTGGGCCACCGTGGCGGCCCGGCGAGCCAGCGCCTGGTCGTCGTCAGCCTCGGCCCGGGTGTCGACCAGGCCCAGGCCCGCCACCAGGTGCGGGTGTCGGTCGGCCAGCGCGAGCGCGAGATAGCCGCCCATCGAGCACCCGGCGACCACCACCGGCTGCGTGCCGAGCACCTGGGCGAGGTCGTCTGCCACAGCGTCGAACGAGGGCTCACCTGGAGGGTCGGCGCGATCGGGGAGGTCGATCGCCAGCACCCGGCGCGCTGACGGGATGTGCGCCGCCACGTCGACCCACATCCGGTGGTCCAGCGGCAGCGCGTGCACCAGGAGCAGCGGTGTCGCCTCGGCCGTGGAGTCCCGCAGCACATGCACTCTCATCCGTGCCTCCCTGGTATCCAGGTCTCGGTCGGTCCGTCCCAGGTCTCCGGCAGCGGCAGCGGGAACTCGGGAAGAACATGCCCGACGATCTCGTCCAGCACGCGACGCACCGCCGGCTCCCCCACCCACAGGTGCCTGGCCCCGTCGACCGCGATCAGCTCGGCCTGAGGAACCCGGGCGAAGCGAGGCCGGGCGTCGACGGGGCGCAGGAAGTCGTCCCGCCCAGGTACCAGGACGACCAGGGGCCGCCCGAAGTCCGCCCAGGCATCGAGGTCGACGTCACCAGCACGGTGCAACGGCGGCGACAGCAAGATCGCTCCGGCCACCCGTGGGTCTCGCCCGTGCATGAGAACCAGCTCCGACCCGAACGACCACCCGACCAACCACGACTGCGGCAACCCGCGCTCAGCGACCAGGTCGAGCGCGGCGGCGACGTCGTACCTCTCGCCCCGCCCCCCGTCGAACTCTCCCTGAGACCGCCCCCGAGGGCTCTCGGTACCCCGGGTGTTGAACCGCAGCACCGCCAACCCAGCCAACGCCGGGAGCCGAGCGGCCGCCTTGCGCAGCACATGAGAGTCCATGAACCCCCCGTGCGTAGGCAACGGGTGCAAGGTGACCAGCGTCGCCACCGGCTCACGGTCGACCGGCAGCGCCAGCTCACCGACCAAGGCAAGACCGTCAGCCGTGCGCAGCTCGACATCCTCACGAGCCGCAGGCAGCACGGTGCTAGAACGTATCGATACAGACATCACCGACGAGCCTACGCCGTCGACCAACCTCGATCGCGCTCGTCTTTGCAGCAGCGGTCACACCAGATGCCGCGCGCCCCACCATGCAGCGGTGTACGACGAGCGTGTGCCGGAGACCAGAGGGCGCGTCACCTGGGCTCGAACACCACCGAGCTCAGGCTCGAGATCTTGATCCGCTGTCCGTCCTCCAACGACACCGTCACGCTCGGTACGCCGAAGTCACCGCCGAGAATCTCGTTCACCTTCGGAAAACCGCGATCACTGTAGACAAAGAAGTTCCCGGACTCACCTTCTGCCGGAGTCACGACATACCGCCCTGCCGCGATATCGAGGCCGACGATCCACTGCCCCGCGGACAGCTGGTTCGACAGGCTGGTCTCCGCCGGGGTAAAGGTCACCGAGGAAAGACCTGAGATCTTGATCTCGTCGTCCGCGACCAGGTCCACGGTCACCGACGGGACACCCAGACCGTACGCCGTGCCGAGGATCTCGTTGACCTTCAGCGGATCGCTGGCAGAAGAGACCTGAAGATTGCCGGACTCGCCGCCACCAGGCGTGATGACGTACCGACCAGGCTGGACGTCAGATCCCACGAGGAACGACCCGGTCCCCAGCGTCGTCGCCACCGCACCAGAGTTGTCTCGTCCAGGCGCAGGCTCTGCCGCGCCGGGCTCTTCAGCCGCCTGTCCGCCCTCTGCGGTCGACTGCGGCGAGCTAGCGCTGTTGTCCGACGCCTCGCGATCCCCGCTCGACGCGGCGTTGCTGACGATGATGACGAGCACCACAGCGACAACCCAGAACCACCACCTCTTCAGCAGCGGCTTCTTCGCCTTGGCTGGAGGCTGCGGGACGGGGGCAGACATGCTGGAGCCAGGCATCACCGGATGAGTCATAGCCACAGAAACTACCCCCCCCCCCCCCCCCAAAATTCACATCCCCCCCCAACATTTTACTTCGCCCCCCCCCGGGCGGAGGGCCGGGGGCGGCGCCGGGGGGCCCGAAAGACCCCCCCCCCCCCCCGGGAGGGCC
>WQWY01000037.1 GCA_009785115.1 Micrococcales bacterium
CAGGTCCTTGACCTCACCAGCGACCACCGCGAAGCCCTTGCCCGCATCACCAGCACGAGCGGCCTCGATGGTCGCGTTCAACGCCAGCAGGTTCGTCTGCTCAGCGATCGACGTGATCGTCTTCACCACCGCACCGATCTCCTGGCTCGACACACCCAGACGAGCCACCTGCTCATTCGTCAGCGCAGCCACCTGCGTCGCCTCAGCAGCGACCTTCGCCGCACCCGAGGCGTTCCCAGCGATCTCCGCGATCGACGAACCCATCTGCTCAGCACCAGCGGCCACCGTCGCGACGTTCCGCGACACCTGCTCCGCGGCAGCGGCAGCCACGCTCGCCTGAGCCGACGCCGTCTCGGAGTCGTGCTTCACCTCTGTCGCCACCTCGGCCAGCTGCTTCGTCTTCTCCGCACGCTGCCTCGTCCTGGTGATCGTGTTGCCCAGCTCCTCCGCCAGGGCGGTCGCGCCCTTGGTGTACGCGTCGGCCATCCGTCCGATCTCGTCGTGGTAGCGCACCTTCGGGTGCACCGTCAGGTCGCCACGGGCCAACGCCTCGGCAGCCTTCTCCACCTCGCCCACCGAGCGGGTGAGCGACCGCAGGACGACGAAGCCGATGCTCAGCACCACGAACGCGCCGATGCCCGTCACCAACCACAGGATCAGGCTGCCCTGAGCCTTGTGGTGGTTCCCTTCCTCGTCCAGCGACCTGGCGAACGCATCCTTGGCCTCGACCTCGCCGAGGATCGCGGCGTTCAGCGTCGCACCGACCTCGGCCATGCTGGAGTTCGCGAACTCGATGGCGGCAGGCAGGTCACCGTCCTGCATCAGGGCGATCAGCTCGGCGCCCTTTGCCCAGTAGCTGCTGAGCGCCGTCTCGAGGTTCCCGAAGTTCTCCGGCGAGCTGGCGAGGGGCTCGTACTCCTGGATCTGCTCGAAGCGCTCCGCCCGCTGGCTGTTCAGCGCCGCGACAGACCTGTCCAGGTCGGTGGTCGTCGGCAGCCCACGGATCGCGGCGCGGTCGGCGGCGACCCCGATAGCGAAGTGGTTCAACTCACCCAGCGCCACCGTGGCCTCGTCGTAGATCCTGCTCTGATCGGTCGCCAAGGTGGTCATCTGCCTGTCGGCGACGACGGAGATGACCACCGCGAGCACGGCCATCAGACCGAGCAGCGACAGCATCTTCACCATGATCGGACGGTCCATGAACCAACGCATCGTGATCTCTTCCGCGAGTGACCCATAGAGTGCCGCGAAGACTTCTTCGCGAAAACCACTCCCTCGGAGGTATCCATCGGCACGGACGGCGGAGTTCTGAAGCAGATCTCTCCCTCGTCGGGCCGCACCGGCTCGACCTACGACGTCCGCTCAGGCGCGGTCGAGGTAATCCTCTCCAGACCAGGCAAGACGAGCCTCGATCTCCGCGCGGAGGCCGGGGTGCGCGGCGAGGTCCGGATCAGCGGCGACCAGCGCCTGGGCCTGGGCACGCGCGGCCACGATCACGTCCTCGTCGCGGGTGACCCGCAGCAGGCGCAGCGAGCTCGCGGTCCCGGACTGCGCCGCACCGAGCACGTCGCCCTCCCGGCGCTGCTCCAGGTCGAGGCGGGCCAGCTCGAAACCGTCGGTGGTGCGCTCCAGGGCGGCGAGACGCATCGCGGCGTCGGAGCCCGCCGGGGCCGCGGAGACCAGCAGGCACAGCCCGGGCTCGGTGCCCCGGCCGACCCGGCCACGCAGCTGGTGCAGCTGGGAGATGCCAAACCGGTCGGCGTCGAGCACGACGACGACCGTGGCCTCGGGCACGTCGACGCCCACCTCGATGACAGTCGTGGCGACGAGCACCGGCACCCGGCCTGAGGCGAAGTCGGAGAACGCGCGCTCCTTGGCCTCGGGGGTCATGCGCCCGTGCAGCTGGCCGACCTCGATCCCGACCAGCGCGGGTTCGGCCGCCAGCTGTTCGACGACCTCGACGACGCTGGCCAGGGGGCGGCGGTCGTCCGCACCCTCTGTCGTGTCGGTGGCGTCGATACGGGGGGCGACCACATAGGCGCGTCCTCCGTCGCGGGCCGCGTCGGCCACCCGCTGCCAGGTGCGTTCCATCCAGGCCGGGCGGTCGGCGGGCACGACGTGGGTGGTGACCGGGGAGCGCCCGGCGGGCACCTCGGTGAGCGTCGAGGTCTCCAGGTCACCGAAGACGGTCATCGCCACGGTGCGCGGGATGGGTGTGGCCGTCATCACCAGGGTGTGGGGCACGTGGTCCGCCTTGGCCCGCAGCACGTCGCGCTGCTCGACGCCGAACCGGTGCTGCTCGTCCACGACGACCAGGCCCAGGTCAGCGAGCTGCACCTGCTCGGACAGCAGCGCGTGGGTGCCGATCACGATCCCGGCCGCGCCCGAGGCGGCGTCGGCCAGCACCCGGCGCCGTGTCGCGGCGGTCTGCGACCCGGTGAGCAGGGTCACACGGGTCGCGTGCTCGGCAGCACCGAGCTCCCCGGCCTGCCCGAGGTCGCCCAGCATCGCGCGGACGCTGGCCAGGTGCTGCGCGGCGAGCACCTCGGTGGGGGCGAGCAGCACAGCCTGCCCGCCCGCGTCGACCACCTGCAGCATGGCCCGCAGGGCGACCACCGTCTTGCCCGACCCCACCTCACCCTGCAGCAGGCGCTGCATCGGCACGGGCCGGGCGAGCTCGGCCGCCAGCTCGTCACCGACCTGCCGCTGACCGTCGGTGAGACGGAACGGCAGGCGCGCGTCGAAGGCGTCCAGCAGGCCACCAGGACGCGGCGGCCTGGCGACGGACACTCGTCCCGCCGCCTGGGCACGGCGACGGGCCAGCTCGGTCTGCAGGACGAAGGCCTCCTCGAAGCGCAGACGCTTGCGAGCGCGGCGCCAGTCGGCCTCGGTGCGGGGCTCGTGCACCAGACGCAGGGCCTCGACCAGCGGCAGCAGGTCGCCGGCGGCCCGCACCCGCTCGGGCAACGGGTCGTCGATCTCACCGGCGTGCAGCGGGCCGAGCACCGTGGCGACCGCCTTGGCGACGTCGAACGCGTTGATCTTCGAGCTCGCCGGGTAGACGGGCTTCGGCCAGCTCGCCCGTGGGTCCAGCCGAGCGTCACCCCCCTCGTCGGTCTGGCTGATCTCGTCGAACTCCGGGTGCACCAGCTCCAGCGCGTCGCGGTAGCGCCTGACCTCCCCGCTGAACCACGCCCTCCTGCCCCTGGCCAGCACCTTCTGGTGGTAGCCGAGGCGCGAGGCGTGCCCGGCGAAGAACACCATGCGCATCTCGTGGGTGCCGTCGCCGACGATCACCTCCAGCATCGACCCGCCCTTGGCCGTGCGTCGTGACGAGGTGCGCAGCACCTCCCCCATCACCAGCACCCGCTCCCCCTCGACCAGGTCGCCGAGGTCGGTCAGCGTGCCAGGGTCGACGTAGCGACGCGGGTACAGACGCAGCAGGTCACCCACCGTGCGCGGGCCGAGCGTGGCGAGCGCTCGCACCGTGCCCGGCGCGAGCACCGCCGTCAGCGGACGACCGAGCAGGTCGTCGGCACCGACGGAGTCTTCGAGGCGGACCATCACCCGGCTCCTACCGGTCGGCCTGTCGCTGCCCACCGACCTCCCACTACTCGACCCCCAGACGCCAGGCCGGGCCGGAGCCGGCGGCGCCGACCAGCACCAGGTCGAGACCGCGTGCCTCCGCGAGCGAGCGGACCACAGCGGTGTCGACCCCGACGCGGGGCACCGCTGTGAGCACCTCCCCGCCGGGCAGCCCCGCCAGAGCGCCGGTCGGGTCCGGGTCGTCGGTCTCGACGGTGCGCACGCCCCGCACGGCTCGCTCTGGGGTCACCAGGCCTTCGTCGACGGCGACGCACGCCACCGCGGCGCGGACCGGGTCACCGGTGAGCGCACCGACGAGATCGGCCAGGCGCGGGTCGGTCGCCAGCACGCAGCCTCTCTTCAAGGCCGCGACAGTCTCGGCGAGGTCGGCTCGACCCGCCGCGCCGCCCGGCACCACCACGGCCGCCCCGGCGGCCGCGTACCAGGCCGCCAGGTGCACGTCGTCGGTCACGACGACAGGGCCAGAGCGGTCGCCCAGCACCGCACGCACCAGGCCCACCCGCAGGGCGTCGGGAGGGACGAGCGCCACAGCACCGACCGGGTCGTCGGTGTGCACGTGGGTACGCCAGTCGTCCCCGGTGCCGACCACCGCCGCCGCCGTCCCGGTCGAGGCCAGCCGTGCCCGGTCCACCTCGACCGTCACGTCGAGCATCACCTCGAACGCGCCGTCCGACCCGTGCCGGTGAGGCCCGGGCTCGGCGTCGGGCAACCAGTCCCCGACGTGGTCGACCGGCTGGCCCGCGAGCAGCGCCGCCAGCACCTCGAGGGCCACCAGCAGCGCACAGGCGCCCGCGTCGACCACGCCGGCCTCGCGCAGCACCGGGTGACGACGGCTGGTCTCGGCCAGATCGGCCCGGGCACGGCTCAACGGCCCGACGAGCAGGGCCGCCAGGCTCTCTCGTGGGTCGACCTCGGCCGCCACCTGCTCAGCGACCTCGAGCACCGTGCCGGGCCATGGTTCGGCGACGGCCCGACGCGCACCCCGTGCGGCCGAGAGCAGAGCCCGCGCCAACCGGTCCGTGCCCGTGTCGACCTGGTCCGGGCCGTCCGGTGCCGCAGGAGGCCGAGGGCTCTCGGCGCACGGCACCAGCCCCTCGGCGAGACCGGTCAACCAGCCGGCCAGGATCACCCCCGAGCTGCCCCGTGCGTGGTGGCGGGCTCCCGTCGCCAGACGCCGCGCCACCTCGGCAGGGTCGTCCGGGAGAGGGTCAACCAGCCCGGCCGCACCACCGACGAGGGTGTGGACGACGTTGGTCCCGGTGTCGGCGTCGGCGACAGGGAAGACGTTGAGCGCGTCGATACGAGGCGCGACCTCGCGCAGCCGTCCGGTCGCCGCGACCGCCCAGGCCCGCACGAGCGCACCGTCCAGACGCACCGCAGGACCGACGTGCTGGTCGGGCCCGGGCGGTCGGTGCTGCTGCTGAGCGGGCTGGTGCTCCTGAGCCGCCACGCGCACCCTCCGTCCCGTCGTCTCAGACCCGTCGTCTCAGAGCCCCGCGCCCTGCCCTCCACTGTGCCTCATCTCACCGACATTTGGGCGGTCGCTCGCCGGTGGGATAAACTCGCTGGGTTGTCCGGAGCCGGCAGCATCGATACTCTGCGACGCTGCACCGCTCGACACCCCCCGCTTCGCCGCCTGTGGCGCGTACAGACTGGAGTAACCATGGCCGCCGTCTGCGACGTCTGCGCCAAGCGTCCATCGTTCGGGCACAACGTCTCGCACTCGCACGTGAAGACCAAGCGCCGCTGGAACCCGAACATCCAGCGCGTCCGCGTGGTCGAGTCGGGCACCCCCAAGCGCCTCAACGTGTGCACCTCCTGCCTCAAGGCCGGCAAGGTCCAGCGCGCCGTCTGAGCACGGCGCCCGCACACACCAGAGGGGCTCTCGAGCTCCTGGTGATGCGCCCCGGACGCGCGCCCGGCGACCACCTGCCCTAGCGATCTTCGCCGTGCACGTGGCAGGGTAGTGATATGCAGCCCAACGCCGAGGTCGAGGTCCGTGTCGCGACCGTGGACGACGCCGCCGCCATCGCGACGGTGCACGTCCGCTCGTGGCAGTCCGGCTACGCCGGGATCGTCCCGGCCTCCTATCTCGACGCTCTCGATCCCGAGACGGCCACCGAGCGGTGGCGTCAGTGGCTCGCGGCAGGGCCTGCCGACGACGTCGTCACCTGGGTCGTCACATCCGGCTCGAAGGTCGTCGGCTTCGCCTCGGTGGGGCCCGCCCGTGACGAGGACGCTCGCCGTTCCGAGCGTGAGGTCTACTCGATCTACCTGGTTCCCGAGGCCTGGGGTTTCGGTGCGGCCCGCGAGCTGATGCGCACCGTCATCAACGAGATCGGGGAGGACGCGCCGCTCTCCTTGTGGGTCGTGGCCGACAGCGCGCGGGCCCGCCAGTTCTACCGCCGTCACGGTTTCTCCCCCGACGGGGTCGAGGAGATCCGCGAACGAGGCGGCGTCGACCTCACCGAGGTGCGCTACCGCCGGTCCTGACCAGCGAAGTGGTCCCAGCCGGGGCTCTGGGACGGGGCGGCCCCGGCGACGGTGACACCAGAACCCGCACGCACGCGGCCGACCGCCCGGAAACCCTCAGGGAGCCGCACGTCTGGGGGGAACGTGGCGAGAAGACCGTGATCCTCGCCACCGCCCAGCACCCAGGCACGGGGGTCGACACCCAGGTCGGTCGCCACGGGTGCGAGGCGACGCAGGTCGTCGGCGAACGCCTCCCCCACGCCGTCCAGGTCGAGCGCGACCCCTGAGGCGGCGGCGATGCGCCGGGCGTCGCGTACCAGGCCGTCGGACACGTCCATCATGGCCGTAGCACCGCCCTGGGCCGCCGCCAGGCCCCCAGCCAGGGGCGGGTCTGGACGCAGGTAGGCCGCGACCAGCGCGGCATCACGACCAGGCAGACCTGCCTCCAGGAGCGCCAGCCCTGCCGCCGACCAGCCCGCCACACCAGCGTGCGCGACCACGTCGCCGGGTCGTGCCCCGCGTCGCAGCACCGGTGCCCGGCCCTCGAGGTCGCCGTGCGCGGTCACCGCCACCACCACGCCGGACCCTCCGGACAGGTCTCCCCCGACGACACCGACGCCCAGAGGCGCGCACACCGCCGCCAACCCGTCCGCCAGACCCGCGACGAACGCCACCGGCAGATCACCGGGCAACGTCACCGCGACGACGACCGAGGTCGGCCTGGCCCCCATCGCGACCACGTCAGCCAGGTTCTGCACGGCGGCACGCCAGCCCACGTCACGCCCCGACGACCACTCCCGTCGAAAGTGCAAGCCTTCGACCAGCACGTCGGTGGTCACCACGAACCGCCCGTCCGGCGCCGCGACCAGAGCGGCGTCATCTCCTGGACCCACCAGCGTGCGGTCCCCCACCGGCAACCTCGGCCCGATCAGCGCGAGCAGCCCCTCCTCGTCACGCTCAGCCACCACACCGTCCAGAGCCTCGCTGCCGTCCAGACTTTCCCTCACCGGCTCACGGTAGCGCGCGGCTGGGGAGCGTCTGACGAACGGCGGGTGGGTCGACAACGCACCCCAGGCCTGGGGCTGAGACCTGCGACGCTCCCGACCCACGCCTGGCCGGTGACGGATACCGTCACCTGAACAGGCTTAGATGGCGGATCGCGTCGCCTGGGCCAGGATTGGTGACGGAATCCGCACAGCGATGTGACACTTACGAGGCCTTACCTTCTCGGCGCCTGTCGCAGTACGGAGGCTTCCTTGACCTGCGCCGGCATCTCGGGCAGGGTGAAGCCTGTGCGCCAGCCTCAGCCTGGAGAAGATGGTCCACGCAGGAGAGGCGCAGACCACCTGGGGATCGAGCCTCGTTCCGCTGGCCCCCTCCTCGGCTCGTCTCTTGCCGAGCCTGTTCGCTGTCGCTGTCGAAGTCATGCCGGTCAGGACTCTGGTCAGTCTCTCGTGCGGGTGAAATACTCGGGTCTTGTCCACAATTTTCCGAGACCTCCTGAAACTTCCCTCCTTGTCCGGGTTCACGAGCTAGGCTCGGGCAGAGTTACCGGGAGTGATGCGGCCTGTGGGGCGGGTCGCTGCTGGTGTCGGAGCAGGTTCGGATCAGCGTGACGAGAGAGGAGCCCTTGCCCATGGCAGACGAGGACATCACGGTCGGTGGATGCCCGGACGAGGTGCTGAACGACGCGCGTCGGC
>WQWY01000038.1 GCA_009785115.1 Micrococcales bacterium
GCAGAAGATCTTCAGCCTCCCGACGCATCCCGGCGGCAGCCTCTTTGGCCTTGTCCAGCTCGATGTACGCCTGATCGACCTTCGGCCAGAACCCCGCACCTTCGCTCACTGTCCATCCCTTCCCGCGACGACCCGCGCCCGAAGCACCCAGGCCCAGACCACCCTGCCCGACACCACCGGTTCGACGGTGCCGGCATGTTCGTCAACCACCACGACCTAGCACGTGCCCTGGCGCCCTGTCAGATCAGACGTCGAGATATCGCGGCACCGGCGTCACTCAGGGCCGCTGCCGGCCCTACGGTCGGGTGTTGTCGCGGTGGCATCGGTCTACAGGTCGTTCTCGTCCGAACCCAAGAACTCAGGCGGCAACGGCTCCCAGTCAGGATCGTCCTCCCACTTGGGCACGATCGTGCCGCCCCAACTCTTCAGTCCCTCTCCCGGACGCCTGGCAGGCTGCTGCCCAGCACCGGGCGCACCACCGACCATCCCGCCCACCGGCGCACCACCAGCACCGGGCACCGCAGCACCAACGCCTGAAGCACCGGCACCGCCAGCAGGCAGACCACCTGCACCGGCAGTCCCGAAAGCACCGCGCAACCCCTGACCGGGCACCCGCCCAGGAGCACCACCAGCACCAGCACCGCCGAGGCTGCCAGCACCACCGACACCGCCCGCACCGACACCGGCCTGACCGGCCAGCATCCGACCGCCAGCAAGCGCAGCCCCGCCCCCAGCACCAGCGTTCAGGGCACGGCCAGCAGCGTCGAACCCCGAAGCACCGGCACCACCACCAGCGGCGCCGGGGAGCGTGCCCGCACCCGCCGTACCGCCGTCAGCAGCACCCGGAGACGGGCCCAGCCCAGGATGACCCAGAGCCGGCACAGGTGACGACGGCAACGGCGCGGACCAAGTCTGCGAACCCTCACCCTGCCCGCCAGGCAACCTCAACACCGTCTGCTCAGGACGCGGAAAACTCATCACAGACGCCGGCTCCTTCCGAGGATCCGTCCACCCCGGGATGCTGTCGTAGATATCAGGTATCCACTCCGGAGCTTCTTGGGCTTTGTTCAGGATCTGCATGCCGATCTCGTTGAGCTCTTCACGGAGCTCGCCCAGCCTGGCCGCAGCAGCGGCCTGCCGCTTCGTGTCGGCCTCTTGCCGGGCTCTGGCCACCCGGTCGGCAGGGTCGAAGATGTCGATGAACTTGTCCAGCATCGACTGGGTGGGCTCGGCCGGAGGCAGGTTCTCCCACGCAACATGAGCCTTCGCACGAACACGGTTCGCGTGGAACAACAGCTTCAGCATGTCAGCATTGACCTTGGACAACAGCCCCAGCATCTCAGAGCTTTCAAGGAAATGATCGAGCATCGCCTCCCCGGCCAGCCCTTCCACTGCCCCCTCCTTGGCGATCTGCGCCAGCACCTGGGAATGGTCGTCCAGCCCACCCACGACCTGCGGACCGACCACCACCTCCCAGTCTTGCCCTTCCCCGAAGGCCCACAGCTCGTCCTCGGCCCGAGCGAAACAGTAGTAGTACCCCATCAGAACCCATCCCTCTCATCGATGCGAAAACGACGACACATCCGCGATCACGCGACCGTGGACGGCTCACCTGCGACGAACCATGACGATCACCACCGCGACCGCCGCGCCGACCAGCACGACGGCTACGATCAGCGGCCATACCCACCCCGGGACAGCACCACCGGGGCCGGGGTCGGGCTCTGGGAACCAGTCCGTGCTGGTCGGCGACGGCATCGGCGTCTCGGACGCCATCCAGGGCGGGAAAACCGCGTTCTCGATATCCGCCGCAGAGATATCGCCGTCGAACTGTGCTTCAGGCTGGACCAGCGGGTTGACGTCAGGATAGGTCGTCGGATCGCGCTCAAGCATCCGCTGCAACGAAACCGCCCCGTACCCTGCGCGCGAGTCGTACTCCAACCCGTACCCGTCCCCAGCCGCGTGGATGAGCGCCTGGATCATCTGGTTGCCCGTCGCGTCCGGATATTTCGACCACACCGCCGCCAGCACGCCCGCCGTCACCGGCGTAGCAAGCGACGTGCCCGAGGTAATACTCGTGGCCGCCCAGTCACCAGTGTTCCTGTCACCCTGGATCAACATCCCGACACCCGGCGCTCTCACCGTGACGCGCTCATAGGGGACCGACACTCCGACAACCCCAGGATCGCCAGGGAATCGCCCCTGAGCATCGTGTGCGGCGACAGCTACCACCCCGTTGAGGCGCGCGGTCTCGTCACTGTCCCTGATGTCGCTGTCGTCGTTGCGCAGGCCTCTGACAATCACCACTCCTTGGTGCTGTGCCCACGCCACTGCCGCCTGGTAGTCCCAACGAGACTCCCCGGCTAGCGAGATCGAGATGACGTCGGCTCCATCGCTCACCGCCTGGACGATGGCCCGGGATACCCCTCCTCCCTCGCAGGCACCTCCCCCTCTGATGTTGGCAGCGGGGTTACCGACCCCGTAAAACAGGATCGTGGCCGCAGGGGCCGTGCGAGCCACGAGACCGGTCGTGCTCGTCCCGTGAGACGTGGCATACGTGAGGCGAGATGCGGCGGCCGGGATCGTGCCGTCAGAGGCACAGAAGGAAGGCTCGCGCACGCGCAGGTCGACACCCTCGAGCACCGGGACGTTCACGCTGGTGATCGCCTGGTCGATGACCGCTACCGTCCGACCACGGCCGTCAGCCCCAGCCTGGTTCGCCGCCGTGACCCCCAGGTGACGCTGCCACCAGTCCTCACCGTCGACCGCGCTGGCAGCACCCGGCACCACACCCACCAGGCCCAGAGCCACGACGAGCGCGACCCACCGCGACCCAGCACGAGACCGACCAGCCCCACGCCGCGCACCCAGCCGAGCCAGGCTCAGCCCAGAGCGTCGGCGGTTCGCCGCTCCGGCCGTCGACGCTCCGCACCTCATCAGAATCTCTCCCTCTCATCCCTGCTGAAAACTGACGACACACCCACGACCACAGCGACCGTGGACAGCTCACTTGCGACGAACCACGACGATCACCACCGCGACCACAGCACCGACCAGCACCACGGCCACGACCAGCAGCCACACCCACCCCGGGACACCACCACCGGGAGCAGGGCCAGGTTCTGGGAACCAGTCCGTGCTGGTCGGCGAAGGCATCGGCGTCTCAGAGGCCATCCAGGGCGGGAAGACCGCGTTCTCGATATCTGCCGCAGAGATGTCGCGCTCGAACTGCGGTTCAGGCTGGACGAGCGGGTTGACGTCCGGATAGGTCGTCGGATCGCGCTGGAGCATACGCTCCAACGACAACAGCCCATACCCGACCCGAGAGTCATACTCCAACCCATACCCGTTCCCGGCCGACTGGATGAGCGCCTGGATCATCTGACTGCCCGTCGCGTCCGGATACTTCGACCACACCGCCGCCAACACGCCCGCCGTCACCGGCGTGGCGTATGACGTTCCCATCGAGGTTCGCGTCGCCGACCAGTTACCAGTGTTCATGTCACCCTGGATCAACATCCCGACACCCGGCGCTCTCACCGTGACGCGCCCATAGGGGACCGACACTCCGATAACCCCGGGATCGCCAGGGAATCTCCCCTGAGCATCGTGCGCAGCGACCGCCACCACCCCGTTGATCCTCGATGCCTCGTCACTGTCCCTGATGTCGCTGAAGTCATTGGGCAGCGAGGAGACAATCACCACGCCTTGGTGCTGTGCCCACGCTACCGCCGCCTGGTAGTCCCAACGAGAGTTCCCCGACATCGAGATCGAGATGACGTCGGCCCCGTCGCTCACCGCCTGGACGATGGCCCGGGGTATCGCCCCTCCGGAGCAGACCCCTCCCTGCCTGGTGTTAGAGGCAGGATCATCGGTGGCGTAGAACAGGATCGTGGCCTTGGGAGCCGTGCGGGCCACGAGGCCGGCCGTGTTCGTCCCGTGGGACGTGGCGGCTGTGAGGCGGGAGGACGTGGCCGGGATCGTGCCGTCAGAGGCACAGAAGGAAGGCTCGCGCACACGCAGGTCGACACCCTCGAACATCGGCAGGTCCGGCGTGATCGCGGAGTCGATGACCGCGACCGTCCGACCACGGCCGTCAGCCCCAGCCTGGTTCGCCGCCGAGACCCCCAGGTGACGCTGCCACCAGTCCTCACCCTCGACCGCGCTGGCAGCACCCGGCACCACACCCACCAGCCCCAGAGCCACCACGACCGCGACCCACCGCGACCCGGCACGAGACCGACCAGACCCACGCCGCGCACCCAGCCGAGCCAGGCTCAGCCCAGAGCATCGGCGGTTCGCCGCTCCGGCCGTCGACGCTCCGCGCCTCACCGGCCTTCCCCAGCCTGCGTCTGCTCGACCTCGGCCCTGTAGGCCTGTCCCTGGTCGGCGATCACCACAGCGGCCCGGCTCA
>WQWY01000039.1 GCA_009785115.1 Micrococcales bacterium
GAACAGGTCCTGCTTCCCGGGGAAGTGATGGTAGAGCGACCCGCGGCTCACGCCGGCGTGCTCGAGCACCGCCTCGATCGAGGTGTGGTCGTACCCGCGCTCGGCGAACAGCTCGGTGGCGGCCGCAACGAGTTGCCTGCGGGTCGCCTGCCCTCGCTCGACTCGCCTGTCCACGTCAGCCGGCACCGTGCCCCCTCACCCTCGGGAAACCCCCGTTTGACAGAAAACTAGAAAACCATTGACAAACCGTTGGTCGGTTTCTACATTTTAGACCGACGGTCGGTTTGCTCGGGTCCATGCCAGCGAGACGAGCCCCCACCGACGACCCACCGAGTCTCCAAACCGACCACCCAACCCACGACCCAGGAGAGGTGGACGCATGTTCCTGCCCGGCTTCGACGATCACCGCCACCAAATCAGCACCCCGTCCGCGGACCTCAGCTACGTCGACATCAGCTCTCGCAACGTCGATCCCGATCGACCGGCGCTGTTCGTGCACGGTATCGGTACGAGCGCGTACCTGTGGGCCGACGCCATCAGCGAACTCGCCGACCTGAGGCGCTGCATCGCCATCGACCTGCCGGTTCACGGCCAGAGCCCGGGGCGGCCCGACCAGGAGATGACCATCGGCTCGCTGGCCGACGTGCTGGCCGAATTCTGCGATGGCCTCGACCTTGGCCCGCTGGACCTGGTTGCGAACGATACGGGTGGTGGGATCGCCCAGGTGTTCGCCGCCCGCAATCCGGGTCGACTCGCCAGCCTCACCCTCACTGACTGCGACACCCAGGACAACACCCCGCCCGAGGCATTCCTGCCCAGCGTGGAGCTGGCACGGTCCGGAGCGATCGTCCCCGCCGCCCCGAAGCTCCTGGCCGATCTCGAGGCTGCCCGCACCACCCTGTACGCCCCGAGCTTCGAGAATCCGGAGGCCCTGAGCCTCGAGATGCTGCAAGCGTTCCTCCAGCCATTGCTGGGCACGCCCGCCGCAGCCGAGAAGTTCCAGGCCTTGATCGCCGGCCTCGAGCCCAGCGACCTCCGGGCGGCCGAGCCAGGCCTGCGGAGCCTCGACGTTCCGACGCTCATCGTGTGGGGCAACGCCGACGTGTTCTTCGACCTGAAGTGGGCAAACTGGCTGCGCGACACCATTCCCGGAGTACGGGAAGTCGTCGAGCTGGAGGGCGCAAAACTCTTCTTCCCCTTCGAACGGGCGCAGGAGTTCGCGGCGGCCGTTCGCCGCCACTGGGAAACGCCTCCGCGCTGACCCACGACCCCGCGACGGTTGATTTCGACCACGCGGCGTGGGGGTAGGGAGCGGGTGGTGAACAGCCCAGACCCGAAGCAGACGCCGGTGTCTACCGAGGTCCACGAGCCCACCCTTCGCACGCTCATCGTGCGCGGCGACCTGGGGACGGCCCAGGAGTGGGAGCGCGGACACCCCCCCTGGGAGGTAGCGGACTCCCTGGACCGGATGGAGCCCAAGGCGGCCGCCACCGCCTTCCGGCTGCTCGAATCCGAACACGCCCTGGAGGTGTTCGAGGAGCTGAAACCCTCCACCCAGGAGGCGGTGCTCGACGTCATGCGCGACCAGGAGTTTCGCGACTTCGTCGACGCACTCGCCCCGGACGACCGGGCCCGGATGCTGGGCGAGCTGCCCTCCGCGGTGGCCCAGCGCGTGCTCGCCGGGCTGAGTCCGGCCGAGCGCGAGATGACCGCGACCCTGCTCGGCTACCCCGAGGGGTCGGCGGGCAGGTACATGACCCCGCAGGTGGTCGTGCTCGCCGAGAGCTTGTCCGTCGCCTCGGCGCTCGAGCACGTGCGCGCCGTAGGAAAGGATGTAGAGACCATCTACACCCTCCCCGTGGTGGACGTCGACGGGCATCTGACCGGGGTGGTCAGCCTGCGCGAGCTCGTGCTCGCCGCCGATGACGTGCCCGTCTCGGAGTTCGTGGTCACCGACCCGCCCCACGTCCACGCCACTGAGCCGGCGGAGCGCGCCGCCCGTCTGATGGTCGACGCCAACCTGCTCGATCTGCCCGTGGTCGACCCCGCAGAACGGGTCATCGGCCTGCTCACCTACGACGACGCGGACGAGGTCATCGAGCGTGCCGAGACCGAGGACGCCGCCCGGCAGGGCGGCTCGAACGCGTGGGCCGGGCACTACATGGCGGTGTCCGTGCTGAAGATGGCCCGGTCCCGGTTCGTCTGGGTGGTGCCGCTGCTCGGCGTCTCGCTGCTCACCGTGACGGTTGCCTACGGCTTCGAGGAGGCGCTCGAAGAGGAGGCGGCGCTGGCGATCTTCATCCCGCTGCTCATTGGCACCGGGGGAAAGGTGGGCACGCAGGCGTCCTCCGCCTGTGTCCGCGCCCTGGCGATCGGCGAGGTGCGGCCGTCCGACGCTCTGCGGGTGACGGCCCGCGAGTGCGCGACCGGCGTCTTGCTCGGGGTGGGTCTGGGCCTGCTGGCGATCGGGGCCGGCGTGATCTTCGCCGACCTGTCCGTGGCGTTCGTCGTGGGCCTGTCCCTGTTGCTCATCTGCGTGCTCGGCGCCCTCGTCGGCGGCCTGTCCCCGCTGGTCGCCAAGCGCTTCGGCGTCGA